>CBFDEC010000013.1:0-75033 GCA_965603725.1 uncultured bacterium | reverse complement strand
TGGATGGTTTCTGGGCATCTGCCGATATTAATGGCGACTGTACCATCATCGGCGGTGACGTAACTGCTTTGGTAGGCTACTTTGTTGCTGGCGGCAGTTTGGTACCCTGCCCCGATTATGAGCCGCTCTGGCCTCCTCTTCCTGATACTGCGCCGGATGGTTGGCCGAACTGTGATACGCCTGTGATAAACAGCAAGATTATTCCGACTGGTTCGGTTAAATAGAAGCAAACATACGTGTTTCAAAAGGCGGTCTTCATGAGTATTTCTCAAAAGGCCGTCTTTTTTGCGTCTATAGCGATGTTGCTTATATTACGTGCCGTCAGGTCTCCGCACCTGACGGCAACACAGTCGGGCAACCGTTTTGTCGAAACCGCAGGGGTTTCGACCTACAGTTTTCCTGCCTTCCCCGCGCCGTCGGGAATCCCTTCCCGACGGATATTTCTGTTGTCAGGAAAGGTCATGCGACCCGTATGGGATTCCTGAAAGCGCAATAAAAGAATAATGTAGGCGGTCGGTTTATCCGGCCGCAATCATGTTGGGGGACAAGTCCTACGGATCTGTAGGACCCCCAACCTACGGCCTTATCCTTAGCAGGCAGTTCTTGAACAAAGAACTTGGTTCGCCAGAGGCGAAGCAGGGTTGGAAAACCCTGCCTGTTAAGCTGTTGTGGGCGGCACACGTCCCCCCGTTTGCCCCTTAGGTAATAAACCAACGTACAATCAGCATTAGCTTTGTCAGCTTCGGTTTAATTAAAAGCGTAATATTATCGACTATCAGGAGCGTGTATGATCAAAAGTAAACTAAGGGAACTTCTCGGCAAAGCGAAGCAGGATTTGTCCAGACCCTCGGCTAAGACCTCACGGATAAGCAGTTTCGAGATGAAATTGCCGTCAGGCTATGGTTACCGTCGCCAGGATCGTTTGAGCCTGTATCGATTTCTGGCAGAAAACATCCCGGTATTAAACGGGGCTGTCTGGCTCTGGACACGATTGTGTTCGGCGCCGGTCGAATTCAAATTCAGTCGTCTATCGCAGGATGCAGGCAAGAAGCTAATCAATGATATCGATCAGATTCTTGCTCCTTTTTCGTATCAGAAATCCGGCGGAATTGAAACTATTGTAAACATGTTTTTTCATTCGCTGTTTATCGACGGCTGTTTCGGGGGAGAAGTAATATTAAATCATAACAGCAAGTCAATATCGGAATTCAATCCGTGCGACAACAGGTACTTAGCTTTTGAACCGGGTTCAAACGGCTGGCAGATATTTTATGAAAAAGACAGCCAGCGAGTAAAGGTCGATCCCGGGTCGTTTTATTTTACCGGCCTTGACGCCACCTTTCATGATCCGCGCGGTGTAAGCATACTATCATCGATCGGCTTTATAGCTCACCTCGAACAGAAATTGATATTCGATATGTCACAGACCCTGGAGAAAGCGGGTTATCAGCGAATCCAGGTACAGCTTACTAAACCTGAGAAGATGGGCGGCGAAAGCGACAGCGCCTACATCGAAAGGGCAAACAGCTATTTCGACAGCACTGTCGATTTGATGAAAAGCTTGAAGCCGTCAGATTCGGCGGTAACCTGGGATGACGTGCAGATTCACAGTATTAACCCGTCAGGGCAGAATACGGCCTCAAGCTGGTATCTATATCACCGGTCTATAGTCGAGGACATATGCGCCGGCATTCACCTTGACCCGTTCATGCTGGGCTTTTCATTTGGCACAACCCAGACCTGGGCGCGGTTTAAATTCGAGCTCATGATGCGTCAGATCGTGAGCGTACAGGAAAAGGCAAAAGGCTTCTTAAGATGGCTGGTCAGTCTGGAGATGGCTCTACGGGGACTGCCCGGAGATGTTGAGATACTGTTTGATAATCGACGCGTGTTCGGTTCCCTTGAAAGATTTAAGGCCGAGAGCTATATGGCTGAAAATATCCTTGCTCAATACAAAGCCGGTCTGCTTGACAAGACAGAAGCCCGCGAACGTCTGGATCGAATCGAACCGGGTATCATATAATGTGTGAAATCTGCTCGAGTTCTCTGCTGGATGATGTTAATAAAAAGATAAACTGGCTTCCGGACAGAGTCGTTAAATGGGCTGGCAGGCGAGGTCTGGTTATAAATGAAAAACAACTTGAGAATCATTTTAAAAAACATGTAAATCCGGCAATCTTCATAAAAAGCAAAGCAGGGAAGAAGGTCTCGAGAAAAAAGAAGGCAGACCCGGAAATGAAAGCGCCTTCTGCAAAACCTGCCGCACATAAGAAACAACCTGTAGTTAATGCAGAATCTTCTGATAAACATAATCCCACCGATGATCGATTCCTGGCAGAGGTCATCGGCCAGGTGTTTGGCAGCCTGGTCGAAGGCAATTTTGACCTCAAGATAGAACATGGATTTAAGGCTATCGAGTTAAAACAAAAGCTGTCGGAAAATTCAAATGTAGAAACTCTACTGCTTGACCTGCTGAACGAAATCCGCAGGCAGGAACTGGCGGCTAATAATAATAGTAATTGAATTGACGACATCTATTAAGACCGCAGGGGTCTTGACCTATGACACTTATTTTTTGCCGGCAGGATGCCGGCGTTACTTTTTTATTTGCTGCGGTGTCGACCCTCTGCGGTCGACATAATGAAAATAAATTCCAATAATATGAGTAATTCAAACAGGTCATTGCCGACAAGCGGTTGGCGTTGCGCATTACATGACCCGGTCTATTTTGCCCGGGAGTATCTTGACTTTGAACCTCATTATGGCCAGGTCGCCTGGTTGAGAGGTTCAACCGGCTTTGAAAACGCCTTAGTGACAGGCAATCGCTGGGGCAAGTCGGATGTTCAAGCTGTTAAGCTTATTCATCGTTCTATTTTTCAAATAAGACGGCTGAAATATGACAGGCCGGGACACTATCGGGCTGTGAACGTCTGTATCACCATAGACCAGGCTCAGATAATATATTCCAAGATACTGGCGTTTCTGGAAAGGAATAAAAAGATCAAAGCGCTGGTGAAAAAAATCAGGTCGACGCCCTATGCAACTATCATCTTCCGCAACGGCACCGAGCTCACAGCCCGCACCAGCGCCAACAGGGGAGAATACCTGCTTGGCAACGACTACGATTATGTCAATTTCGATGAGGTCGCCTACGAACCACAAGCCGAGCCGGTAGTGGAGGGCGTCCTTAAAATGCGATTGGCAGACCGAGCCGGTACGCTTGATTACAGCTCGACCCCGAATGGCTACAATTGGTTTTATCATCGCTGTAAACTTATCCAGAAAGATAACCGCGGTTTTATCTGGCATGGCAGTTCATACGAAAATCCTTACTTGCCGAAAGAATCGCTTGATTACTTGAAAAAAAGCATGACTCCAGCCAGGGCGGCACAGCATCTGTTAGGACAGTTTTCATCATTCGAAGGGCGACTTATACCTGAAAAGATATTGCAAAAATCAATAAATGACAGCAGCGGACCGGAAAGCCCGCAGTCCGGCAAAACTTACGTTCATGGCTGGGACCTGGCGAGGAAATTAACTTATACTGTCGGAGTTGTTCTTGATATCAGCCGGAAACCATACCGGCTTGTTCATGTCGAACGTTATCAAAGAGACTGGCCGGAGATCATCGGTCGAATAAAGTCATTATATAGCCTTTACGGCGGTCGGGTGTTGATAGATTCCACCGGGATCGGCGATGTTGTACTGTCTGAGCTTTCTGATATTCAGGCGGAAGGATTCAACTTTGCCGGCGGCAACAGAGAAAGACTGCTGGCTAACCTCGAGAGATCATTTTTTTCAAATGAAATTGCCGTATATGACTCCCAGATTCAGCAACGTGATGGTTCTAACTGGAGCTTAATCGATGAACTTCGCGCCCTGGATGCCGGGTATGAAAACGCCGGTGATGGAGTCTGCGCCCTTGCCCTCGCATTATGGGCCGCCGATTCTCAAAACAGGCTGATAATACCGGCAATCCCGGCAATAGGACGTTTCTAATAATAAAAAAGGCCAGCCCCAAGGAGGGAGAGGAAAGGCTGGCCTAAAGTAGACAGAATCAACCATCTACAGCTTGGTGCGTTTTGCAAGCAACCAATTCTATCTTAAACTAACATCCATGCAATTAATATTAAAGCAATACCTGTGCCATATAGACGACTTTAGGCAAATCGTGCAACATCTTGTGTGATAAACAATTAGCAATGTCTGTAAAATTTTCCACACAATTACAGAATGCATTTTATTGCACAATATCGAAAATATTTGGATTTGCTGGCAGGTCACATCAAAAGGATTACGACCTGCCATAACACAGGAGGTTTATTCAATTATCCTTAAGTAGTGTATAGCCGCAAACAAGTCGCCTCGTCCAACGAATGGATTACCTCTTAACTTTTAAACTTTATGTGGAGTGAAGTTTGAACTTGGCAAAAAAATATAGATAGAAATATTTATATTATCAACTTAAGGAGTTTATAAAATGATTAGCCATTATGGCATAATCATCTTAGTGCTGTTGCTGCTGAGACATGAGAGCATAAGCCAGCTACGGAATTTCTTTTTATGGTGCATTCCTTTATTTCAACAATATCATGCGCTTAGACTCAGCAATATCGCCAGCTTGCAGACGATAGAAATAGATGCCGCTGGAAAAATCACTGCCATTCCACTCTAAACTGTGTTTTCCAGATTCGAGATTGTTGTATTTTATTGTGGATATTTTTTGACCTACTAAATTGAAGACTTCCAACTTAACATCAGCAGGCATTGGCAAGATGAAATTAATCTTGGTGATCGGGTTAAAAGGATTCGGATAATTCTGAAAAAGACAAAAAGCATCCGGCAACAGATTGCTTCCCTCAGAAATGCTTGTCGAGTCATTCAATGTGTTATGATATAAAACATTTTGCCCGCTATCATTTACAATAGGTCCAGAATTAGCTATAAAAATATCATTGTCATCATCGAATTGGTGGTCAAATAAAACGCATGAAACACTGAAATCTAAAACTTCAGGCAATAAATATGAATTATCTGAAAAAACGCCCTCTCCATTATTGATTAAAAGCACATCATAATCCCTTTCGCCCGGCATAACTTTAGTCATAAATAAGTCAGGATATAAATCATCATTTAATAAACCAAATTTTGAATCATTAAACCAACCTTCAAGGCTATCCGGCAAGCAATCTGGACAAACATCATAATAGCCATCGTCATCATTAATTAGTAATCTAACTTCTCGTTCAAATTCAGAAAGATAAAAACCAACTTCTAAGATATCTTCATCGCCATCACTATCAATATCACAAATAGCTAAGTCTCTTGTATGATGGCTATCCTGAAGCGGCATTCTCTCTTCTGTTTCATCAACAAAGAATCCAAGGCCAGTATTGCGGTAGCAGGCGTTTTGACCGCTAAGAGTATCGTAAGGATTGCCTAAGTCATCCGTCCATATCATCTCCATATTTGCAAAAATTATGTCAACAAGACTATCGCTATTAATATCCGTTACTGCCAATTCGAAAAATCCATAGTGTTCATCTTGATATGGAATCCTATTAAGCGTATCTTCGATAAAAATTCCATTACCATCATTCAGCCAAACAACTGGATAAATAATCATAGAGTCTATCCAGAATAAATTAAAATCAAATAAGTTAATAATCAAGTCAATTGATTGATCGTTATTGACATCTGCAGGTTCTGCAAAATAAGCCCAGGAAGAATTAGTGTACTGAGGAAGACGATTTTCGCTTTCATCAGAGAAGTGGCCTATTCCATCATTAATAAATAAGGCTGATGATAAATAGTATATGCCTGAATGATAACCTGTAGCAAAGATATCAACATGCTGGTCTGAGTTAGCATCAAACAGCTCGATATCATAGCAGGGCGTAGATGTTGGCGGCATTCTTGAATCAGTCTCATCAATATAATTTCCCTCAGGTGTTTGCATCCATACTCTTGGCCGATAATCCGAATAACCATCATACAAAGCATAAAGCGAAAAAACGATATCAAGCAGCCCATCGTCGTTTAAATCGGCGGTTTCAACATCCCCTGCCTCCCATTCATCAAGGGGTAGGTAAGTATTAGTAACATCTAAAAAACCGAATTCATTTAATATAGTATTATTGTCAACGATATCAAGAAAGCTTGGGGCAAAATAATACACTCCGGCTGCAAGGCTGATTTCGTCGCCTTTTGTAGTAATATATGTCGCGGGTTGTATTGCTCGTATCTGAATTTCATCAACTGCATTTGATACCTTGATGGCATCAATAAAGATTCCACGGATATCATAAATATTTGCAGATTGATAATCTTCATGCGCCAGAGATGTGCCTAATAAAGATAGGCATATTATTATAATTAATAATAACTTATTGACTTTTGCCTGAATGAGCATATTGCCTCCTGTTTTTTATACAAAACATAAACATATTTATTAAGTTTCGTTTATTCTTGTGCACTTTATGTTGTAAAATATTACAAAAACAGACAATTGTCAAGTTATAAAGGAGTTTTCCCTAAAATATTAGTCGGTTGGGGGCTTGTCCCCCGACATGATTGCGGCCGGATAAACCGACCGCCTACTTTCCGCATCCTTGTTGGTGCATGGGGACATACACCAACCACTGACATGTGCCATGGTGCCCCACTGCTTTCTGTGAGAATCTCTGTAGTTTTGTAGATCAAGACCCCTGTGGTCTTGACGATTATCTGGATTCCTGTTCAAGCTAAGAATGACAATGGCATTATTAACGTTTCGGGAATCGTAGTTCCTGAAACACCGGTAAGTGTTATTCCCTCAAAATGGGGAATCCAGAATACCCTTCTATATATATCGAAATAATCCATAACATTAAATATGTCAAGCGCAGTATAGCGGCAGATTATATTCATTTTTAAGTCACAGTAAAAAAAATAGCTGTACACATTGCATTAATAACTGGGCCAAACGGTATTTTGAAAACAGGAGATTTTATGGAAATGATTAAAGCTTGCCAGACTGCAGAGCTTTCAGCCTCAGTAGTAAATAACAACATTCAGCGATATGTCGATCTGATCAATGAAAATATTAAACCGCCTGTACCGGTGACCGCGCCTGATATAGTTATCCGGGCGATGTATATCCTCAGCGACGGCATCAACTCGTATGGCGGCAAATTCGACCGGGCTGATTTGCCATCGATTGCCCGGCTTTTTATCGACTCTCCGGTTATAATCGGTCATGACAAAAGCGGTCTGCCGGTTGCCCGGAATTTTTGGGCTGAAACTATTGAGAGAAACGACCGGCTCTGGATAAAAAGCTATTTCTACTGGCTCAAGCAGGCCGAGGGCTCATCGAAATTGACGCTTAATATTGATTCGGGAATATACAAGGAGTGTTCAGTCAGTTTTACCTACAGTTTTCCCGAGTGTTCCGCCTGCGGTAAAGATATCAGGCATTGTGGGCACCAGGTTTCTCAAGACCTGTTTTTCTACTATCGCGGCGTGGAGAAGATACTCGAAACCTCGTTGGTTTATCGCGGTTCCATTCCCGATACCGCTATAACCGATCAGCTTTCATTATCAAAAAACCGATCCTTAAAGGTCAAATCAGGCGACTTAAAGAATCAAGCCATGGTTTATACGCTTACTCCGGCAGTCTATTTGATGAATAACCCCGGACTGACCAGGAATGTCGAGGGTTTTGGAGCCCGTATCAAAAACAGAAGCTTTATACTCGCCAGGAAGAAAGCATAACCGGCATGTGGGAAAAATATCGAAATATTGCGATATCGATAATGATCGCCTTAATAGCGGGGCTTTCTGCCTACTACACGACTATTGGCGGGATAAAGCTTGAGGTGGCCCAAAAAGCCGAGGAGACTTTTGTAGCCAGCCTTGATAAAAGGATTTCAAACCTCGAGGTGAGGCTGGCGGAGAACTTTGCCACAAAGGAGGATTTTTTCCAGCTTAGGGAGGACTTAATCCTGCGTTTGAATCGCATTGAAGTTCAACTGAACAAAAAGGAGAAATGAATTGAAAATTAACGAGCATATAACAAGGCTGGATTTTGCCAGAGAGGCGATAGAATCCGCTCCGCAAAAGGGATTTATTAACCTCGATCTGGTAAGTGATATTATACGGCAAGTAAAGCTGTTTCTCGAGGACGTGTCGCCGCACCTGGAACTTGGAGAAAAGCTGGCGGCGGATTTTAAAACCAGCCTGCTCAAAAAACTTCAAACCTTAAAAACGGCTGGCGGCAGCGTCTTGATTTCTCAGACCGAAGAGGCAATCATGACCGGCCGTTTGAATTATGCCCAGCTGAAATCAATTCAAAACGAAATTGATGGGGCGCTGGAAAAAGTATTTGGGGGACACACGAAATCGTTGAACTCCAACGCCAGCTTAAAACAAAACTATACGCAAAAACATGAAGATTATCATTAATCGAAAGGAGAAATAATGACTGTTAGAGATCAAAACCTCGAGACTACCGGCGCTTTTTATGCCGCTTTCAAGGTCCATCAAACGGCAAGCAACGATGACCTTACCGATGCTGATATCGGCAAGGCTGTAACAATAGAAGGCAACTATGAAGTTGGTCCCGGTTCTGATGGCGACGTTCTTCTGGGCAAGCTCATCGATTTATCGCTTACCGACGCCGATGAGGGTTCACGGGTAGCGACAATTCAGGTCGGCGGTATAATGACTCTGCCGGCGATAACCACAGTTCCGTCAGTTGGCGACCGGGTGGTGGTTGATGGTTCCGGCTCGGTTAAACAGGCTCCTGCCTTGGGCAGCGACGATCCTGCCGGCGGCAATGTTGCCCGGGGAACTGTTATCGATGTTAACGGAACAACTGAAGTTACACTTATACTCAATTAGGAGATAAAAAATGAGTTATAATAATTCAGATATATTTGTGAAAAATATGATGCCGGCGGCGCTGAATGATATTCATGCTGTCGGACCTGTAGACTTTTCACAGACCTCAAAGATTAAAGTTAATAAGGACCTTTACTTAGAGGCCCAGAAAACGGGGTTGTCTCTATCGGAGCTTCTGGAGCTTCCGGAATATGATCCCTCACCGGCGGGATCACAGCTTGATGCCTTTGAACGTCAACTGGCACATCATGGTCTAAGAACAGGCGGCAAGAACCCGGTAACGGTTGAGATGTTTTACCGGTCGGCTCCGGCGTTAATGCCGGAGTTTATGATACGCGAAATCAGACGCGGTCAGAATATGCGTCCCGAGTTAAATCGTCTGATAGCCTCATCCTCGGGCGTGAACACCTCGCGTTATACGCCATTTCATGTCGATACCAGCGCCGCTGATACCGACCTGTCGCTGCGGCCTCTGGGTGAAGCCTCCGAGGTTCCGGCGATTCTGGTTACCGACCAGGCAAATACGATAATTATTCCCGACTACGGTCTTAATCTCAGGGTTACCTATAAAGCCCTGCGGCATCGGACAATGGCTCAGTTTAAGGTCCTGTTATGGTATATCGGATATCGCCTTGTATCCGACCGGGTAGCCCTGGCAGTCAATACCATCATTAATGGCGATGGAAACGATAATGCCGCCGCAGTAGTTGAAACCGACGTATCCGGAACCCTTGATTATGACGACATGATAAAATTCTTCAACCAGTTCTTCCCCTATCAGCCGAATATAATGGTCTGCCACAAAACAGTTATGAATACTATCCTTAATATCGCCGAATTTAAAGATCCGATGATTGGCTTTAAGTTTCAGAGTTCGGGTGAAATCAGCTCGCCGTTGGGCGCAACTCTTATCCGGTGCGATGAAGTTCCTGATGATAATGTAGTCGGACTCGATAACCGTTTTGCCCTGGAGGAAGTATTTTCTCAACCTTTGACAGTTGAATATGACAAAGTGATCGAACAGCGGTTGGAGGAAGCGGTTATTTCAGAATCTGTGGCCTACGCCAAAATTATCGAGGATGCTTCATTAGTTCTTGACATAACTCACAGCTAAGAGAGGAAAACAGGGGCGGGCTTTTTACAGCCTGCCCCCATGTTAGGATAAATATGCATAAATTGTTAGATACATCAACCGCTTCAATTCCGACAGGAGTGTCGCCGCAAAGAAAGCTGTTTAAGCTTGGTTATGGCGTCTATGCCGGAAGGCTTGTCTGCCTGTTTGGCGAATCTCCAAGCAGCATCAATATGAGCTGGGCCGATCCGTCTTACACCTCATGGAAAAATCCATCAGCTTTGATTACTGATTCGGCAGATTATCCGTTCTCAGCCTGCATAGATCGTGACGGCAATATCTATGTTGTTTATGTTCAGCAAACAACTCTTAACCTGGTATTTTTCAAGCTTATATTTTCAGCCGGATCCTGGTGCTGCGGCTCGCCGGTGACTGTATTAAACGCTGGCTCGGCTTATTATCCTGCAATAGTCAGAGGCGATAACGGCGATCTATGGTGTGCGTTTTCATATTA
This sequence comes from uncultured bacterium, assembly GCA_965603725.1. Classification (GTDB taxonomy): domain Bacteria; phylum Zixibacteria; class MSB-5A5; order UBA10806; family 4484-95; genus JAGGSN01. The sequence goes on along the minus strand of CBFDEC010000013.1, from coordinate 64,567 downwards.
TGATTCCGGAACTCAGACTTATACAACAAGGATTAAGTCATCGACTGACGGCGGTCTAACCTGGGGAACCGGTCCTGCCGATACCGGTACCGCCCTTTCCGGATCATCATCGGATATGGCGTATGTAAACTTAAATTTTATGGGTAATGATCTTTATGCCGTTTACTCACAGAGCAGGTCGAATTTGTATTTCCGTAAGCGGGACAGCTCAGGCGGCTCCTGGGATTCGGCAGTTTCTCTGTTTAACAGCAACTACATCGACTCCGAGTTCGATTGCGCCGTGTCAAGCGATTTGAAGCTCGGCATTGCAATATGCCCCTCATCTGCCAGTAATGTTTACTTCCGTGAATACGATGGCGTGAATTTAAGCGGGCTTCAAGAGGCGGCTGCTGTTTCAGCCAAAGCCCCGCAGATAATTTATAAATCAACCCGGCCATACCTGTTTTATGCCAGAGATATCGGCAACAGCTTATTTCTACCCAGTTATGCCTATAAAGATGGCGAGAATTTCACTGCCGGAGACCTGATAAATGGCGTCGGCTTTTTCGATAAAGTTATGCTTTACAACGGCAATGCGCAAACATACCAGGATAAGACTAATGAAGCGATCAACGCCGATGCCGCCGACGTTTATCATTCATCGTCGAACGCGATCATCGATGATGCCGGCGATTGCCTATATATCGGTAAGGACAGCAAGTTTTTCTGCGCGGCAATTATCCTGTCCACTGCCGGAAACGGCGGCACAGTTGTCTGGGAATATTATAATGGCGCTGAATGGGAATCGTTTATTCCCGAATCGGGCGCTTATAATTTTAATGAATCCAGTAAAGTCGTTTATCTGTGGAATGACCTCGAATCAGCGCCGTCGGACTGGCAAAGCAGTTCGGTTAATTCTGAAAACAAGCTCTGGGTAAGAGCTAGGGTTACCGGAGATTTTACTACAGCGCCGGTCGGAACCCAGGTAGCTGCATCGCCGAAATCAGATCATTTTACTGCGGCAAGGGGGGACAGATGAACCTGACTTTGGATTACCTCAAAAGTAACCGTAAATGGTTAGTTCCAAACATTGTTGTCTGGGGAAATGCTGACGCCTGCGATGCAGCGCTTTTGATGGTTGAGGATGACTCTGCCGCAAGAGTAGTTTTTTCATACAGCAGATTGGAAGGAAATGACCAGGTTATAAACTTCAGCGACCTGACAGATGCAGGCGGCAACTCACTGCCGTTGCAAATTGCTAATCCGGTCATTATCATTATTCCCAGAAACCAGATACATTGCTTTATAGTGGGGAGACCGTCAGAAACCAGCTTTAAATTAGCTTATGAACCGAATAACGCTTCGAGCAACTCAGGTCACGGTCTGGTTGACCTGTTAATAATGGAGATAGATTTGCCATGAGTTTTACAACAGTAGAAACTGTACAAAAGCATATTGTAGAAAATCAGATTGCCGTCAGCCAGGTCGATTCAGAACCGGTTAAGCTGACTGCTGGATTAAAAGTGCCCTTAAAATATCCTCCGGTTAATTCCGGTTCTGAAAAAGTCAAAGCCAAAGAGCAGATTAAACCCGATTACCAGACGGTAATGTTCCCCGCCGGCAATCAGGTAAGCCTTGACAAATCCGAACTGATAAGAGATTCGGTGGTGATTGCCTCCGACAGCTCACTCGGCAGTATCTATAAGGAGAATTTAGATTATACTGTCGACTACGATAACGGCATATTGACCCGCATCAGCTCTGGTAATATTCCCCAGGCTGTTACAGTTTCGGTATGGTATATGCCTTATCGAGTGTACACCCGTGGCACGGATTACAGTATCGATTACAGCAAAGGTGAAATCAGCCGGATAAGCTCCGGCGATATTGAAGCGGGTCAGTGGGTTTATGTTGATTACATTTCAGAGTATGCTGTTATCGATGAAGAGATCATTAAAAATGCAATCAGCGAAGCTAACGAGCAAGTATTGAATTTTATCGATTCGATTTATTCCTCATCAACCGACAGCTCGCTTGTAGTAGCTGAAACCTATCTGTCAGTTTCTATTATCTGCCGGATAAAAGCTCTCCAGGCCATATCGTCGGGAACCAGAAGCTGCATCAGTTCATCATGGTCTGCCCTGGCCGATCAGTACAAACGCGATGCCTATCTGCTTCTGGGAAAGTTTGCCGGTTCTCTGGGAGGTCTGAATGCTCCGCAAAAAGCCTGATTTCAGTAAAGGAAATGCATCTCATCCGCCAAGGCGGACGACCGTCTGGCGTTCGGTTTTCATACTATGTTTTGCCATACTGGTCTTGGCGACCGTTTCTGTTTTTGTCGCCAGGACCTGTTCGGCTGAATCGGTGGGCCCAAACAGCCCATCAAGCGCTTCGAGTGAATCTGGTTTTCTTGATGAATGGTCTGATCCTGCAAATGTATATTCATCGGATAATTCAAGAGCATATTATGGAAATACTGGACAGAAAAAACTAAGAGCTTACAATTTCAATTTTTCGATTCCGGCCAATACCACGATTGATGGTTTCCTGGTTCAGGTCGAGGGCTATGCTTTATATAGCGGCACCAGGAATAAAATAAACATAGCTTTATCAAAAAGTTCATATACCGTTGAGGGTAACGAAAGGGCCGATTTATTGCCGGTTTTAGTGGAAAATGAGGCATATATTGATCTGGGTGGTTCAAGTGATAAATGGGGCGGCAACTGGTCGCCATCCGACGTTAACAATGGCGATTTCGGCGTTCTGATATGGGATTTTGATACAGTTCAGGATGCCCTTTATATAGACCATGTTAAAGTTACTGTTTACTACACGTCAACAACAGGTCGCAGGCGGAGATTGATGGCTATATTAGGAGGTAATTAATATGAAAAGGTCGTACGACTTGTGCTTACGCACCTGTCGGTATAAGCTGATAATATTTTTATTTTTGCTATGGACAACGAATGTATGGGGCTATGACTTTGTATTCACAACTCATGCCGAAACGCTGTTCGTAACCGGCAATTCGATGAACTTAAGCGGCACCTGGTCTAAGCCGGATTCTATCCGATTACGGGTATATCAAAACGCAACAGAGGTTGCTGATAATATTTATGGCTATGGCTCAGGATTTGTCGATTCGGTTGATACGCAGGCCGGACATGATGCCATACATATACATATCCCATTTGACAGTTTAGATGGAGCGACCTCAAGCGGTATATACCAGCTATATGCCAATTTCAAAAAGAACGGTCAGGATTCGACAGTCTGGACTGATAAATATTCGGTGTTTGTGGGATATCTCGAAGTTGATGCGGCTCAAATTTCAGACAGTAAGGACGCTGCCGACAATCTTGAAAAATTGCTTTATAGCTCCTCTGACAGCGCCGCACTTTATGTAACAAACTTTAATGCCTTCAAATCAGATGGCGATACTAATCAGGTTAATGTATCAACACTAACTGAAGAAAGTAATATCGGAATAAACTGGGCTGATATAACCAATCCAACGTCGAATCAGAATTTTACCAATACGACTATCAGATGGGTCGACTGGCTTGCCGGATTAAGAACAGGAGCTATAGGAGACAGTTCTTATGCCACTAATGCAATCACGTCAGAGGCTGTGAAGTCGAGCGCATGGGATGAAATGTGGGAGTATGACACCTCAAGCGTTTCCGCGGGCATGGGCGCTATGCTGAAGGACACATCGGCTTATCAGGGATCGGGTTCTTTAACAGCCGCTCAAGACGCTAAACTTGATTCAATATATAAAAGCGTTGGTTATCCTGGTTTATCTCATCAACAGGCTACCCTGCAAATGAAGTTTGGTGATTACTCCGGCGCCGCCGGCGACAATAATAATGTTAAGGATGATATTGCCGCTATCTCAACAACGGGCGGCGGAACCGAACCGGAAACGCTTATAGTGTTGAATACTGTTGATTCAACACAGATACAGGGAGCGGTAATAACGGTGAGGACACTTGACCAGTCAACGGTCAAAGTCGATGGTCTGACCACTGATGTCAATGGTAAACGCATACTGGAATTGGATGCTGATAGTTTCTATGTAGCGATTACAGCCAATAACTATACTCTAACGCAGGATACTGTTGTTGTCGCTTCCGGGGGTGGAACCGATACGTTATGGATGACTGAATTTGATCCCGGCTCGCCGGAAGACCCGGATTTATGTCGGGTTTACGGTTGGGTTTATAATATCAGTGGAGACAGCCTGTCGGGTATTGAAATTACCGCCGAGATACCACGAAGCTATCATCCTGTAAAATACGACGGTATTGTCATTACTCCGTTTAGCGCCTCCGATACGACCGATTCGTCAGGGTACTGGTACATTGACCTGATACAAAGTTCAGGTTTGTCCGGCACGGCCCAGTATTTGTTTACCATTAAATACAGTTCCGGTGTGATTTATCGCACTCAAACGGTGGTTCCAGATTCGACGAGCTGGCAGCTTCAATAAACGTTAAAAACCGAAGGAGATAAAATGAATGAACTTTTTATAATCAAAGCCGGGCTCATTGATGAGATAAGCGGCTTTTTCAGCGCCCGGGCTTTTGAGGCGCTTGGCGCTATTCTGCTAATCGCTGTTGGCATAATCACCAGAAAGTATATAATTCCTCTTTTAAAAACCGCTCATGCCCGGCAAACCGCCGAACATGTACTCACTATTGCCGATGATGTAACTGATTATTTTATATTAAAATTCCCCAATGCTCACTGGTCAAACTGGCTTGATCGCGCTGTCGATAAGATTATTGAGGTTACCGGCGTCGGTCGCGGGCCTGCTGAACGGGCTACTAAAGCCTCTATAAAACGTAAAAATGACCGACTGCCTAATAACTGCGGTAAAATCGAGGGGAGAGCTTAAGGAAACTGTCTTAAAATCCCGTTTTTCTATTTGGCGCTGCGGGAACAACGATTCCCGCAGCTGGTAAACTGAAATGCATTATCGACCTGCTTTTAAGGTCTGCCGCATAGATTTCTTTTTATAATCAAGAATATTTTAAGTTTTTCATAATTACACTGAAAAAAAAGCCGCCTTTATCGCAGGCGGCCTATTTAAAAAAGTCTAAAATGAATTTTCCCTTTCAATATTCTTCGAATTCTTCTTCCCGGTCCTCCTCATATTTTGCGAGATCGCCCTCAATCTCATCCCTGGCGGCCAATAAACATGCCTTAGAACAATATTCTTCGTCCTCGCAGACATAAGCGCTGCCTTTGATAAGTTCATCGCAATGTGAGCAAAACATTAAATCCTCCATATTTTATCTGGTGCAGATATAGATTATTTAATTTTCAAATCGAGCTTGTATAATCTTCGGATGGCTTTAAAAAAAAATAACACCACAAAATCATTTTTTGAGCAATTATATAATCAGCTCTGAAATTATTTTTATTAAAATAGCCGCCATATTTTAACGAATTGATTTATTTGATCTTATGATAAATTTAAACAATTACCGGTTGCCCTTAGATGTTTCATTTCGTTACATTATTGTATTATTTAGACATGATGAATGCCGGTAAAACTGAAATGAAGCCGGTTTCGATTAATAAAAAGTAATTATTTCTAAAATATCAATGGAGAATAAATGGACAGTCAACGAATAAGGGAGTCAATTAGCTGGCTTAAAAAGAAGGTTTCATTGATTGATGACGACCAAAATCTCATCAAATTTGATGAACCCATTTCAGAGGATTTCTCTGCCGCTGGATTTGATAATGAAGTAATCGAAATAGCATTGAAGGCATCATGGTGGAACGAGATGGCAACAGATATCATCGAAACGCCCGATTTTGCCGAACCTGATGCGTCGCCTGAAAAAATCTTAAGCTATGCCCGTGACGTTGATAAAGAATGTATCAGCAAGCGGCGGCTGGCATAATAAAATGGAACTGCAGTTTAACCAGGCTGTCTAAGAAATAATATGTCTGAACTATACCCGGTCATATTTGGCTGCGCTTTTATAGCTTTGTTGAGCCTTGCCTCAATCCTGTTTCTGCGGCTGTTAAACCGTCTCTGGTGGTCGTATCGATGGGTGCGCCTGACAGCATACCTGATTCCGGTATTTGGCGCCACCGGTATTATCCTCTGGGCATTAGGAGTTAAATCCGACAGCAGAGTATTAACCGGCATCGGGGCAACTTCGGCGGCTATCACTCTGGTTGTCGAGATAGCTATGCTTTTATCACTGCCCGTATCGGGTATCATTCATATTACTGTCAGTATAGTAGCTAAACTCCGAAAAAGTATGATGAAACCCTCACCCGTTGACCAGAAACGGCGGCTGATTTTAAAAACGGCCGCGTCTGTCTTCCCCATAGTCGCTGTATCGACAGGCGTGGGAGGTGTAGTTCGTTCATATAGCGATATTAAAGTGCCCGTTATACCCTTGACCTATCCGGAATTGCCGAACTCCCTTGAGGGCTTGAAAATCCTTCAGCTTTCCGATTCGCATCTCGGTTTTTATGTTGTCTTATCCGATCTGGAGCGCGCGCTTGTTGATACCGAACAGCACAAGCCGGATATCGTGCTGATTACAGGCGATATCGCCGATGATTTGCGTGTATTGCCGGATGCTTTGAAGCTTATATCGCAGATAAAGCCGCGGTTTGGCTGTTACGCCTGCCTTGGCAATCATGAATATTACCGCGGCATAAAAAAGGTCCGAGAGGAATTTGACAAAAACCCGATTTCACTTCTGGTTAACTCTGGAATCACGGTCGATATTGACGGTTCGCCTGTATATATCGCCGGGGCGGATGACCCGAAATGGATGCATGGAGATCATATCGAGTTTGTACGTAATGCAGTCAGTGAAAGTATCAAGCCGGCTCCCGCCGACACAGCATTCAAGATATTGCTGAGCCACCGTCCTGCCGGTTTCGATTTTGCCGCCGAGCATGGAGTGGATCTGACATTGGCGGGTCACACCCACGGCGGCCAGATTGGAGTAGGCGGCAGGTCATTTTTCGATTGGGTATTGCCGTATAAATATCTCTGGGGGCATTATACGAAAGACAACGGCAGTCAGCTTTACACATCCTCGGGGATAGGCCACTGGTTCCCGTTCAGGCTGGGTTGCCCTGCAGAAGCGCCTGTGTTTGTGCTGAGACGGGGGGAGGGGGGATAGAATAAAGTCAGGAGCACAGGGATCCTGACCAACCATCTGAGGGATGCAAAATATTAAAAATTCATGGAGGTAGAAATGAGCAATTTAAATGATGATATACAAATAAGAATAAGCTCATTGGGTAGTACGCGTCAACTAATTACATTTTTGGCTGGCGGCGTGATAGGTCTTTACGCCATACTGGGCAAACTAATAACTAGTGAGAACAGTTTGTTATTTTGCCATTTAGATTTAATGATGTATTCGAATTTGCTTGTTAGCCTAATCGTTATTTCTTTTTTAGGAGCAATTATTTCTTCTATTATGGCTATATTTTTACTTACTGATTCGATTCATAACTATTCAAAATTGCCAGAACTTATGAACGATAAATTATATGTCACCAATGCAGAGGCTGGTAAATTTCATAACCGTGCAATATATGCAGACGATTTGAGCTATTTTTTTGTTAGAATAGGCGTATCTTTTATGATTTCAAATATCCTATTATTAGTTTGTACAGTAAGCCATATTTACTTTAAAAACGACATTTTTGATAATCCATATACATATATAGTTTCAATTGTTATAGGATTTGCCCTAATTTTTTATTGCTATTATGTATCTCATTATACAGATAATTTAAAAAAAAACAAAATTTGGAAAAGATTTTACAAAGTTCTGAAAAGGCTTTATAAATATTTTGCTTTTTATCGATGGAAAGAAGCTGCAAAAGACACAAAATATTCTGTAAATGGAAGTAGTAAGTAGCTCCACCTCGCTGGCCGGGCAGGCTGAATGAAATGAGGAGATCGACAATTATATGTCGGGTTTATCCTCTGGTCAGGATCCGACCTGCAACTCTGTTTTAACATTGACAAATCTGTATAACTTTATGTATGATTTGTTTATCATGATTGATGTATTTACAGAAGAAATTGAAATACAAATAAAGATAGGTTTGACAAATATTTATTGGTATTTGCCGGACCTGAAAAAGGCATGGCTAAGGTCAGGCGTAAACCCACAATTATGCAACAAATTATTCGCAGAACGACGACCTGAAGGCGGCAAATACTCCAAGAGAGAGTTAATGGACAAATTATATGAGAAATTACGATGTGAAGATTATAATAGAAGATTAGAAATATCAAGAAACTTTGTGAGAATATTAGTTAAGCATGAAAACTTTACACCTCAGAATGAAAACCATAGAGTTGAAAGAGCAGAAACTGCTGCATTGAGATTAAAGGAAATAATTAGAAAACAGCATGAAGATAAAGAGTACATAAGAAAAATTAGACAAAGAGCTAAAGAAAGTAGAAAAGAAGATCATTATTCTCAATTGATGAAGTTAAGAGAGAAATTTCATGAAGCCATAAAACAACCAGCTCAAAAAAGAGGATATGAATTAGAAAAGATTTTCTATGATCTTATGGTTATAAGTGGAATACCTGTTGATAAACCTTTTAAAATAGAAGGTGAGCAAATCGATGGAGCTATAAAATATGACGGACATTATTATCTCATCGAATTAAAATGGACAGAGAAAAAAATCGGTCAAGGTGAGGTTTCAAATTTTTATCTTAAAGTCGAGGGTAAATTGGATCAAAGGGGTATATTTATATCCATGGGATTTTATTCTAAAGAGTTGATAAAATCATTGCCTAAAGGAAAACCTATTAAAGTAATTTTATTAGACGGGCTCCATATCGTAAATGTCATAAATGGCTTATATACCTTTCAAGAATTATTAGAACACGCTTTAAATCAAGCTTCCTTAAGAGGGGAAATTTATTGTTCACATGATTTAAAGAGTAAGTAGGTCCACCTCCCTGGCCGGGCAGGGCGATTGAAATGAGAAGGCCGGCAAATATGTGTTAGGTTTTCCCCATGTTCATGCTGGCAGGAAGGGATTCCTGCCAGCGCAATTAGATAATATTAAGTAGGACACACTTTCAGTCTGTCCGGACAGGTTGAAAATCCACAAGACCTTGACGGCCTGTCCTAGTGTCTATTCACGGCGTTGTCGGACGACCTTTTCCGACAATCATGCTGGCAGGAAGGGATTCCTGCCAGCACAATAAAAGACTTACTTTTCCACAGTCACAGTTCGAGAATAGACAGTAACCATGCCTGTAAAGATATTGATGATTACATCAAGCGCACTCGCCTCGGTTTTGATTGAATAATCAACAGCGCCTGCGGCTATCAATTCGGTTTCAACGTTATTGATCGGTACAAGACCCCATAGAACATACCATTGCCTTTCTTGTTCCATCATACCCGTTTGGGGACCGTTTCCGATCTTGTGAACATGTGCAGCACATCCCATTAGTGACACCAGAATTACTGTCACTATGGCCAACTTGAACAGATTTTTCATCTTAACCTCCTTGTTCAATTAATTGAATTGTACCAATCGATGATTCGATGGCTTTTAAAAGTAGTTGATAATGTTTCTTCAATATAAAATAATGCAATTCCATAGCCTGATCATTTTCAGACAGACATAATAACTGGAATCGGATATAAAGACTATCTGTTATTAGAAAGTTTTTTACATAGATATCGTTAATAAGGAAATCACCTGTTTTGACTTGAGCTGCCCCGTAAAATTCTTCGAGCGAATTACGATATTTTTGGATGATAACGGTAGTGTCGCTTCCAAGGTAAAGATCATTGAAAACCGAGACCATTAAACCGGAATTATATAGTGAATCAAAAAACATCCCCACAAGTTCAATGCTGGCAAATTCTTTAGCCCGGATAGTTTGTTGTTTAATAAATATTTGCAAAAGAGAATCAGGTATTGATGCAAAACCTGAAGGCGGATAAAGAAGTTTATTGGCTGCCTGAACTTCAAATGCCGGCCCCAAAAGAGAATCATTAACTTCAAAACTCAGCTTTTCGGCTTTGGCGTTGTCGTTCCCGTTAGAACCGCAGTTATAAAACATTAGCAATAACAGCCAGCAACTCACTAATAAAATAGACTTAATTCGCATATTTCCGGCATAATCAATGCCTGTAGCCCTCATATCCTTTAGAAATCGGTTCATTTTATCAGTGTTGTCCAAATAACTATATTATTGGTTCATATATCTTAATTAAACAATATAGTCAACATCTTTTTTAGAAATCCTGCTAAAAAATTCTGCAGATCTGCAAGATTTTTGCAGGTCGGCTTCCCTGACCGGGCAGGTTGAAAATCCACAAGACCTTGACGGCCTGTCCTACCGTCTGTTCACGGCGTTGTCGAACGTCCCTTCCCGATGTTCATGCTGGCAGGAAAGAGTTCCTGCCAGCGCAAGGCAAATGATGTCTCATTCCCCTTCGCTCGTCTCATCCTTCTCAGCAACTGTCCACTTTGCCCGTTCTTCGCGGTCGAGTTTGCGGAGGTTCCTGATGGCGCTTCGTAAGATTGCAATCAAAAGGAATATCGAAATTGCTCCAGCAATGAAATCAAGCAGGTGACCGGTGATGCCAAAGATTGTAACCTTTTTTACCCAGATTAAAATCGTGTTCATTATTATTAGAAGCACCCTCGCTTCAGTGGTGGAAATGCGCAGGTATGAGATTTTAAAAATCTCGACTGAGTTTGTTGCTAAGTAGGTGTTAATCGAGGCGATGAAAAACAGCGTCAACACCAGCCAGACAAACGGATGGCTTATCAGCCCGGAATAGGCTATGCCGAATATCATCATGGCGACGCCGAATGCGTCAACGAGATGGTCGAGATAATAGCCATAACGGGGCCGCTGCTGATTTCGAACGCGGGCTAAGGTGCCGTCAAGGCTGTCGCCGAACCAGTTGATTACCAACCCGATACTTGCCAGTGCTAAAAACAGCCAGTGCTTCATGGCCAAATAATATGCCAGCCCAATCAAAGCCATCGCCGCCAGGCCAAGATATGTCAGCATATCCGGAGTCACCCATGCCGGCAGTCTCGGGGCAATCCACAACAGCGCCTTTTTCTCGATGCCGGCTAACAGGCTTGACTGTACACGCTGGTCGCTGTATCTCTTTTCCTCGTTATTGATCATCTTATCCTCCCGGGTTCAGTACGTTTTGCCAGAGAAATGTATAATAGTTGCATTTTATTGAAAATGTCAATTGACACCAGCCTTTTTTTTATATAAAAACACAGGCAGTTATTATGAAACCCGACGAAATAAAGACGGCGATAGAGGAAAGCCTGCCGGTGGATGAGAATATCGATCAATATGTTGATTCGGGTATCTTAAGCGGCAACAGAGTAGCCATTGCCACAACCTCAAAAAGACTGATAATATGCAAAAAAGGCATATTTAAAAAAAGTTATAATGATTATCTCTGGATTAGATTTCAAAAAGTGATACTGGAGGAAGGGATAAGGAAGAGCTCGATTCAGTTAGCTTTAGGTGAGGATAAGGAATTGCTGATTAAGAACCTGGACAAAGAAGAGGCTAGAAAAATATGCGGTTTTGCGCGTAAAATAATAACCGAAGCCAACATTAAAAAGATAGCAACCGGAAGAACATGTCCTCGATGCAGAGAGGTTGTTAAGCATTTAGCCGAGGTCTGTATTCACTGCGGTTATGATTTTATGAATAAGCAGTAGCTTCTTATCGGTTTAAGACTGTGTTCATCTTATATAGTTTACATCACTGAAAAATAATTATTGTAAAAGACATCATATTATCTGCAGGCGTGGCGAATTCGCCTAAATATTATATTGCTCATTCAAGCCAACCTGTATATCTTCATAATCGCCATGGATAAGAAAGTGTACATCCTGACCTTTGGCTGCCAGATGAACGAATACGACAGCGAGGCGCTGGAATCGATCCTGTCTGCTAATGGCTACCTGATGACAGATAAACCGGAGAGTGCCGACCTGGTTATAGTCAATACCTGCTGTGTCCGCCAGAAAGCGGAAAGCAGAGCTAAAGCGCATATTTCGAGCCTGACAGCCATGAAAGGAAACAAGCAATCGCTGAAAGTCATAGTTGCCGGATGTATGGCCAAGAACGCCGGACAGGCTTTAATCGATGAAATACCTGGGATCGATTATGTAGTCGGTCCGGACTATATCGCTGATATCCCTGACATTATTGAAAATGAGGGGGCTGATAAGATATATATTAATGAAAAAGCTGAATTTGTCGGTCTGAAATCGAGAGCCGGAAAGGGAAGCGTTCATGCCTATTTAGCAATCTCCCGGGGCTGTGAGAATTACTGCTCATACTGCATTGTTCCCTATGTCAGAGGCTCGTTCCGCTGCCGATCTGTGGACAATATTATTTCAGAGATGAAAATGCTGGTCGATAATGGCGCCAAGGATATAACGCTGCTTGGGCAGAATGTAAACTCATACCGGGATAATAATGTTAATTTCCCGGGATTATTACATAAATTAGCGTCTTATGCACCTCAGCGTTTACGTTTTCTTACCTCGCATCCTAAAGATTTAAGTGATGAGCTTATTGACTGCTTTAAGGAAATTCCCAACTTGTGCGAATCTCTTCACCTGCCCCTGCAGTCCGGTTCGGACCGGATACTTAAATCCATGAACCGCGGCTACGATTCAAAACATTATCTTAAAATTATCGAAAAGCTCAGGAAAACAGTCCCGGACATCTCCATAACCACTGATTTAATAGTCGGTTACCCGGGTGAATCAGAAACCGATTACGAGCAGACGATTCAGATGATTGAAAATATTAAATACGATTCGGCTTTCATGTTTCGTTATTCAATTCGTCCCGGCACAAAGGCGGCCGAATTGCCGGATGATGTTCCCGAGGATGAAAAAATCGATCGCTTGAACAGGCTGATTGATATCCAGTTGAAGATATCGTCAGCGCAGAATGACCGCTGGAATGGCCGCTCGCTTGAGGCGCTGATCAATGGGGTAAGCCGCCGACAGCCGGTCATGCCAAAAGGGAAAACACGGGGCGGGCAGTCGGTGCTTATTACCGATAAAAAGGATCTCAACTCAGGCGATTTGATAACTGCAAAAATAACGTCAACACGGGCTAAAACTCTTTTCGCCGTATTTGAAAAATTCGTATAAAATCTTGACTTTCTATTTATTCTGTGGGATAATTCAGCATGGTTAGCTTCGCTGTTTTTCTTTTAGTTGCCGTCATGTCGATTGTCATCCAGTTTGTAATTATATTCAAATATAAGATTAAAGATATTGCCGGTCTGGCAGGCGCTCTTTTGATGGCTGCTGGTGCGGCGCTGGCTTTCATTTTTATTTATGAGCCATTCAATTTCTATCCAACGATCGTGTTTGGCGCAGGGGCGTTGGCTTTCATAATTGGGGCGTCTCGTTTTGCTGTTCTTTCCGAGCGGCAAAAAGACGATCAGAGCGCGGAAATACAAGCCAGGACAGTAAGCGACATTTTACATGTGGCCGCCACCAGGGAAAGTCTGATCGAGCTTTTAAATTACTCGCTGGACAGATACCTTGAGCTGTTTTCATTGAATTCGGGCGCTATTCATATCCTGCACAAGGCCAGGAATATTCTGGTAATGGGTTCTTATCGCGGTCTGGCGCCTTCACGGGCTAAAAAGCTCGAGCAGATATTGCCGGGCGAAACCGCCATCGGTCGAGCGGTTCACAACAAGCGGGTATTGATAATTCGTGATCTTCGTGTCAGTCCGGATTACAGATTTCTTGGCGGCAAAGCCGAGGGGTATTCGTTCTTAGCGGTTGTGCCGATTATCGTCGATGATGATTGCTGGGGCGTAATTACTTTGCTGGGCAGGAAAAAATATCATCGCGGCATGCTTAATATCGGTCAGCTTGAACAGTTTGGCCATAAACTCGGCCAGGCGCTCGAGCTGGGACGGGAAAACAGACGCATGACGGCGGCTTTTAGCCGCTTAAACAATAAAATGGGATTTTATAATATGCTTTTTGATAAGGTCAGGAAAGACTGGCTTGACGGCGACGAGAACATTTTTAAAACACTGTCAAAATACCCATCAAGCCCGTTTGGCGGCAGACCATTTTGCCTTCTTACAGTTTCATTAGATAAATGCCGTTGTGTGTACTATCAGGGAGTTGGAGATTATTCCAATTATATTGACGCTGATTTTGATAATGAAATTACCGCCGCCAATATAATGTCTCATTACAAAGCCGATAAATTTTTCAAAATCGATGTTGAGGATATTTCACAGCTTGTTCCGGACAACTTTTTCAGCAACAGGAAGCTGGTTAGTTACGGGTATTCTTATGATGACGCAATTTCCGGAATTTTGGTCGTCGATGAATCGAAAATCAGCGAGACGCAAAACTATGAAAGTGATTTATGGCTTATAAGCAACATTTTCAATCTGGCTTGTATTAGAACAGTCTATCAAAAAGAGCGGGACAAAAGCCAATATATCCAGCCTGTTGATGAGAGTTATTCTGTAATTGCAGAAGAGCTGGCCACAGTCCTGGCAAAAATAGCCGAAAATGTTCAGGCAGTAATTGACCGTCTATCGAAAAGCAGCGATTCAATAGACATTGATGATTTCAAACGATGGCTTAGCGATGCTGAACAGTCTGTCTTTCAGGGGCTGGGATTGGTGAGAGAATTTGGAGCAAGAAACAATCCCAACGATATAATTCAATCGATGCTTGAAAACGAGAAATTTGATGTGGCTTTTTATCCCGGTGAAAAACTTCCCAGCATTAAATCAGACCATGCAGAATTTGAAAGCATCGTCAGGGAGATAATAAAGCAGGCGGTCGAGGACAATAAGAGGATCAGGCTGAAATCATCTTCTGAGAACCATTCAATTAGCTTAACAATTGAGGGCGAACTTAAGCCAAGGTTTCCTTCGGAAGAACTGGTTAATAAAGCCCGGCTGCATAATATCAGGATCAATACAGCCGGTCAAAATATTGAGTCTCAGACAATCAGGGATCCGGACAACCAGACAAATCATTCCCGAAAATATGCGGCTTTAGTCATTGAGAGCAATAATGTGATAGCTGATCTTCTGGCCGACCTGTTTTCTCGTATTGATTATAGCTGTAAAGCTGTTTCCTCAGGTAAAGAAGGACTGGCATTTATCGAATCGGCAAAAGAGCGCAATGAAACTATAGATGCAGTAGTCATAGATATAACTCTTGATGACATCTCTGGTCTTGAATTGTCCAAGAGAATCAAGGAATTCGACAGCGGGATTTACACCATTATTATATCAAGCTGGGGCGTTAACCTGTATCAAAATACTCTTGATGATGCCGGAGTCAATGCAGTTTTACACAAGCCGTTCAGATTGGAACAATTAACGAAGGTTTTGCCCGACCGAAAACAAGATGCGGCCAGTAATCAATAAAGACCTTTTCACTTTCAAAATTAGCTGGAGTGCCCGTTTTTGCGAGATCGACATGCAGGGCGTTGTTCATCATTCCGAGGTTATAAAATATTTGGAGATCGGCAGGGTAGAGTATTGGCGTAAACTGGGAATCGGCTACCGGGATTTTCTTGATTCCGGACTGCAATATGTGGTCGCCAGAGTCGAGTGTAATTATCTAAAACCTCTTTTTTTCGATACGATGATTACCGTTATGGTCAGGGTGTCGCGAATCTCCCGTACCAGCGTAACCTATGAATACCTGATTTATGACGATAAGAATGAATGCGCCGTTCATGCTGTAACTGTATTGGTGTGTTTGAAGACCGGTAAAGATAAACCATACCCGCTGTCCGATGTTTATCTTAAGAAAATATTGAATTATGAGGTTAAAGATTCTGTCGAGAATAAAGCCGGCAAAAAACCGGTTAAGGCTTAACATTGACTTATAATAATTAACTTTCGCTCTATTATAATTAATGATCGGAATACGTAATTATATTCGCTACAACAGCAGAACCCGGGAGTATTTATATAAACTATTAAAATGGTGCGATAAGCGTTCATTATATAAAAAAATCTATAAGAGCAGAATTAAATCGAAAACATCCGGGTTGACGAGTTTCCCATCGGAGCTTTCGATTGAGACAACCAACCTGTGCAATGCCAGATGTACAATCTGTGCTCATCCTGATATGAAAAGAGCTAAAGGCAATATGAAAACAGAACTGGTCAGGTCGCTTATAGAGCAGGCGGGGCAGGGGAAAGTCTATAAATTATATCTGTCCGGTTTTGGCGAGCCGCTGATAGATAAAAGACTGCCGGAGTTTGTTGAATATGCCAAGATACAAGGAATTAACAACATAAGCATAGTAACCAACGGCTATCTTTTAACTCCGCAGATTGCCGATTCGCTGGTCGAATCGGGATTGAACGAGATTGTAATCTCGATGGATGGCTTTACTTCAGAAACCTACGACAGGATTAGAATTGGTCTGAATTTCGAAAAACTGGCAGAAAACATAATCCGACTGCCATTGATTAGCAAACGTGAAAAAGCAACGATAATAATTTCCTGTGTCAGTTTAACCCATAACCAGGGGGAACGACAGGAGGCATTTCGCCGGTTTGGTCGGTATGTCGATGGCATTTATTTCCGTCAAGCCCAGGGATGGATCGGCAAATATGGCAAATCGGTTGCCGGTTATACGCCGCACTTCGAACCAAATTCTATTCCCTGCCGGTATCTCTGGGATTCAGTAAGCGTCTATATCGATGGCGCTGTTCCGACCTGCTGTCTCGATTTTGAGGCTGGGGGAGTGATGGGCAATGCTATGCAGGATAGTCTCGAGGATATCTGGCGAGGGGAGAAGTTTACAAATTGCCGTCGGGCTCATCTGCAGGGTCAAAAGTCGGAGCTTGTTCCCTGCAGTAAATGCGGCTATTATTCGGTCTGGTGGTAAGCACATGTTTTTCGCCGATAATATGATATTGACTTTACAAAAAAATTGAATAAATTATGGCAGTTCGGGGCGTAGCGCAGTCTGGTAGCGCGCACGGTTCGGGTCCGTGAAGTCGGAGGTTCAAATCCTCTCGCCCCGATTATTTTATGGTTAAATTTTTGGCTGTAAACAGCAAAATGATTCCGCTTCACGTTTAATCAGATTTTTCAGGATTAATTATATTTCGGGATGGCGACCAGAGATAACGGTCAAAATCAACGGTATCGTTTTTGTCAAATGTTACACCTTCCTTTTCCAGCAGCCCTTTTTGGATTTCATAACCGCAATTCGGTTTCAAAGATATCTGCCCCTTACGGTTAATAACCCGATGCCAGGGCAGATTGTCTTTCTGGGAGGATGAGTGAAGTATCCTGACTACCTGGCGGGCGGCGCGTGGACTGCCGGCATAAACAGCAATTTGACCATAGGTAGCAACTTTGCCTTTGGGAATCTTTTTGATGATATCTTTTACTCTCTGATGAAACGTATCGGTCATAACACTCATTTCTTATTTTAGCTAAAAATGAACGGCTATCTGGCAAATATCATCACCCTGCAAGACTGATTTCGCAAGAGTAACTTTAAGCGGTTTCTCAAGGATTCCTTCCAAAATATGCTTATACCACCCGGCGCCGCAATAACAGAATGTCACGGAGATACGATCTTTTGCGGCTCTGGCATATTCGCAATGACAATAGCAAAATCTCTTCTCCCGTTGGGTTTTTGCTTGTTTGAACTTTTCAGAATCGTAAGGCGCTTTCGTAAAATAAATAGTATTGCCTTCCCTGATTGGTTTAACATAGAAAGGGTTTTTATACATCTTCCCAAGAAGCTCATCGATGTCTTTTGATTTTTTATATACCGATCTAAGTTCGGCAATACGTTCACCGGGAAAACATGGGCATGAGCATCCGGCCATGATTTCGTGCCTGGTTATTTCATCAGGAACCAGCTCGTCCAGCTTTTCTATCGCCTTTTTAGCCCATAGAGCCTTTTCCTCCAAAGTTGATAATCTTTCGCAACCCTCCATCACTTGCTTTTCAATATCTTCTCCGGCAAGGCGCTTCAGGTTCTTAGATAGTCTTTCCGGCCAGGGAAGCATACTCATAGTCGTATTTCCTCTCGTTTAAAGCTAAAGTTAATACAGCTATAAATACGGAATAATATTGCATAAGATTCATCAATTCTGAAATGGACTGGTAATTCTTTCACTTTTTAGCCTTTAATATTGACACAAACCATATAGTAAAGATATAATCTTATCATGGTACGAAGGCGAATAATCGGCGTCATTGGCGGCGCTGATGCTGACTCAAAATATCTCGATTTTGCATACGAGGTCGGTAAACTTATCGCCGAAAGAGGAGCCATCTTGGTCTGCGGGGGACGAGGCGGTATCATGGAAGCGGCCTGTAAAGGCGTCATTGAGGCTGGCGGGATTACGCTCGGTATTCTGCCAACTGAGGATTTCAGTGTCGCTAATGAATATATAACCATTCCGGTCGCCACTGGAATCGGTACGGCGCGCAATAAGATAATTATCAACACCGGCGAGGCTTTTATCGCCATTTCCGGCAAATACGGCACGCTCTCTGAGATCGCTTTCGCCTTGGATGCCGGCAAAACTGTAGCCGGTTTTGGCACATGGGATATAAAGGGAGTTGTTATGGTCGATACACCTCAACAAGCCGTTAACATTGTGATGAGGGAGCGTTGATGGCTGATTATGCTAAAGTTCATGGCTGGGTATCCGGTCATGTTCAGGGAGTATTTTTCAGATACTTCACCCAGGAGACAGCCAATAGGTATGGACTGACCGGCTGGGTTAGAAATCTGCCCGATGGAAGAGTTGAATTTATAGCTGAAGGTGTTAAAGGATTGTTGGACGATTTTCTCAAGGATATAAACAGGGGACCTGCGGGAAGCTCTGTCTCCGGCGTGGAAGTTGTATGGGATAAATTCTCGGGTGAGTTCAAAGATTTCAAAATTGGATATTAGGCCAGGCTATGACCATCGAAGAGCTAAAGCAGAAAATAAGAGACATTCCTGATTTCCCCAAGAAAGGGATTGTATTCAGGGACATTACAACCTTAATTAAGGATGCGCGGGCTTTTAGGGCGATTATCGACCATTTATATGATCGCTATAAAAATAGCGGTCTCGATGCAGTTGTAGGTATTGAAGCGCGGGGTTTTATACTCGGCGGAGCGCTGGCCGACCGCCTTGGGGTTGGCTTCATAATTGCCCGCAAGCCGGGCAAGCTCCCTGCCGATGTCGTGTCGGAAACATACAGCCTCGAATATGGGCAAGCCAGATTGGAAATACATAAAGATGCTATTTCCGATGGCATGAAGGTTTTAATCATCGATGACCTTCTGGCAACCGGCGGAACAATGGAAGCGACATGCAAACTGGTCGAACGCCTTGGCGGCGAGGTCGCCGGCGTCTGGGTGTTGATCGAACTAACATTTCTCAAGGGCATTACTAAACTGAGTAAATACCCGTTTTATTCGCTTATCAAATATGACTCCGAATAAAAAATCCCGACGAAAATATCGATATGATTAGCTAAACATTTTCCTCTTTAAACCGAATTCTAAATTGGGGGGAAGGATGTATAATGGCAGGAATTTTATGGCCTTTCTGTTGAAATTAAATCTGATCATTCTCGGCACAGGGCTCTGTTTCGGTATTATATGCTTTTATCTCGACAGGGGCTTGCTCGGCAGACATGAGAACCGCGGCAGCCTGTCGCAGGACCTTTTTAATCAGCTGTACTTAATAATGCTAAAGTCCATAGCTTTAATTTACTTTACAGGTCTATTCATGATTGCATTTTCGACAGTTATTTTTGGAATCTATTCGATTCCCTATATTTTAGCCCTGCCGGTCGAAATTTCTGTTGGACTTCTGTCGGTTATAGCGGCGCTTGCTGTTGGAGGAGTCCTGGCCCTGCCTGCTGCATTTAAAAGACCGGTAATAGATGATTCGGTTTATCTGACAGCAATGCCCACTAACGAGCCTGCTCTGTATGAATTAGCCGACGAGATGGTGGACCACTTTAATATGCCGCCCATAGCGGATATCCGTATAACTCCTGGCGCCGAAATTCAAATTACGGAAGATGTATATTCTATTAATGATGTATTTGATGGCGGTTCGAAAAGGATTGAAATCGGTCTTGCCAGCCTGCAGTTTCTGACAGCCAGCGATTTTAAGATGCTGCTTGCCCGGCAATTTTCATCTTTTAAAGACGGCGATCAGTCATTAGGAGTAATAGTCAACAAACTGAACAGGCGGCTGAAGTTGATGACGGACAATCTGCTGGCGGCCGGGTTTATATATACCATTAATCCTGTGTTTCTGTTTGCTTATTCCGCACAGTCACTTGTTTCACATATTACAAGGGATTGTTCATTGCTGGCCGAAATAAATGCGGACGAGTCGGCGGCCGAATTTGGCGGATCGAATCGATTGAAAAACGCCCTGGCAAGATACAATGTTGAGACTGAAAACTATAGAGGGATAATCGAGGCCTCCAGCCTTCGCCGAGGTCCTGGCTATGAAGGCTTGGAAAACATATATGATGTTATGAGGAATACATATAGAGAACCGAATAACATAATCAGCGAAATGGCCGGATATCTGTTTAGCGCCGACGACAGAAAACAGGAGGGTATTAAACGATCGCTGAAATTGCGTCTAAAGCGACTGCCTGAAACACCGGAAAATGAATTTGAAACCGGTCATCCGGCATACGATTATCTTTCCGATTGGCTAAGAACTGAAAATAAGATGATGGAAATTCTTAATAAGGAAGCATACTATTAAAGAATTGTCTGTTTTAACGCAGGCTGTTTTTAATAAACTTTCACTTGCCCGTTCTTTGATTTGTTATATATTTCCCGGCAGATATGGAGGATTACTGATGATAGATACGTCTAATTTTAGAATAGGAATGCGATTGCAGATTGGTAATGAAATTTTTTATATAATTGATTTCCAACATTCCCGTACCGCCCAACGTCGGGCAAATGTCTGGACCAAGCTGAAAAATATCCGCACCGGACAGGTTCTGGAGAAAACGTTCTCTGCCGGAGAAAAATTCGAGGAGCCCGATTTCTCGGAGAGGTCAATGCAATATCTGTATAACGACCAGGAGGGCTTCCATTTTATGGACACCCAGACTTACGACCAGATATCCCTAAATGAGGAACAAATCGGTGACCAGAAGTGGTTCCTTCAGGAGAACGTTGCCTATCAGATACTTCTCTATGAGGGCAATCCGGTAAATGTCCAGTTGCCGCCGGCGGTAATACTTGAAGTCGTGGAGGCGGAGCCGGCTGTGAAAGGCGATTCAGTATCGAATATTACTAAAATCATTAAGGTCGAAACCGGCCTTCAGATAAAGGTCCCCCTGTTTATAAAAGAAGGCGACAAGATCAAGATAGACACTCGGGACAGTAAATATCTTGAGCGGGCTTAAAATTTGTATGATGAATTAATCGCAAAAGGCCTGATTGGCACCGATGAGGCCGGCAAGGGGGACTATTTTGGACCGCTTGTTTGCGCTGCCTGTTATGTGGATTCCCGGAATATTAAATCTATATTAGAGGTTGGGGTAAAAGATTCTAAAAAAATCTCTAATAATCGTGTTATAGAAATTGCTAACCATATAAAGCGACTATGCCCGCATAATCTTATTGTAATCGGACCCGAGAAATATAACCAGCTTTACCAGAAAATGAAAAACCTTAATAGGCTGTTAGCCTGGGCTCATGCCAAATCGATAGAAAATCTTCTTGAAAAAACCGATTGCCAGAATGTCCTGACCGATCAGTTTGGGAAAGAAAAACTGGTCTTAAGCGCCCTGCAGGAAAAAGGCAAAAAAATTAGACTTATACAACGTCATAAAGCCGAAAGCAATCCGGCGGTTGCGGCGGCCTCAATCCTTGCCCGGGCTGAGTTTTTAGGACGTTTGAGGATGTTATCCAGAACATATGATGTTGATCTTCATCCGGGAGCAGGCGCCCCCACAGATGAGGCTTTGCTTAAATTTGTAAAAATGCATGGCAAAGGTAAGCTGACTGGCGTGGCTAAAATACATTTTAAAAACACTAAAAAAGTCCTTAAATGAATGGAATTTTTAAGAAAAGAATGAATGATTTGCAGGTTATTGAATATTGACTGGGACTAATTAGTTTTGTTTTATGGATTTAGAATCATCACCTTATGTATAGTTGTATAAAAAATTATGGATTTTATTTTGAGATACGAAAGGTGTCATTCCTGCGTAAGCAGGAATCTATGATGATTGATGCTTTATCTGTTAATTATAAGTAATGGTTATTGAACAAGATATATTACAATATGGATTCCCTCTTTCGAGGGAATGACAGTTGTTATTTTATTATTTATAGAAAGGTCGGACACTCATAAGAAAAGTCCTTAAATGAATTACATCGATTTTAAAAAGAAACTCGACCGTCTCAAATCAGATAACCGTCATGGCGCAATATATATTGAAAAATCTCTCTTCAAAATTTTCATCAAAGCGGCTCGCGAATTAAAAAGATCGGATTTTAAGAAGCTGGTTGAATATTCAGCAAACTGGCCTACGGTAATGGCTAATATCCTGAACCTGATTGATAATGTTCAAAAGTATATCCAGCATCCGGAAAACGATATGATTTCCTACTTGAGGTCGCTGCAGGATGATATTTTAACTGCCAGAGATAAGCTGTGCGGCAAAGCCGCCTCGATCATCAAGCGGTACAAATCAATTGTTACTATTTCAGCCTCGGGGTTGGTGTACGAAAGTATACACAAGACGATTAAAATGGGCTGGCGGGGCGCTGTCTTTGTTGCTGAATCGCGGCCTGTTCTTGAGGGGAAATCGCTGGCTGTCTCTCTGGCTGAGTCCCCGATACGGATTGTTTACGGCACCGACTGCCAGGTGCTTTCGATGCTTGACGATGTCAATGCCGCCTTTATCGGCGCCGATTTAATCAGCAGCCGCTATTTTATTAATAAGACCGGCACAAGCGCCCTACTGTCATGCCTTGATTCAAAGAAAAAAGTATATATCCTGGCAGACTCATCAAAGTATTATGATTTTCCCGATAAAATAGTTATCCCGGAAATGCCCCCCTCCGAAGTCTGGCCGCATCATCCTGATAGAGTTAAAATCGTTAACAGGTATTTTGAAAAGGTTTCTTTTCATAAAAATCTTGTTTTTATCAACGAATCGGAATGTATAAATTCAGACAAACTTAAGAAATATCTTGAAAAAAGACAATTGTTGGGTTAATTTGCACCTGGAGGTCTAAATGCTAAAATCGATAATATACCTAATGGTTGTTTCTATAATGACTATAATTTCCTGTTCGGATAAACCCCGTCTCATTCCGGAGGACCCTAAAGGCGAATTCGTATTGTATCTTCAGGATGATCTGGCTGATTACTCATCGGTAAATGTTTCCGTCGATCTAATTGCTATTTCAAGGCTGGGGCAATCCAACTCGTGGAGCTATCTTTTCACAACGCCGCAAACTTATGACTTAACCAGTCTACGAAATGGAAACAGGGCGGTTTTAATTCAAAACGAGATGACCGCCGGATATATCGATTCAATTAGGATCATCTTCAACCCTGAACAGATTACGGTGGATGGCATGACTTACAATCTGAATTTACTCCCGGGCGCTGAAAATGTATTCCAGGACTTCATCATAATACCTGTCATTGAGGAACAGACCACGACATATCTTTTAGATATCGATCTGAAGACGTCGATAACTTATAATGCCCAGAGCGGCGTTTATTATTTCGAACCCAATATTACTCTCAGCAATATCGATTCTACCGGTGGAATTCATGGCACAGTTTCACCTCTGGCAGATGTATATTTACTGCAGGATATTGATACAACCGTTATCACTTATACTAAAAGCGAGCCTGCTTCAAATGTATTCGGCTTCTATGGCATAGAGCCGGGGTTTTATGATATATTATGCAAACCCCGGGGAATATACGCTATAACACATGATACTCTGCTTAATCAACATCAACCGGTTATTGCAGGAACGGATTTTAATATGGGTGATTTAGAATTACCTCCAAAGTGAGATTATTTTGCAGCGCAGACAATTTATAAAGACAACAGCTATTGGCGCCGGGTTAGCCATGTGCCCGAAAATAGCCTTATCGGAAAGCGGCGGCAGTTCTGCAAACCAATCGAAAGAGTTAGAGGGCTATCATCCTGCACGCTACTATAAAAAATTAAACGGTGGAATTGTCGAATGTTATCTCTGCCCGCGAAAATGCAAAGTAAGCGACCTCGAAAGAGGTTATTGCGGCGTCCGGGAAAATGTCGGCGGGGAATATTATACGCTTGTGCATTCAAAAGTCTGTTCGGCCAATATTGATCCTATTGAAAAGAAACCGTTTTTCCATTTTCTTCCCGGCACCAGCGCCTTCTCCATTGCCACGGCCGGCTGCAATATGAACTGCAAATTCTGCCAGAACTGGAGCATATCGCAATTTCGACCGGAGGATGTTAACCATTTCGAGTTGACGCCGGATGAGTGCGCTGTGTATGCCAAAAGCAACAGATGCTCTTCAATCGCCTATACATATTCGGAACCGGTAATCTTCTATGAGTACATGGCTGATTGCGCAATAAGCGGCCGGAAAAGCGGAGTGCGCTCGGTAGTTGTAACCGCCGGCTATATCGAGAAAGAACCGCTGATCGATTTGATACCATTAGTCGATGCGATAAAGATTGATCTGAAAGCCTTTAGCGAATCGTACTATCGCGATATCTGCAGCAGCGAACTTAAACCGACTTTGGATACGTTGATTACTATAAAATCATCCGGCGTCTGGATGGAAATAGTGTACCTGATGCTTCCCGGGCTAAACGACAGCAAGGAAGAAATCACCGGCCTTTGTGACTGGCTGATTGACAATATCGGCCCGGATGTTCCTATTCATTTCACAAGGTTTCATCCTGCTTATCTTTTGCAGAATCTTCCGGCAACTCCGTTGGAATCGCTCGAGCGGGCTTATGATATCGCCGAGCAAAAAGGTTTATATTATCCATATATAGGCAATGTCTATGGCCATAAGGCTGAAAACACCAATTGCCATAATTGCGGTAAGCTGTTAATTGGCAGGCAAGGGTTTCAGATAACCGCCAACAATCTCAAGCAGGGGAAATGTCCCAATTGCCAGACAGAAATTCCAGGCGTTTGGGATTAATCCCGGATGCGTTTTACTTAGGCTTTATTAGCTTATCTGTTCAGGTAATCTATGCCCGTCTTGCGGTAGGGTTTGCCGGCGGCAATGAAGTATATTTAAGCATATTTTTCTTTTTCTGGCTTATGTTTACCGGCGTTGGTGCGCTCATTATAAAAAAACTCAATCCAGCAAAATTGTTTATAGCGTTTGGCATTATCAGCGCGCTTATGGCAATTGCATTTTTTACAGTATCAAAGATTGCCGGTATATTTGTCGGTCAAATAATCCCGCCCGGATTATTTTTGGCAGCGATTGTGGTCATATTACTGCCTGTATGTTTGCTAAACGGCGGGCTTTTTTCATCGATAGCGGCCGGTTATAAGGGTAAATGCCGCTCAGGTATGACCTATTGGGGAGAGGCTTTTGGAGCGCTGACTGGAGGAATCGTTACCACAATATATTATTCCGCAGGCGGTAGAGATTATTCGTTTCTTCTTTTTATTGCCTGTGTATGTTTTATTCCATTGGTTAAGGGTAATTATTTCAAAAAGATAGTTATTATTATTTGCGGAATAATTATTATTCTATCGGGGATTGGCAATTTATGGGAGGAGCTGCTGTTGAAAATACGTTATCATCCGCTCATTTTTCAAAATTCTGTATCCGGCAGGCTGATAAGGTTTGACAGTATTAAAACCGGCGAGATTACAACTCTTTACTCTGGCGGTCTGAAATTGGCTGATTTCCCCGATGAAATAACCGGCCAGGAGATATTTTACTGGCCTTACCTGGCAAAACCAGATTTGTCCAGCGTTGCCTTTATTGGAGCCCAGACAAATATGGTTGACAGGCTTATTCCTGAAAACATAGACCGACTTTTCATATATCCAGAGAACAAATGGCGAAGGCTTATAAATCAAGACTTCCTGCCGTCAGAGAAAAACTGCCTGAAAACCGACCTTCTGGCTTTTTTAAAACATAATGAAAAGAAATTCGATGCAATTATTGTTAATCTCGGCTATCTTCTGTCATTGTCTCAGCGGCGATATGAAACCGGGAGATTTTTCAGCCTATGCAAGAAAAGCATATCCGGAGATGGGATTCTGTCGGTATCGGTTCCGGCCTATGACGGCATCTGGCGCAATGACCTGAAACAGCGTTTGAATGAAATTTTTGCAAACCTGAGAAAACATTTTAATACCGTATCTGTTATCCCGGGCGGCAGGCTGACTTTTATTTGCAGTGACAGTCTGTCAGTTGAAATTAATCCTGAGCTTATGGTTAAAAGATATTATGAGCTCAAGATTGATTCGCCATATTTTAATCCTGTTTTGATAACGTCAAGACTGAACAGCTTTAAGTTAAATCAAGTTAAAAAGCAGTTGTCAACACAGGTTAAGGATACCGGGGAGCTGACTATTGGTCACGGGCTGTCATACTATTTTTCCATGCTGGATTTCAGTCGTAGTTTTAAAAGGATGGTAAATTATCAGTATATCGTAGTTCTCGTAATAGTAGTTTTGGGCTTAGTTCTGGCGCTTGCCCGTTTTGATGGCGGTAATTTCCTGCCGCTGATAAATATCTTGTATTTTGGGGCGTTTTCATTCATAATTGAATTGATGGTCATATATTATTTTCAATTAGCCGGCGGCTATCTCTATATAGCGCTTGGAATTATAGTGGGGCTGTTTATGGCCGGAATGGCCGGCGGCGCTTTTTGGGAAACATATAATTATAATAGGAAGCCTAACATGCCGAAGAGTAACAATAAAGGGTCGTTACTGGCTATTTTAATTTTTGGAATACTGTCTGGTTTACTGTTGTTGGGTCATGGCCAGCAATGGATTTTGCTGATCGTGATGGCTTCGGCGGGATTCGCCGGCGGACTGGGATTTGCCGCAAACGCGAAACTTTACGATCATAAACCAGGGTTGCCATATGGTATTGACCTTGGAGGAGCAATGATAGGCGCTGTTGTCGGGCTTGGCATTTTGTATTCGACAATATATATTAATGTAATGATGCCGGTTCTTGGAATGATTGGAATAATCCTTTTTGCAACAAATTTAAGGCAATTAAGTAAAATATAAAAGGTCACCCTCAGTAGTGATTGTAATAAAATGTTGATAAATTTTTAAGGAGGAAAAATGTTAAAAAGAACAGGAATTGTCATCGTTACCGGGATCTTGGCGCTGTTTATAATCTTAATAGCCTCCGCTCAAAATCCTGAAAATTCATTGTACAGCTATTCAAGATTATCAATGGAAATCGCCTTCCAGATTTCTTCCCGCTACGTTGATGAAATCGAATCCAAAGAGTTAATTTACTCCGGCATAAGAGGAATGGTAGATATTTTAGACCCGTTTTCGGAGTTTATGGAGCGTAGAGACTTCGACCGTCTTCAGGAAACTACCAAGGGTAAATATTCCGGCCTGGGAATGACAATCATGCTCCGGGATGATTTTATTACAATAGTCGCTCCAATGGAGGGTACTCCGGCGTACAGAATGGGACTCCAGGCAGGGGATAAAGTAGTAAAAATAGACGGCAAACCCAGCCAGGGCATGTCGACCCAGGAAGCATCAGGCCTGATGAGAGGTCCGGCCGGGACTACTGTAACGCTTACAATAGAACGTGAAGGAGTTGATGAACCGCTTGAATATACTATTGAAAGAGCGGTTATTGAGATCAAAACGGTTCCTTTCTATACAACTTTTGAGGCTAACGGGAAAAAGCTTGGATATGTCAGGCTTGCCCGGTTTGGGGAGGAGGCTGATGAAGAACTCGAAGAGGCCTTTACCGAAATTGTCAGCGAAAATATTGATGGACTTATTTTCGATCTCAGATCAAATGGAGGGGGTCTTCTCACCCAGGCTGTTAAAGTAGCCGATTACTTTCTGCCAAAAGGTTCAGAGGTAACATCCACCCGGGGACGGACACGCGATCAGATACGGACTCTCTATGCTGAAAATGACCCGACAGTTCCCCCTGAAATACCGGTGGTAATTCTGGTGAACAGAATGTCTGCTTCCGCTTCGGAGATTGTTGCCGGCGCGATTCAGGACTGGGACAGGGGAATCATAGTCGGTGATACAACATTTGGCAAAGGGCTCGTTCAGCAGGTTTATCCTTTATCTAATGATGTTGCTTTAAAACTTACTACCGCTAAATGGCATATTCCATCCGGTCGCTGTATCCAGAAAGATTCAAGATCGACTCGGCATCCAGAGGAACTTGCTTTGCAAGAGAATGATGAAGCAGACATTGAAAAAGAGGAAGAGCCGTTTGTTACCAAAGGCGGCAGAATTGTTTATGGCGGCGGCGGTGTCGTTCCCGATATAGAAATTGAAGATAGAATTATAAACTCCCTGGAGTTGAACCTTGAGCGGCTGTCGATGTTTTTTGGCTTTTCGGTAAAGTACGCAACGGAGCACCCGGACTTTGAAGAGGATTCTGAAATTACTCCGGAACTAATTGACGAGTTTAAAGCATTCCTCGAGGAAAAAGAATTTTCCTATAAGTCTGAATTGGAAAGTAAACTTGAGGAAATGAAAGAGACTATTGATGAAATGGGTAAAACCGATGATTACTCAGCCTTGATTGAAAGTCTGGAAAATCAAGTAGAGCTGGATAAAGTTCTAATGTTTGATGAAAGTTCCGATTATATTCATCGCTCGATAAAAAGGGATATTCTTACTAAACTTCATGGCGAAAAAGCGGTGTATCGACAGAATGTTTTGAAGACAGATAACTATGTTCAGAAAGCAATCGAAATACTAACCTCTCCCCAGAACTATGCCAGTATCCTTCAACCCGACGGTTGATTGGATAAGCCATTTTTAAATTAATCCCCGTAAAATATTTTGCGGGGATTTTTTTTCTTGACTTTTTGACATTTTATTCGTCATAATAACGATTAAGGAGGAGTTCCTCTTTTAAAACATCCCGGTTAAAGAAGGAATCCTTATCTGTAGTAGTAAGTTTCAGTCATTTATAGTAATTTTTGTCAGTGCTACAGCTAAGACTAAAAATGCGAGGGGATAATGATTTCTGTTGAAAAAGCGGTACAAATAGTGTTGGACGCTATAGAGGCTTTAGAGCCTGTAAAAGTGCCGATTTTAAGTGCCCGCGAACGAGTTTTAGCCGAGGATGTCATTTCTAATGATGATCTGCCCGCTTTTGATTATGCCTCGATGACCGGCTATGCGTTAAGAGCGGCGGATATTGCCAGGGCAAGTTCAAGCAACCCAATTACAATACATCTCGATGGTGACTTGATTCCCGGACAACGCTGGAAGAATCTATTAAAGCCTAAACATGCGGTCAGAATTAATATGGGGGCTCCTTTGCCAGAGGAAGCCGATAGTGTGCTTTCAGAGGAACACGCTGTTCGTCACTCAAATAAAAAGGTGATAATTTATAAAGCCGCCAGGGCAGGCAATAACATCCGAATTAAAGGCGAAGATATTCCTAAAGGCGCCCTGGTACTTCCAAAGGGGAAAAGGTTAGGCGCTACTGATATTGGAACTTTATCGGCAATCGGTTTAACGGAACTTAGATGCTTTAAAGTCCCAAAAGTCTCATTTCTAACCTCCGGAAATGGCATAATTGACGACGAAAGCATATTGCTGGGCGGAATCACAAGATCAGCCAACCGATATACATTGCATTCCCAATTAGCCGAATACGGCGTTGAACCTGTAGATCTCGGATTAACCAACCACGATAAGGACATTATTCAGGAGAAAATCTCCGAGGGGCTCAAGTATGATATTTTTATTAGTTCCGTCGGCCATTCTCTTGAGGATTTCACTTATGTAAAAAGAATGCTTGAACAAGCCGGTTTGGATATTAAGTTCTGGAAAGTGGCCATTAAACCGGCTACTCCGATAATATTCGGGCTCTGCGGCAATACTCCTGTATTTGGTATTTCCGGGCACCCATTTTCGTTCTATTTGGTGCTTGAACAACTTATCCGTCCGGCCTTAATGAAGATGATGGGCAGCCAGATTATCAAGCGAGCCGAGGTCCAGGCAACCTTGACCAAAGATCTCAAGGCGGATAGCGGGATTACTACATTTATAAGAGGTTTAGTTACTCTAACTGAAAACGGTTTTACTGTAACTCCAGATTTAAAAAAATCCAGTTCAATCAGGGCTTTTACAACAACCAACGGGCTGATTGTGCTGCCAGCCAATTCTGGTTATATAAATGCCGGTTCAAAGGTGACAGTACAAATTATCACAGAACCGAAAAACTACAATTAATATAGATAACAGCAGGTAGATTGTTTGTTAAGGACGTGTGTTGTTTTCTATAAATGATTTTTCATAAACCTGAATGAATTCCAGTGCTTTGCATGTGCTGACTTAAATTGGAGTACGGTCGGGAGTCGCTTAAAACTGCATTATTCACAAGCTTTTTCCTGGTTACAAGGCCTTAGATCAAATCTGCCAACTAATCCTTAATTGGTTACTGTCAGAATAGTATAGTAGGACAGACTTTCAGTCTGTCCGGACAGGTTGAAAACCTGTCGAGGGTGATGACAAAGTCTCATAATTCTTCGATTGTTAATAAAATTACAAATATCGGGACTGGCAAACGGAGTTCTTTATTCAAGTCCCGACTGTTAAGGGGATATGAAATTAATAATAAAATTAATAGCCCCGAGCGTCAAGGTCGGAGACCCGTCAGGGACCTACGGACTTTCCAGTCGGGCTGTCTTTGTCAACAATCGGGACAGGTTGAAAATCCAAAGGACCCCAGATGGGCCGTATGACTTGACGGCCTGTCCTGCTATAATCAGTTATCCCTGTGAATAATACTCGACGGCAAAACACCACTCTGTATTCCTAATAACTTCTGCGCAGTTACCACTCTTATATTGCCGTCTCTTTGCTTTGAAACAGCTTTGAAATTAATACAATTAATTTATGAATAAATCAGGCTAAAATTGCTAAGCCGTATTTGACTTCCGGAGATGTCAGGTTTGAAAACTTGACAGTAGTGTCCGGACTTTTTTAAGAGTAGGATAAATGATTTTAAGATTACGAAATATTAGTAGAAATTAACCAATTTTGTTTTAATAATTTAGAATTGTCGTATTATGTGTAGTTGTTTTCAAAGATTGTGGATTTTATTTTGAGATACGAAAAGTGTCATTCCTGCGGAAGTCCAAAGGATCTTGGCGACAGGAATCCATGATATATTGATGCTTTATCTGTTAGTTATAAGTAACGGTTATTGAACAAGATATATCACAATATGGATTCCCCGCCTTGGCGGGGAATGACAATTGTTAATTTATTATTTATAGAAAGGCCGGACATTATTGAAAACTTGACGTTATATAAAATTCTTATAAAGTATCGCAGAAAAATAAGGATATTAAACAGGCTGAGACGATCGTTTTGTCAGCCTTGGTTTTAGCATTATCGCCAGGCAGCCAAGAATCATTAACGCATCCTCAATTATTCGCATTAACAGGTTTGAATTAGCAGACGAGGAAGAGCTGAAACATCCACAGCTGATATTCACGCCCCTGACAAAATTGATTCCCAGGGCAATAATAAATATCAATAACATACATAGTATTATAAAATTTGCGCCTTTGTATCTGAAACCGGTTATTAAACCTATTCCGGCAATCAGTTCAAACCAGGGGAATATTATTGCCATTGTATTTATCAAATTGGGATGTACTAACCGATAGTTATGGATTATCTTGGCAAACTCGCCGGGAGCAATAATTTTATCAATAGAGGCGTAAATAAAAATCCCCCCAATTATTAACCTTATTATCAAAAATGCCCAGCCGCTAAAACCAGCAGGGTAATTAATCTTCATAATCGCTTTCCCAGGGTAGATCATACTCCACCCATCTATCATATCCACCAAAGAAAATATATGATTTTGGATAACCGATTGCCTGAAATTCTCTGGCCGCAAACAGCGAAAGTTCGCAATCTAAACCGCCGCAATAGCAGACAATTGTGTTATCATATGAAAGAAATGGTTCGACTTTATCCCAGAAATCGTCCCATTGTTCAAACGGAAAGTTTATTGCACCCGGAATATGCCCCTCGGCGAATTCATCCGGCTCACGTGTATCCAGAAAAACCGCCTTTTTGTCATTCCAGAGCGTAAATGCCTCTTGCATGCTCAATAACGAATCTGTTTCAGGATCATAGGAGGGAGGAACCTCGAGTTTAACTCTATGACGGTTGTCATACCATGTGCCCTCTAACGGTATCCCGTTTGATGAAATAGAGTTAACCGCAAAAGCCAGGACCAATGACACAATTAACAGTAAAATCGCATCTTTCAATGTCTGTTTCATGGGAATATAATATTCCTCATTGCGAATTTGTCAAGAGCAAATATTGCATATTGAAATTAATTACTTTAAATAAAAGAATTTTGTTCCAGGAATCATGAGAGATTTTTATGTATTTCGGTCCTGCCACATTTTAATTGACAAATCTATACTTTTTAGTAAATTTACTGATAGAAAAAGTTGGATAGGTAATTGTTTATGTTATCTCGGCATGTTCTTGTCTTGAATCAGAATTATGAACCTTTGTCGGTTTGCACGGTCAAACGAGCCATTGTTATGGTTTTTCTTGATCGGGCGGAGATGATCGAGACTCTTGATGGATATAAGCTTCGTTCAGTTTCAATGAGTATTTCGGTGCCGTCCGTGGTCCGGTTGGCTGCTTATATAAAAGTGCCGGACAAGCGTATCATGTTGTCACGAAAGAACATCGTAAAGCGTGATGGCGGCAGATGCCAGTATTGCGGCCGAAAATCGGATCGGATGACAGTTGATCATGTGATTCCCAAAATACAGGGCGGCAAGGATACCTGGGAAAACCTTGTGGCGGCATGTAAGTCATGCAATAACAAGAAAGGACAAAGATCACCGGAACAGGCCGGTCTTAAACTTTTGTCGAAACCGCGCCGGCCAAATCATATTACTTTTATACAGAAGTTCATTGGCGTGAAAGACAGGCGCTGGAGGCAATATCTCTTTATGGATTGAAAATAGCGATAGAGATAGATAATCAGTTCATTTATGTACTAATAGAGGAGAAAAGCAAACTGCGACAGCTTCAATTTCATAGTCATTATAATTAAAATCTTTTAGTAGACTTTACTGCTTGAAATGTGGTAAAATTGACTGTCTAATATTGATCGTGGAGCGGTTAGATAGGAAAATGAAAGAAATAATATTATCTGGCATGCAGCCGACCGGCAAAACCGGCAGATTACATCTTGGGAATTATGAAGGAGCTTTAAGGAACTGGGTAAAGCATCAGAATAACGGTAATTATGCTATGTATCTTTGTATTGTCGACTGGCATTTTTTAACATCAGGATATAAAGATACGAATGGCTTGAAAAACAGTATTAAAGAATCGACTATCGATTACCTTTCAGCCGGACTCGACCCTCAGAAATGCGCCATGTTTATCCAATCAGACGTTAAGGAGCATGCTGAGCTGCATCTGCTGTTATCGATGATTACGCCAATATCGTGGTTGGAAAGGGTACCCTCTTATAAAGAGAAGATTGAAGAGATGGGATTGGATAGTTATGGTTTCTTAGGCTACCCTCTTCTGCAGGCGGCTGATATTCTTGTTTACAAGGCTAATGCTGTGCCGGTTGGCAAGGATCAGCTTCCACACATCGAATTGACGAGAGAGATTGCCCGCAGGTTCAATTATTTATATGGCGATGTGTTTCCTGAACCTCAGGGTTTATTAACGCCTTTTGCAGTTGTGCCGGGTACCGACGGGCGGAAGATGTCGAAATCATACAATAATGATATTAAGATGGCCGATTCGGAGGAGATAATCACCGCTAAACTGAAAAAGATGTTTACCGATCCCGACAAATTACGTAAAGGCGATCCCGGACACCCGGAAATCTGCCCGGTTTACGCGCTTCATGAGATCTATAATAAAAACCATGAGGAAATAGTGGCGCCCTGTAAGTCGGGTCAGCTTGGTTGTGTTGACTGCAAAATGAAGCTGGCAAAGCTTCTCAACCAGGCTCTGTCGCCGGTCCGCCAGAAAAGAGCAGAAATAGAAAAGGATGACGCCCAGATATGGGATATTCTCAAAGATGGAGCCAAACAGGCGAGAGCAAAAGCTCTACAAACAATGGTCGATGTACGAAAGGCGATGAAAATTGACCGGTAGTATCGTTAAAATAACCGAAGACCTTCGCGGCTATGGCGTTCAACCGTTTGAGGGCCCGCTTGATTTACTCTTGTATCTTATCAAACGGGATGAGATCGATATCTATGATATTCCGATTGCCCAGATAACCAGCCAGTACCTGGCCTATCTCGAGGCAATGGAAGAACTGGACCTTGAAATTGCCGGCGAATTTATCCTGATTGCGGCGATGTTGATAAGGATAAAATCCCAGATGCTTATTCCCCGGCAAGATGAGACTGAAACCGAAATCGAGGATCCCCGCAGCGAACTTATAGCGGCGCTGCAGGAGTATAAGAGATTCAAGCAGGCGGCGGATGATCTTGGTCAACGCGGACAGGAATGGATAAAACGGTTTGACCGCGGCAGTCATCCGGAGATTTTTGAACCTGAGGTAAATTATGTCCTTCGGAAAGTCGATATTACCGCTTTGATGATAGCTTTTTCAGAGGTTATGGAAAGGGCAAAAACTCAAACCGTTCATCAGATAGCCGCCGATGAGGTTAATATTGAGAACCGAATTAGATATATCGCCAATCTGTTGTCAAACAGCGACGGTCTGGAATTCCATCAGCTATTTGAGGATGACCCTCGACGTCTTGTAATAGTCGTTACATTTATGGCTTTACTGGAATTGGCTCGCTTAAATCAGATCAGCATCAAGCAATTGGCATTATTTGGCAAGATCTGGATATATCCGACCAATTTGCAGGTTGAGGAAGCTATTAAACTATATGCAGCATCAAGCTAAAATATTAATCATTATATTTGGCCTGACAGCTTTACTGTACGGCCAGCAGAATATATCCACGGGCGATCTGATTATGGCTTTGAAAGATTCTACTAACTGGCCGCCGTTAATCCTCGACCGTCCGGATTTACCCTGCAGTTTCAGCAGCGAGTTTTTCAAAATTCATTATGATACGGCGGGTGATTATCCAGTTTATTACCCTGATGAGGATGTTGATCCGGTTGATGGAACCCCTGATTATATCAACCGAATGGCTGAGTACCTGGAACTGGCCCATTACAAATATATTATATTATTGGGATATGATATGCCTCCGCCGGATGAGGGTATTGGCGGTGATAATCGTTATGATATTTATGTGAGCAGTATAACCGGACTGACAGCTCCTGAATTTCAATCTGATTACTATCCTGACCGTCAGGCGTATGCATCTTATATCCATATCGGGAATGACCTTCGAAACGAGTTTCACCCGGATGATCCATTACCTTTTTTAAAAGCCACCTGTGCCCATGAGTATTTCCATGCTGTGCAGATGGCCTACAGGGCGTTTACCGGCGATTCGACGTTCTGGTGGTATGAGCTTACCGCCAACTGGGCCGAGGAGAGGGTTTTTGACGATTTAAACGAGGTTTATTATTATCTGGAGGATTATTATTTAAAAATCGATCATTCAATTTATCTTACCGGCGGCTCACATATGTATGGAGCCTGGGTGTTTGCTGAATTCTTGTCTCAAAGACACGGCATCGATATAATAAGACAAATTTTCGTTAAGCTTATTAATCTGGATAATTCCTTAGTTGCTATAAAAACGGTTTTATCAGAACAGGAAATCAATTTTGATTATGAATTTACGCTCTTTACTGCCTGGAATTATTTTACAAACAGCAGCTACAGACCGGGCTTTTTCGAGGAAGGAGAACATTTTCCGATTACAGTGCCATTATCAGTGAATCATTCAACTTACCCCACCGGTTGGGTCGATACTCCCAGGGCTATAGAAAATTTGGGAATTGGCTATATGCATTTCGAAAATACCGTTGTCAATAAATCCAATCTGGTTATTGAATTTAATGCCGATCAAGATTATCCTGAGGAACTCGCATTAATTGCCATATATAATGAGCAGCCTATCGAAATTTCTACTTACCGCCTGGAACCTGGTCAAGAGATCGTGATGCAGGTCGAAGATTTTAATGAATGCGAAGGCGTCGTTCTAAGTATAAATTGGCCTTACCAGGGATATGCCATAATAGATTCCGCTCACTACCGGTACAACGCTTATATCGATTCAATACCTTCGGGTTTCACGTCAAATAAGCCTCCTCGGCCTGATGAGTTTAAGCTGTATGGTAATTACCCCAATCCATTTAATTTGTCCTGCAATATAATTTTTTACTGGAATTCCGGGCCCATTAATTATAAAATAAATATATATAATATAAGCGGTCGAATTGTAGACCGACTTGATGGTTTAACCGAAAGAGGTGTAAATAGCGTTAACTGGGTGCCTGAAAACGGTATCGCAAGCGGATTTTATTATTATCGATTGCTAATCGGTGAGCATCAGGCAAATGCAAAAATGTTGTTTTTAAAATAAGGGAAAACAAAAATAAGTACACGTGTTAATAATCGAAACGTTCTGTCGAAAGAGCAGTTTGAATTGACTGATCAGAAAGGCTGTATAGAGGCATTGCTGTTTACCTCTAAAGAACCGCTGAAGTTGTCGCAACTCACAAGGGCTTTAAATTTATCAAAACAAACAGTTGAGAAAATCATTGTCCTGCTAAATGAGGAATACATTACTGCCAGGCGATGTTTTCGGATAGAACTTGTGGCCGGCGGTTATAGAATGTTAACCTTACCTGAGTACCATTCAATTGTGAGCAAGGCTAACATAAGAGAAAAAGCTGTTCGTTTATCGCAGGCGGCATTGGAAACACTGGCGGTGATAGCCTATAAACAATCGGTTATCAGGGCCGAGATTGAGAGAATCAGAGGCGTGGATTGCGGGGGAGTGCTGAAGAACCTGATGACCAAAAATTTAGTAGTAATTGATGGCAAATCTCCTGCTCCGGGCAATCCGCTTTTATATAAAACGTCAGAATATTTCCTGGAATTTTTCGGACTGCCATCGCTGGACCATCTTCCACCGCTTACAGAAATAGAAAAGCATACAGATAGTCTGCCCATGCTTAAATTGATTAAATCCGGCGAGAACGATGATGATAATAATGCCGATATTACTGATAAATCCATTGATATGCCTGACAGCTTACCGACTGAAAACAAACTTCCAGACAAGGCTGTCGATGAGGATCTTAAGGTAAGT
The DNA here is from genome assembly GCA_965603725.1 of uncultured bacterium. Lineage (GTDB taxonomy): Bacteria > Zixibacteria > MSB-5A5 > UBA10806 > 4484-95 > JAGGSN01. The sequence goes on along the minus strand of CBFDEC010000013.1, from coordinate 27,050 downwards.
TTAAGTTCGGAGGAAAGGCCTTAGTTATTAATATATTTCAAAAAGAACTCAGATTGAACAGCTTTAATATTAAGCCGGAACAGCCAGCCAATTTTGGATTAGCAAATAATTTGATAGTGGAAGAGTAAAACATAATAGATTTATTTCAAATAATTTCACTTGATAATTGATATGTTTTTACTTATGATTTATATAAGATTGTGATTTTTCATTTATTATTGCTTTTTATTTGTAGAACCTAAAAGAATTGGAAGCAAGGAAATGAATCAAGTTATTAAAGAAAGTCCTTTTATGCCCGGAAGACCAGTTCCTATTGAATATTTTGTAGCCCGGGCTGAAGAAGTAAGGAAATTGGAAAGAATTGTTAACCAAACAGCCTCAGGAAGAAATGAGAATGTTTTTATTTCAGGGGAGCGCGGTATTGGTAAAAGCTCATTAGCGGGATATATTAGATATATAGCGGAAAAAAAATGCAATTTTGTAGGAAATCATTGCTATTTAGGGGGAATAAATTCTCTTGAAGAAATGATTCGAATAATATTTCAGAGGTTGCTTCAAGAAGTTGATAAATCACTGTTTGAAAAGTTGCGAGAGTCTTTTGATAAATATATTAAGGGTATAAATGTATTTGGTTTTGGTATAGATTTCACACAAGATAAATCTGAATTACGTGCTTTAGTTGATAATTTTATACCAGTAATGAGGAAAATATGTGATATTATTAAAGATGATAAAAAAGGTCTTATTATAATATTAGATGATTTGAATGGTATAACAAGTATTTCAGATTTTTCTCATTTTATTAAGAGCTTTGTAGATGAATTAGCAACTTCACAAGAGAAACTTCCAATACTAATTATTCTTGTAGGCATATCTGAACGACGTGAAGAAATGATTAAGCATCAACCATCTATAACAAGAATTTTTGACATAGTTGAATTAACTCCTATGAACGAAAGTGAGTCAAATACTTTTTTTACAAGTATGTTTAATAAGAGTTCTATCACAATTGATCCTGTAGCGCTGTCACTAATGGTTGAATTATCTGGTGGATTGCCTATGCTTATGCATGAAGTTGGAGACGCAATTTATTGGAATAATTCAGATGAACATATCGATAAAAAAGATGCACAAAGTGGAATATTAATAGCCGCCAAAAATGTCGGTATGAAATATTTGGATCCTCATGTTTATCGAACATTAAGAAGTGAAACTTACCGATCAATTTTAAGGAAGATAGCCAAATTAGAAATAGGTACAATTTTTCATCGCAAAGAAATATTGGGGAAAATAAATAAGAGTGAACGTGGAAAACTCGATAATTTTATAAAAAAGATGAAAGATTTAGGAATAATTAGGGGCACAGATGCTTTTGGTGAATATGTTTTTGCTAATCAGTTATATCATTTATACTTCTGGCTAGAGGCTTATAGTGCGGATAAAGAAATGAAATCATCTAGCAAAAAATGATGATTAACTTTATTAAAAAATAATTTATATCTTTTCTTTATAGTTTTAATTTAGTGAAAGCAAACATTAAATGCGAATAAACAAATACCTTGCCCGTTCCGGGGTCGCCTCACGACGTCATGCTGATAACTTGATACTTCAGAGACGAGTTAAAATTAACGGCCAGACCGTGGCTGAACTGGGAATCCAGGTTCAGGAAAATAGCGATATCATCGAGGTAGACGGAAAAATCGTCTCACCGAAAACCGGGGCTTTCTATCTCATGATGAATAAACCGCCCGGTTTTTTGGTTTCTACCAGAGATCCGCATCACAAAAAGCTGGTAACGTCATTTTTAGACAACTACAAAGGGAAGGTATTTCCAGTCGGCCGTCTCGATTATGATTCATCGGGGCTGCTGTTTTTTACCAACGACGGCCAATTGGCTTTCCGGCTGAGCCATCCACGGTATGAGGTAGAGAAAACTTACGAAGTGGAATGTAAGGGAATCATAACCGACTCGGCATTAAAAAAGCTTCAAAACGGAATAATGCTTGAGGATGGCTTAACTTCTCCGGCAAAAACAAATTTAATCAGGAAAAATGAAACATCAAGCACAGTACATATCACCATTCACGAGGGACGAAAAAGGCAGGTGCGCCGCATGTTTAAAAAAATCGGCTATCCGGTTCAAAGTCTAAAAAGGATATCGTATGGCAGTCTTAAGCTGGGAAACCTGGATGAAGGAAAATTCGTATTAATCAATCAAGCGCAGCTTAAAGCGCTTAAGGCTTTGGTGGGATTGAAATAATGGGGAAGGTGGTTGTCATAGATGGGCCGGCCGGTTCCGGCAAAAGTACTACGGCGATTGCTCTGGCGGCTAAGCTTGGTTTTATTTATCTCGATACAGGCGCCATGTACCGCGCCCTGACTGTAAAGTTTCTTAAACTCGGAATTGAAACATTTAAAGATGAAAAACTGACAAAAGATATACTGGATTCTACTATTCTCCGGCTTATACCAGGTGATAATGGGCTGATGGTGACGCTTGATAATGTCGATGTGACTGACCAGATTCGCAATAACGAGGTCGAGGATTTTGTGTCTGAAGTATCCGCGGCGCCTGTAGTCCGTGAATATATGCACCGGCAGCAGCGGTCTTTTGCCCGCAATTTCGATATAGTGGCTGAGGGCAGAGACCTGGGGTCTTATGTCTTTCCCGATGCCGATATTAAAATATTTCTGGTGGCTGATCTTGATGTTAGATCGCAAAGACGTCTTCTGCAGAAGAATGCTTCCGACAAAGAACTGGAAAAATTTCGAGAAAATCTGGTTAAACGGGATCGAATCGATTCGAGCCGAGAACATTCGCCGTTAAAAAAAGCCGATGATGCAATAGAAATTGACACAACAAATCTGACCTTTGAAGAGCAGGTCGAGAAAATTTACGAAATATGCAGAAAAAAACTCAGGTAAACCATTTATATTGGATTTTCCATTTTTCCATTAACATCTATATGAAAACGTTATGCCGCCTTAAGCTTAGCGGTGTTGATAACATTCCGTTGACTGGCGGTTTGATTATTGCCTCAAATCATATTGCCGGAGCCGACCCGTTTCTGCTGGGTTCGACAGTCCCGCGGGAACTCTGGTTTATGGCCAAGAAAGAGCTGTTCGAGCCATTTTTGTTGGGGCATTTGATATCACGGGTTAATGCTTTTCCAGTTGATAGATTTAATTTTGATCTCGACGCTATAAAAAAATCAATATCGTTTTTGAAAAAAGGTAAAGCTCTAATCATGTTCCCCGAGGGTACTCGTTCTGCAAACGGCCAGATTAAGGATGGTAAGATCGGCGCGGGTATGCTTGCTCAGAAAGCAGGAGTGTCGATTGTTCCTGTCTATATAGAGAACACAAAAAAGGCCTGGTGGAACCTGTTTCTGGGAAAGAGGATGAAGGTAACTTTTGGACGAATAATTGACTCAGGCTGGATATGCTCACAAGCGCATTCAAAAGAGGGGTATAAAATCATTACGGATAAGTTGATGAATAGGCTCAAAGAACTTCAAACCGCTGCAAAAACCAGCTAAAACACTTGCTAATTTGTCTAAAATTAAAGCGCGTAAAAGGTTTTAAAATTTTTCCCTTGGCCGATATAAAAATAGATTGCATTAGAAATTAATGTGATTATATTGTCTTAAGATCCTTTGAGATCAGCCCTTTGGGGTAATTACAATTTTAGGAGGACATGTGTAAATGCCAGAAGGAAAGAAGAAGGCGGCGGTTAAGAAAACCGCAAAAACAATTAAAAAGACAGGAGGTGGCGTCAAAAGTAAAACAAAAAAAGCCAAAAAGCTTTCAAGAGCCGTAGCTACCGCCAAAAAGGAACAGGCTAAAAAAGTCGATACTGCTGAAGTCAAACCGGTAAAAAGAACTCGCACTAAAGCCCCCAGAATGAAAATTAGAAAACTGGATACTCCTGTAGTTCTCTCTGAGGAAGAGATTGAAGAACAGGAATATTCCGAAGAAGATTACAACAAAATGCTGGTGATGTATGAGAGTACTCTTCAGGATTTCAAAGAGGGGGAAATCATCATGGGCAAGGTTATGGGTGTGACACGCGACGACGTCATTGTTGATGTTGGTTTCAAATCCGAGGGGATCATTCCGATTTCTGAATTTCCTGAACCTGTTAATGTATCAGTAGGTCACGAGATTGATGTATTCCTTGAGGCTGTTGAAGACAGCGACGGGCAGCTGGTGCTGTCTAAACAAAAAGCTGACTTCCTGAGAGTATGGGATAGGATCAAGGATTCTCATGATGCCGGTGAATCTGTTATCGGGAAAGTGATGCGCCGGATCAAAGGCGGCCTGGTAATAGATATATTCGGCGTCGAATCATTCTTGCCCGGTTCCCAGGTAGCGCTTCGTCAGGTGCCCGATTTTAATGCCCTTCTGGGGGAAGAACTTGAATTAAAAATCATCAAGATCAATAAAAGCAGACGCAATATCGTAGTCTCTCGCCGATATGTTTTGGAAGAACAGCGTAAGTCTATGCGTGAAGAACTCTTAAAAAAAATAGAGCCGGGACAGGTACGTGACGGAGTTGTCAAAAACATTACCGATTTCGGAGTATTTATTGATCTTGGCGGTGTCGATGGCCTTTTACATATAACAGATATGTCCTGGGGAAGAATAAATCACCCGTCCGAAATTACCAAGCTTGGTCAGGAGATCAAAGTTAAAATCCTTGATTTCGATCAGGGTTCCGGTAGAATTTCGCTGGGGCTTAAACAACTGACTCCATATCCCTGGGAAAGCGTCATAGAGAAATACCCGGTTAACAGCCGTGTTAAAGGTCATGTGGTTTCAATCACTGATTACGGCGCCTTTGTCGAACTCGAACGCGGCATTGAGGGGCTGATCCATATCTCGGAAATGTCCTGGACTCAGCATATAAAACACCCCTCGAAGCTCCTTTCGACTAATGATCAAGTGGAAGCAGTGGTCTTGTCTGTCGACAAAGAAAATGAAAAAATTTCCCTCGGCCTAAAACAACTCGAACCTGATCCCTGGCTGACTATTGACCTGAAATACCCGATAGGCGCTTCGGTAAAGGGCAAGGTAAGAAACCTCACCACTTTCGGAGCTTTTGTTGAAATCGAGGATGGTATTGATGGTTTGGTGCATATTTCCGATATGTCCTGGACCAAACGGATTCAACACCCCTCCGAAATAATGAAGAAAAACGATGATATCGATATCCGGGTCCTTAGTATCGATAAAGAAAATCGCCGGATATCGCTGGGACTCAAACAGGTCAGTGATGATCCCTGGCCAGCACTCGAAATGAAATACGCAATCAACACGGAAACTCTCGGCACAATTACCCGCCTGCTGGACCGTGGCGTTATAGTTGAACTCGAGGGCAATGTCGAGGGGTTTATACCTGTCAATATGCTTGGCAAACGGGATATTTCTAAACCATCCGATGCCTTCTCTGAGGACGATGAAATTCCTCTACGTGTGATTGAGTTCGATTCGAAAAACCGTAAGATTATCCTGTCTATTGAGGCTTATTACGCTGTCAGAGAGAGGGAGGACCTGGAAAAATTCCTTTCTAAACATCCTACTCGTACTCTCAAAGTGAAAGATGTAGTAGAGAAAGAACTGGACAAAGGCAAGGAAGATAAATCTGAAGAGGCTGAGCAAGCCGCGGAAGATTCAGGGGTTGCAGTCGCTGAAGAAACGCCGGAAACTACCGAAACTGTCGCTGTTGGAGAAGTCGAAAATGAGCATAAACAAGAAATAACTCCTGAGCCAGATGCCAAAACGAAAGCTGAACCTGCTGAAGAATGATTAATTTATATAGAGAGTAAATACAATCCCTGGTTTGAAAATAAATCATCAAGTCGGGGCTTTTATTATGATGCCAATTCGTTTTTACAGCAACTGAAAAGTATAGATTGCCGGGAGTCTGTCTCAAGCGGTAAACGAAATCTTGAAGATTTACCCATAATAATTTTCAATAATTAATTTATTCAGTTGACAAAATCCAAAAATATGATTCGTTGTACGGTTAGAAAAAATCTGAATATCTGTTCGGATTTCGAATATTTTATTCAGGTTAAAGTGATTGTAATAACCAGAGAGAGTAATGAAAGTTGAAAAAGATAAAACTCTTATTCAAAATTGGCTATGTCTATCATAAAGCCGCCTTCGATCCTGTGATCGAACTGTTATTAAATAATGACAAATACGATGTCTGGTTCTCTCTTGAACATGAGAAAAAACGCAGATTTTTTATAGATTTCCCTTACCGTGCGCCTATCATAAATGAGTGGGAAAAGCGCGGTTATCGATTCACCTCCGAAACTGAGGATTTCGATATTGTAATTACCGGCGATACTATTCGCAGCGCTAAAGATTATGGCAAGACTCTGCTGTGCTTTTTGAATCATGGAACAGGTATCAAAAACATTCTTTATAGAAACCTCGCAAAAGTTCCCGATCACAGATACCAGATTTTCGTTGAGGGACAGCATCGTGTGGAATCTTTATACAATGCTCCCGGCTGCAATAAAAATGAGGTGCACCTGATCGGACTGCCCAAGTTAGACTTTTATTTTCAGGGAAAATACAATGATAAAGAAGCAATCCTGAAAAGATGGGGATTAAATCCGCAAAAGCCGACTGTCATGTTTGCGCCAACCTATAAACCAACATGCCTCTATGCAATTAAAGATGATATATTTGAGCAAACTCTGGACTATAACCTGATTATCAGGCTTCATCCATACAGCTGGATGGGAAAATATGCGCCTCATCGACAGCATCGGATATATGAAAAGAGAGTGAAAAAATATCCTCATAGTGTTCTGCTGCCCTTTTATGAGTACAACATCGTTCCGTATTATGCGGTTTCGGATACAATTACCAGCGAGGCATCAGCAACTGTTTTCGATTACCTCGCAGTGAGAAAAATCGGCATTATCTTTGATTTACCATGCAATAAATTAAAGCACTCTGATGGTCAACCTTTGCTCGAAATCGACAACCGCGAATTCCTTAAAGGAGCGTTTGTCCATATCGACTCGGGTAAAGACATCAAGCAGGCTGTAGAAAAGGCCCTAAACCCTACCGCCCAAATGAAAAGCGCCGCTGATCGGTATCGAGAAAGATATTTTTACAAGCTGGATGGAAAAGCCTCAGAACGATTGATTGCTAAAATCGAGGAGTTATATTACGAGGGCGGTCATGAAAATATGCCCTGAAACAGGAAGAAAGAAATCATGAAAACTGTTATTATTGCAGCCGGTATGAGCAGCCGGATCTGGAATGAAACCGATAATAGGCCCAAAACCCTTCTGCCGTTTGCCGAGGGCACAATTTTATCAACCATATTAAGCAATTTTCATCAGGTCGGTGTAACCAGTTTTGTTATTGTTGTTGGATATCAATCAGAATTAATAAAAAACTATCTCGAAAAAAATGAATGTTTTGGTTATGAGATATCTTTTATCGAAAACCTTGAATGGGAAAAAGGAAACGGTATTTCTGTTTTAGCCGCTCAACCGGAGATAACAGACGAGGTTTTTCTTCTGTCGATGTCGGATCATATTGTGGCGCCGGTTGCCTTGAGGAGAATAACCAATCATAAAAGCACCAAAAATCTACTGCTAGTTGACTCACAGACAGAAAAAATATACGATATTAACGATGCCACTAAAGTCTATTGCGAGGGCAGCCGGATTGTCGACATTGGCAAAAATATTACTCAGTACAACGGCGTAGATTGCGGAATTTTTAAATTGAAGAATAGCTTTTTTAGAGCCATGAAAGAGGTTTTGGAATATAATCAGGATTCAATCAGCGCCGCAATAAAGGTCCTGATAAAAGATATGAACATGAAAGCGGTATTCCTTAAAGCTGAAGAAAAATGGATAGACATCGACACTCCCGAATCTTATCAATATTCGCTTGATTTTTTAAAACCTTAAATTCGATTTATCATCAATTGTTTTTGTGCTGTCGTGCTGTCGGAAGTTACTTCCGACAACTCTGGCAGAAGAATCCGCCTAAAGCGGATGCCAGCACATGTTAAGATTTGTGAATAATGTGAGTTATATATATTTTCAATTGACACATGATTGCCGAGCTGATTACATTAATACTGTCGATTGAATAAATGATTAATTATCGGCGCGCTCAAATAAGTTCGGGAGACTGAGTCGATGAAACAATACTGGCGTCTTTTAAAATACGTCAAACCCCATTTGATATTTTTCATACCGGCTGTGATCTGTATGTTTTTATTTTCGTTATCCAGCGGCGTATCCCTGACAACTGTGGTGCCTGTCTCCCAGTTGATATTTGAATCGACTGACGATTATTTCGAAAATATCACGGACGACTATAAGCCCACGCTGTCAGAATTACGAAGTTTTGACAAAAAAGCTGTTCTGACCATAATCGGGGGTAAGTCACGCCTGGATAAGCTCGCCAGGGTTTGCCTGATTATGATTCTGGTTTTTCTTATCAAGAACTTATTCTGGTACGGTCAGAGCTTTCTTATTGTCAGGGTTGAACAGGCGGTTATAAGAGACATCCGGGATGATATATACCGTAAATATCATGCGCTTCCGCTGTCGTTTTTCCACGGTAAAAAGGCCGGTGAATTGATATCCCGAATATCGAATGATGTGTTGTTGGTAAGAGGCGCTATTGGGGATGGCCTTTCCAAACTGGTAAGGTACAGTTTTAATTTTCTGTTTTTCCTGGCCATTGCCTTTCTCGCATCATGGCAGATGGCGCTGGTTTGTCTTCTGGTTATGCCGCCGGCAGTTCTTTTAATAAGTTTGTTAAGTAGAAAATTACGTTCAAGTTCAACCCTGACCCAGCGGAAAATGGCCTCGGTAACTTCAGTATTGCAGGAAACGATATCGGGGATAAGAGTGGTTAAAGCGTTTGGTATGGAAAAATTCGAACTGTCAAGGTTTAACAAATACGCCAACGATTATTTCCGCATCATGGTGAAACTGACCAGGATCGGATCATTGAGCGTTCCCCTGACTGAGATACTGGGAGTCAGCGCGGGCGCCTTAATACTGTGGTATGGGGGACGGCAGATACTTGCCGGCGAGGGGTTAACTACAAGTACGTTTATCCTTTTTTTAGTAGCGGCATTTTCAACGATGGATCCGGTTAAGAAACTAAGCCTGACTAACATCGATATTCAACAGGGCCTGGCCGCCGCCCGGCGAATATTCGAGACGCTGGATACGCCGGAAGTTATTATCGACAATCCCGGCGCAAAAGAAATATCCGATTTTAATCATTCGTTAAAATATGAAAATGTCAGATTCAGTTATGGCGCCGGTGATTTTGCTCTTCAGGATATTAATATCGAGCTTAAAAAAGGCGAGATACTTGCCCTGGTCGGACCGTCTGGCGGAGGCAAATCGACTCTGGTTGATTTGCTGCCGCGGTTTTATGATGTTAACGGCGGCAAGATTACAATCGACGGCATCGATATCCGTGATGTTACTATTAAATCATTGCGCAAGATGATGGGTATTGTTACGCAGGAAATCATCCTTTTTAACGATACGATAGCCAACAATATAGCTTATGGTCAGCAGGATGCTTCTCTGGAGCGTATAAAAGAGGTAGCCCGAGCCGCTTTTGCCGCTGAGTTTATCGACAAAATGCCTGATGCTTACAATGCTATTATTGGCGACCGTGGAGTGAAGCTATCCGGCGGACAGAGACAGCGGTTGTCTATTGCCAGAGCCTTGTTCAAGGACCCGCCGATACTCATTTTTGACGAAGCAACATCATCGCTGGATACCGAATCGGAGATTCTGATACAAAAAGCGATCGATAACCTTTTATCCGGCAGGACAGTAATTGTTGTCGCTCATCGCCTATCGACTATTCGCAATGCAGATCAAATTCTGGTTATCGAAAAAGGCCGTGTTGTTGAGGAAGGTTCTCACACCCAATTGCTTTCGGGAAACGGTTTATATAAGCGACTTTATGAAATGCAGTTTTCAATCTAATTCAGCCATTATTCAAGCAGAGAAATATTATAGTCGATTCAGTAATATATGTAATGTGATTTTAAACGTTTTTGTGCTTCAGGATGGAAGTCCGCCTGAGGCGGGTTTCCATCCTGACGTACGGGAACTGTGATATTATTTTTGGACATAACACTACTTTTATCTCGTTTTTACAGCGGGAATGATTAAATATCCAGCTAAAAACAAAAAAAATTAAGTAAGATACTTGCCAAAGAGGCTGTCTATGATGTAATAATATAGTGCGATATGGAAAGCCGGGTAATAATAAAAGATGCTGTTAATGGAGGTCGTTAATGGAACGGACCAACCCTTACCTTAATAATATCGCTTATTACCTTCTTTTAATATTTGCCCTGACACCGATGATCTCCAATGCTCTGGCTGAAACTTTAGCTGTAGTCATTCTCATTATCTGGACTGCCCAGACATTAGCCTATCGTCGCCGTGAATGGCTCAAATATCCTCTGTTTTGGCCATTGGCAGCGTTGATAATTTATAAAAGTATTGTGCTTTTGGTTTCCGGATACCAGGGGAGATTTGGAACTGCCTTTGAACAGATAGCTTTGCCTTTGATATATTTTATGATTCCAACGATTGTGGTTACCTCCGACAGGCGCCGCAAGGTCATCTGGCTTTTTATCACCGGAGCGGTTTTGGCCGCCGGAATCGGCATTATAAAGTATATGTTAGATATTGATCCGAGAGCCAGGTCGATTATTTCAGGCTGCAACACTCTGGCTTTTTTTCTGATAATAGCCCTGGCTATAATTCTACCGATTCTTGTTTATTCTAAAAAGCTGCCTGAGAAAATATTCCTGGGGATGGTGTCAATGCCATTGTTTGCCGGAGTAATGTTTACATTAACAAGAACATCATATTTTATTGTCGGTTTGTATGTGGTTATCCTGGGGATAATAAAAGACAGAAGATTGCTAATCGCAATAGCGGTAATAATCTTAGCCATTTTCCTTTTATTCCCATCCACGGTTAATGAAATACAGCACAGGTTCGATTTATCAAATAAAAAACAATTTTTATCTAATCGTGGAATCTTGCTGGAATTGGGTTTGCCTATGGTAAATGAGGTCGGTTTTTTCGGTTATGGGCTAAACAGCTTTCCGGCTCTGCTCGATGTTGAATCTGAACCGAGACTGACATCTAAGAAAACTATTACTCACTGGCACAACATGTACCTGGATACGCTTCTCGATGGCGGTCCATTTGCTCTATTGATTTTAATCTGGTTGTTATTCAGCCAAATCCGTTATTCGCTGGCAAGGTTCAGAAAAACCAAAGACAGTGAGCAAAAAATATTTCAACTGGGGATATTGCTATTAATGTTGTGCGTTATTTTAGTTGGATTTTTAGATAACATGATCAGCGGTCAAATTATTTCGATGCTTATCTGGATGTTATTAGGTTTATCAGTTATCTGATTATTGTATTATGGCATATTAAATTTGAAAGATCAATTAGCCGATAATCAATGAAACCGAATGCGGGGGACTATTGAGGAATGCAGGTAAGTTGTTTCGATATTGCCGGTTAAGGTTTTGCAATGTTTTAGCTGAAAAAGGCGATTATTTATCATTGAAATTTGTTCTTATGCATAATAAAAGATAACATGAGGATGTTAAATTAGGCTCGATATTGAAGCTTTTTAAATTCGAAGTTGGCTGAAACATTTAACGTATGGTTGCTAATATAATAAGTATAAGCTTTAATAAACGTTAAACTGAATGTTGCCCGGAGAAAATTGACGATGAAGCCGAAAATGAACCTGGCTCAATTTATTATCTTTATCGAATCGTATAACGCCAATATCGATATCCCTCTTATTCGAAGAGCTTACGAGTTTTCCGATCGTGCCCACGAGGGTCAATTTCGCGAAACCGGCGATCATTATATCGAACACTGTCTTGAGGTGGCTTTTATTTTGGCTGAACAACACATGGATTCGGCGACCATAGCTGCCGGCTTAATTCATGATGTTGTTGAGGACACACGGGTGGCTATAAATGAAATCGAGAAGGATTTTAGCTCGGAAATCGCTCACATGGTAAGCGGTCTTACTAAACTCTCCGGCCTGACATACAAATCAACAACCATCAAACAGGTTGAATATTTTCGCCAGATGCTTTTATCGATGTCGGAGGATATCAGGATAATAATAATCAAATTAGCCGACCGCCTTCACAACATGAGGACGCTTGCCCCGTTAAAATCTGAAAAAAAGCATCAAATAGCCCTGGAGACACGGGAAATTTATGCCCCGTTAGCCCACCGTTTTGGCATGGGGAAAATTAAACAGGAACTTGAGGATCTTGCTTTTAATGTTTTGGAACCTGAAGTTTATACCGCTCTGGAAAATAAAATCAAACACAGCCTTGAAGAGAGAGAACAATTTATCAAAGAAGTTGCTGACCCACTTCAGAAGGCTCTTGAGAAAAACGGCATCAAATCTGAAATAACCGGCCGGGCTAAACATCTGGATTCAATCTGGCGAAAAATGCAGAGACGTCAGGTCATGTTCGAGGAAATTTATGACCTGTTTGCTATCAGAATAATAGTGGAAACTGAAAAGGATTGCTATCATACTCTGGGAATAATTCACAGCACGTGGAAACCTGTTGCAGAACGTTTTCATGACTACATTGGCAATCCGAAATCGAATATGTACCAATCTCTTCACACAACCGTGGTCGGTCCGCGGGGCAGAATGGTTGAAATCCAGATACGTACCATGACCATGCATTATCGCGCCGAATATGGTATTGCCGCTCACTGGCTTTATAAGGAGGGGAAACGTAAACATGATGAGTCAGACAAAAGACTTGCCTGGGTCCGTGAGATTTTAGAATGGCAGAAAGAACTGACCAACCCGGAGGAGTTTCTGGAATATTTCAAAGTTGACCTTTTCAGCAACGATATTTTTGTTTATACACCCGCCGGTGAATTGAAACATTTGCCCAAAGGAGCAACGCCGCTTGATTTTGCTTTTGCCGTACATTCGGATGTCGGTTTCCATTGTACCGGCGCCAGGGTAAATAATAAGCTGGTGCCATTGACTACCGCGTTAAATTCCGGTGATGCGGTCGAAATACTGACATCGCCTCACCAGCATCCTTCATTCGACTGGCTGAAAATCGTCAGGACAAGCCGGGCCAAGTCCAGGATTAAAAGCTGGCTGCAGCAGCGGGGATATAATCAGGCTGTTTCTCTCGGCTGGGAAATTTTCGAAAAAGAAATCAAACGTCAGCGCCTGACCAAACCCTCCGAACAGGAACTTCTGGAACTGGCTAATGAATCTGGCTTTTCAGATATCGATTTGATGATGGCTCGTCTCAGCTCCGGAGCGATTTCATTAACTTCCATAATCAACCGCCTGGAACCTGTGAAAGCGAAGAAAGAAGTTTCCATCCTCGAAAAATTTAAAGGTCACGCACGTCGTCAACCCGGTGGAATAAAAGTTAAAGGAGCAGACAACCTGATGTTCCGCTTTGGTAAATGCTGTCAACCGCTTCCCGGTGAAAACATTATCGGTTTTATTACGCGGGGCCGGGGTATCACTATTCATAACCGCGATTGCCCGAACGCAGTGGCAATAGCTGAACCCGACAGGAAAATAGAAGTGGAATGGGATGTCAAAAAGGGACAAAACTTCTTCATCCAGCTTGAGACTGTTGTAGAGGACCGTAAGAATATTCTAAGAGAAATCACCGACGTTATCTCGGAGGCTGATATTAATGTTAGGGGCGCGGAAATCAAAACCAACAGCAGCCTGTCAGCAAATAGAACAACTATGGGTTATTTTGTATTAGAACTGTCAAACCTTGCCCAGCTAAGAAAGGCGATAGATAATATCAAAAAAATCAGCGGAGTTATTTCAGTTCAGCGAACAAAAGGCGCTGCGCTCGATGAGTAAGTATTTTGGCTATAAAACCTCCCCTGATGGCGTCAAATATCTTGACTTTTCCGATTTCGTGAACACCCCCTGTGGAACAATTTTGAAAAATGAAGAATTTTCTCAGGCGGAACTGAAAAGTTTTATCAAGACAATCCCCGGGATATATAAATTGGCAAACCATGACAAAGCCTCTGGCAATTTGCATTTGATAGAGCCTAATCAAAAGCATACAGCCGAGATTGTTAAGGCAGATAATGTAAATGCCGGACCTGCCGATGGCGTATTCACGTCATCTCCTCGTGATATCTTAACAATTAGAACCGCTGATTGTATGCCTGTATTTTTATATGATGGCGAAACTGTCGGGCTTTTACATATCGGCTGGCGCGGCTGTTTAGCCGGCATTGTAGAGAACTTTTTCAGAGAAGCTTCGGAATTTAATATAAAAAATGCTAAAGCGGTAATCGGTCCGGGAATCGGTCAATGCTGTTTTAAGGTATCGCCTGAAGTCGCCCTGCTTTTCGATAATAAATATCGTCAGCAAAAAGAAAATAAATTCTTTATTGATTTGATGGGTTTTATTGTTGACGAACTAACTCGATTTGGGATAGAATATATATTGAAAATCGATGCTTGTACGGTGTGTGATAATGAGAATTTTCATTCATACAGGCGGGAAGGAAAAAAGTTTAAACAAATGATAAGTTATATTTACACAGGAGGAAGGTAAAATGAAAAGATTAATTCTGGCGGCAGTAATGGTATGTTGTTTTACATTACCTGCATCCGCTATCACCGGCCTGGGGTTTGGGCTTCATGGCGGCCTAGGCATGAATTACAGTTTTGACGAGGTTGTACCAATAGGCGCTGTCGATACGTTAGTCATTGCTTTCGAGGATAATTTGACGGTTATTGGCGCTCATGTGAACATCGGAACTCTGCCTGTACTGGACTTTACTATTTTTGGCGATTATGCCTGGAAGTCAACGGATATGACTACTGATTACAGCTTCAAAGTCCACGATTTGAGTTTTGGCGCCTCAGTTAAGAAGAAGTTTGACGTAACGCCAATAATAAAGCCCTATTTATGCATCGGCGGTGGAATGCATGCGATCGTTTATACTCTCAAAGACAAAGACACCGACGTTGAAGTACCCTTGCCTGTTGAAGATGAATCGAAATTCGGTTTCCATTTTGGCGGCGGCGTGGATGCAAGTTTCCCGGTCTTTCCGTTTGCGCCTTTTATCGAGGGACGTTACAATATCATTTCCACCAGCGGCGAATCCACGAAATATTTTATGCTATTAGCGGGAATATCTTTAAATATTTAAATTCTTTTTAATGAAAGGAATGATGTTGAAACTTAAAAGCTTCATTATAGCTTTCGCTGTTTTATTGAGCTCATCAGTGATGGGCAAATCGGTAATGGCTCAATCGATGATTGGTTTGTATTCAGCCCAGGTAAGCCCGGCCGAAACTGTTTTTCAGGGCAAATCACAGGGGCTATGTTATATAGGCATATATGATGATGCTCTTGGTTTGGTGAGCGGTTTACGTTATGGCATTGGCGGCTATTCTGATGTTTCATTCAGACTCGGTTTTATAGATTTCGATAAAAATGGTAACGGCTTTGTCCTGGCCAGTGACTTCAGATACCAGTTAATGGAGATCAGGATTGAAGATCCGTTAGACCTATCGGCAGGCGGGCTGCTCGAATTGGTTCGGGCTGAAGATGCCAACAAGTATTCTTTTGGTTGTTTCCTGGTTGGCTCGCATAATATTAGTTTGAAAGAGGATACTGATCTCTGGCCCTATGGACGGCTAATCCTTCGCTGGGATAAGTATCTTTCAAAAAGCGAAACCAACTTAGGTTTTAATGCCGGCGCAAGCTTTGAATTGAATAAGAAAACGCTGGTTTCGGGTGAATTACAATTCGATGATGATTTCGGTTTTATTATTGGAATAGCGTTCAACTTTTAATCTTGGACCTGCTTACCAGCGTAATACTCGGAGCCCTACAGGGCGCCACAGAATTTCTGCCGATTTCCAGTTCAGGGCATCTGGCGCTGGCGGGAAAAATACTCGGCAGTAACGTATCAACGGGGCTTGTGTTCGAGGCGCTGGTACACTTTGCTACGATGTGTTCCGTTTTAATATATTTCAGGAAAAAAATTGCCAGGCTAATCATTAGTTTGTTTCCGCCGTATACAGAAGAAAAGCTGCCGTCATTGAGGCTATCCGCTATTATCATTCTGGGAACTATCCCCGCGGCTGTGATTGGTTTAGCTTTTGAGGATTTTATCGAAAGAGCTTTCGGATCAGGAAAGATAGTGTCATCGATGTTGTTAGTTACTGCTTTTCTGCTTCTGTCAACGCATCTGGTCAAGCGCGGGCAAAAGTCGATAGGTTTTAAATCTGGTTTCATTATTGGTTTGGCTCAATCAACCGCTCTAATGCCGGGCATATCGAGATCGGGAGCGACAATTTCCATCGGTCTGTTTTTAAAAGTCTCTCCTGCCGAGGCGGCCGAGTTTTCATTTTTACTGTCATTGCCGGCGGTTTTCGGAGTAAATTTATTAAAATCACTGCAGTTTGCATCGTCTCCTATTAATTTATCGGAACTGGGTATCTACATGGCAGGGGCAGTTACCGCTTTCATTGTCGGCTACCTCTCAATTGCCTGGTTATTGCGTATAATTAAAAAAGGCCAGTTTTTTTATTTTGGATTATATTGCCTGTTTATTGGAACAATGGGGCTGATTTTCCTATGAAAAGAAAAAAAGTCTTAATAATACGCTTCAGTTCTTTGGGGGATGTTATTCTGTCGTTGCCGGTGGCATCGGCAATAAAGCAAAACGATTCCGATACGGTTGTTGATTTTGTAACCCGCGCTGAATACGCGCCTATTTTTGATCAATTTCCAGCGGTTGATACAGCTTATGCTTTTGATGGAAATATGCGTCTTTTATTGAAAGAACTGAAAAAACGGAAATATGATACAGTAATCGACCTTCAGAAAAACCCTCGAAGCCTTATTTTTACTGTCGGAATCAATCCTAAAACCGTAGTAAGCTATCCCAAAAGAAGACTGCGGCGGGAACTTATAATAAGACGGCCTAAACTGAAGTTTAATATTGGTCACACTGTTGATGCTTACTTAGTGGCGCTGAAAAGGCTGAAAGTAAAACCGATATCCCGGCGTCCCCGTGTTGAACTTGAAGAGGATATCGTTAAATACGGCGAAGACTTTGTTAATAATACCGGTTTCTCCGGGAAAATTATCGGCTTGTGTCCGGGCTCAAAACATTATGAAAAACGATGGTTGAAATACCGGGAACTTGCTGAATTACTTATT
Source organism: uncultured bacterium (assembly GCA_965603725.1). Lineage (GTDB taxonomy): Bacteria > Zixibacteria > MSB-5A5 > UBA10806 > 4484-95 > JAGGSN01. The sequence continues at coordinate 9,757 of CBFDEC010000013.1, read as the reverse complement.
GATGACGGCGACAAAAACATCATTGTCTTCAGCGGTTCGAGTGATGAATTCGATTCTAACCTCAATATTTCATCGGAAAAACTGGTCGCCGCCCATAATCTCAAAATTGACCTGGTAGCCGGATTAATGTCTAAGTGCGATCTGATTGTAACCAATGATTCGGGTCTGATGCATTTAGCCGTGTCGTTGTCGGCGCCGGTAGTGGCAATCTTCGGACCGACTCATCCATCGCTTGGTTTTGCGCCCCTTGGCGATAAAGATCGCGTTATCTGTGATAACGTCGAGTGTTCTCCATGCAGTCTGCATGGTGAGAAAAAATGTCGGATGATTCAGAAATACTGTTTTGAAAAGATAAGCCCACAACGGATTAAGGAGGAAGTTGATTCAGTCCTTTATGAAAAAAGTCCAAGCAAGATATTATGACAAACTCCCGGACAGGCGTGTCAAATGCAGGCTGTGTCCGACAGAATGCGGCATCAAACCCGGTGAGTATGGTATTTGTACGCTGCGAAAGAATGTCGATGGCGAACTTATTGCCGAGGCTTACGGTCAGTTAGTCTCCCTGACTATTGACCCAATTGAGAAAAAGCCGCTATACCATTTCTATCCGGGAGAGCCGATTTTATCAACAGGCCCCAATGGCTGTAATTTCCAGTGTCCATTCTGTCAAAACTGGAATATTTCCCAGGAAAAGGCGCCGACTGAATATTGTTCCCCCGAGAAACTTTTATCTTTAGCCGATCAAAGGGGGTCAATAGGGGTAGCTTTTACCTATACCGAACCTTTAGTATGGTATGAATATGTTTATGATTGTGCGGTGCTGTTAAAGGAAAAAGGCTTGAAAGTAGTTCTGGTCAGCAACGGCTATATAAACGAAGAACCGGCGCGGGAATTGTTTAAGTATGTTGATGCAGTTAATTTTGATCTGAAATCAGCATCGAAAGAATTCTACAAAAAAATATGCAAGGGCAACCTCGATGACGTTTTAAGGACAATAAAAATTGCCCATGAATTTAATATCCTGGTTGAGCTGACCAACCTGCTGATACCCGGAGAAAACGACAGTGAGGAGGATATCAACAAACTGGTCGATATTATTGTCGGGATCGATTCATCTATACCGCTGCATATTTCGAGATATTTTCCCAATTACAAATACAGCTTGCCAGCTACTCAGGTTTCTGTTTTGCAGAGGGCGACCGAAATCGCCCGTCGAAGACTTGCCTATGTTTACCCGGGGAATTATATTAATAATTCGGATACCAAATGTCCCGATTGCGGACGGGTGTGGATAAGAAGAGACGGCTATTTTATCGAGCTTCCCGAGGAAAAGTTTGAAAAATGCCCGGATTGCGGACGTAAAGTTGATCTGGTCTGGTGATTTAAATAGCGTTATGTTCCAGAATATCGTTACGATTAAAACGGTCTTTGCGAGCATCTAAACCGTAAGGCAGGAAGTTTGAAAAAGAAATAAAATGGCAATGTAAGCCCGGCAGTAGGACAGGTTTTCAACCTGTCCGGACAGACTGAAAGTCCGTCCTACTTAAGCTTGCGATCCATATGTTTTCGCATTGGTTTACCCAAATCGATTTGTTTCTTAGGAGTCCGCCTTGGGCGGACGGCGAAGCAATCTCTTGTTAAACATAGAGGTGAGATTGCTTCTCCGCCTAAGGCGGATTGCAATGAATATATATTGTGAAGTAATTTACGGGACCGAACAATAGAGAGGATATTATGTCTGAAATAAAGATATCTAAACGAGGCGCTATGCTTCCGGCATCGCCAATCAGAAAGCTGATTCCCTATGCCGATCAGGCTAAAAAGAGAGGCTTACACGTTTACCATCTTAACATCGGCCAGCCGGATATCGAAACGCCGCCGGAGTTCTGGAAAGCTGTAAAGGACTATTCCCAAAAGGTTCTGGCTTATGGCAATTCGCAGGGAATGGCCGATTATCTTGAAAAGCTGGCCGCCTATTACAGAGGGTATAACCTTGATATAAATGCTGATGATATCATCGTCACTACCGGCGGGTCGGAGGCTATCATATTCGCAATGACGATTATCAGTAATCCCGGCGATGAGATTATCGTGTTCGAGCCATTTTATACAAATTATAATGGCTTTGCCATACAAGCCGGTATCAACCTTGTACCGATTACTACAAACGTTGAGGATGGTTTCCATTTGCCGTCGGTTGATGCAATTGAAAAGGCGATTACGAAAAAGACCAAAGGTATTATGTACTGTAATCCCAATAACCCTACCGGAACGCTTTACAACACAGGGGAGATAAACAGTCTCAGCGGTCTTGCCCGAAAACATGATCTGTTCTTAATGGCTGATGAAGTCTATCGTGAATATATCTATGAGGGAGAATATACAAGCGTTATGTCCCTTCCCGATATTAAAGACCGGGCTATAATGCTTGATTCTATCAGTAAAAGGTTTTCCGCCTGCGGCGCTCGTATCGGCAATCTGGCAACAAAAAATCGTGAGGTGTACCAGGCGGCGCTTCACCTTGGGCAGGCAAGGCTGTGCGCCCCGACTTTGGAACAGGTGGGCGCTGCCGAAGCATATGGTCTGGGCGATGATTATTTCAGCAAAATGATCGATGAATACCGCAGACGCCGTGATGTTGTTTATGATGGTTTGATGAAAATCGATGGAACTGTCTGCATAAAACCCAGCGGCGCTTTTTATATTATGGCCAAATTACCAGTTGACAGCGCCGAAGATTTTGCCGTTTTCATGCTTACCGATTTCAATCATGATGGCAAAACGGTCATGATAGCTCCCGGTCCCGGATTTTATGCTTCCAGAGGTAAAGGTGAAAGCGAATGCCGAATTGCCTATGTTTTAAACACTGATGATCTTAAATATGCTATGGACATCTTAAAACGCGGCGTTGAGGCTTACAATTCAAGATGAAAGTCAAGCTTGGAATAGACCTTGGCGGAAGCTTCATCAAAGCCGGCATTATCGATGATTCCTGCAAAGTCCTTCACCGTCTGGAAATCCCATCTGAAGCCGAGGCGGGCGCACGTGCAGTAATTCAAAATCTTCAACGTGTATATCAAGCCCTTACAGGTACCAGCGGTAAACGAGGTTACAGAATAACATCCCTCGGAATAGGCAGTCCCGGCACAATAAGCCAGCCGCTGGGAAAAGTAACTGATGCCTCACCGAATATTAAGAACTGGCCGGGTATAGTCTTAACAAGGATTTTTGGCAATATCAATATCCCAGTTTATGCCGACAATGACGCTAACTGTGTTGCCCTGGGAGAATACATGGCCGGCTTTAAATGTCGATATAAGGATATGGTATTTGTAACAGTAGGAACCGGTATCGGCGGCGGCCTAATTATCGATGGCAGTTTGCACAGAGGCGCCACCTTTGCCGCATCTGAAATCGGTCATACAGTAATTAAATATAATGGCAGGTTATGCAAGTGCGGAATGCGCGGCTGCCTGGAGGCGTATGCCAGCGTGCCCAATATGATAAAACGATTTTATTCCTGGTCGAAAAAGTACGGCATTAAAGTGAAAAAAGGGATCAGCCCAATCGAGCTGTTTAATTTGTATAAAAAAGGCAATAAATCAGCAATCAAGACCATTGAGGAAAATGCCGATTATCTGGGTATAGGCCTGGGATCTATTGTAAATATATTAAATCCCCGGGTTGTTGTAATAGGCGGCGGCTTTTCGCATGCAGGCAATGAATATATAAGATTAGTAAAAGAATCTATCAGAAAGCATGCTTTTCAATCAGCCACATCGCAATTAAAAATATTTAGAGCCAGGTTGGGAAACAATGCCGGGTTTATCGGCGCCTCATTGCTGGCATTAGTCGATAAAGATGGTCGGATTAAAAAAACGAAATAAAACCAGCCGCAAAACCAGCCGTAAAAAGCGGAAATTTATCGGTATCACATATAAATGCTGTAATGTATACAGCCGAATATATATTGACAGGAAGAAAACTAAATATGCTGGCTGGTGTCCGAAATGCGGAGCTAAATTGGAATTGTATGTATCGCCAACTGGTTCAAGATCAAAATTTTTTGTAACTGACAAATAAAATATGTTGATTTTTTTTGTAATTGAAATATACATTATAACGATGCTGTATGAATGTCTTATTCTGGCAGGTTCTGGCGGTAACGCTATTAATAATTCTGTGCTTGAGCTGGAAGTTCAGACCGGATATTGCAGTTCGAAATTAAAAGCGGAGTGGAGAGCGGTTCGATATGCATGAAAAGCTCTATGTTGTTCCCTTAGATGAGGGAACTCGTAAATTCTGCGAATGGTTATCGGCTGAATTATGCCGACGGTTTTATTTAAAACCGCAATCCGGCATTGTTGCCCGGCTGCCGGAGGAGGCGTTTAATCCCACGCAAAATCAATATTACGCCACCCCGATTTTAAGCAAGCTCGAGTTGCTCAAGGGTTCGGAGTTCGAAATGATTTTGGCAACGACCGAAGAGGACCTGTTTGTGCCTAATAAAAATTTTGTGATGGGACAGGCAGACAGCGCCAGTCGTTCGGCTATTATAAGCACATACAGAATTAAGCCGGAGTTCTATGGGTTGCCGGAGGATGAGGAGCTGCTTAAATCGCGGCTCTTAAATATCGCGGCCCATGAAGTAGGTCATATGCTGGGGCTTAGAGATTGCAAAAATCCCGACTGCCAGATGATGACCGCTGAAACGTTATCCGAGCTGGACAATCGCCCGGAAACATTCTGTTCCGAGTGTATATTGAACCTTACCCTACCGACCAAGGTGAAGATTTAAACGATAGCAAATTTTCTTTATCATCCTTTGAGAAAATCATATCTTTATCATCATTTATATGATCATTGTTTCTGGCGCTGTCGACTCTCTCTACGAGCCGTATAGCCGCAGTCGACAGCTTTTTTTCTGCAGGCTATTGTGTCGACCTCGGAGGGTCGACACCACAGTTAAATAGATATTTACGCCAAATATTACATACTTCTTACATGCAATACAGCACAATACTACGATTAAATTTATCTCTTTTTCCTTGCATATTAAAAATAAATATAATATAAATTTATGCTTGAGGGAGAATATGAAATATTTAGGTATCGACATCGGTTCTATCTCAATCTCCATGGCCGGTGTTAATAATAATAAGGACATTTTATTTACCGATTATATTCGCCATTTGGGAGCGCCCGAATCAGTCTTAAAAAGATATCTGGCCAAATCTGATTTATCAAGCTATGAGGCGATCGCCTTTACCGGTACCGGCGGTAAGAAACCGGCGGAACTTCTAAAAAGCCCTTACATAAATGAAATTATCGCTACTGCCGCAGCGCTTATCCAATATAATCCGCATACAAAATCAGCGATTGAGATGGGCGGTCAGGGTTCGAAATATTACCTAATTAAAGATGGCGCTTTATCTGATTTTGCCACCAGCGGTCTTTGCGCCGCCGGCACCGGTTCGTTTTTAGATCAACAGGCCGCCCGGCTTATGGTGTCTATCGAGAATGAATTCGGTAGGCTGGCATTAATGTCTGAAAACCCGCCGCATATCGCCGGCAGATGTTCGGTATTTGCCAAATCAGATATGATACATCACCAGCAAATCGGCGCTTCTGATTTTGATATCATTGCGGGTTTGTGTTATGCAGTAGTCCGAAATTATAAAAGCACAATCCTTCAGAAGAGGATTTTGAAAAGACCTGTCGCTTTTGTAGGTGGAGTCGCGTTAAACCTCGGGGTTGTAAAAGCATTTAAGGGTGAGCTTGGACTTAAAGATGATGAGTTAATTATTCCGGAAAACTGCCTGCATTTTGGGGCGCTTGGAGCGGCGATAAAAATCAGCGGCGAACATACGAAAACAAAACCTAAAACTATCGAAATATCAACCCTCGACCGTAAAATAACTTTGAAACGAGGCGCCGAGCCGCTTAAGTACGAGGTTCCCCGACTCAAGCATTATGATGTTACGCAATGCCCGGTAAAAGTTACCTCTAAAACCGGCTATCTTGGAGTAGACGTCGGCTCACTTTCGACAAACCTGGTGGTGATCGATCCTGATGGCAATGTGATGGCTCGCCGGTACCTGATGACCGAAGGTCGTCCTATTAGAGCCGTGCAGAGAGGACTAAAAGAGATCGATAACGAGCTTAACGGCAGAGTGCAAATTAAAGGCGTTGGTACTACCGGCTCAGGCCGTTATCTTACAGGAGATATTCTCGGGGCCGATATCGTTAGAAATGAAATTACCGCCCAGGCTAAGGCCGCGGTGTTTTTTGATCTGGAGGTAGACACTATATTTGAAATAGGCGGTCAGGATTCAAAATACATCAGTCTCGATAACGGTACCGTGATCGATTTCGAGATGAATAAAGCCTGCGCCGCGGGGACCGGTTCATTCTTACAGGAACAGGCCGAACGCCTGGATATATCAATTGAGGAGCAATTTGGCAGTATGGCTTTAAAGTCAAAATGTCCGGTAGGGTGCGGTGAACGCTGCACGGTATTTATCGAATCCGACATCATAAGCCATCAGCAGCAGGGCGCGCCTCGTGAGGACCTGGTTGCCGGTCTGGCTTATTCAATAGTAAACAATTATCTTAATAAAGTTGTCGGCAATAAAAGAGTCGGTAACCGGATATTTTTCCAGGGAGGGGTCGCCTGGAATAAAGGCGTCGTCGCCGCCTTCGAGAAAGTTACCGGCAAAAATATTACCGTACCGCCTCATCATGATGTCACCGGCGCTATAGGCGCCGCGCTTCTGGCAAAGGAAAACGGCCATAAAAAAACCCAGTTTAAAGGGTTCGGCGTTGCTAATACGATTTTCAAACAGGAAAGCTTTGTCTGCAAGGATTGCGCCAATGTCTGTACAGTAAGAAAGATTACCGGAGATGATAAAAAAGAGCTGTTCTATGGCTCCCGATGTGAAAAATATGACGCTGAAAAAGGTGATGAGGAAACCAAAGCAAAGGCTAAAGACAATCCGGTAGCCTGGCGCAATCGTTTGATGTTTTCCTATGGTCGCCAAAAAATTGAACATCCCAAAGGCACAATCGGGCTTCCGAGGATGTTAAGTCATTGGGGGCTGTGGCCATTCTGGGCAACATTTTTAAATAAGCTGGGATATAAGGTAATAAGTTCGGCTCCAACAAACAACACAATCATCCGTCAGGGAGCCCGGATAGTCGGCTCAGAGACTTGCTTCCCGGTTAAGATTGCCCATGGGCATATTTTAAACCTGCTTACCCATAAAGTTGACCACATATTCCTGCCCTCTGTTATAAACATCGAAACGCATGAAGAAGAAAAACTCGACAGCTACCTTTGCCCCTATATTCAGTCTATTCCGTATCTGGTTAAAAGCGCTATGAAAGGTCAATTTAATAAAGTGAATCTGCTTACTCCGACAATATACTTCGGTTATGGTGAAGCCCTGTTAAAAAGACAAATCGTTGATCTGGGCAAATCGTTGAATTGCTCAAAGAAACAAACATTGAAGGCTTTCGAGGAGGCCGAAAAAGCCCAGGAAGATTTTAAAAATAGACTTTTTATAAAGGGCAAAGAATATCTGTCAAAGTTGGATAGCAGGAAGCTGGTGATGGTTGGGCGACCCTATAATACCTGCGACCCGGGACTCAATCTTGAGCTTCCCAAAAAAATTGCGGCTTTAGGAGCGTTATGTTTGCCGCCTGATATGGTGCCGGTTGATGATATCCCGGTAAAAGATATCTACTGGCATTTTGGGAAATCCATCCTGCGCATTGCCGATTATGTTAAGACTCATAACGATATCTATGCTGTATATATTACGAATTTTGGCTGCGGTCCAGATTCATTTATAACTCATGATTTCAATTCAATACTTAATGGTAAACCGTATTTGACTCTTGAGCTCGATGAGCATTCCGCCGATGCCGGTTTGATTACCCGATGCGAGGCGTTCCTCGACAGTATCAGCTCATCAAAGTCGAAAACTTACATAGAAAAGCAAGCTCCGGCTTTGATAAAACAGGATATATTCAGAAGAAAGTTATATGTCCCGCGGATGTCTGAACTGGCCGAGATCTTTTCATCGGCGCTTATTCATTGTGGAATTGAAGCCGAGTCAATCCCTGAATCTGATGATAGATCAATAGAGCTGGGAAGAAAGTATACTAACGGCAAAGAATGTTATCCCGCGGTTCTAACCGCCGGCGATTTAATCAAGCTGGTTGAGTCTCCGGGTTTTGAACATGATAAATCAGCCTTTTTCATGCCCTCGGCGGGCGGACCGTGCCGCTTCGGCCAATATAACCGGCTTCACAGACGTATCCTCGATAACCTGGGTTATAAGAATGTCCCGGTTTATTCGCCGGATTCCGAGGATTCTTACGACAATTTCCCCGGCGCCAAAAAAGGGTTCCGTAAACTTGCCTGGAGAGGGTTTGTTTTCGGCGACCATCTTATCAAGCTTTATATGGCGGCCAGAGCAAGGACATCCGATACAGCGGGCGTTGACGGAATTTTTGATGAGGCTTATAAAGCCGGGTGCGGCGATGTGGCAAAAGAAGGCGGAATAAACTTAAAAGATGTACTAATCGAGAGCGCCCGTAAATTCAGCAGCCTGCCTCAAAATCGTCATCCACAGGTAAAAATAGGCGTGGTCGGCGAAATATATATCCGTAATAACCGATTTTCGAATAATTATCTTGTCTCCAAGCTTGAAAGTTACGGCGCGGAAGTTTTTCTTGCCTCGCTCATCGAATGGGTGTCCTACACAACCCATATGTACAGGCTTACCAGCTTCATAAGACGGCAGTATTCAGACTTTGCCAAAGCTGTTTTGCAGGAATTCATTCAAAGCCGCGAGGAACACAGGGTGATCAAGCCGATTTGCGGTATGCTTAACGGCAATTCCGAAAAGCCGGTTGGTAAGGTTTTGGATTATGCCACGCCATACCTGAGCCGCTCAATAGGAGGGGAGGCAATACTATCTATCGGTAAGGCGATAGACTTTGTGAAAGCCGGCTGCGGCGGCGTGGTAAACTGTATGCCGTTTACCTGCATGCCCGGCAACATTGTCCAGGCATTATCCGCAGAAGTATGCGCCGATCTTGGCGATGTCCCATGGCTGAATATCGCCTATGAGGGACCCGGCGACCCTACCGAAGACCTGAAAATCGAGGCGTTTGTCGGCCAGGCTGTAAGCTGGCAGGCAAAACGGGGGGAATTGGTGTTGTAGACGGTGCAGGGGGACAGGCACCGTCCACAGAATTAATAGGCAGAAGTCGGGGACTTCTGCCCTACCGACTAAAACCCAAAAGTCATTTGATTTTCATTCTCTTTTTCTTGCTTTCGGTAAAATCTCATTTGTAGCAATTTATCTCCATATTTTTCATAACAAAATGAGCAATATTTCTTAGCATGCAAACTATGAAGAAATTTATCTTCGATGTGTTCACGATAATAAAATTCTTCTCGTTTAATTATATTACCACACTTTTCACATTGATGTGAAGTCCTTGCCTTTACTTCTTTTATTATTTTCGGGTATTTTGTCATTTTTTTCTTTAGAATAGCATCTATATTGAACTCGAATATGGGAATGATTTAATATAACTTTCCATAAATTTCCAATCAGGTTCTCCTTTTTCGTTAACAGGAAGTTTTATTTTCATATTTTCAAAATAACTTTTAGTGAGAGTCCTGCCAGAGATCATGTCAATAGTTGTGTAAATTTATTTTTCAAGCAGCGACCTTTCTGCG
>CBFDEC010000012.1:0-77757 GCA_965603725.1 uncultured bacterium | reverse complement strand
TTGGCCTCTTTTAGAGGCTCTTCAAAGCCACCTTCTTAGAAGGTGGATTTTTACTTTAAAAAAGTAGGTCGGGGGTTTATCCCCCGACAGGATTACAATGTTGATTCCCGTTTTAATGTTGTATAAAACCAATATTTCAATTTGCAATAAGAATGCAAGAAAATACAAACTATTTAAGTTTTCGGTTGCCTTTTCGGGGAACGATGGTTATATTAACACAGGTTAAGGTATTGAAACAGCAAGAAGTATGATAATGTGTTTGCCATTAAAGCTTTATGTAGAAAGATTGTAGTGTTGTTTCGGGGAAACCGGGTCTTTTTCGGGCACAGGATTTGCTTTAGTAGTTTTCGGATGGTAGATTAGAGGAGAATTGAATGCTTTCCAACGGACTTGAAAAAGGGTTTACCGAGGATCGGCTGAAGAAGGCCCGGGATTCCCGTATCGGCAGGGATGATGAAGGGTATTATATTTTTACCTCCAGCGAAAACATAAAAGTATATGTTGATATTTATTACAAGTTCCTCGAAAAATCCGAGAGGCGAGCGTTAAAGGAGCTGAAGGAAATTCAGCAGAAAATAACGGCAACTCCGGAAAGCCACGAGGAAACCATGGCTTATTATCGCGCCAGGAAAATCATAATCGAACAGCTTCTTAAAAATTTATACCAGTACTATTCTGATTCTTCCAATACCTCATCTTTGATGACGCCCTGGTGTTTCGGCACTGTGGTGCTTGAAAAGATTGAGATCTACAGGAATAAAATTTCCAAAGGTCTTGTTCATGACTCGAATATTCCCAAATATCCGTTTTATATCCTGCAGTATATTGACGAGATTTACAAGCAAACGCTGCTTGAGATTTTTGAATTCCCCGAGAAAGCATTTTCCATGCGCTGGCAGTATACCGAGCTTTTGAAACGTTATTCCAAGGTGCTGTCGGATGTAACAAATTCATTGCAGAATGTTTTGCAGATGATAAAGTCCTCCGGACATTAAATTTTCTGGTTTTTGGTGTTAGTGTTTTAGGGTCGCGTAGAGCGGCCCTTTTTCTATGGAATTAATTCTTACGTTCTAATGCAATCGGTGTTTTGCCTTGACATAAAATTAATTTAAGTTATATTGGAAGTGAAGACATATAATAAGACATTTTCTTATTTCTTGGGGTAGTATGTAATGTATAGCCGACATGGTATAATCTTCATGTTTATAATTCTTTTTAGTTTCTTTTTTATTTCTGCATATGCTGGCGGATCACATAGAATTGAATCAACAACTTCAGATATTGATAGTATACAAATACCAAATCGCAATTTTATAAAAGGCGATATTGTATTTGTTGGTGATGGAAGTTGGTATCTAAAATTACCATATGAAATCCCCTGGGATAATGTTACTCCATCTATACCACAGAATACAACCGATTATATTATAAACTGGTCAGAGCCTATGCGCCTGACTTATTTTGAAGGTGATGATTGGAGACCTAAGGCGGTAGTTGAAGATTCAGTGATTCACCTTATTTGGAACCATAGGGGTTGGGGTATTTCTGATATCTATTATATGAGAAGTACAGATTGGGGCGAGACCTGGTCAGACACTTTTAATTTATCATTTCGTGGTTGGTGTATGTCCTCATGCACCAACAAGCCTATATATTGAGCCATTCATAATCCTTCTTGATTTCAACAATCCCCTTTTCTCCCAGTAACCAATCACGAGCGCTGGAGTATTTTTGTGGTTGGCGTATGTCCCCATGCACCAACAATAATTATTTTCCCTGTTCTTCTGTTTTCTTAATCGGGTAGGCCTGCTGGCCCACCTTATCTATCATATTCGAACTGCCATGAAAAATGGCGCCATGTTCAACTAACAGCGACTTAGCAATCAAGTCTCCTCGAAGCTCTGATTTAGATTGCAGTTCAATTTTTTCGGCAGCCTCGAGGTTGCCCTGGACTCGCCCGCCAACAATAATAGATTTCGCCTTAACCTCGGCTTTAACCTCACCGTTGGGACCGATCGTGATAACGTCATTGGATATCAATTTGCCTGTAACTATACCATCAATCCGGGTAGAACCATCAACGGTTATAGTACCCTCAATTTTGGTGCCTCTCCCAATGATAGTGCCAAGTTTACCTTCTTGTCTTGATTCTTTATTCGGCATTTTACATCCTCTTTAAAATTAATGTTAATCTAAATATTGTGATGGGTCGACGGCCACGCCATCTTTAACAATTTCATAGTGCAGATGCGGAGCTGATGATTGTCCGGAGTTGCCGGACAAAGCGATCACATCCCCTTTATACACTTTTTCACCTTCACTGGATATTATTTTCTGGTTATGGCCATAAACGGTTTTATAGCCATTTTCGTGATTAATAATAATCAGGTTCCCAAAATCTTTATCCCAGCCGGTGAATTCCACAATGCCGGTAGCGGTTACTACAATCGGAGTTCCCTCTTTAACTGCGAAATCGATACCCTTGTGTTTTTCTCCGCTTTCATCATCAACAAATCCTCTTGTTATCCAGCCATACAACGGTCTGCCCTGAGGCGTTCTTAATTTTTCAAGTTCTTCCACCGATAGAGGAGGAACCCCATTTCCCGCAAGCCCGGTTAATACAGGTCGTCCGGTACTGTCCTGGTGCAGTAAATCTTCAAAAAGCGCTAATGAGGTGTTGACATCAGCAAGCTCAACTCCAGCTAAGGAGGCGATCTTAGCTACCAGTTCAAGGTTTTTCCTGAAACTTTTTTCAATCTCTACCACTTTGGCGTTATAATCTCGAAGCTTTTCATTCTCCTGTTCCAGCCGGTTTGCATTGATCGCTATGTACGACAGCTTTCCGTAAAAAACTGTCGCTGTCAACAAAGCGACAACCCATAGGATTAATATAAACGCCAATACCCTCACCATAAAAGTCGATAGCCTGAAATTAATAGCTGGCGCCTGACCCTGCGGCACGATTAAGAAATCAAGATATTTTTTCATCAGCCCTCGGTTACTTTCAATTCTTCTAAGATTCGGGTTAAACTCGTATTATCATAATATTCAATTATTATTCGTCCGCCCTTTTTTCGCGGGTTTATGGACACTTTGGTCTGTAATTTATTTCTCAACCTGTCCTCAATAGACAGCAAATGCGGCGATTTTAACGGCGCCCGCCTGGTTGAACGTTTCCGGCTTTCTCCATAAACCAATTTCTCCAGCTCACGCACAGAATACCTCTCCCTGATGGCTTTCTCTGCCAGCGCAAGTTTTTCTTTTTCCCCGGGTACCGCTAATATCACTCTGGCCGCTCCGGCAGACAGCTTGCTTTCAATAACCAGACGCTTAACCTTTTCGGGCAATGTCAATAAGCGAAGAGAATTAGCTATACTCGAACGGTCCCTGCCAACCTGAGAACCCAGCTCCTCCTGGGAAAGACCGCATTCACGAAGCAGTAATTGGAACGCTTCAGCCTCGTCGATCGGATTAAGGTTTTCCCGCTGAATGTTCTCGATTAAGGTCATTTCAATAACGTCCCGCTTCGTGACCTCATCATAGATTATAGCCGGGATTTTTTCCATGTTAAGAGTCTGCGCGGCCCGATACCGTCTCTCGCCGATTATAAGCTCGAAATCATCGCCGGAGCGACTTACGACAACCGGCTGAATAAACCCCTTATGCCTGATCGACTCGGCCAGCTCTTTAATACTTTCATCATCAAAATGCTTTCGCGGCTGAAGACGGTTTGGTTTAATCCGGCTTACATCGATTTCGAGGATCTCTTTTTTCTCTATGCTCTCCCCGGAGGGAAGCAATGCGTCAAGCCCTCGGCCTAAAGCTACTCTTTTCATCGGTTCAGCACCTCCCTGGCGAAATCAATATAGTTTTTAGCGCCTTTGCATTCTATATCATAAAGCAAGATTGGCTTGCCGAAACTCGGCGCCTCGGATAAACGAACATTTCTGTTAATTACTGTTTCATACACTTTGTCCGTAAAATATTTCCTGGTTTCATCGGCAACCTGACGGGAAAGATTAAGACGGCTGTCATACATGGTCAGCAATATTCCATGGATTTCGAGTTTCGGATTAAGATTTTTCTTAACCAGGTTTATCGTACTTACTAACTGACCCAACCCCTCAAGAGCATAGTATTCACATTGTATCGGGATTATCACATTGTCAGAGGCGGCAAGCGTGTTGACTGTTATAAGGCCGAGTGACGGCGGGCAATCGATAATAACGAAATCATAGAACTCGGAGATCGACAATAAGCCTTTCTTAAGCTTGAACTCTCTTTCGGGCAGGTTAACAAGTTCTATTTCGGCGCCGACAAGATTAATATTTGACGGCAACAGATGGAGGTATTCGATATCGGTTTCGATTATTGCCTCCTCAATCGGAATATCGCTGGTCAATACATCATAGACGGATTTTTCAATCTCTCTTTTATCATACCCAAGACCGGAGGTTGAATTTGCCTGCGGGTCGATATCAACCAGCAAAACCTTTTTCTCGGCTACTGCCAGCGATGAGGATAGATTTATCGCTGTTGTTGTTTTTCCAACGCCGCCTTTTTGGTTTGTTATAGCGATAATTTTTGCCATTTAACCGCCTGTTTTTGAGTTACGTTTATTTTTCATTCATTGCGGGTGATTTTATCACAGATATAGAAAAATTGCAAGAAATAAAGTGTTTCACGTGAAACTTTTTTATTATCTTTTTAATATGTTAATATTATTATGCTTAGCGAAATGCAATAAAACTCCGCCTGGCGACAAATGCGGGATTACCTTTTTTTGTAAATCTTGTTCATTAAAGACTGCCCTTACTAATACGATATCATACAATTTTTCAACTTTCTCCCAGCGCTTATTAACCACCTGAACGTTGATTAATTCTAAATTATCAACCACTTTTTTGAGAAATAGGCTCTTTCTCAAACGGGATTCTATAAGGTCAATTTTTAGATCGGGGCGGGCAATCGCCACCGGAACCCCTGGGAAACCAGCCCCACTGCCAAGATCGGCAACTGTCGCTCCTGGTGGAAATTTATATACCGTTAATACCAATAACGAATCCAGCAGATGACGTTCTACTAACTTCGGCAGATCATTTTTCGATACCAGGTTCATCCTGCCGGATGATGCTTTAATAAAATCGAGATGTTCAAGCAATGCAGAAATCTGGTTGCCTGTCAGAGAGAGGTTCTTTTCGGCCAGCCATTTTTCGATTGCCTTTTTATCGCCCATAAAAACCTTACCTGTTTTTTAAATATACCATAAATACAGCGATATCTCCCGGGCTGACTCCCGATATCCGTGATGCCTGGCCAAGAGTAGACGGCCTGATTCGTTTCAGCTTCTCCAGGGCCTCATGTTTGAGGCCGGTAATATCAGCATAATTAAAATTATCCGGTATGGTTACCGATTCCATTCCCCTGAATCGATTAAGATGCCGCTCCTGACGTTTGAGGTATCCCTCATACTTGATTTCTATCAATGTCTTTTCAACGATTTGAAATTTCTCGTTAGTTGAACCTTCAATTCTTCTAAAAATATCAGTAAAATCAACATCGGACCGCCTTGCCGCCTCGGCTACCGTTAATGATTTTTCTATTCCCGGTAATTCGATACGTATTTTATGGAAATCCTTATACAATTTTTTTCTAACAGTTCTCTCGTTATAGATATTTTCCCTGACCTTTCCGGATATCAGCCCAACACTGTAGCCGATATCGCTTAACCTGTCTTCGGCGTTATCCTCACGTAGAAACAGGCGGTATTCCGCTCTCGAGGTAAACATCCTGTATGGTTCGTCGGTCGATTTCGTTACAAGATCATCGATTAAGACTCCGATGTACGCCTGAGAACGGTTCAGAACAACCGGTTTTTCACGACGATTTTCATTAACAACGTTAATCGAAGCCATCAGCCCTTGGGCGGCCGCCTCCTCATACCCCGAGGTACCGTTAACCTGGCCGGCAAAATAAAGGTTTTTGATAATTTTCGATTCAAGGGTCGGCCTAAGCTGATGCGGCGGGAAAAAATCGTACTCAATTGCATAGGCCGGCTTGTTGAATTCCACTTTTTCGAGCCCTCTGATTGTGCGGGCCGCTCTTAACTGAACATCCTCCGGCATTGAGGATGAAAAGCCGTTAAGGTAATACTCCGTTGTATCGAGTCCCTCAGGCTCTAAGAACAGTTGATGACGATTCCGATCGCGGAAACGAACGATCTTATCCTCTATGGATGGGCAATACCGCGGACCGATTCCGTTTATAGCGCCGCTGAAAAGAGCCGACTTATTCAAGTTTTCGAGTAAAATTGCATGAGTTTTTTCGTTAGAATAGGTTAAATGACATTGAATCTGTGTCAGATCACCACGATTTGACCGGTTTGAAAAAAACGGTGGCGGCTGATCTCCATCTTGAGGAATGCATTTTGAAAAGTCGATAGTAGCGCCATTGAGACGAGGCGGCGTTCCCGTTTTGAGCCTGCCCGATTCAATTCCGAGTTTTACCAGCGATTCTGTCAAGCCCCTTGAGGGTTTCTCATCGATTCTACCTGCTGGAATTTTGTTATTACCGATATGAATCAAGCCGTTGAGAAACGTTCCGGCGGTCAAAATGACCGCCTTAGCATAAAGTGTTTCACGTGAAACGGTAACGACCCCCTTGCAGACATTACATTCAACGACTATATCTACAGCTTCATCCTCGATGATTTCAAGCTTGGCTTGATTGCCGATTGTATTTGTCATGAATTCACGGTAGGCTTTGCGGTCAACCTGGGCGCGATGAGACCGGACTGCGGGCCCCTTGCTTCGGTTCAGCAATCGAAACTGGATACCGGTCATATCGGTGCAGTAGCCCATTTCACCGCCAAGAGCGTCGATTTCCCGTACCAGTTGCCCTTTAGCCAGACCGCCGATTGCCGGATTACAGCTCATCTGGGCGATGCGATTTTTATCGAGGGTGACCAAAGCCGTTGCCAGACCAAGCCTTGCGCCAGCCAGTGCCGCTTCGCAACCAGCATGACCGCCGCCAATTACAATAATATCATAGACCATGTGGAAATCCTGTTGATAACTGTGGAATTTGTGCCAAGATTTGTCAACAACTCGTCTCATACGAGTCGTACGACAGGAATAGGATAATCGATATTCTTAAACATATTCATTTCTATTAAATCTTAAATCTCTCAATCTTTCTCAGTTCAAAGTTCTGTCGGGTCGTGTCCGCAAGGGTGTGACCTGACAGCGCTTATATGCGGTCAGGTCACGCTTTGCTACGACCTGACCGAACATTAAATTTCAATTTAATATTATAGTAAGAATCATTTGCCTATACAAAACCTTGAAAAGATATTGTTTAAAATATCCTCGCTTGTTATTCTGCCGGTGAGTTCGCCGATATGTTCCAGTGCCTCACGAAGGATACTTACCAGGATTTCAACAGATTCATTATTTAATAAAACTTCTCTGGCTTTATCAATCGCCTCTGCGGCTTTCTGCGCACAATCATACTGCCTTTGGGACAGCAGCACACCCTCGTTGGGTTCAGGCATCCTGTTCAACAGCTTATTATTGAGTTCAACATAGAGATTCGAGATGCCATCGCCGGTTAAAGCCGATAGACGTAATGGGTTACAAGACGTGACAATACTATCGTTCCCGTCAATCTGATTATTTTGAAGATCAATCTTATTGATAGCCAGAACATAATCCCTGTTTTCGAGAACGCTCGCTATTTTCCAGTCATCCTCATTTAATGGTCGAGTTTCATCCAGAACATGTATGCATAAATCCACGTTATCAATTAATTCTCTTGTTCTATCAATGCCGATGATTTCCACGGACTCATCAGCCGTTCTGATTCCTGCCGTATCTGTCAATATGACAGGATATCCGCCAATATCGACATGCTCGGACAGATAGTCTCGGGTTGTACCAGGCGTTGCGGTCACAATCGCCCGGTCTGCTTTAAGCATTGCGTTAAACAGGCTTGACTTACCGACGTTCGGAGCTCCTACTATGGCTATCTGTACCCTGCCCTCGGAGATCCTGCCCATATCATAGGTTGATTTTACCTCCTTGATGAGACCTTCTATTTCCTCGATCTTTGATCCGGTTTCCCGGCCATCCAGCTTTGTTATCTCCTCGTCGGCGAAATCTATTTCGGCCTCGAGTATGGTTATAAGCTCAAACAGACGTGAATTGATCTCTTCCAGCTTAGCTTTCAATCTCCCTTCGAGATTGTAAAAGGCGAGCTTTTTTGCTTTCGATGATTTAGCCCTGATGATTGAATTTACCGCCTCGGCTTCTGTTAAATCGATTCGGCCATTTAGAAAAGCGCGAAGAGTAAACTCACCGGGTTGCGCCAGCCTGGCTCCCGACCGACAGAGCAACGATAACACCTGCTGTGATACAACATAGCCGCCATGACATATTATCTCAACCATTTCCTCGGCTGTATAGCTTTTGGGAGCTTTATACCAGATGACAACAACCTCGTCGACAACATCACCCCGCCCGTCAACGAGCTCGCCAAAGGTCGCTTTTCTTTCTAACAGATCAGTTCCCTTAAAGAATTTTTCTACAATCGACTTTGACTCTTTTCCCGAGAGCCTGATTACAGCCAAAGCCGATTCACCCGGGGGTGTAGATATTGCACATATTGTTTCGTGTGGATTATACATAACAAAAATGCCCTTCTACCAACCTTTGGAATAGCAGCAATCCATTGCAGAGGAACAGGGCAACATATTATGGATCAGAAGTTTTCTTCTCAGGTGGCCAGCTTCTTCTCCTCTTCAAGTTTTCTTTTAACCAGAATTTGCTCGAATATGCCAATAACGCTGAACATCGTCCAGTAGAGCACCAGACCCGAGGGCATACCGCCAAAGATGAATAAAAATACTGCCGGCATTATATAAATCATCATTTTTTGCTTGGGGTCGGTGATAGTCATCTTCTGTTGGATAAACATCGCCAGCGCCATTAGAATAGCCAGAATATAATACGGGTCTTTCTGTGACAGGTCGGTTATCCAGAATACGAAGCCAGCGGCTCTTAATTCGATTGAATTTCGCAAAACCGAAAACATGGCCCAGAATACAGGCAACTGTACTAATAGCGGCAAACAGGAACCGAATGGATTAACGCCGTATTCCTTGTAAATCTTCATTGTTTCCACATTAAGCTTTTGCGGCTCGTTCTTATATTTTGCTTTCATCTCCTGGATCTTTGGCTGCAGATCTTTCATTCTCATCATCGAGGCTGAGCTTTTACGGGTGAGCGGCCAGAAGACGACTTTCATAATAATTGAAAATATAATGATTACCAGCCCATAATTAAACAGCGCCTTGTGAAGCTGTATAAAAATCCAGAGCGCCCCGATTGAGAAAGGCCTGAACAGCCAGAAACCCATATCGACAAGCTGGCCGAGTTTATACCCGATTCCCTGTAAACAAAAATAATCAAGCGGACCCGAGTAAATAGTTAAATCGTTAGTGAAATATTCGCCTTCAATATCGAACGTCAAACCCGCGCCAAACTTTTTCCACTCGTGCTGTTTGCCCTCCCGATCATAAACACTGCTTTTTTTACCGACGATTAATGCATCCGAACCCGGGATATTATCAGCTATAATAATATTTGTAAAATATTTCGATCGCAGAGCAACCCATTTGCATTCCCCGCTTATAGGCTCTTCTACATCGACATCCTTATTTTCGATTACCTCGTTGCCCTTGAAATAAAAACCGGCGAACTTACCCAGATCCTCTTTATAGTCTTTTTCAGTCGCCAAAACAGGCGTCAGCCAGCCCAGCGTAAGCTGGTCGGTAAAGCCAAGCAAGCCCGGTTTGTTTACTGATAAGCGAAGCTTAAAACCGTAACCGTCCGGGCTGAAAGTATAGTCTTTACGAACCGATGCGCCGTCAGGACCTGAATAGAAAAACGATATGGTCTGAGATTCATCGCCTTTAAAAAGAGTCAGGTCATAACCGTCCACCTCGAAAGGGGCGCGATTAATAAAGTATAGACTATCCTCGACTCCCAGAGTCAATGCGCCGGGCGCCTGCCAGGGACTTGTCTCGGGGGCGCCGATCATCTCCACCAGCGAATCGCCGTTATGGCCGTTGCCGGTGAAATATTCCTTAAGCGCCAGCGACTTCAACAGGCCGCCATACGATGACAGCGTTGCGGTAAAGCTTTCTGTTTCGATATGGATAAGCTTTTCAGGAACTACCGGCTCATCCATGACGGGCATTGCTGAACTGCTGGCTTTTTCAAACCGGGCAGCCTGCAACTCATCAGGCATTTCCTTTGCTGTGGTTTCTGCCTCAACAGCGCCGGTCGTATGTTCGGCGGGCGGCTGTTCCGGCGGCGGATTAATCAGCTTGCTCCATTTCGGCCACAGCAAGAGTATAAGTAATATTAAAACGAAACCTATTATCGACTTTTTATCCATACAAACCTTTTACTTCACCGGGTCGTAACCGCCCTTGCCCCAGGGGTTACAGCGAATGATACGCCATACGCCCAGCGCCGATCCTTTGATTAGGCCATGAGTCAATAGAGCCATACGGGTATACTCTGAGCATGAGGGATAATACCGGCAACTGCTCGGCAATATCGGGCTGATTACCCACTGGTACAACCTCACAATAAAAGCTAATATTTTTGAAGGTATTTTAATCATTCGACGCGTTTAAGCAGTTTTTCTATCTCTTTGATAATCTGCGATTCGTTTTCCGTTCGACTGAATGCATCGCATTTTTTCAACACTTTGATTAACACCCAGCGGTTTTTCGGCCACATTTTTTTATTCCGTCTTAAGAATTCCCGGATTATCCTTTTTATTCTATTTCTTTCGACTGCCTTACCATAGTTTTTGACCACGCTAATAGCGAATCTATCGGGTTCGCCCTCGATATAACTAAGCTTCAGGCTTTTTCCGTTAAGCTTCCTGCCGCCGCTGATTACTCTCAGCATGGCGTTTCTGCCATAAAGCCTGCTTGCTCGGGGAAGGCTACTCGTCTGATACGCTGAGTTTTTTCCGTCCTTTAGCACGGCGTCTCTTTATGATATTACGTCCGGCCTTAGTCGACATTCGCTTGCGAAAGCCGTGGTCGTTTGCTCTTTTTCTGTTTGACGGTTGAAACGTTCTTTTCATTTCCTTCTCACTTTTAAAACAGATTATTAATATATTTTATTGCCGTGCAAGGTCAAGTAAAAAAAGAGGATAATCGTCAAGACCGCAAGCCGTCAAGGCCGGAGACCCGTCAGGGACCTTCGGAGGTCTTCACCTACAAGACTTCTTCGTGCGCGGCATCCGCCATAGGTGGACTGGTCTGCCCGTCAAGGGGCACACGGGGACGTGTGCCGCCCACATAAATTCTAAAAGTATTGTAGCATAGATATTATATTATAGCAAGGTTCTCCGACAGACTCCTAGCTAAATTTAAACCCACTTATTAGGTGGGGTACCCGTGTGTTGGATTTAATGGCATCTAATAAACCTTTTTTTTGGATTAATATCTTCTTGTAACTTTCCCTACACATTTTGCCAAAACAGGCCTATCAGGATGAAAGCCTTGTTCATTATAAAGAGTGCATGTAGCTTTTGTGTGATCTGCCGACCATATTTTACAATGTTTGCAGTCGGCACAGCGATCACCAGATGAGATCTTTGCCATGAGAATACCTCCTTTGTGTAAAGCTAGAGTAATAGTAAGGCTTAATCATTTTATCTTCCATGTTTTTCTCTTGCACAGACCGGGCAGCCATCATAAGTACCTTTTAAGTACCTTTTAATTTTGCGTAATAAAATCCATGAACTGGACATTTACCCAGAGGAGTTTTTCCTGGAGGAGGTTGATCACCTGTAGCTATTTCCAGCACACATTTGGGGCACATCCCTGATATGGTTCATTGTAGTGACCATGATACTCGCAATTTGGCATTGTAGCACCTTCCTTTCAAAGATAAGGTTTAAATTGTTAATTTTAACGCTCAAATCATTTCTTACACAGGAATGCTTCCAATTCGCACTATGCTTCTGTAATACGTCAATCTAAAGGTATCTATTATATGCTGCCGTAATAATTTTCCTCCGATCCATTTCGCTGAATCCTTCATCAAGAGAGGCTCTTAATATACCGACCTTTGCAGACCCTATCGCCTCCTGAACTCCTTTAACCGTTTCTTGGGTAAGTCTATTTTCAAGGCACTGTAAAAATCGCTTCTCACCAATTTGGCCTAACGCAAATGCCGCATACTTTCTTTCATAGATTCCACCGTAGTTCAAGAGTTCAATAATTTTATCTATCACGTAGGATCGACTTTCACTAAGCATCTCCTTCAATGGCTTTGGAGTATTTAACCATCCGTCTGCATCTTTTAAGAAATCTCTTGGTTCGCTTTTTGAGTTATTATTAGCAGCAGAAGGTTTTGCGATATCATCTTCTTTCTTTGAGGATACCTTTCTGTATATCCATATTGATAGTATAACCAAAAATATTACTAAAATGGTATAAACCATTAGCCGTCCTCCTTGTTAAACTGCATTGCATATTTTATTCCTTTAATTCTGCTATCACATAAGATTCATAATCGGATCTCGTTTGATATTCCAAACAGATTCAGTCAATCCGGGGGGCATTCTCTTATCAAAATCAGCTACAAAACCCGGATCCAGAGAATTATATAATCGGACAGATTGATTCCATAACGACTTAATATCCCTTCTAATGTTTATGGTGGATTCATCCATCTGATAAAAATTTGATCCCTTGAGATTATGAAGTCTAAGTAAATTTACTCCTGTCAGATAGTAAACTATGCCCTTAAAAGCTATGTCATCTTTCTTTTCTTCCGGAGCCAATTCGAGAGCACGCCTAAACCAAAGATCCGCATCCACCCTGTTTCCAGTTTCTACATTGTTATTAGCTTCATTGAAACTTACTATAACGCATAGTTCAACCAAGTGGGAATCACTAAAGTACTGATTTGTAATCTCTTTTATTTCCAGCATTTCTTCTAAAAACGGTAAATCGTTTCTCCTAATGCCCACCCTCGCGGCGATTCTTGCTATACCTTCAAGCTCAGGTTTTACATCGCTTTCCCAACCATCGCTAATTATGGCCAAAGACTTGCATAAGCATTCAATTGCTGTTTTTATACATTCTTTAGCGTCACTTTGTGATTTACCATCGATATTATGAGAAAGGGGACCTGCAACTTGTTTGAATACATTAGATTTATGAAAATAAAATCCTGACAAATCCGATGGAGAATCTTCAACAGTGAAAAAATCAATCGCTTCATTGATGACTCTTATGCATTTATCAAGTTCATCGATAAAGTTATATGACGATGCTAAGGATTTATAATAATACCAATAACCGGGAAATTCCAGACCATAATTTTCGCCTGCAAGAGCTAGCTCGATCGCCCTGTAATAATTTTTCTTTTCAAGTTCAAAGAATGCGAGTATACTGGAAGCTGTTCCTGGCCATAATCCAGCCAGCGCACACATAGCAAGCGATTTTTCCGCAGTAGCTATATCGCCATCGCAAAAATAAGACCAAGCCTGCTTAAATTCATTTGGCGCTTTACTTAATTCGTTATCAAAACGCTTCTGCCATTCTAAATGCTTAAATTGAAAATTGTTTAACTCCACTATTAATCTCCGGTTTTTCTTTTGAACTAATCATTTATTTTTTACAATTCAGTGATCTTACCCCGTTTTAACGGACATATTATTAATGTAATTTGATTCGTTTAGAAAGTCAACCGGCGATTTATCAGGAGTTTCCCCGTTTTTTTCCACATAACAATTTTAAGCAAAATAAAAAACTAACTTAACAGGGCAGGCCGTCAAGCCATACGGCCCGTCTGGGGTCCTGTGAACTTTCCAGCTCATACGAGCCGTCTGGCCCGCCAGCGGGACTGGAAAGTCCCGCCTGTTAGTGCGGAAGTTTCCCCGATTTTTCGAGAAACCATGATTTCCACTTCTTCGAAATATCAACTCGTTTATATAATTTATATTATAAAAATTCTATTCAGTTTTTCGGGGAAACTCCTGAAAAAAAAGAGACGGGCTGGAAAAAGGGCTTTTGTCATTCCTGGCCTAACCAGGTGGACGAAGTCCTTCGTTAATTCAGATAATCGTCAAGACCGCAAGCCGTCAAGGCCGGAGACCCGTCAGGGACCTTCGGAGGTCTTCATCTACAGGACTTCTTCGTGCGCGGCATCCGCCATAGGTGGACTGGTCTGCCCGTCAAGGGGTACACGGGGACGTGTGCCGCCCACATAACAAGACTTGTTGGTGGATGGGGACATACACCAACCACGCAATAAATTGCACTATTAATATTGAATCATAAGTTTTATATCACCTTCTGTTTGGTTCAATAACATGAGTGTAATACAGTAACAGTGTTATGATTATATCCATAGATTAACTATTATAATTCATTATATATTAAACAATTAGTGCCTTAAAACAGAAGTTGTTTCATATTGCAACACCACTATTTATAGTTTTATCGCTTGCGTTTCTAACTTGTTGATATATATTACATAGTAATGAACTTAACAGTAGAATCGCAGGCATGCTTTTTGCAAAAGCCTTAAAATGGTAAATAATGTTAGTTTTTACAAAAAATAGTCTTAATAATAACCGAATTAAAAGGAGTTGTCGATGTTAAAAGTCAAAGTGCTGTGTGTGGTTATGGTGCTACTGGCTGTTCCAGTAGTATGGTCTGGACAGATCAGCCCATATCTTGCAGATAGGATGCAGGGAATGATTGCCAGCGAACAGATTGACGTCATTGTTATGATGCAAGAACAGGCAGATATCGGTTCCCTAAACAGACAATTGAAACTCGAAAGGTCTACCCTGGCTGATAGAAATCGAAGGGTCATCGAGGCTCTTCAAGATATTGTCAGCCGGACTCAGCCTGCTATGTCAGCCTACCTGGATGAGCTGCAGCTGCAGGGCTTAATCGAGCGTTACAAGATGCTGTGGATTGCTAATATGTTTATTGTAACTGCGAATAAAGCGGGTATAGAGGCGATTGCGGCGAATCCGGAAATAGCCGACCTTTATTTCAATTATACTATTGAAAGTATAAAGCCGATTGATGCTAAAGAATCTGACCCGCCGCTAATTGCATCCCACGAGATTGGTCTTGAAAGAATCAACGCCCTGGAAGCATGGGCGGCTGGATTCACTGGCGCCGGACGGGTTGTGGCTAACATGGATACTGGCGTTGACGGCACTCACCCGGCTCTGGCGGATCGTTTTCGCGGCGATGTTGATGGTGACGGCGATGTTGACGAGAGCTGGTATGATCCATATGCCGGCTGGACGTTCCCTCAGGATTCCCAAAGCCATGGTACACATACTATGGGTACCATCTGCGGCCGTACTCCATCAGGCGATACAATTGGTGTTGCTATCGATGCTCAGTGGATTGCGGCAGCCCCAATAGATAGATACGACATCGCCCGAACAGTTGCAGATGCTTTGCTGTCATTTGAATGGTTTGTCGACCCGGACGGCGATCCTTACACTCAGGATAACCCCGATGCCTGCGGAAATTCATGGGGCATTCCCGATGGCATTCCCGGATACCCTGATTGCGATGAGACATTCTGGGTTGTAATTGATAACCTGGAAGCTGCCGGCACGGTGGTTATTTTTTCTGCGGGCAACGAAGGTTACAGTGGCTTGCGTTCCCCGGCCGATAGAGCAACCACATATTATAATTGCTTCTCCGTGGGAGCTGTTGACGGTGCCACCCCGTCATTGCCCGTAGCCAACTTTTCAGCCCGTGGTCCGACCGAATGCGCCGAGGCCGATATGGCCATCAAGCCTGAAGTTGTGGCACCTGGCGTTAACGTTAGAAGTTCTATCCCGGGCGGCGGCTATTCAACAAAGAGCGGGACCTCGATGTCCTCGCCTCATATTACCGGAGCAGTCGCTGTTATCCGTTCGGCAAATCCCGACCTGGATGTTGAATCGATTAAGGAAATAATGATGAGTACTGCAGTCGACCTTGGGCCGGCCGGCGAAGACAACAGCTACGGTCATGGTATTATCGATCTCCACGAGGCGTGCCTGATTGCTCAGGCGGGTTATGGCGCTGTTGAAGGTTACGTGTATGATGAAAATAGCAGCCCTGTAGGCGGCGCCAGAATTGTAGTCGATGGCTCAACAAGATTTGCTACTGCCGATGATGTGGGTTTTTATCATCTCAGTCTTCCCGGCGACAGCACATACACCCTGATTGCCAGCTTCTTCGGCCATCTGCCCGATACGGCAACAGTTACGATACTCCCTGATGAAACCGTTACTCAAGATTTCACTCTCGATTTTGCCGAGTACGGCATTCTTCATGGTCATGTTTTAGACCTTGATTCGAATCCTATTGAGGACGCCATTATATCTGTAGTTGGAGTTCCTCTTAACCCTGTTTATACCAACAACGAAGGGTATTATATATTTGATAACATACCCGGCGGCGAAACTTACGATATCGAAGCTACGGCTATTGGTTATGGACTCGGCAGGGGAAGCATATTTGTTCCGGTTGGTGATACTGTTGCGCTTGACTTTGACCTTCGAGAACTGGAATCATTCGAGGCAAACAACGGCGGCTGGGTAGGTGAAGGCGTCTGGGAATGGGGTGCCCCGTCCTCCGGGCCCGGTGAAGCATACGATGGCAACAATGTTTGGGCTACGGTGCTTGGCGGTTCTTATCCCAACAATGCCGATGATCCTTTATATACAACGTTTTACGATATTACCGATGCCAATGCTTCTTTCTCTTTCTATCATTGGTATAACATGGAATTAAACTGGGATGGCGGCAACATTCACATTTCAACTGATGGTGGGACTTCATGGAACCTTATCACGCCTGAAGACGGATATCCTAATCCTGATGTTCGTGGTTTGGACGATGAACCGGGTTTCTCCGGCGAAACAGGAGTCTGGGAGCAGGTACTCGTTGACCTTTCTTCTTATCAAGATGAAATTGTCAAATTTAAACTCCGATTTGGTACGGATGGCTCAGCAACTCGTGACGGCTGGTATATTGACGGAGCTGTTGTAAATGGCGGCAGTGCAGTATATCCTGAAGCCGGTGTATCACCTTTAGCATTTAACGTTCAGTTAAATTCCGGCGAATCTACTACCGGGGATTTGACTATCTCCAATTCGGGCGGTGCTCCGCTTAATTTTTCCGTGGTTGTTCTGACTGATGATTTCATGCAATCTATGAACACTTTCGACAGTGAGGTTGAAATTCCTGTAGAACAAATCGATGTTCCTGTTTCGAAAGAAGAAGCAAATGCTCCTCAGGATGAGTCGCATCTTAAAACAGAAATCGATCCGCCGTTCAATCACGATGTAATAACTGATTTTGGCGGACCCGATGAATTCGGTTATACTTATATAGACTCCGATGAACCCGATGGTCCGAGTTATGAGTGGATTGATATTACGGGAAACGGCACACCGGTTGATTTCAGTTATGGTTCTATCGATGACGGGTACACCGACTTGTTTCCGATGGGCTTGACTTTTACTTTCTATGGTCAGACATACTCGGATATCATGGTCAGCACAAACGGCTGGCTGTCTTTCATTCAGTATGCCAGTTCTTATATCTCCAACTATACTATTCCAAGGGTTTATATTCCCAATGCGCTCATTGCCGTTCAATGGGATGACCTGGATGGCGGTGCAACAGGAAATTGCTACTATTACTACGATGATGTGAATAACAGATTTATTGTTTCCTGGGTTGATTGGCACTATTATCCCGACCTGACAACACCGTTGCACAGTTTCCAGGTAATACTCGATGGCAACGATAACTCAATCCGTATGCAATACGGCGAGATTGAAGGAGAATACCAGAGCGATATCACAATAGGTATCGAAAATGAAGTCGGTGAAATAGGACTTGAATATGCCTACAATAATGCGGTAGTACAGCCCGGCCTGGCTATTGAATTCACTTATCCGCTATTCTGGTTAACAGTGAGTCCGCAGGAAGGCATTGTTCAGCCAAGTGAATCGATGGAGTTGGATGTTGTTTTTGATGCCACAGAGCTGGAAAACGGACTTTATACCGGTAATATATTAATTTCAACCAACGATCCCGAACACAATACATTCACTTTACCCTGCACACTTGAGGTTGGTGAAACCGGTATTGGCGATGATATGACCGCGGTTCCTGCAACATTCTCTTTAACTCAGAATTACCCCAACCCATTCAATCCGACTACGGATATCGCCTTCGGTTTGCCCGCTGATGGCCATACAACCCTTGAGGTTTACGATATCATGGGCCGTAAGGTTAAAACGCTTGTCGATGGGAATCTGCCTGCCGGCGTCCATCAGATTACCTGGGACAGCGCCGATGAAAACGGCAACCATGTTGCCTCCGGCGTATACTTCTATAAGCTTGTTCAGGGCGACAACGTCACCACTAAAAAGATGATGATGGTGAAATAAGCTGGTAATATATCATGATAATTTAAAGGGCGGTCACAGAGGCCGCCCTTTATTGATGTGTATAGTGGGCATCACACGTCCCTGTGTGCCCCTTTGATATGGAGCAGATTGAAACTTCTACTTCGGCTTCTAATCAATCGGAAATTTTTCCTGTTTAATGCTTACCGCCTGTGCGCTGTCTGCCGGCGACCATTCGCCCAGTTTTTCTGTGTAAATCTTGCAGATGCCTTCCGACTGCCAGGTTTCGTAGGAGTTGTACTCCCAGCCAAGATACTCCGATCCGCCGCCGCCGACTGTAGTAATCAAATACCGGTTGGAAACATGACCTATATAACGCGCCTGCCCTGCTGTGCTTTTCTGGTCGCCGCCGGAGGGATCGACTGGCACCCAGCCTATTTTTGGCAGGTAGACCTCGCACCAGCGATGGAAGACCTCATCTTCAGAGGCTAAGTCGCCCCGCTGGGCGATAGCGCCTGCATACCTGCAGGGAAGCCCCGCCGACCGGCACATCGAGATGAATACAAATGAGTACTCCGAACATGAACCGTTACCCCGCTCAAGTATTGCCGGAGCTATATTCCAGCCCCCGGCAAGCTCGTAATACATATTATCGATAATGTAGCCGTAGATTTTCCGCATCACCCAATATGGATTGGTCTCATCGTCGATGGCTTTTTTGACGGCATCTTTAATGGTTTCTGAGTTGATTGCGAATTTAGTGTCATCCACAAGATATTTCTTCTTAATCTCCTTTGGAATGTCTTTCAAATCGCCTACCTTCTCCGGCCTGATATAAATCCAGTGGTCGAATAGCTCCACCATAGTTTTATAGGAAGCTTCGACCATCTCGCCGGGCTTGACCTCATCGAAATGAAACCGGGCAACCTGCTGACCCCATTGATCGGAGATGAAATCATGGTTTACCGTTGATGAGTAAACGGGCGGTTCAAGCAGGGTCTGGCGGCGTGAGTTCTCAGGTACTGCCAGGTAGATGTTGAGGTCGGTCACGGTTCCGGGACCGTAATTTCTGAACTGATGTGTGTATTCGAGCTCCTCGTAGACCGGGTCGATAAGATTATTGAATTCGTCATCGTCGGCAATAACGGCATAAACTGAATCTGACTGGTAATCGGCGCAGTAGAGTTTATCATCAAGATATGCCAGTCCCCAGGCATATTTATCGGGGGCTTTGAGTGTCAGTACAACTTCGCCTGTTTCCGGCCAGACCATATAGATTTTATCAGCGCTACGGTCGGCTACCCAGAGATGGGTTCCGTCAAATGCCAGACCGGTTGGATTTCCCGAGGGCGAGGGCAACTCTTTGATGGTAGTGCCGTCCTCGGTTGAAACCTGCAAAAGCTGGTCGGCTTTGGAATCTGCCAGCCACAGGTATTCGGCATCCCAGGCCAACCCGCGGGGACGTTGGGCCGGACACCAGATAGTCTTTACAGCGACTTTGGTTTCGGGATCGATCTGCAGTATCACTCCCTCTTCAGAATCGACCAACCAAAGGTATTTGCTGTCATACGCCAGCCCCTGCGGCCTGAACCCGGGGGCGGGAAATTCGGATATTGTCTCGCCGGATTTCGGGTCTATCTTATAGATCGTGTCGCTTTTGCGGTCGGCAAGGTAAAGGTGCTTCCCATCGGTTGCCATACCGGTCGGGCAACTGTAAGGTGCGGCGAAACTCGTATCGACATCGCCAATAACGGCAAACACCGGAATTGCGAGCAATAAAATCAGAATCAGTGTAATTAGCGCTTTCATTTTTCCTCCTTGGGGTTTAACATCATCAATTCAATTTATAATATTGCAGAAGATTACTCAAGCAGATTAGAAAATATCTTGTGGGCTGGATACCTGCTTTCGCAGGTATGACATACTTGTGGGCCGTACATGTCCTCGTGTGCCCTTTTGCAATTGCGTCAGGAAGGGGTTCCTGACGCCACGGGAAAAAGTAGGACAGACTTTTAGTCTGTCCGGACAGGTTGAAAATCCACAAGACCCCAGACAGGCCATATGGCTTGACGATCTGTAGGACCCCCAACCTACTGATTTATTCGAAATAAAATATACTGTAGGCGGTCGGCACGCAGTGTCCATTGGATTTATCCGGCCGCAATTGTGTTGGGGGACGAGCCCCCAACCTACGGCTTTTTTCCGCCTTCAAATATATAAGTCTAAAGATATTATAACGGATTCATGTAAAATAAATTGCAATTGATTCAAGATGTTGATAATATAAATTGTCTAAAGGCAACTTTTTCGAATTTGTGCCGAATAATGCAATGGGTGTTTGAGCAAGCAAATCGGGAGACATGATGCGTGATTTATCGATAGAGATTAAGGTTGGAACCGTAATAATTGCCGCGATTATCATTTTATTATACGGTATTGTCTGGGTGAAAGAATACAAATTCAATGTTGAGCATTATAGATATATCTGTATGTTTCCGGAGGTCGGCACTCTTGACATCGGCGATCCGGTCGGCGTTTTGGGGGTTGAAAAAGGCGAGGTTAAGGATATAGAACTTAAGGGCAACAATGTTCTGGTTACAATTTCGCTTGATAAAGAAGTGGCTTTAAAAGAGGACGCCCGGTTTGCGGTAATGAATGTTGGTCTTATGGGGGAAAGATATGTAGCAATATGGCCGGGCGAATCGGCGAATGCGCTTGATCTAAGTGCACCGAAGATGGGTAAATATGACACCGGCATACCGGAGGTTATGGGGATGATGGGCGATGCTATTGATGAGATCCGACATCTTGTGGTTCAGCTTGAGGGAACTTTCGGTGAACCCGGCAAGGCAGTGAAGATCCGTCAGATTATCGATGCTTTGCATGAGATAACCGAAAACACTAATCGATTCATTAACGATAATCAGAACACAATGGAAAAAGCCCTAACAAGCATATCCAATGCCGCCGGCAGGATGGATGGCTTTTTGGACACTAACTCTGTTGAGATGCAAAAGGCAGTCAGTAATTTCGCTGAGGCATCTGTTAAGCTCAATGAGCTGTCTGATGATATTAAAAGTATTACCGAACGTATTGAAAAAGGCGAGGGCACTCTCGGCAAAACCATGGCCGATGATTCTTTATACTATGAT
Organism: uncultured bacterium; assembly: GCA_965603725.1. Taxonomy (GTDB): domain Bacteria; phylum Zixibacteria; class MSB-5A5; order UBA10806; family 4484-95; genus JAGGSN01. Next base: position 56,122 of record CBFDEC010000012.1, on the reverse strand, counting down.
CTGCGCCAAACGATGAACAATCTCGATTCTCTGATAACAGACTTTAAAGAACATCCCAAAAAGTACATTCATCTTAGCATATTTTGATATATTTCTGTTTCGGCATACACAACCATCAGCCGGTCGGCAATTTCGACCATGTTATCGAGCACGCTTATAAGCAATGCTATCTGCCGTTTGTCAGGCTTCTTGCAGAATTCCCCGATATCAAGGTATCGCTTCACAATACCGGCATACTCTGGGATTGGATCGAAAAGAGCCGGCCTGAGTATTTCAGGTATGTAAAAAATTTATTGAATGCTGGTCGGCTTGAACTATTAAGCGGCGGTTTTTATGAGCCGATCCTGCCGGCAATTTTTAATTCACACAAAAAAGGCCAGATCGATATGCTCACCGATTATCTAAAGAAACGATTTTCGGTTAAAGCTCGCGGCATGTGGCTGGCCGAGCGGGTCTGGGAACCGCAACTGGCCGGCGCGCTGCATGATTGCGGTATGGAGTATACAATCCTCGATGACACTCATTTTCGCTGGGCCGGCCTTACCGAAGATCAGCTTGACGGCTATTTCATCACCGAAGAACAGCATAAGAAACTGGCGTTGTTTCCGATTTCCAAGCTGCTGCGTTATGCTGTCCCGTTTAAGAATGTAGATAAAGTCATGGATATACTTAAACAGATGGCTGAAAGATCGCCGGGCAAGCTGGCAATCTATGCCGACGATGGCGAAAAGTTTGGCGTCTGGCCCGATACCTATAAGCTTTGTTATGAAAAAAGATGGCTGGCTGATTTTTTCGAACAGGTATCGAAGAACTCTGATTGGCTGAAGATGAAATTCTTCTCCGAGGCGATAGATGTTTTTGAACCTAACGGCAGGATATATCTTCCCACCGCCTCCTATGCCGAGATGGGACAATGGTCGCTGCCGCCGGATGGATTCAATCATTACGAGCAGATCGAAAAGCATCTTAAGAAAAACGATCTCTGGGAGAGCCGCGGCTACCTTGTAAGGGGCGGGTTCTGGCGTAACTTCCTGTCGAAATATCCCGAATCGAATAATATGCACAAGAAGATGTACCATGTTGCCGCCAAGATTGATCAACTCGAAAAGAGCGCCGCGGCAAAGAAAAAGAAATTGGCCGAAGCCAGAGATTTGCTGTTCCAGGGCCAGTGTAATTGCCCATACTGGCATGGTGTGTTCGGCGGCCTTTATTTAAACCATCTCCGCTATGCTACTTATAATCGCCTGATTCGGGCTGAGGCCATCGCCGAGAGCTTAGGGACGCTGCCAAAAACCGGAAAGCTGGAACTCACCGATTTTGATGATGACGGGCAAACTGAAATTTTGGCCCAAACCAGCCATCTAAACGCTTATTTTTCTCCCCGTCATGGCGGCTCGATGTTCGAGCTTGACCTAAAGAACAAAGGATTTAACCTCCTGGACACCCTGACCCGCCGTAAGGAAGGATATCACAAAAAATTATGTGAACTTAAAAATCAGTCTGTCGCTGAGGGAGCGTCTATTCACGATCGGATTGAGACAAAAGAGGAGGGGCTTGAAAAATATCTGGTCTACGACTGGTACCGGAGGGTGTCATTTGTCGATCATATGATGCCGTTCGGGACTGAATTCGAACAGTTCGCCGCTAATAAGTATCATGAGATGGGTGATTTTATAATCGAGCCATTTGAGTATACGACAAAAAAATCAAATACTAAATTGAGTGTCGAGTTTTCGCGCAAAGGGCATATTTACTACCCGGATAGAACCGCTGATTTGACTGTCGGTAAGAACATCGATATTATGCTGAAACAACCGGTCATCGAGGCGAACTATACACTGGAGAACCGGTCTGATTTCGAACTCGGATTTATTTTCGGAGTCGAATTTAACTGGGCAATGTTGGCTGGAGATTCGCCCGATCGCTATTACTATATCGGCAACCATGATCTTGAAAACAACAGAATGATAAGCCGCGGAGAAACGCCGGAAGTTGATATGTTCGGGCTTAAAGATGATTATCACAAACTCGACATCAATATCAGCCTGTCGGAGCCCTGCTGTTTGTGGCGTTTTCCTATCGAGACTGTCAGCCTATCGGAGTACGGTTTCGAACGGGTTTACCAATCCTCGGTAACCTGCCTTTGCTTCGAGGTGAAGATTCCTCTAAAAGAATCACGCAAGTTGAAGTTTATGATTCGCTTTCGGGATATGTGATAGAACTGGTCTCGGTATCAGGATGTCGTAAAGCTTCCATCCTGATACATGCAAAAGAATCACGCAAGTTGAAGTTTATGATTCGGTTTGGGGAATTGTGATAGAGTTTATTTGTCAATAGTTACAGCAAATGTGGAATCTGTATGGTGTTTTTAATATTTGAACTTGTGAAAAAATTGGAATTATTTTTTAATATAAGGCGGGCTTTAATTTCGCCGGGATTTTAACAGCACTTTACTGTATTGCTTCATATTTTCGAGGCATTTTCCAGTCCCACGCGCTACACAGGTAAGCGGATCATCGGCTACTATAACCGGGAGGTTGGTTTCCTGCCGCAGGCGTTTATCCAGGCCGCGAAGAAGGGCTCCGCCTCCGGTTAGGATAATGCCTCGATCAAGGATATCGGAAGCCAGCTCCGGGGGTGTCTGCTCAAGCGAAAGACGCACCGCATCCACAATAGCATCAACCGGCTCTGCAATTGCCTCTCTGACCTGAGAAGTTGTAATTTTCATTGTTTTAGGTACGCCGGCAACAAGGTCTCGACCTTTAATCTCCATCGACTCCTCTTTATCAAGGGGATAGGCGGAACCGATTTTCATCTTGACCTCCTCGGCAGTCCTTTCGCCGATCAGCAGGTTATAGTTTTTCTTGTAATAAAGAACAATCGCCTCGTCAAGCTCATCGCCGGCAACCCTGATGGACATGTTCGACACGATGTCATTTAAAGCAATAACGGCAATTTCGGATGTGCCGCCGCCGACATCGATTACCATCGACCCGGAAGGCTGGTCAACCGGCAAGCCAACGCCAATTGCAGCAGCCATCGGCTCCTGGATCAGGTATACTTCTCTGGCTCCGGCGTTTTCCGCCGAATCACGCACCGCTCTTTTTTCCACCTCAGTGATACCCGAGGGTACAGAAATGATGATTTTAGGCTTCATAAGATAGCGATGTTTTACAACCCGCTTTATAAAATCTGAAAGCATCCTTTCGGTTATATCGAAATCCGCAATGACCCCATCCTTTAGCGGCCTGATAGCAGAGATACTCTCAGGCGTTCGACCGATCATCTCTTTTGCCGTTATTCCTACAGCAAGGATTTTCCCTGTCTCTTTTTCCAAAGCAACTACTGAGGGTTCGTTCAATACTATACTGGCGCCGCGAACATAAATCAGTGTATTGGCAGTACCCAAATCGATACCGATGTCGTTTGAAAGAAAATTAAACCAGGACATTTCTCTCCGTTGTGCTGTCTGTTTAAGTTCCAACTTTCCTGCTGGCAGCATTATAGTGGTTGTATTTGACATTGTAAATACCTTTTTCTCAAATGTTTGGACTTTTTTATAGGTATTCGACTAAATCTCTGATTACTTAATGGTTATTATCGGTAATTGGACCCTCGGCCTGAGCATTAATGAACTGTTGAACTATCGGATTATCGCTGTTTTTTACCTCGACGGGAGAGCCGATAAAGATAATTTTGCCTTTGTACAGCATCGCTATACGGTCGGATATTTTATAGGCTGAAACCATGTCATGAGTGACAGCTATCGAGGTTATATCGAGAGTATTTTGCAGATGTATAATTAGGTTATTTATAGTATCGGCCATAATGGGGTCCAAACCGGTAGTGGGTTCGTCATACAATATGAATTCGGGGTCCATGGCAATAGCACGAGCTAAACCCACCCGCTTTTTCATCCCCCCGGAAAGTTCCGCCGGTTTTAGATTTTCAACTTTAAAAAGCCCCACCTGGGATAATTTCTCTTTTATGATTGACTTTATAGTATGTTCAGGGATATCGGTATGTTCCCTCAAGCCAAGTCCGACATTTTCATCGACGGTCATCGAATCAAACAAAGCCGACCCCTGGAAGAGCATTCCAAAACGGCGGCGAAGTTCTACCATTTGTTTCGAGGAATGTTTATTAATATCCTCATTATCAATAAGGATTTTCCCTTTATTGGGCTCTAAAAGGCCTATTATATGCTTTAATAATACCGATTTCCCCTCGCCAGAACGGCCGATGATAGTCAGCGTTTCGCCTTTGCTGATTGTAAGATTTACTCCGTTTAAGACAGGTTTGCCTGTAAAACTCTTATAGACACCGATTATTTCGATCATTACATACTGATTCCTTATCCGAAAAATATACTGGCTACAATATAGTCAGAAATCAAAATTAAAACGCTTGCATAGACGACGGCCCGGGTTGTGGACAGCCCGACTCCTTCAGCACCGCCAACAGTTTTGAAGCCATGATAACAGCCAACAACTGCAATAATCTGGCCAAAAACACAGGCTTTGAGAAGGCCGATGAAAACATCTGATAATTCAAAAAATAATTTGACGCCGTTTAGAAATGTGTAGGCGGTTATATCGATAAAAAGCATTGATACTACAAGACCGCCCATTAAAGCCACAAAATCAGAAAATATGGTCAGTATCGGAAGCATAAGAAAACCAGCGATATATCGCGGGACCGCCAGAAACCTCACCGGGTCAAGCGCCATAGTTTCTAAAGCGTCAATCTGCTCGGTTACTTTCATTGTTCCCAGTTCAGCGGCGATAGCAGAACTGACCCGACCGGCAACAACCAAACCGGTTAATACCGGTCCTAACTCTATGATGACAGCCTTGCCTACAGCAGTCCCCAGATAGCGCATCGGCACGTAATTCTGAAATTGATACGCCGCCTGAACAGCCGAAACGGCTCCTGTGAACACTGATGTAAACAGTACCAGGGGCAGTGAGGCAACTCCCATCATCAGCATCTGTTCAAGTGTCAGGCGCATATTTTTCACAAAGAGGGGCAGGGATTTGAGAATCCGCATCAGCAGGATTGAAAATGCGCCCACTTCCTCAATAAAAAACAACCCCCTCGAGCCGAATATTTGCACAATATTCAAAAGACAATCCCTCTCATAGCATTTTTACCTTCATATTAAGATACAGAATTTAATAATAATGATTATGGGAATTCGTGAACAATATCCTTCAATTCAAAACGGGCATAATCTTTAACAAACATTAGATCAATGGTACCAGTAGGACCATTCCTTTGTTTGCTTATGATTATTTCTGACTCGGGTCCCCAGTGTCCTTCCTCGTTACGCGGTCGATGAATGAATATTACGACATCCGCATCCTGTTCAAGCGCTCCTGATTCTCGAAGATCGGATAATTGTGGTTTGGCGTCTCTGCCGCGAAGTTCGATCTGGCGGGAAAGCTGTGATAAGGCAATAATCGGAACTTTCAATTCCCGCGCCGTCGCCTTTAACGCGCGTGAGATAAAGGAAATTTCCTGTTGACGGCTTTCGGCATTTTTAGGCCCCTGGATGAGCTGTAAATAATCTACTATTATAAGCCCGATATTTTCTCTTGATTTTAAACGCCTGGATTTTGCCCTCATTTCAAGTACGCTCATCATTGGTGAGTCGTCAATGAAAATGGGTGAATCCGATAATGGTCCGGCGGCTAAAGATAGGTTGGTCCATTGCTTGTCGGCCAGTCTTCCTGTTCGCAAAAGGTGCGATGAGACCCTGGCCCGGCTGCATAGAAGACGCTGGGCAATCTGTTCTTTGGACATTTCCAGAGAAAAAATAAGCACCGGTGTTTTATTTTCGACAGCAATATGATCCGCAATATTTAAGCTGAAAGCTGTTTTCCCCACAGACGGACGACAGGCTATAATAATCAGTTCCGAATTCTGAAATCCCGAGGTCAGGTTATCTAAATCGATAAAACCGCTTGGAATGCCGGTTAAAAAGCCCTCACGACTGCTGTAAGCTTCAATAATGCGAAATGTTTCATGCAAGACATCGCTAATTGGAATAGTCGAGCCTTTTAATTTTTCATCTTTTATGGCAAATATCGCCTGCTCGGCCTCATCAATAAACTCATCAACATCCTCAATTGGTTGGTAAGCGCGCAGGAGCGTCTGATTCGAGGCATCGATCAGTTTGTTAAGCATCGCTTTTTCAAAAACGATATTGGAGTGGTGCTCGACGTTGGATATTCCCGGAGTAGCTTCGGTAAGACCCGCTAAAAATGCTCTCCCCCCGACTTCATCAAGGTAGCCAAGCCTGGCCAGCTCCTCGGATACAGTTATAATATCAGCGGGCTCGTTTTTTTCATATAGGTTTACAATCGCTTTAAATACTTTTTTGTGTATCGATTTGTATAGATGTTCCTGCCTTAAATGTTCTAAAACAACATCAATAGCATCTTTGGATAACAACATTGCCCCAAGAACCGACTGTTCAGCCTCTAATGCCTGGGGTGGTATTTTTTCGACTGTATCTGACATTTATTGTTTTAACTCCTCCAGCTTTCGCAGAAGTTTCTGCATATCATCCCAGGTTGGGCGTTTGTATTGGTTAGACCGTAAGAGCGCGGCAGGATGGTAAGTCACCATCAGAGTTGTACCGTGGTAATCAAACCATCGGTCACGCATCTGACCCAGCGACATATTCGTTTGCAGGAGACGCTGAGCCGCTATCCGTCCCAGACAGCAGATGACTTTCGGCTTGATCAGCTTAATTTGCTGGTGAAGAAAAGGTTCGCAGATTAACGCCTCATTCGGCTGGGGGTCGCGGTTGTTCGGAGGACGGCATTTAAGTATGTTGCCGATATAAACGTCCTGACGTTCAAGCTTCATGGCGGCCAGTATTCTATTTAGAAGCTGACCGGCTCTGCCCACAAAAGGTTCGCCCAGTCTATCCTCATCGGCGCCGGGCGCCTCGCCGACAAACATTATATCAGCGTTGGGATTGCCAGCGCCGAAAACGAGGTTGGTCCGTGACTGCCCCAGCGAACATTTCTGACATTCACAAATAGCCCGATACAAATCATCGAGACTTTCGGTCTTTTCGAATTCGTCTATGCTATAAGCAGTCTGTTCCACTGTATCATGTCCTGGTATTTCCATATCAAACGGCCTGAAAATAACTTTTTCACCCAGTTCCATTCGCTGTATCAAATAGCTTCGAAGTAAATTTTCCTCACTCTCCGGCATCACTTTCTTCTTCTTTTTAGCAACTTAACCAGCTCATCAAGGATTTTATGTGCCAGCTCTATTTTCGGCATTACCGGTAAATCGATCGGTCTTTCCCCCTTGACAAAAATCGTCGCCTTATTGAAATCAGAGCCGAATTTCACACCTTTTTGTGTGGGATTGTTGGCGACTATCATATCAAGCTTTTTATCAAGCATCTTCTTTTTAGCCGCCGCCTTAACATTTTCAGTTTCGAGGGCAAAACCGATCAGGATTTTCCCTCTTTTTTTCGCAGAGAGTCCTTTAAGAATATCAGGATTCTGAACCAATGTCAAAGACAGGGTGCGGTCTATTTTCTTGATTTTCTGACGGGAATAAATTTTGGGCCTATAATCGGCAACTGCGGCTGCCATAATAATTGAATCCACATTTTTATAATAATTTTCAACCGCTTTTTTAATCTGCTCAGCAGTCTCAACATTGACTAATTCAACTCTTGCTGGGGCTTCTAACGCAACCGGTCCCGATACCAGAATCACCTCTGCGCCTCGAGATATTAAAGCCCGGGCAATGGCATAACCCATCTTGCCGGAGGACCTGTTAGATATAATCCTTACCGGATCGAATGGTTCAACAGTCGGTCCGGCAGTTACCAGGATTTTATATCCGGCCAGGTCAGAACGGTTCTTTAAGTTCAGTTCGATTTGTCCAAATATATCTTTCGGCTCAACCATCCGTCCCTCGGCAGTAATAAGGCTGGCAAGCTGGCCTTTAGTCGGTCCGATAAACACTATCCCCTGCTTTTTCAATTCGTCGACATTTCTCTTAGTGGCAAAATTTTGCCACATCTTAACATTCATGGCAGGCACGACAATTTTTGGACCATCATAAGCCAATAGCTGGGTGGACAGCACCTCATCGGCGATGCCGGCGGCCATCTTGGCGATGATATTAGCGGTTGCCGGAGCTACCACGAAGATGTCGGCCCAATCGGCCCAGCTTACATGCTCAAGTGAGTCGCGGCCGGGATCCCACATATCGGTCGCAACAGATTCGGCGCCTAATGCAGAAAATGTCAGCGGAGTAACAAACTTTGCAGCCGATTGAGTCATTACAACTCGCACATTGGCGCCGGCTTTAACCAGCATCCGCAAAAGTTCGCAAATCTTAAAAGCAGCGATACCGCCGGAGATACCAAGGAGAATTTTCTTATTATTTAAAATACCCTGCATACCAATCTCCTAATTAATGCATCACAATTTTATGACAAAATCCGTAATAATGCAACCACATTCGATTAACAACTTATCATAAGTTTTCCACATCGAGATAATTAATGTAAGTCCTTATGAAAGCCCATATTAAACAAATGAGAATATTTTTTGAAAATATTGTTTACTTTTTAGTTTTTAAACCGTATAATAAATATAGGTCCTATTTAGGCGAAAGTCGGCTCCAAGCCGTGCGCCCCTTAGCGGGGCCTAGCCTAAACAGGGCTTATGTTTTTACAATCAAATGGATTTTTCTTTGAATAATAATTGTTGGGGTAGTTTTTTACATCATATAGATCAACCAATAGACTTACCTTGGATTCTATAAACTTATAATATCTCATTTCGCTTCTAATAAATGCTCTATAAACTACCCAATTCATATAATCAATAACTTGCAAACATGGTTCGTCTGATGGCAACTGAGCAAATACTTTTACCTTAATAGATGAAGGTACTTTAGTTCTCCATTTTAATTCAAAACTTTCAATAGATTTTTTTATTGCTTGTTCTAATGGAATTTGTCTATTTCTTGAACCCCTTTTGGCAAAATAGATACTGCTCTCCTCATATCTATGAAGAACATTTTCAAACAACGTAGAAATTAAACGGTTATAGAATTTATTCTCTTTACCATCAAAACGTTTTCTAAAAGCTCGTTCAATTTTTCTGGCAACTACAAATTGAGCTTTAAAATCAAGTTCTGTAAGCTTATTAAAAACGGCTTGTCTGACTTCGGCACAATCATCCTTTGCATGAAATGCGATCTTTGTTTTGGCTAATGAAGGTATTCCGGTCAGATATGGATCACTTACGATATCATTTCTCAGTAATTTTAACTCTTTTCGAATTGCTTGTGGCTCCTGGGTTTCAATGAAACCCATTATCAATATTTTGGAGCACCCCTCTTCCCCAACAATTAGGGTTCCATTCCTATTATAAAAAGTCGGATCCCCTGATTCATCTACAAAATAATAATTTTTACTTTTGACCGGTTCCTGCATAAACAAACCTTGTTAAATAATTCAACCGTTTATTTAACTATTACATTCCCCGTAATAATGCAACCACATTCGATTAACAAGTTATCATAAGTTTTCCACACCGAGACAATTAATGTAAGTCTTTATGAAAGCCCATATTAGACAAATGGGGATATTTTTCATGCTCGCAATACGCCACAATCTATTCACATAGCCCGCATTATTCACAAATCTTAGCACATGCTGGCATCCGCCATAGGCGGACTTCTGCCAGGGCTGTCAGAAGAAACTTCCGACAGCACAAAAATACTCTGTATCTTTAATGGACTCCTGACATTATTTCTATCATATTATTAGCCAAAGGATTAAAAGCTAATTTTTAATGAGATAATAGATTTAATGAATAATTCGGGATAGGGATATTGATACGATCAGCAACGCCAGCTTAAAGCTTGAAACTGTTAACTAAAAATCGTAATTCATCAACATGCTGGTTAAGTTCCTGAGCGGTTTTGTGACCGGCGCTGATCGAAATACCCGGACTTTTTCTGTCATTAACGCCCGATTCATTCCCAACTGCGGCAGGCGTCTCTGCGGGAGTGGTTGTGATCTGATTTATTATCTCCTGGGATTTTTCAATTGATTCAAATATTTCGCTCAGTGAAATCATAATTTTATGTGCCAGCATTTTTTGGAAATCGAGATTTTTCTTTGAATCATCAAGCCTGCCATTAGTAGACTCGATATCAGTTTGAACATCTTTAACAATATCGGCAATATCTTTGACAGCCCCGGAAACATGTTCGGCAAGCTTGCTTACCTGAGCGGAAATCTCGGCCAGCCCGCTTTCCTTAGCGCCTGTTCTGGTATTCTCAATCACCGTGTTTAAGGCAAGAAGATTAATTTTGTCGGAAATGTTATCTACTGCTTTTGTAATATCACTAAGAACAGCATTATTACCGACGTTATCAAGGTTTTGATCTGTATTGCCTGTCCTGGCAATTTCCTCAAAGCCGCGAAAGCCATTTTTTGTCAATTTATCAACCTCCGTGATTTGATGACCGTTTCATTAATTTAATCGGCATTTTTATAAGTGATTTTAGAGATTTAATGATTATGAACATTAAATCCGCTTTTATGATATTACGGCGTTTATAGATTATACGGGATTATCTATCTTTACCTCGTTTTTCTCGATGTTTTTTTCAAAAACGCGGTTAACCAGGGGAATTGTTCTTAGCTCTTCACAAAAGTTTTCATAGGACTCTTTTTCACTTCCAACGCTCTTCGTCTTAAGATATTCGATGGTTACAATTGCCAGCAGTACTCCCATAAGCGATACCATAAAGGAGAGTATTGTTATCAATCGCCGCTTTGGTCCCGATTTCAAAAGCGGTAGAGAGGGCGCATCAAGGATACGCACAATAGGCATGTCCTTTTGAACGTCCAGGTTCGCAATTTGATGCTCCTGTGAAAGGTAAACATATTTTTGTTTTTTTATTTCAATATCCCGCTTCAAACGAGAAATCATTGTGGCAATTTCAGGATGAGTGCTTTTATACCAGTCCCGGTTAGCTTTTTGAAATTCTTCGAGTTTCTTCTCAGCTAAGTTAAGTTCTCTTTCGCTCCCGGCAAGTTGCCGGGCTAAATATTCTGCATTTTCTTTTGCCTTTGATTTGTTGCGATGCAGGTTGAAATAATCAAGTTCGCTTAAGTATTCGCCTACTATAGCTTGTGATAATCCCGGGTATTTTGTCTCAACCGAAATATGAATAATGCCGGTTTTTTTATCAGCGCTTATGCGTGTTATATTTGCCAGCGCCTGTTTTAGCAGTTCCGGATTCGAGACGCCAAAATAATCTGCCAGTCTCATGTTCATTTTTAGAGAACCGGCATTGAATTCAAATCGCTTTTGAGAAACCCTGCCGAGAATCAACTGAGATCCCAGGATATCCGGGAACAGTTCAGATGAGTTCTCATATTTACTGGATATGTTGCTGAATCCCGCAATGCTTTTTAATACGGCTATCTTGTCCTGCGGGCCGGAGGGCAAAATCGAGGCTGTGGATCTGTACATTTCCGGCAGCTGCATGACTATTATTACAGTCAAGATTGTCACAATTCCGACAATTGAGACAATCCATTTTTTCCTGTTTAAAAAAAGACTGGCAAGATCGAAAATATTTATCTCCATACCTTTATCACCATCAACAGCCAGACAGCTATTATGACGATCTAATCCGCTATCGCTTTTGGTCTTATAAGTAATCTTGCCCTGTTTGTTTTGCCTCATAATCTTATCTCGAAACAGTTCTAATCATTTATTTAATCGGCAGTTAGAGAGTATTATAAAGTAAAATACTTGCTCAATTAATTTAACGATTTTGCCGTCTGCCTCGTATGAACTGTGAGTTTTGCCGGCTCCGATCGTTGAGACCTTTCCAGTCTGAAAGTTGCCATAATAACCAGTATCAACCCTATCATGAAAGATATTATAAGCGAATAACCGATTCCCATAAGCCCGAACCTGGGAACCAGGACCTGATTCATAAGAATATATAAAACGAGGACGCCCACCCATATCAGGCCGATATTCTTTGTGCGTTCATACACCGCAAAAACCGCTGCAAAAATTGCCGTTATACTGATTATAATGTTGACAATTACCAGTAAAAGCATCAATTCATAAGAGGAAAGATAATTCTCCGTGCTGACCAAAACGATAATATATTTTCCGAACAGGCAGAGAATAATAAAAATCGGAACCGCCATGGCTAAGTAGATAGAAATAAACATCCGTAATGTGTTCTTTACACCTGAAAACTGTGCCTCCAGCTTGCTTTTTTTAATATATTGACCATATATATTTTCCAAAATAATAATGGGGATAGTCGAAATTATCGCCACCTTTTGAGCGACGCTGTAATACGCTACCGCCTCAAAACCATAATAAAGTTTAATAAGAAAAGGAACAAGCGACCTTACTATCATAGCAGAAAAGGCAAAAGGTAAAAGAGGCAGCCCAATAGCCAGATATTTTTTCACCGTTTTAAAATTATATTTTGAAAATTTTATATAATCTTTCATCAAATATATGCCGAATGAAGCCGCCAGGCTTTCCGCTATTAGAAAAGCATACATTACGCCGTAAAGTCCGCCCGACAACACATAGCAGCTGATAGAAATAGAGGCAATAATTAATATGCTCTCGACTAACAAAAACAAAACCTGCCTTTTCAATAAGAGCAGCGCTTTGGAAAACCCGAAAACCATGTTGTTTAATGTCTGGAATAACAGGACCGTACCCAACAGACCAATTACGGGCAGACTGAAAATCTGTTTGAAATAGATATATAATGCAAAACCTGAATATACTACTATCGTGAAAGTTAATTTAGTAATCACAACTGAGGATATGTCTTTCTTCTGGTCGTCAGGCTCTTTGCCGGTGAGGATAATAATAGATGCATACATGAGATTAAACGAAGAAAATATTAATATTAGCATCGATATGCTTATGAATAGCGACCAGGCGCCGTACATTTCAACAGGCAGATACTTGGATAATATCATAACCTGTGTAAAACTGAGCGCAAACCTGATAGCAGGCGCTAATACCGATAATGATAAATGACCTATAAAAGTTCTGAGGAAATTTGATCCCATTGTTTGTAAACATCTCTCACGGCAAGGTTGTATTCTTTTTCATCAATATTTTCATTACACTTTTTACGAGCATTTTTAATAATCCGAGCATCAAATTTGAATCGTTTCAGCAAAAATTTCTCAAGTACATATCGTGGATGAAAAATATTTTTCAAATCATTCTGATATTGCATCCTGAGATACACTATTCTTGAATCTACGAATGGAAGAATAATATTGTGACCGTACTCATCAGCCGATTCGATACACCAGAGATTGTCGGGTCCCTGTAAAAACATCAGCTTCATATACATTTGAACAACTTCAAGGTCATATTTAAGTATCTCCGCAATATGCCCGGCAATTTCGGCGATATATTCACGATATTCTGTCATATCATGGCCTGTATGAATTACAGGCAGATACCATTGCGGGTCTAAAAGCCCCGCCCAGTAGTCAGAGTCTTTAAATGGGATTTCAAAATCGAACTTTATATTCCATTTATGCTTGAAAGCAACCCTGGCAGCTTTTGAAAAAATATATCTGCCTATAGGAGGAATGGCGAAGTAATATTTCGATGTTAGAAACCGCAGGATAGCACAGCCAACTGTTTTATCCGATGCTCCCCAGCAGTAAATACTGTCCGATGATTGACCGTCTATGATATTGCAGGGACCATACTGATTGCGAAGCGTTTTCAGCCCATAATCAATTGGCGATATAACTGCCTTATCAAACATATGATGTTTAACCGCTCGCTGTAATACTTCAAAGTCGGATTCAATCGCCGTCTTAATTATCAACATCTTTAGTCCGAGCCGAGATGAAACCGCTTGCGCTTTGTAATAATCAACAATGTTGCCTTTACAAAGCGATGTATATTGCAGAAATACAGGTTTAAACGATATGCCGAGTTCTTTAAGAATCAGGGCCAGGTATGTTGAATCGACTCCTCCTGAAAACAGGAGCATGTTTTTACGATTTGGCATAACAGCTTTTTGAATATTTTCGGAAATCAGTTCATAATTTCTCTGACAGTAGCAGCTGTCATCATTGCGCTTTACAATATCCTTCCTAAAGTATATCTCTTTATCAAGTCCTTCAGCGCTTATTGTATAAATTGATGCCGGAAGCATTTTATCAACGTATTTTACAAAAGTGCGGCCGCCGGATGTATAATGGTGCCTTGAAAAGTAATATTTTTCATTTTCATCGATGACCAGCTTGCCGTGGTCATCTTTGACTTTATTTACAATCTTCTGCCAGTCATCAGAAATCCATAAAGCAGATTTATCTTCATAATGATACACCCGGAAATTGCCGAAAATATCGTTGGCCAGGTATTTTATACCGGTGGTCTTATCCTCAAAAATGACAAGAAAAAAACCGCTGATATTGTTTAAAAACCCAATAAATCTCTGCTTATCAAACTGTGAAAAATCAAATTCTTCTATTATGTAAAGATTGTAGATATTGCCATAGAATTTAACATCGTATGTGTCACTTGACCGGCTGAATACAGGTGATTGTGATAGCTGGAGTCTGGGTATAATTGTTAATTCGTTCCTGCTTTTATTCAATGTTTGCGGCATTTGTTTAAATTCCCTCTGATTACGCTGCTTATCGGCTCATATAAAAAGCTTATAAATTAACAGCTAATTTTCCAGGCAGTTGGTACCGCATCGTTTTTTATGTCCAAATAACCTCCCGCCTTTTTGCAATATTATCCAGCTTTACGGTATTCGCTACTGGACCTTTTCTAAACACTATTATCTGCTGATTCTTCCATGATGGAACAAACGCCGTTACAAACGAAAACAGCTTTTCTGACAATTTCATATAAAAATCTAATCCTGCATGAGTAAAGAAATTTTTATACTGGTGAAGGATACAGTCCAAATACAATGTGTTCAAGATTGCATTCATCGAGTTCCCTGTGTCCACCGTCATCCGCCAAATCGAGACCAAGAGTGGTCACATTTTTATAATAACCCGACAGCATTTGCGAAAAATAACTTCTACCCACATCAAGAACATCAATAGAATTATCGGGTTTGAGAAAGGCACAAAGGTCATATAAATAGCGCCAGCGCTTCATCATTACTTTTATATATTTTTTTGACATCTCCTCGCCGCAGGTAATCTTTTTCTCGTTATCGACCCACCCGTTGATTAACTCTCGATATATTTTTATTTCATTCATAGGGTCGTTATATCCTTCAGTCTTTCGGGCGCAGTTTCGGTTTCGTTCATTCTTTTCAAAACAAGATTATGAATTTCGGGTTTGGCTTCCTTATTAAAGTGCAAATCGATTTTCTCCTCTACAAACGACTTAAATTCTCTGCAAAACCTCTCAGTCGAAAACCGCTTAGCATAAGCGCTAATCGTTTCCGGATTAAAAGTGTCATATATTTTTTCAAACCCGTTAACGGCATTTATTATTTCATCGGGCTCATGCTTATGGAAGAATATTCCAGTTTTATTATCGATGACAGTTTCAAGCGCTCCGCCGCCGCCATAGGCTATCACGGGAGCACCGCACGCCTGCGCCTCTACAGTAGCAATGCCGAACGACTCAACCGAGGCGGTAACCAGTGCTCGGGCTTTCGCCATATACTCGGCAACGACCCGACTGTCCTGATTGCCCAGAAATTCTATATTTTTACCGGAAGCAGTTTGCAGTTTTTTCCTTTCCGGTCCGTCGCCCAGGATAACAAGCCTCTTCTCCGGCATCATCGTGAAAGCGCAAACGATCAAATCCATATTCTTGACAGGGACAAGACGGCCTACTGCCAGGTAGTAGTCATCTTTTGTAAGTTCAAGTTTGAATCTTTCAATATCCACCGGAGGATAGATAATCGTTGATTCACGGCCATATATTTTCTTTATACTCCTGGCCATATATTTCGAGATGGCTATGTAATAATCAACCCGGTTGGCGGTTGAAATGTCCCATTGCCGGATATAATGAAGGATAATTTTTGCCAGCCAGGCTTTTATTCCTTTGTCCAGCTTTGCTTCTTTTAAATAGTGATGATACAGATCCCAGGCGTAATTCATAATTCCATTGAAATAGCTGATATGCAGCTGATTTGTTCCGGTCAGAACGCCTTTAGCTGCTGCGTGCGATGATGAAATAATGACATCGTATTCAGACAAATCAAATTGTTCAACTGCCAACGGAAAAAACAATAAATAGTCTCTATATTTTTTTTCAATTCGCGGAAATCTCTGTAAAAAAGAAGTATGAATATCCGCATTCTCGAAGATAGAGTCCTTTAAATTCATCTCGCTTTTAGCAAGAGTATATACTGGCGCTGGATAAAGATCATATATCTCAGCAAATACTCTTTCGGCACCGCCGAGTGTTATTAACCAATCGTGGACTAACGCAATTTTTTCCATTATTTAATTTCTCGCAAACTCCTAAAAATGCCTTGGCCGCTTTACTCCAACTAAATTTATTTATTTGGCTATAGCCTTGCTTAATAAGCTGCTTTCTTAATTCACTATCCTCAAGCAGTCTTCTCATTTTATCGGCAATATCCAGAGTATTATAAGGGTCGCAATACAAAGCCGCTTCACCGCAAACCTCAGGCAGGGAACTGGTATTAGACACCAGACATGAACACCCGCAAGCCATTGCCTCAAGAGGAGGCATCCCAAAACCCTCATATAGTGATGGGAAAACGAGCAGTCCGGCGTTTTTATATAGCCCGATTAATTCATCATCCGACACATGACCAGCAAACACTATCTGATTGTTCGATTGAATCATAGTTTTTAATTTGGGATTGTTGACATGTTTACTTTTGCAGCCGACTATTACCAGCTTAGTATCCCTTAAGTTCAACTTATTAAATGCGGATACAATTCCTTCAAAATTTTTTCGAGGATTTAATGAGGAAACAGCCAGAATATATTTGCCGTATTTATTTGGCATAGAGTTATTAACTGAGTTTAAAAATTTGTCGGATATGGCGCAATACATTACCTCAATTTTATCATAAGAAACATTTAAACGCTTAATTATTTCTTGTCTTGAATATTCGCTAACTGTTATTATTTTCAATGAATTCTTGGCTATTCTCGGAATAAGAAATTTGTAGAAATAATAAAACTTTTTTGAATACCAATTAGGATTAGCCAAAAAGGCTAAATCATGAATTGTTGCAATTTGATTATTGTATAATACCGGAGCCGTGTTCGCTAAATTTAAAAGAAGAGGTTTGCCGCATTTGTTTAAATGTATCGGCAAATCTATCTGCTCCCATAGATGTCCGGTAAACCTGCCGCATATTTCCGCTTCTAATGTTTCCGCTATGTCCGTATGAATAATATTACGTGGAGTAATAAATTTAACGTCCTTGCTCAACCGCTTTATTTCTAAAGACGCCTCGATAGCGACTCTTTGAACGCCCGAGATTGGCTGGGTAAGAAAACGTGAATTAACTATAATCATAGCTTGATTGCCTTATTAGTCTGTTTTAGATGAGGGATAGTTTAACACTATTGGATAGTTAAAAACATTCCTTTTCAATACTTTCATATAATCATCAAGATTTGCCTTTGTAACTCTGTAGCGATTCCGGAGCGTTGGCGACCTGAGAATATCGATCTCTATTTTAGCAATCTTATGAATATGATGCGTCGGGTTGCGAAAATTGTCCATGTTGTCTGAAACGCCCTCAACATACATAAGACAATACATCTCATCAATTATATTCAACACTCTTGACAATTGAGACTCAACAGATTCAAAATCGACATTTTGCAAAAAATAGCGACTGAAAATCGATTTGAAATATATGATTTCTATGTTCTGACTTTTGCAGAATTTATCGATTTTCTCCAGGTGTTCAATACTCTGCCCGGAAAAAGAAAACTTTATCCTGTCTTTATATACAATATTGCGATAAGCGACCGGTCTCACATAAACAAATTCACCGTTATCGGTAATTTCAGTAGTATTATTGCGGAGAAGGTATTTCAGTATGTTATCAACAGCTCTGAGTATTTTCTTTTTATTTAGATTGTTTGCAGTCTGATAAAAAAAATCGATTTTAGAGTTAAAATTAATATCGGGGTAGTCGCTTTTTTTGTCTTCAAATACATTGTAATCTATCAGGTAATAAATTTTTTCGATATTCGATATTTGTGGCCTGTCGAGATTTTTTAAAAAATAGTAAACGTCTACGGGATTGCCATAAACCGAGGTGGACATATTCAGCGTCTTATGGTTTAAGAGTTCAGCCGAAATAGTGGCGGAATGCGATGTGCCAAAAACCAGGACATATTTGTCATGACGAAGTTTCTGGTACATCTTAAAGGGAACCGTATAATATGATTGAAAATATTTTTTTGTATCTGTCAATCCATACTCCCGGTACGGGTCGATTACTATATTCACCACCATGAAAATAAAGGCGTACAGGACAACCGAAACGATCGGGATGAATAACAGGAAACGTTTATATGATTCAAGCAACAGCAGGCTCCTAAAAATTAAAATAAAGAAATTCCGATATATTGCCATTTAAAAAAATAAAACCGCTGACCGTAAGTAAAGCCACACACATCAGGTAGCGGAAGTTCAGATTTGGTCTAAGTTCATTACTGTTTTTAAAGCGGATAGAAACAACAAGCGCAATGAGCAGAATAGTAAAACTGAAAACGGTTTCGATTGTTTTCTCAAAATTCAGCGCTTTCAACTCATCCAGGAAAGAAATCGTGTTGATAGTATTAAATGCGAACATACTTTTTAAGACTTTGACAGCGTCTTTAAAAGAAGTCGCTCTAAAAAATACCCAGGCAAAATGAACAAACATAAATGTCATAAGCCATGCCGCAGGTTTGGGCAGGCGAATTCCGAGATTTTGCCAGAACTTGTGTATGGCGGTTCCAAGGCCATGCATGGCTCCCCAGGCTATAAAAGTCCAGCCTGCTCCATGCCACAATCCGCCAAGCAAGAAAGTTGCGAATAGATTTATATACGTTCTTATATTGCCCTTTTTATTGCCGCCAAGTGGAATATATAAATAATCACGCAGCCAGCGACTTAAAGTCATATGCCATCTGCGCCAGAAATCCTGGATGTTCAAAGCCTTGTATGGAGAGTTGAAGTTCAGGGGTAGTACTATATTAAACATGTAGGCTGTCCCGATAGCCATATCGGTATAGCCGGAAAAATCGAAATATAGCTGGCAGGTGTAGCTCAATGATGAGATCCAGGCCTGGGCAAACGTCAGGGCGGCCATGTTGTCAAGGCCGTTTGCGGCCACAACTGCCAGGGTGTCGGCAATTATAACCTTCTTAAACAGACCCAGAAAGAATATAAAAATACCAGTTGAAAGGTTTTTATAATTAACGTATTTATTTTTGGTCATCCTAAACTGAGGCATCATTTCCTTGTGATGGACAATTGGACCCGAAATCAGCTGAGGGAAAAACGATACAAATAAAGCAAAATTAATAAAATTATATTTGCCGGATCTGTCCTGATAGCTGTCAACCAAATAGGCGATCTGCTGAAAGGTGAAGAAACTGATTGCCAGCGGCAATACCAGTCTTAACAGATGTATATCGGCGCCGAAGATAAAATTAGCGTTCTTTATAAAAAAGTCGGCGTACTTGTAATAGCCCAGCAAACCTAAATTAAATATTATGCCGTAAATTAAAATACTCTTTCTTGAAACCAGCCAATTTCGAGCCTGATAATCACCCTTTGACAGCGCCGTACCTATGAAATAGTTTACAATCATCGAGGCGAGTATCAGCGGCAGGTATACAGGATTCCAATATGAATAAAAGAACAAGGAAGCGATAACCAGCCATATCTTCCCGGCAACAATTAATTGCTTATGGTTTAAAAGAAAATAAACTGCAAGAGTAACGGGTAAAAACAAAAAAATATATACATATGAATTAAAAAGCATTCAAACTCCACAAAATTAACTATATTATATTATGAATCGACAGCTCGATTATATTTCTTTATATATAACAGAGACAGCTGGCGTAATTTTTTCTCGTGCTTCGGAACACTGGCAAAATAAATAGGATTAAATCTGCTTTTTGCTGCTCCCTGATATCATTTTGCGCACTGTTTTTCCAACAGGAACCAGTTCTCATCCCCGTAGATGAAGTTGTTATCGCGGCGGTAGACAAAGCCATAGTCAAGCAGCCTGAGATCGTCATAATTATCCATCAACTCGCCGGCAAAATCGCGTTTGAACAGCCTTTCACGATGACCGCGATAGTCGACTTCGACGGGAGTAGGATTGTAATACTCTATTACACAGATGTACCGACTTGATGTCCTGTACATCAGGTCGTAAGCTACCGGAAGCATTCCTGGATTAATATGAATTAACACTCCTTTTGTGAGGACAAAATCACGTTGAAAATCAACCTCGTATTCCAGTATGGATTGCGGATAAGTTTTTACGCAATCAATCTTATTAAGCTCCTCGACCGCTTTTGGGTTTATCTCGATTGCGGAAAGGTCTATGTTAGGGAGAAGCCTTTTAATTGCAATCAGGTTTAGCCCAATATTAGCGCCGAATTCAATAACGGATTTAACAGAATCAGTGCGGGAAAGTATCCTGGAAAAAAGGGCGGTATTGGCCGCTATAATTGATTCATCGCAGTTCCGCTCAATATACTGATCACCAAATTCTCCCGACCAGAATTTCTCCTGTTCAGTTTTAAATTCAATAGCCATCTGATTGCTCCTTTATAAATGAATCTATTCTTGACTGATCGTTGTTTCAATAATTAAAAGCCAAAGTCGTCGTTCTCTTCAGAATTATATTTACACAACTCCACCCGGAATAGACATCTTGAATTTACAACTATGCATATTGTATTTGCTTACACCGAATTAACGGCGCGTGCCTTTTCTCTTTTAAATACTCGTACCATGCTAAAGCCGCTAAAAACCATATATGAAAACAATAAAACTCCGTTACGCTTATGAAAATTAACGCCATCAACACAATATTTGAAACTAACAAGCCTTTTTTATAATCGGAATTATACTTTAATTTTAGCAGCGGATAAGCAAAGAAAGCTACATAGGCTATGAACCCGACAAGCCCTATATTTACCAGCAGAGTGCTGAAACCATCCACTGACCTTATATACCCAAATCCATAGCCAAACAGAAAATGAAACACATCTGAACTAAAAAAGAAAGCTAACGAATTATGGAAGTTTTCGAATCTATCAATGCCGGATACGTGCTGTAAACTAAGCTTCAGATAAGTATATTTGTAAAAATCAAATAAAATAGTAGTATCAACTATCGAAATAAAAGCGAGAACCGCTATTAAAGTAATCCCAAGTTTTACATATTTTTTAAAAACCACGGCTTCAATTATGATAAACATTATAATTCCGATTATGGCCGTTGTGGAGGTCGAAAGAAGCGCTGCGATTAAAAATAATATGTATATTTTATCTTTCATATAGTAAAACAATATTGCAAAAGGCAGAACCGAAAAGCTAAAGACCGACGGTTCGCTGGTCAGCGACTTTATCCTTGGAATAATAAGACCGCCAAGCGTTATTAGCTGAGTTTTCCCGTAATGATAATCAACGGCGGTGATTCGATTTGAAATAACATCGATACTGTGGCCGGTTATGAAATAACCGATATATTCAACAAACCCGTAGACAACGAATACAATTATACCGAATCTGGCAATCTTAATAATCATTTCAGCGCTGTTGGCAGTCTGCATATATTTCAACAAATAAAGGAAAAATATTATACATGTTATCAAATACATGCTTTGAGTGATCATACTGTTTCGGAAAATACTGACTGAAGCATTTTCAGGAGATAGCAATATAGCAGTTGGAAATGTGTAAAAAACCGGCTGGTAGATCGCATTAAAAAGCTGGGCCAAAAGTTGCCAGAAAACAAAGCTGAAAAAGAAGATGATGAAATATGAAAATACATTTATAGTTTTTCTATTAAGCAGCACTCTGATCAGGTCTAAAGAGAATTGCGACAGGATGAATACATACGGCAGCAGAAGGCCTTTTATGGCGGTTGATACTACAAATGATTGAATCAACATCGTAAGAATCGCCAGGTAAAGAAAAAGATATCTCCTGTATTGAAATATATGCTTCAACATTTAGAGGTCACCGCGCTGTTATATTTGCTGTTATTCGATTTTGCATCCGACTTGGCTATGCTGTGCACTTTAAGGCGATGCATCTCCATTGACTGATTCTTTATTGCAATATCCATAGCCTTCGCTACACGCTCGATATTTTCAGGAGACATGCATTCCGGATTACTTCGGGGATCGCTGACAACTCCTTCGAAAGATTGCGCCAACAGCCAGGCCAGAAATTCAATATTTTTCTGGCGTCTGCTGTCAGCATTGTATTCGTTTTTACCGCTAAGGCAGTTAAATATATCGCTGAACGATTGCCGGTAGGGATTAATGCCATTGACTTCCAGGATCGGTCCAAAAAACATGGGAGCGACAGTCATTGCCGGTCTGCCGAAAAGGGCGGCTTCATAGGCGATCGTGCCCGAAACCGAGATTACTAGGTCGGCATGCTTGATGAGTTGATGGCTGTCGATGAAAGGATTAATCAGCCGCACGCCGGGGATACGTTTAATTGTCTTATAGAATCGAAGCGGGCGTTCTCCGATACAATGGCGATGGTCCTTAACATAGAGTTCATGTGTTGACGGGACCGAACGTGATATGGACTTTATCAGCTCAAGCTGGTTGGAAAAGAAAGCGCCCTGGACATCAATCGATGATTCCGGCTGTTGATGCAATGCATACAATATATATGGCCGAGGAGGAGGAAGTTGAACATCCTCGAAAGGTTTTGTATAGGTAAACCATCGATTTTTAATCACATTAGATAAGCGGATTGTCGCCAGATGCGTGGACGGTATTCGCATCTGTTCAAACTTATCTTCATTATTCCGCCGAAGGTTCAAAAATAACTTTTTCAACCAGTCTAAATGAGGTCGGGGAAACTTATTTCCTTTATACCAATAGTAGGGTTTGATATTATTATTCAGGTAATAATCCAGGAACTCTCTGGCTTTTTCCATATGCCTTTCATCCGGCTCGCGAATTAACGCTATCAAGGACTGCATGTAGCCTTCAAAGAAACAAAATCGGTTGCTGGGAATCCGGACTGTACCAGGGCAATAGCAATGGCCTCCGATATCCCGGCAGATCAAAATTGCCAGCAATTCTAAAGCCCAGGTTGCCTCAGAAAATAGAGTCTTAATTTGGTTCTCAATCATAAAACGCCGAAACTCGCGTGCGGCAACATACAGGCAGGCGCGTATAATTGGATACGGTTTAGACATCGATAAACGGTCCATCAAGATCAGGTTGTTTATGGTTACCTCACTTTTTGCCTCCAGCCGATGCAATTCGAGTTCTTCTTCAGAGCTTAATGATTTTTTGCTTGTCCACTCAGGACCGAACTCAGTCAAGTCAAGCAGGTTTGATTCTGGAACCCCATGATTTCTTAGCCACTTTGACCAGGTATTGCTGGTAGAAATCCAGAAGATATCATGACCAAGCTTTTCCAGTTGTACTGCTACAGCATGAAAAAGCTCTGTCTTAAGATCATTGGCAAAGAAAGCGACTTTCATTCTGTATCCCTCTTAGTAATCGATATCTTTTGCTTAGTACATTAAGGTTAATTAACCCAGCGTGGTGTCCCATAAGTAACATTATCATATATCGTCATTGCGACCCGTAAAGGAAGTCCCAAGCCTGCCCGGCCAGGGACACGTCCGTGCAACCTCAACTCTTTATGTGGCAAGAGATTGTTTCGCCGCTTCACCCCTCTCAATGATAAAATAGCATCCACCAATTTATCGAACACAACACTGGATCCCTTTGTTATTCTGTTCTATTAATACCGGTTTCGATATCAATTCATCCCGATTCTCCCAGACTTTTATAAAAGCCGCAATGTCGTCATCAAGATCATCCTGTGAAAATGAAGCATGCATCAGATCGTGATAGAATAATTCTTTTTCGTTCATTCTTTCAGCTACCGGGCAGATCCCTTTAGAATAATTGACTACGCCGTTGTAATGCGGTCCCTTGAACGGAAAACCATTTTTGCCATAGGCGATTTGATTCTGAAAAATCGGCTGGAGATATAAAGGCTTAACATAACCGCAGGAGATCAGAACGCCCTCTTTTTCCCGGAGTTCGGTTGTCGGCAGCTCTGCTTTTACAGCGTTGATAAAAACATCCCGAGAGACGCCGGCGGCTTCCTCATTAAACTTCAGAGGCTGAACATAATAGGAATGGGTGCAATGTTCTCTAATCCGTGTGGGTTCAACAGCTTCTATCTCGGCAAATTTTTCATTCAAATAGCGGCAATTTTTCTGTCGTTCTGCAACCAGTCGATCTAATTTTCGCAGTTGACAGCGGGCAACCACGGCTTCCATTTCGGTCATCCTGTAATTAAAACCGATCATGTTTACCAGGCTGGTTGTTCCCTTGGCTTCGACTACTGCCTCGGCATGATTGCGAATAAGGCGCATTTTTTCAGCCAGGTCATCATTGTCGGTAACGATGATTCCGCCTTCACCGCAGTGAATATGTTTATGATAGTTCAGCGAATAGACGCCTATTTCTCCCAATGTTCCGGCAAACCTATCTTCATAACGCGCCCCGGGCGCCTGGGCGCAATCTTCAATCACGAAAAGGCCATGTTTTTCAGCCAGCGAATTAATTTTATCGGCATCGTAAGGCAGTCCAAAAATATCCACGACTAAAATAGCCTTCGTTCGTTCGGTGATTTTGGATTCCACTGATTTAGGGTCGAGGCAATAAAAATCTTCCTCGATATCTGCAAACACCGGGATAGCGCCATAAATCAGCGGCGCGGTAGCCGAACAGCTCATTGAGTAAGGAGATACGATTATTTCATCTCCCGGGCTAACTCCGGCAGCGCCAACGGCACAATAGAGCCCCGAGGTACAGGAGTTGACAGCGATGGCATGCTTAACGCCAAAATGTTCAGCCCATTCCTTCTCAAGGCTTTGAACCTGTGGGCCTCCGTAAAAATCAGCCTGCCAGCAGCCGAGGTAGCGGGATAGAATTCCGGAGTCTAAAACCTCCATCACCGCCTGTTTTTCTTGCTCGCCGATTACCTTATACGCTGGAAACGGTTTCTTGCGGACTTTCTGTCCGCCATGAATCGCCAGTATGCTCATCGTCCTTAACCCTTCCAATTCGATCAAATGACACTGTAACAGCGCCTGATCTAAGACTGTTTTTCAAAATCAAAAGCTTCTCGCTTAACGCCAGATGGCTCTCAAATATTTCGTTCGTTTTCAGATAATTATTTTCAAACAGCTGCCTGCCTGCTTCAATTGTATGAAGCATGCATTTCTTCAGGCTGTCTTCAATTGTAAAATCATGATGAAGGAAATTATATCCTTTATAGAGTTCCGATTCTTTTGGTCTATGTATTTCAAGATGGTGACCTGAATCAGCAATCCTGATACGGCCATTCTCGAAAAGGATATCCATTTCAAACATGCTGTAACCAAAGGGAACAAAATTTGTAATATTGCCGGCGTTTCGTTCCGTTTCGATAAAATAAGAGCCATACAAATCATCATTGACTACAACATTTTCGTGTGCCGTTATTTTTTTTATGTCACCGAACAGCCTTTCAATCAATTCCAGCATATGACAGCCGTTGTGGTAAAGCCCTTTAGTAAACGCCGCATTGAAAGCGATTGGCTTACCCAGGTCATCTTTGGTTACTGTATCAGTCAATTTCTGAAATCCCGGGTCGTACCTTCTCGGAAAATTAATCAACAATATTTTTTCCGGATGTATCCTGATATATTTTTTAATTTCATCTAATTTACCCAGCTTCGATACGAATGGCTTTTCACAGACTATCAAACGGACTGATTCTTTTTTAAGAACCCTGGACAGTATTTCGGCATGCGTTTCAGTTGAGGATGCTATAGAAACAACGTCAAAATCCTCGTTTCTTAAAAGCTTATCGATATCCGTATACGAGCGAATATGTTTACCCCATTTTTGCTTGAAATTTAATAAAGCCCGCCGGTCGATATCGCAACAGCAGGAGATCTCAAACTGCTCGTGGCTGTGGTAGGCATGAGCATGGCTGATAATCTTCTCATCTTCAGGGGAATCACATGAGCCGCCAATCATGCCGCAGCCGATTACTGCCGCTTTATAACGTGTCATTATCCTTCCGCGGCAACTTTCTGCCTGATATGCCGGTTGATATTCATTAATTCGGGGTTCTTCTTAATAAATTTAACAATATCCCTGGCATAAAAAATAGAATCTTCCCGGTGAAGCGCTGTGAATATTTTCTGAATAAACTCATAATCCTCTTTAGTATCGAGAGTAATTCGGATATCCGGGCCAAACACCTCAGGGTTGGCTGTGATACCGTTAAGCCTGAACAATTTCGGATTGCAATAGATGTAATAGGAAACATGAACCCGGTCGATAGGATCATCGGTCAAAACTGCAACTTTTTCTAATACATGAGTCGGAAAAACCTGCACATCTAAGCCTATGGGGAAAGTTCTCTGATTTAAGAAATTGGATGTGTGATCGTAGCTGCCGGAGCGGTGAGCTATGATTACATTGTCTATAATCAGCGGGTCTATTAACGGGCAGTCGCCGGTGAGTTCACAGATCAAGTCCGCTTTTACATTCCGAGCGGCTATGAGAACGCGTTCTAAGACATCCTCTTCACTGCCACGATAGCAACTGACACCGAGCCGGTCGCATAATTCGACTATCGGATTATCGGCTTTATTCACGGTAGTCGCCACAACGATTTCATCAATATAACGCGCATGTTTAATACGTTCGATCATACGTTCCAAAGCCGGTTTCTCCAACAAGGGCATCAATACCTTGCCGGGCAGTCTTGAGGAGGTCATCCGGGCTTCAATGGTTGCGACAACTTTCATTCTTTGTTTCCCTCAAAGTGTTAAACATTTTCGACAGATCGTGCTCATCATAGAAAGACAGCCGGCCATGATAATTCCAGCATGGTATAGATTCAATCTCCTTCAAGTCCGTTAAGCTATGTATACAGCATTCGGGCGGCAGGGGCAAAACACATGCATGGTCGACAGGGATATACGATATTACCGGCTTTCCTAATAAATGCGCTATCATTAAGGCCATGCTGTTTATACCGATAACGGAGCGAGCGTTTCGGATGCTTTCATTTAATGATCGTTCATTCGGATGTTCGACTGCAGTGATGATATTTGAAAACCGTTTCTGCAGATAATCATATTTACCTAAAGCCTCAGCCGGGTGCAGCCTGATAATAATCCTATCAGCGCCGAGCTTGCCTGAGATTTGACTGAAGCTATTCAACACATCCTCAATCACCTCAGTCTGGGTGTACCCGAGCTGCAATGGGTCGTCGCGTTTCAGTCCGGCTCTATGCTCTTCAATAGCTTCAGAAACAAACAGCAGAATTTTGCTGTTGCCTGGCGCCGCAGTCATGTCATCATATTGAGCAAGCAGTTTTTCTATATAATAGTTTTTTACTTTCAGAAGATTAAAAACTTTATAGCTGTCAGCCATATTGAAAGCATAATTATCGGAAACCGCTGTGAAATCCGGCAGATTATTTTCCCAGCCGGTATTTGGATAATCAAACCGTTCGCGATAATTTACCCAGTGATCGAGAAACGAGATCGAGCAGACGGCTCGTTTCCTGACTTCCTTTATATATGGAAGTTCAAACTTATCAGAACTCGTGCCGCAGAAAAGAAAGTCCGGCTTAAACAATTCAAATACGGAAGCAGTATTCTGTTCGGGTTGAGCAATCAGGCGCGGCATACCTTTTCCAATAAATATGGACTTCGCTGGAGAATCATTACGGGCAATAACCTGCCAATGGTGATTATCCAGCTCGGCTGCCGCCATCGATGACAGTAGCTCTGCCCCGCCCGCATCATGAGCAGTAATTAATATTTTCAGGCTTGTTTGTTTCATTCGCTTGCTTTCAATTAGACATCATCCTTCTTCACCAGCCTTTACAAATTGCCGGTTTACTACTGTATAACTGCAGATTATTCGACAAGCTCCCATTTGACAGGGGCGCCTTTCTTAACATCACGATTGACCTTTTTACCGGCGATAACATCATAATACTTAGGCGGTAATCCGTATCCCGGCCTGACCAGCCGCAGGTTTTTCTTTGTGAACGTATCTCCGGCTTTCATATCCTCCGCCACATAGAGTGATCGGCGAAACTGAAGCGAGCCTTTCTCTTTTTCAGTCAGGCCATAGCTTATTTTACCCAGCGCCAGCCAGGCCCGCATTGTTTCTTCAACCAGTGATTTCATTTCATCCGGTTCAAGGGAGAAAGCCGAGTCAACGCCTCCATCAGACCGGGCCAGCGTGAAATGCTTTTCAATTACTGTCGTCCCAAAAGCAACTGACGCTACCGCAACGCCGATTCCCAGCGTATGGTCGGACAGACCCACCTGAATATCAAATAAGCTCTTCATGTGCGGTATAGTCCGGATATTTGTCGATTCGGGCGAAGCCGGGTAACTGCTGGTGCACTTGAGCAGGATGATATCATTATTGCCTGTTTTACGAATGGTTCTTACTGTTTCATCAAGCTCGGCGACAGTAGCCATGCCGGTTGAGATAATGACTGGCTTTCCTGTTTCAGCAATTCGCCGTAATAGGGGAATATCATGGTTTTCAAATGAGGCCACTTTATATGCCGGAACATTTAGCTTCTCAAGAAAATCGACCGCTGTTAAATCAAACGGCGTACTTATTCCGATTATACCCAGCTCCTGACAGCGTTTGAAAATCGGTTCATGCCAATCCCAGGGCAGGTATGCCTGTTCGTACAGTTCATACAGTGAATAACCATTCCACAGGCTTTCGGGGTCATCGATTCGAAATTCATTTTCATTTATATCGAGCGTCATCGTGTCTGCGGTATATGTTTGGAGTTTCAGGGCATGAGCTCCTGCCCGGGCGGCGGCGTCGACAATCTCCAGGGCGCGCTCAATCGACTGGTTATGGTTTGCCGACATCTCAGCAATTATAAAGGGCGGATGGCTGCTGCCGATTTTTTTACCGGCAATGGTAATTTCTTTTTCTGGCATATGTTTTTCTCCTCACTATTTTCTTACAGTCTTTCCGATGAGATTAGCGACAGGAGTATCCCACCCATATTTGAGTAACTGCTCTACAGAGGTTCGGTCCCGTTTACGGTGAAAGGTTCCCCCAGCGGGTTGGGCATACGACTTTTGACGGCTCACACGGATTTCAGGCCAGGTCTCTTTGAAAAGCCGTTCAATAGTGTAAGAAAGTTTATCATAACTGGTTCTCAGGGTTTCATTTGCGTCAAAGGTGATTTCCTTTTGCGCTAAAATCTCTCCTGTGTCAATTCCGGAATCGATATAATGAATGGTAACCCCTTTAGGTGTATCCTCAAGAAAACTCCACAGGTTTGGATCGGTTCCCCGGTTCCATGGCAACAACGATATATGCAAATTGATTACACGCCTGGGGAACATTTTAAGAACATCTTTTTTTATAATATGTCGATATCCATAGCTGATGATGAAATCGACACCAGGAAGGAGTTTCGATTCTCTGCTGATTGGACTCTCATACGATTCAATTTCATCGCCTGATGACTCCAGGTAGTCAACCATATGCTTTCGATACGGTCCCAGCATCAAGATTTTCATATCGCAACTCCCGCTCGAGCATTTTGAATTAACTGGGCACAAACCCGGAGCGCACCCTGACCGTCAACCTGTTTCACCCCTCGTTTTCCCATTTCTCGTAATTCATCCGGATGCTCCATCAATTTTATTATTTCCTTTGAGATATCCTCATCGCTGACATTTTTGCTTATACCGAGATAGCTGGCAACCCCCGCTCTCTCCGACATTCTTCCAATTTCTATCTGGTTTTCAGCGATGGCAACGATTATCGCGGGCAAGCCGAGATAACATCGCTCCCAGGTAGTCGTGCCCCCGCCCCCGATTGCCAGATCTGCCTTTACCATTAATTGAGCCATATTCAGCGCCTGGTGATAAAGAGTAACATTTTGCATGCCCCGGCTTATCGCTTCGATATTGCTCTTGTGCGGATTCGAACTCCCGATTACTACATCAATGGCAATTTGAGATAGGTCTATCGATTTGATTGCCTTAAGAGCCTTGGCCGTTTCATTGGATATATCGGAACCCCCGAAAAAAACCAGGATACGATTAACTATTCCATTGCGTTTCGGCATGTTTTCTCTTGCCTGAATAAACTCAGGGCGCAACAAAGCAAACCTCGGTCCCAGCAATTTCATGCAATAATTAGACACCAGGCCGTCATAACGCGAATCAGGGTTGTCATGCAGGTTTTGATCTAAAAGCAGGTCGCAATCATGCCGTCTATTGGCCAGATCATCGATTACCATAATGCGATTGACATATGACCTTAGCTTTCTCTGCCAGCGATAATCCAGGCCATAATGATCGACGACAAGCCAATCAACAACGCCAATTTTTTCAAGCAGAACCGACAGGGTCTGATCGGCATCGACAGCCTGGCTCACCACAAGCCAGCGGGTGTATTCGCTCTCGTATTTATCCTGAAGCAGGTCCTCATCAAATGGCAAACGATGAAGTCTATACTTTCTTTCTTCGATATAATCGCATATATTTCCCGGCAGTTCACGAGCTATGAATTCAACATCCGTCCCTTGATTGCGAAGGTAGTCAGCCAGGGTTAAACACCTCATCAGGTGTCCCGTACCAATAGTTGTCGATGAATCCGCCCTGATTACTGTTTTCATTCTCCATATACCTTTTGCTTAATATTAGTGTTTATCTTGAGCCACTCCGGATGTTCTTCTATCAACTGCAGGCAGTCCTCAAAGGTAAAATCTGGTTTTATCGGATATATATTTTCGAGTATGTTTTTGATTAATATAAAATCCTCCGGCGTATCCACTGTCCAGCGATGGTGACTTTGGTCTTCAAAATACGTTACTGAACCGATTATAAAACGCTCGGGATGCCCGTATATGTATGGAGTCACATGTTCGCGGTCAGGCGGTTCTAAAGCCTCAAGACATATTTCCTCCAGCACGGATGATGTAAGGACTTCGCAGTCTAAGCCGCGCGGATAAGTTCTGGTCTGCACATTGGAGACATAATCATAAACGCCATAATTATCTTTGAAGAAACCTATGACCCTATCGATAACAATCGGGTCAATAAGCGGGCAGTCCGAGGTTACGCGTACGATTATATCTGCGTCATGCTTGAGGGCAGTGTCATGATACCTTGCCAGTACGTCATTTTCCGAACCGCGAAAACAAGGTATCGCCAGATGTCGACACAATTCCACTATCGGGATGTCGGAATCGTTTATAGTAGTTGCGATTACTGTTTCATCGGCAAGCGACGCCCGCTGAAGGCGTTCTATCTGATACTCTAACAGCGGCTTGTCCATTATACGCTTAAGTACTTTGCCGGGCAGACGGGTCGAGGTCATCCTTGCCTGCACAATAATAACAGTTTTCATCAAAATACCCCAAGACTCATTTTCAATGAATCGATTACGCGTTCACAATCGACGTGGGTCAAATCCGGATACATCGGCAGGCTTATCGCTCTTTCATAATATCTCATAGTCTGCGGGAAGTCAGCCGGTGAAATCCGGTAACGCTGATTGTAATATGGCTGAAGTGGAACCGGAATATAATGTACCTGTGTTCCGATACCTGCTTGACGTAAACGGTTCATCACTGTTGCACGTGACATCCCGAACCTGTTGAAATCGATTAGAACTACAAACAGATGGTATGCATGATAGACAGAATTGCGCACGTCAAGCGGACAGATTCCGCCATCAGGGAATGTATTTCCAATCAATTCTCGATAGTAATCGGCCAGGTTATTTCGCCGTTTTAGAGACCAGCTAAGTCGTTCCAACTGGCTTAGTCCCAGCGCCGCCTGAATATCTGTTAGACGGTAATTGCAGCCCAATTCATGCATTTCATAATACCAGGGATTAATTTCCCCTTGCCGCGATCGGGAATATTTATCGTTTGAAAAATTCCCTTTCTGTATGCCATGATTGCGAAATCGTTGAAGTCTCTCTACCAGCTCCGGCCGGTTTGTAGTGATTGCTCCACCTTCTCCCATTGCTACATGTTTGACCGGATGAAACGAAAAGACCGTCATATCGCTATGATGGCATCCGCCGAGATTATGTCTTTGACCGTCATGTTCATACCATGAGCCAATTGCATGACATGCATCATCGACGACTTTAGCACTATGCTCACTGGCGAGAGCATGTATTGTCGTTAATTCAGCCGGCTGACCGGCAAAATGAACAGGTATGATAGCCTTTATTTTATGTTTATTATCGGCTTGTAGAACCTTGCTGAGCGCCTCCGGGTCGATCAGGCCATTGCTGGGATTAATATCAATAAAGCGAACTTCCGCTCCTGCGAATCGCGCACAGTTAGCCGAGGCAAGAAAAGTGTTTGAGGAAGTCGCGACCTCATCCCCGGGACCAATACCTAACACAAGCATTGCCAGATGGAGGGCGGCTGTACCGCTGGAACAGGCCACCGCATATGATGCTCCCACCTTTTCAGCCAGTGCTTTCTCAAATGCCGGAACTCCAGGTCCCTGGGTCAGCCGGTCGGATTTTAGTACTTTTATAACGGCCTCGATATCGGCCTCGGAAACGTGATGTTTTCCATATGGCAAGAACCCTGTATGACTCTGGGTCATTGTTGCCATAAACCGACTACTTGTTTTATGATTTGATTCATTAAAACGATATTGATACTTCCTGATATAATTAACTACCGGCTAAGACATCCTTCATCTCCGGGCGGACCATCTTTAACTTTAATTTCCGGCGACTTTTTACAGCGGTTGGGATATATTCAATTGAAAACTGCGGATCAACTTCCTCGCGGATTAGTCTGCGTAACTCATCTACAGTCAACCGCTCGGTATTCGTTCCACTGCCATAGGAAAAACCGTGAGCGCATCGGCTTCCCCCGAACTTTTCTATATATTTATCAACATCCCAGAGAGTCATTGATGGCAGTATGACAAAATAGTTTTTAAATTCGAGAGTATTAATTGCGTCGGTCTCGGTGATCATCTGCTCGTGAAGCTTTTCTCCGGGGCGAATGCCTGTGACATTATAATCGCAATCCGGAGCAATTGCTTTAAGAAGGTCGAGAATACGGTAGCTGGGGATTCTTGGCACAAAGATTTCTCCGCCCCACATATTAGCCAGAGCAAACAGCACCAGTTCGATACATTGTCTGAGCGTTATATTGAAACGGGTCATCCTGGTATCGGTTATCGGCAATACCCCTTCTTTACGTTTTTCCAAAAAGAATGGTATCACGCTGCCCCGGCTTCCCATAACATTACCGTAGCGAACCGCCGCAAACCGGATATCTTTACTTCCTCTGAAATTATTGGCTGAAACAAACAACTTATCTGAACAGAGCTTCGTTGCCCCATAAAGGTTGATTGGCGCCGCCGCTTTATCTGTGCTTAACGCCGCTACTCGTTTAACATTTTGATCCATACAGGCTTCGATAATATTTTGAGCTCCAAGCACATTTGTTTTAACCGCCTCGAACGGGTTGTATTCGCATGCCGACACCTGTTTCAATGCGGCGGCATGCACGACGTAGTCGACTCCCTCCAGAGCTCTTTTAACACGGTCTTTATCGCGTACATCACCGATAAAAAACCGCATCTGCGGGTATCGGGATTCAGGATATTTATCACGCATTTCAAACTGTTTCAGTTCGTCTCGTGAAAAAACAATTATCTTCTTAACCTGTGGGTATTTTTCAAGAACTGTATTAATAAAACTCTTGCCAAACGTTCCTGTGCCTCCGGTTACTAATATTGATTTTCCTGAAAACATTAATATATCTCCTGATTATAAGCTAAGCCAGGTTCTCGTTATTTTCGCACACGTTTTTTTAAGCTCTTTTATAGACAACCTCTTAACATTATCGGAAATAACGGCTTAAAAATTAGATTTTTAATGAAGCTAAGCGCATTTATCACAAATAAAGTTGTGCTTTAAACTGCAAATGCAGGTCTATTGCCGATGTCTGCATTTAAACAAAGTTCTTGATTCTGAGAAGTTCACTACTATATTGAATAGAAATGGAGTAAATATGAAAGGTATTGTTCTTGCCGGAGGTCTTGGCACAAGACTTCACCCGCTGACCAGAATTACTAATAAGCATCTCTTGCCTGTATATGACAAACCTATGATTTATTATCCCATACAGACACTGGTAGATGCCGGGATAAAAGAAATAATGATTGTAACCGGCGGCAGCAATGCCGGTGATTTCTTAAAGCTTTTGGGCAACGGTTCGGAATTTGGCTTAAAACATCTGGACTTTACATATCAGGCTAAGGAGGGCGGCATTGCCGAGGCAATAGGATTATGCGAATATTTTGCCGAGGGCAAAAAAGTGGTAATTATTCTTGGCGACAATATCCTTGAAAATAACATTAACAAGGTTGTTGTCCGGTTTAAGAAACAGGAAAAGGGGGCGATGATTCTTTTAAAGAAAGTCAATAATCCCGGGGAATATGGCGTGGCCGAGATAAAAGGGAAAAAGGTCGTTAAGATCGTCGAAAAACCAAAACGGCCCAAAAGCAATTTAGCGGTAATTGGTGTTTACATGTACGACAACCAGGTTTTCGACATAGTCAAAACTCTTAAACCCTCCAGGCGAGGCGAGTTGGAGATTACCGATGTTAATAATGTTTATATCAACATGGGCTTGATGAAATACACAAGGCTGACCGGCCGCTGGGCAGATGCCGGAGAATCCATTAACAAATATAATGATACTATTAATTTTGTTCGCAGCGTTTTCGTCTCTGGAACTTACTGCTACATAATCGCCTACGATTCCTTTTATATATTAGATATTTCTGATCCCTCAAATCCTGCATTCTGTGGAATCTGCGATGTTGGT
This sequence comes from uncultured bacterium, assembly GCA_965603725.1. GTDB lineage: Bacteria > Zixibacteria > MSB-5A5 > UBA10806 > 4484-95 > JAGGSN01. Next base: position 20,940 of record CBFDEC010000012.1, on the reverse strand, counting down.
TCAAAGGGCAGATCAAGCTGGCTATTTTGCAGGCCAAACAATACCTCTTGTTATGAAAGAGGTCAAGCATGAGAAGTAACGATCACATTATCTATTATGATTTTAATAACCTACAATATTCCAGCTATTTCCTGACTGGTTTTCATCAAAATACGGAAACGTTTCTCTACAAATTTATCGTATCAAAAAAAGTACCTCCATTACTTTTTGATCAAATAATGGGTGACAAATGGAAAGAGATTCTATTTTCTATTTGTTTATTTAAAGCTAAGCTACCTAATGAGGAATTCTATTTTTGCATAGATACACGTGATAGTTGTGATGCCAACCCTAATAAAGGAAATGGTTATCATTTACCTCTACTTAAGAAAGTTAAATATTACTTTAAAGTTAACTATAACATAGATGCAATAAATAACGACCTCAACTTGAGAGAGTTTGCACACAAAATTATTCCTGCACTCCTCTTCTTTCCCATAAAATGCCCCACATTATTACCATATTTCCCTAAAATTATTCCATGTAGTGCAGTAGCGTGGACGATGAGAGATGCTGTACGGAGGGTCAGAATGCTTAAAGGAATGTTAACCTTAGAGCAAATAAGGCAAATGCGCAGTTCCGAAAAGAATCTTGATATATTCTTTGTCCTAAACTTCTATAATCAAAAAGTACATTCTGCCGACAATGTGCTCCGTTATCAGATTATGAAAGAAATTCAAAAATATCCTAATATTAATTCGTTAGTTGGATTCGCCAGTCATAAAAAAATAGTTCCCGACAAATATGCTGATCTTCAATTAAAGCCATACTCTCTAAAGGAGTATTTAGGTTGCTTGGCCAAATCCAGAATTGCAATTTATGTAAGGGGTTTACATAACTGTTTGTCATTTAAGTTTGGTCAATTGCTATTGCTGGGGATGCCCATTGTAGGTCAGACAATCCATAATAATAAAGATAATATTATGAATAATAAATATTTTAATGAGCAATTTGCTTATGATAATCCAAAAGCAATCGTCCAAGAAGCTATTAAATTATTAGATAATCCAGACAAACAAATGGCACTGGGCGAATCAAATGCAAATGTATTTGATGCCAAATTCACACCAAAAGCAGTTGTATCTGATATATTGAGACATCTAAATATCAAAGAACAATAAAATGAAAGAAGATATTAATGAATACGGTGATATTTCATCATCGTTGATTGAAAGCCGTCAGTTATTAATTGAAATAGCTAAGACTTAATCTGACACTAACGTATTGTTTCGCAATTAATTTCATTATATTCAGTCATTGCGACCAGCGTTATTATGTTTGATAATTCTTGACTTATGAAAAAATCAGCTTATATTTCAAATAAGGAGTTTTTATGAAAGGTATTGTTCTTGCCGGAGGTCTTGGCACAAGACTTCACCCGCTGACCAGAATTACTAATAAGCATCTCTTGCCTGTATATGACAAACCTATGATTTATTATCCCATACAGACACTGGTAGATGCCGGGATAAAAGAAATAATGATTGTAACCGGCGGCAGCAATGCCGGTGATTTCTTAAAGCTTTTGGGCAACGGTTCGGAATTTGGCTTAAAACATCTGGACTTTACATATCAGGCTAAGGAGGGCGGCATTGCCGAGGCAATAGGATTATGCGAATATTTTGCCGAGGGCAAAAAAGTGGTAATTATTCTTGGCGACAATATCCTTGAAAATAACATTAACAAGGTTGTTGTCCGGTTTAAGAAACAGGAAAAGGGGGCGATGATTCTTTTAAAGAAAGTCAATAATCCCGGGGAATATGGCGTGGCCGAGATAAAAGGGAAAAAGGTCGTTAAGATCGTCGAAAAACCAAAACGGCCCAAAAGCAATTTAGCGGTAATTGGTGTTTACATGTACGACAACCAGGTTTTCGACATAGTCAAAACTCTTAAACCCTCCAGGCGAGGCGAGTTGGAGATTACCGATGTTAATAATGTTTATATCAACATGGGCTTGATGAAATACACAAGGCTGACCGGCCGCTGGGCGGACGCGGGAGAGTCTATTGATGAATATAATGATACTATTAATTTTGTTCGCAAACGGGGTGTAAATAAATTATAAATTCTGACAATGTGTCAAATATATGGGTAATAAATGAAACTGATTGATGGTGTAAAGACCAAGTTGCTTAAAGTGAATGTCGACGAGCGTGGACGTCTGGCTGAAATATTGCGGTCTGATGATGATATCTTTAAAAATTTTGGACAAGCATATTTTACGACAGCCTATCCCGGTGTTGTAAAAGCCTGGCATTTTCATAAACTGCAGGAGGACTATTTCTTTTGTATAAAAGGCATGGTGAAACTCGTGCTTTATGACGCTCGCAAAGAATCGCCTACATTTAAGATGCTCAATGAGTTCTTTATCGGTGAACATAATCCAGCATTAATAGTTATTCCCTCTCATGTTTATCACGGTTTCAAAGTGATATCCGTTGAAGAAGCAATAATGATCAATGTTCCTACTAAAGCATATAACCGTGATAACCCGGATGAGTTCAGGCTTGATGCGCACACTGATCAAATCCCCTATGACTGGTCTCGAAAAGATTATTAGTATTAATAGGGATATTTTATGAGACTTCTGGTAACCGGAGGAGCCGGTTTTATAGGTTCAAATTTCATTCATTTCATACTGAAAAACCGTCCCGAATGGAATATCGTTAATTTTGATTATTTAACTTATGCAGGCAACCTGGCAAACCTTGAAGATATCAGCGATAGCAATAATTACCGATTTGTCAAAGGCGATATCACCGATCCTGACGATGTGAAAAATATTTTTAGCAATAGTTTCGACTATGTTATTAATTTCGCCGCCGAATCTCATGTCGACCGGTCGCTGTATGATCCGGCTCTGTTTTTACAAACTAATATCCTGGGCGCCCGTTTGTTATTAGACTATGCATTGGAAACCGGGGCTAAAAGGTTTCTTCAAATATCTACCGATGAGGTTTATGGCTCTCTTGGCTCAGAGGGCTATTTCAGCGAAAAGTCGCCTCTTTTGCCGAACTCACCCTATGCCGCAAGCAAAGCCTCAGCCGACCTTATCTGCCGTTCTTATTTTAAAACGTTCGAAATGCCAGTAGTAATAACCCGCGCCGGCAACAATTACGGTCCATACCAGTTTCCCGAAAAGCTTATTCCATTTTTTATAACGAGAGCTCTAAACGATGAACACCTGCCTTTGTATGGCGACGGTCTTAATGTTCGTGACTGGCTGTATGTCGAGGATCATTGTCGGGGGATACTGGCGGCATTGGAAAAGGCCGAAGACGGCGAGATTTACAATCTGGGCGGCAGCAACGAGATGACCAACATGGAGATAACTAAAAGCATCCTTAACTTCCTCAATAAACCGGAGAGTCTGATTAAGCATGTGAAGGATCGTCCGGGACATGATCGCCGCTATGCATTAGATTCCGCTAAGGCTAAAGAAAAACTCGGCTGGCAACCCGAGATGGATTTTACCGAGGGGCTGGCAAAGACTATAAAATGGTATTGTGACAACGATAAATGGCTGCATGATGTTCAAAGCGGCGAATATCAAAAATTTTACAAAATCCATTATCGGGAGCGCAGTTGAGAAATATACTTGTCACCGGGGGGGCCGGACTTCTGGGACAACACTTTGTAAATAATCTAATTGATGAATTTAACATTTTAGCCATAGATATTGCAGTCAACCCGTTCGATCCGCATCGAAACCTGGAATATATCAAAGAAGATTTAACGAAATTTGATACAGTCAAACCAGTCATTGATGATTTTGCCCCTGAACTTGTTTTCAACTGTGCCGGCACTACTGATGTCGATGCCTGCGAACAGAACCGCAAGCAGGCTTATACATTAAACGTCGGCCTGGTTGAAAACCTGCTGACAACGAAGGCTGAAAAGCTTATTCATTTTTCCAGCGATTATGTTTTCAATGGCATCAATGGTCCTTATGCTGAAGAAGACCAAACTGGCCCTATTAACTATCATGGCGAAACGAAATTGAAATCAGAAGCTGTCCTTGCTGAGTCAGGCAGGGAACATATTATTATCCGTACAAATGTCCTTTTCGGTACCGGCAGAAATATCCGGCATAATTTTATCACGGGCCTGATAGACAGCTTACAAAAAGGGAAGAAATTGCATATAGTAACTGATCAGTTCAACAATCCCATCCAAGCCGGCAACTTAGCCGAGGCGGCAATTGAAGCCGCCCTGAGCGAATTTAACGGAATACTTCATATCGGAGGAGCAGATTACCTCTCCCGATATGAAATAGCGCTGAAAACCGCCGAACATTTCAATCTCAATCAGGGATTGATCCAGCCAACTACTACAGAGAAATTAAACCAGAAAGCCAAAAGACCGCTAAAAGGCGGACTGAAAATTGATAAGGCCAGAAAAATGTTGAAGACTCGATTGCTTCCATTCGATGAAGCTTTATCCATGATTAAAATATAATTTCCTGTGGGCGGCACATGTCCACAGACAGCTATTATTGGGGGATAGGCTCCCAACTTACTGTTATAAAAACAACCCCATTGCATACAACAGGAAAATCTTCAGTCTTTTCAAAAACGTAACCTAATCTGCATTATTCACGAATCTTAGCATGTGCTGGCATCCGCCATAGGCGGATTCTTCTGCCAGAGTTGTCGGAAGTAACCTCCGACAGCACAAAAGCATTATAGAGATCATAGAGTGTTTTAGTTGTATTCAAAACAACATTAAGGTATAATTGTATGAAATATAGGGATTCAACGGAACGTTTGTTTATTAATAGGCGATATCATCTAACATGCATGTAGGAGGAAGGAATATATGAAAATATTTATTACAGGGGCTGCAGGTTTTATTGGAACGCACTTAGTTAAACGTCTGGCGCAAACCGAACATGAACTATACTGCCTTGTCAGGAAAAGCAGTCGGATTCATGCGATTGAGGAGTTGGGATTACGCTAATTACAGGGGATTTGACAAATAAGGATTCTCTTTTTGAAGGTATGAAAGGTTGCGATTGGGTCATCAATCTGGCAAATATATACTCATTCTGGGAATCCAATAATAAAATTTATAATGATGTTAATGTCGAAGGTAACCGAAATATTATGGAATGTGCTTTGGAAATAGGCATTTCCAAAGTTGTGCATGTAAGCACTGGAGGAATATATGGCAAACCAACGGATTGTCCTTTTATCGAGGAAAGCCCTGTTGGCCCTGTTCGCTTCAGCGAATATTTCCAAACAAAGTATGAAGGAGATCTAATCGCCTGGGAACTTTTTGATAAAAAAGGATTGCCGCTTGTTGTTGTTTATCCCTGTGCGGTTCTGGGTCCCGGTGACACGAAAGCCACCGGTAAGTATATCAAAGATCTAATCAATCGCCGCTTGCCAGCAACTATATTTCATGAGTCTGTCCTGACCTGGGTACATCTGAGGGATGTAGCCGAAGTTATTGTTAGGGCGGCAGAGAAGGAAGACAACATCGGTGAGAAATATCTGGTAGGTAAGCACCAACTGTCATTAAGAGAGCTCAACGAGATGATTAAGGAAATCTCGGGGGTCACCCTGCCAAAGATACGCCTTCCCGATTTTGTTGTTCTGGTAAACGCCAGGCTTTTGACATGGTTAGCAGACATAATCAAGAAACCGCCTATATGGGGAATGTCAAGGGACCAAATCAGGGTGATGAAAGAGGGTTTTATAGTCGATGGCAGCAAGGTGGAAAGAGAATTAGGTGTCACCTATACACCTGTTCGCATTGCCCTTGAGGAAGCCATTGCATCATTTGGAAAATGAAATTGCATGCTGGATGCTGCTAATACTTTGTCTATTCTCCAGTATCTATTTGAATTAATCATGACTTCATCTGGCAACTAATCGCTAAATTCCACTGTACTTTTGAATATCATTTCAGTTTACATCAGGTCGTCTTGTCTGCTATAATTATTAACAAATGGATATAATAACCTGGTTTAAAAGTCTAAGCCCGATCATTCAGGCCTTAATAGCCACCTGTTTCACCTGGTTTGTAACCGCCCTTGGCGCCAGTGTAGTTTTCTTAGCCCGTGATATGAGCAGGAGGACACTCGATGCCATGCTCGGCTTTGCCGCCGGCGTAATGATTGCTGCCAGCTATTGGTCTTTACTGGCACCGGCGATTGAGATGTCCGAGGGCAAATCGATTCCCGCCTGGGTTCCTGCTACTGTGGGCTTTCTGCTTGGGGCGTTGTTTTTGCGTTTGACAGACCGTCTTCTGCCGCACCTTCACCGTGACAAAAATACAGATCAGGCCGAGGGATTACATACCAAATGGAAGCGGACTACGCTGTTGGTGTTTGCAATAACTCTTCACAACATCCCGGAAGGTCTGGCGGTTGGTGTTGCTTTTGGAGCAGCAGCCGCGGGTTACCCATCGGCGGCGCTGGCAGGCGCGGTCGTTTTGGCTTTGGGAATCGGTATTCAGAATTTTCCAGAAGGGATCGCGGTTTCAGTACCGCTGCGTCGTGAGGGGATATCCCGTTTGAGAAGTTTTTGGTATGGTCAACTCTCGGGGGTTGTCGAACCGGTGGCAGGCGTAATCGGCGCCAGCTTAGTTGTTATTGCCCGTCCTGTACTTCCCTATGCTCTGGCCTTTGCGGCAGGAGCCATGATCTTTGTCGTTGTCGAAGAGCTCGTTCCGGAATCGCAGGCCGGCGGCCACTCCCATGCGGCAACTATGGGCGCTATGCTGGGTTTCGCGGTGATGATGACTCTGGATGTGGCGTTCGGGTGAAAAAACGGCCGTAATATTATCTCCGGAAAATTACACAAACAATTATGTCGCATTATTAACGAATCTTAGCATGTGCTGGCATCCGCCATAGGCGGATTTTGTGGATGGCGGACGTCTCGTCTGCCATTGTTTAAGCTGGTGCATGAGGACATACACCAGCCGCTAACGTCCAGATAATTCTTTAAAAGTAGGCGGTCGGCACGCAGTGTCCATTGGATTTATCCGGCAGCAATCATGTTGGGGGATAAGTCCTACGGATCTGTAGGATCTCCAACCTACTGCTTGATATCTTTTTTCAGCTCAACTATCGTTGCCCCCCAGCCGCCGCCTGAACCCTCCTCATGATGAAAATCGATCACTGCAGGATGCTCTTTCAGGATACTATGAACAATCCGTCTTAGAGTGCCGGTTCCTTTACCGTGAATAATCCTTAAATGATATATGCCTCTATCCAGGCAGGCTTCAATATAATCCGGCACCAGTTGTTTAATCTCTTTTGGCGGGAAAGTATGCAAATCGAGGGCGCCGTTAATCGGCATTTCAACCGGGTCATTATTGTTTTTAGGCATAATGTAAATTTATCTGATTTTTTCTTTTTATCAATAAAAATCCCCCGGGGAAAGGGGGATTGATTGAAGAGCAGAAGATATATTGAAATAGTTATTCTTCTTTATCGTCCTTAAGCGGTTTATCATCCCAGGGATTATACCTTGACGGGTCGGAATCCGGGTATATTGAATATGAATCTGATAAAGCTTTCTTTTCAGATTGTCTATTTTTCCCTATTAACAAATCAATAAATCTGTTTTTCATGTTTTCCTCCTGTTTGATAAAATATTAATCAAAAATAAGGCCATCTGTTCAACAATAATCAAACAAGGCCTAACTCATTGAATAATATAATAATAAATGTAATAAAATCGGCGCTTGGTAAAGCAGATGCGAAATTTCCAACGAGATAAATACGCAATATGCAAATTACAATGAAATTCTTTGCACACAAATATTGATTGATACATTTTAGCTGATTATTGTGTAATTTAAAATTTTGCTTGAAATATGGGAAATAATTTATATTTTAGATATGTATATTGCACCCCATCTCGTAATATCACGAGGAAGGGGGTTATAAAGGAAAAGATATAATAAAAGCAGGTATTAAATACTGACCGTGATAATTGATTCAAACCAGATTATATGGTTATATAAAATTGGGTTATTTGGGATAGCTATTGGTATTTTCTTTGAAAGGTTTGCAATTAAAAGTCAGTGATTATCAGAAAAAGGAGTGATGTTTATGTAAAGAAAATATGAAAATTGAATAAATAAGTTGATTTTATTCATAATTTTATGTGGGAAATTTAGAATTATTATCGAAATTTATTTACGTGTAATTTAAGGAGTGGAAATAATGATCATGCCGCAATATCATGGAACTGTAAGACCTGTTTATAACGAACGGGTTATGGTGTTTATCGATGGCAACAACCTGTATCATAGTTTAAAGAACGTTATTGGTAAGACTAATCTTGAGTTCGATAAATTTGCACGAAGATTGGTTGGCGACAGACATCTGATTCGAACATATTATTATAATGCCCCTCTCAACAGGGAAGATGATGAGGAAAAACATCGCCTTCAACAATCATTTTTCGATTCTCTCGATTCGGTGCCTTACCTAACCAAGAGATTTGGCCGTCTTGAGAGAAGGATTGTTCGTCATAACCTCCCTGATGGCACTTTTATTTCAACGCCCACCTACGTTGAAAAGGGCGTCGATACTCATATAGTTGTAGATATGCTGACATTTGCATTCAAAGACAATTATGATACCGCGATATTGATTTCCGGTGATGAGGATTTTGCTCTAATTGTAGAAAAGGTCAAGGAACTGGGCAAACATGTCGAAGTGGCCAATCTTGGCGGCTCATATTTGCTCAGACAGGCTGCGGACAAATATATTCTTATAGACCATAACATTCTTGAGGGAATCCAGCAGTTTTAATAAGCTGTATTTTTTTAACAGATTAAGCCGCTACATTTTAAAAAGTTAGGCCAATAGGGTTTTGTGCAAAAATATTTTTGTTTTAACTGTCGTATTGCTTGACAGGAAAACAGTTCAAACCTATATTCGCCAGCAATAGGAAAATGAACAAAGCCTGCTTTGTTGAGCAGGCTGGTAATTGAAACCAACCAGGAGGACTTGTATGAAGGTTAAAATCGATCATGATCTTTGCAGCGGTGACGGTATTTGTGCGGATCTTTGCCCTGAGGTTTTCGAGATGGAGGATGATAAGGCTAAAGTCATTATTGAAGAAGTTCCGGAGGATGCCGAAGAGGATTGCCGGGATGCGGCCGATAGCTGCCCCGAGGGTTGTATCGAAATTATCGAGTAGCCTTTAATACCGACAATAAATTCTATAACCGGCCAGCCAGGCCGGTTTTTTTTGCTCAATTGATATCAATGAAGCTGTTTTTAAATAATCGGTTTTAGTTCTCATCTTTTCATTTAAAAGGTTGTCACCCTGAATATTTCGTTGTAAAATAACACGATTTTAGTTTGAACTGAAATTAATATGCGTGAATTTTGACTTTAATGAACAAAATACTCGAAGGCGCTAAATGGAAACATCATGGACACTAACCGTATCGTTTATTGTTTACACAGCGAGCATAATCGCAGTCGGTCTATATTCTGCCAGGTTTGCCTCCCGTTCCACCTCGGATTATCTTTTGGCTCGTAAGGGATTGGGCGCCTGGGTGACGGCCCTGTCGGCTTCGGCTTCCTCGGAGTCGGGATGGGTTACACTGGGCCTGGTGGGTACCGCTTTTACAGAGGGGTTGGCCGCTATCTGGGTGGCGCCGGGATGCCTGCTTGGCTATATATTCAACTGGTGGGTGATGGCTCGTCCGGTGAATAAGTATACATCCAAACACGAGGTGTATACAATACCCGACCTGTTAGCCTCGATTTATAAGGATAAGGCTCTGATAATCCGCTGGGTTTCGGTTGTAGTTATATTTTTCATGATGACGGCCTACGTGGCGGCTCAGTTTAATGCCGCCGGAAAAGCGTTCGAAGCCGTTTTTCACATTAAATACTCTGTTGGTGTATTAATCGGAGTAGTAATAGTCGTGGTCTACACGGTCAGCGGCGGTTTCCGGGCGGTTGCCTGGACTGATTTTATTCAAGGTATACTGATGTGGCTGGCTTTAGTGTTTCTGCCGATTCTGGTGATTTCACATGGCGGTGGGCTGGGGGAGGTTTTCAGCAGGCTTGCCGCAGCGGATCCAGATCTGGTTAAAATAACCGGTAATAAAGTCGGATTTATGGCGCTGGGTCTGGTAATCGGCTGGCTTGGCATCGGGCTTGGTTATCCTGGCCAACCCCATGTGATAATCAGGTTTATGGCCGCTCAGGATGAGGCCGCAATAAAACGCGGGCGCATTATAGCAATGCTTTGGGGCGTGTTTGTCTTCACAGGCGCAGTATTTCTTGGCCTGGCCTGCCGGGCTGTATTTGGCCATCTTGGGGATGCCGAACAGGCTCTGCCGATCATCTCGATTCAGCTTCTGCCGGGTGTTCTTGCCGGCTTGATGCTGGCCGCAGTGCTCGCGGCAATCTGCTCGACCGCCGACAGTCAGCTTCTGGTGGCCTCATCCTCAATCGCTCATGATCTGTATGCCCGTCTCACCGGCAAAGACCTCGACAGCCGTCATGTGGTCAATATCGATCGTCTGGCAGTAGGTGTTTTGGGCATCCTGGCAATGCTGTTAGCGCTGACTGAAAAGCGGGTGATATTCTCATTTGTGCTTTATGCCTGGGCCGGCCTGGGAGCAGCATTTGCCCCGCCATTGATACTGGGGCTGTTATGGAAAAGGGTCACCTCGACCGGCGCCATCTCTGGCATGGTCGTTGGCTTTTTGACTGTAGTAATCTGGAAAAATATCCCGGCCTTATCGAATGCATTATATGAACTGGTGCCCGGGTTTTTCCTGTCGCTGGCAGTGGTGTGGCTGGTGAGTTTGGCGGGGAGGAAAGAGTAGGGACAGATAATCGCTCTGTTAAAAATATAGATCAAAAATGAATGCAAATCATTTATAAATATTTGTTGCATAAATACGATAAATATTCTATAATATTATAAGGATCAATAGATTAGTATTGCAAATATTGTTGCATAAAGGGTTACAAAAAGGATTACAAAAAGGATTGCAGAATGACTTTAACAGCAGATAGGCTTTTAGAATTTAACCTGTTTGATATTAAAAAAAATGACATTTTAGAGGATATTCAATTAATTAGCAATGTTATAAGTCTGCATTCTTTTATAGTAGAGATGCCGGCATTTCCATTTGTTAAAGACTCAATATTGCGAGATGAAATAATAAGAGCTGTGGGAAGTACAACTGCCATTGAAGGCAATCAGTTAACGGAAGAAGAAATAAAAGCTGTATTCGAAAAAGCTGATAAGAAATATGCATTGCAAAAAGCTGAGCAGGAAGTTCAGAATTCCCGAGAGGTTTATAATTTTATTAATGAGCATGTTGCTAATAATAAGAATCCTGATATTTCACTTCCATTTCTGCGTCAAATTCATACTCTAACAACAAGAGACATACGCCATATTTCCAACAAACCCGGGCATTTAAGAAATGACCAGGTTGAATTTGGTGTGCCTAAATTGCCATCCCTTTTTCCAGACCAGGCTTCTGTTGAACTTGCTGTAAATCAATTTATTGAATGGTATAATGGGAAGTCGGAAGGTTTAGATAATCATCCCGTTATTCGTGCTTTATTGTCGCATTATTATCTAACTGAAATACACCCATTCTTTGATGGAAATGGTCGAACCTCCAGAGCAGTAGAATCATATTGTCTTTTATCAAATGATATTTTACATCAACATTTCTTTTATGTGCTGGCAAATTTCTGGGTCAAAGATAAGGACAGATATCTTGCGGAACTGCGAGATGTGCGTAGAACCTGCAATGTTACAAACTTCATTAAGTTTGGTTTAAAGGGATTAGTCGAAGAATTGAGTGCTATTAAAGATAGAGTAAAACGAAAAGTCAGTGTTCTAATGTTTTCTGATTATATCCATTATTTACACAGAGAGAACAAAAAAGTACCAAATATTCTAACTAAGCGGATGGTGCACTTTTTAGAAATTCTTGTACAAATTGGTATAACGCCGTATAGAGATTTTATATCATCGCCTTCTGTAAGAGCTCTTTACTCTAATGTTAGTATCAGTACTCGAAGCAGGGATATCAAAAAGCTTTCTGAAAATAGATTGATTAATTTAATCGAAAAAGATGGAATAATGATTATAGAAGCAAATCTTGAAATTCTGCAAAGCTTAGTTTATAAGGTGAAATAAATTAATATTTAATACATACACCATGCCCCCTCTTATCACCACAATTTTCGCTATTGGCGGCGGCGAGTTGTCCGAATTAGAAACACTTGCCATCGATAAACAAATTGTAGCTGCAGCAAAAATCCGTGAGGGACGCATTAAAAGTAAACCGCGTGCCTTGTTTATTCCAACCGCCTCCGGAGACGATCCCGAATATTACGAAACTTTTGCAGAAATTTACGGTCGAAGGCTGGGATGCGACACCGATGTTTTATACCTATATGGTGGAGTCTCATCAAAATCTGTCATAGCTAAAAAGATCAATTGGTGTGATTTAGTTTATGTCGGTGGGGGCTCGACCCCGTCGATGATGCGGATGTGGCATAAATATAACGTAGACAAAATGCTTAAGCGAGCCTGGAAAAACGGGGTTATGATGGCGGGTTTGTCGGCTGGAGCCAACTGCTGGTTTTCTCTCGGGTTGTCCAACGCCTTTAAAAACCGCTGGACTGCTGTCAGGTGCCTGGGATTGGTCAGTTTTGCCTGCAATGTCCACTACTCGACCGAAAGCGGTCGTAAGAAGGCTTTCAGCAAGTTGATAGCTAAAAATAAAATAACAGGAATCGCCCTTGAGGATAATGCTTGTATTAAAGTTACAAACGATAGATATGAAATTATCAAATCCCGAAAAAATGCCGAGGTATTTAAAATCGTTTACCGGCAGAATACTGTCAAACGGTTTGAGTTGGTAAAGAACGGGCTTCTTGCAGATCTGTAATGACTATTTTTTGTACTATTGTCCGGGCCGCCCTCTTAATATAATCAGCCTTATACTTAGCATCTCTAAAAACTGCTTGACTTTTCATGATAATTAAATAACTTCGACTGTTGTATAATTTTGGCAATTGGCGGTGTTATGAATTTAAAAGGTAAACTTTCAAGAAAAGCAAAAAAAACCGACAGTAGTTTGGGGTTCGGGAAAATAAATTATATTCTCATGGCTGTCGGTTTGGGAATGATAGTTGTCGGCTATATTTTTCTGGCTACCGGAGATATTACTGTCGCACCCATATTGCTGGTTATCGGATACTGTGGGGTTCTGCCAGCGGCAATTCTCATTACAAAACGTTCGCTGAAGACTTCCAATTCGTCAAAATCTATTGGAAAGGATATTAACGCCGATAATTAATGTGATTTCGATTCGGAAAATAGGTTAACGGGGTCGTAGTTCAGTTTGGTTAGAACGCCTGCCTGTCACGCAGGAGGTCGAGAGTTCGAGTCTCTTCGGCCCCGCCATGATTAAGGCTTCCGTAAGTCGTTGAAAGACTTGCGGAAGCCTTTGTTTTTCATGGGGTTTTCCCGCCAATTTAGGGTGAATAACCCTCTATAAATATCAATAACTTACAACAATTATGGTCTCAGTATGGTCCCAGTCAATATGGCAGTTTTTCGATTGCGAGTTGATTTTGATTCTATGATAAGTGAGCGTATTTCATTGTGGTTTTAATGTCCGTATGCCGGACCAGGTTTTGGATTACTGGAATTGGAACTCCGGCCATGGCTAAATGAGAAGCGAATGTGTGTCGGAGATCATGAAGCGTACCTTGCATGCCTAGCTTTTTAACTGACTTTTTGAAATTCTTTCTTAGTGTACGGATATTCTCACAAGGCCTATAGACTAATTCGGATTCATTGTTTTATTCTTTCAGCATTTTTAACACTTCAAGAACCTTTGGGTTTAGTGGGATAGTCCTTATTCTTTTCCCCTTCGGGATAAATCCATCATAAGGCCAGACCCGAATTGATTTGTCTCCATAATTTACATCGCGCCAACGAACATTATACAATTCAGATCTTCTTAATCCGGTGCAGACGAGAATCACTATACCAGATATTAACGGTTCTTTAGCATGTTCGATTAGAGCCTCAGCTTCCTTCTTACTGAAGAAATGATACGTCTCAGGGACCTTCGGCATTTTAACTTTAGCCAGAGGATTGCTTTCCAGTACCCCCCAGGATACAGCATAATTTAAAATGGCCTTCAAACGGCCAAGGTAATTGCATTTGATTTTTGGTTTCCGACCCCTCAGTATGGTCGATTCAAACTCTTCATATATCCCCGGATTTATAGAACTAAGGTATTTTACGCCTTTACGCGCAAAGAATTCCTGCATGATTCGAATGCGGGACAAGTCACCCCCGAAATATTCGATTGAATAGTTGTTTTTATATGCAACTGAACTGATTTTTTCATCTTTCCTCCTTAAATTATTTATAAAATCAATTGAAAATTTTACAGCCCCTTTTTTATTTCAACAATACCATCTTCTTCGATTCAATATAATCTCCTGCCTGGAGCTTGTAGAAATACATGCCAGATGGTATATTCTCTGCATTCCAGACAGTTTGATAGTATCCCGCAAGCTGAAAGCCGTCGAAAAGCGTTGTTACTCTCCGCCCAAGGATATCGTAAATTTCGATTGTGATATGCGACTTCTTTGGTAGCTCATATCTAATCGAGGTCGAGGTGTTGAAAGGGTTTGGATAGTTTTGATTTATGGTCAGCTGGTCAGGAATTAGATGATCGTTTAAAGTAACATCGATCATAGTATCGTAATAATAGATTCCATTGCTTGTTCCAGCCAATAGTCTTTCATTGGAATCGATTGCCAAACAATGTACGTTTAGATTACCCAGATTATCGTTCATCAAACTGAAACTTGCTCCAGCATCATCGGATACCAGCACACCGCCGCCATCAGACCCGATATATATCTTACCGGGATCAAGCGGATCGCAGGCAATCGCTTTATTTGCTGATGTTGAAGTAGCGGTATATTCCCACGAATCGCCGCCATCGAATGACCGCGCCAGATAAGCCCAGCAGGCAACATACAAAGTATCCGGACCATTAGGTTCGAACGCAATTCGGCTTGGATTGTAGTCTTCAAGACCAAACAAACCGCCTAAATCTTCCCAGTCCTGGCCAAAATCAGCAGTGTGAGCTATAAATGCCTCTCCCACTGCATATCCCTCATAACCATTAACGCCATGTCCCATTACATCGATGATGTTTAGATCGGTAAGGCCATTGTTGGCATCTTGGTAATCATATCCGTAATCTACTGAAGTGAAGATACCGCCCGGGTAACATATATAAATACAACCGCTGATCTCAGCATCAAAACCCAGCCGGTGCGGATATGGAAAATGGTTTATCAGGTGCCAGGTTTCGCCGTTATCGTCTGAATTATACAATCCAGCCGACCAAGAACCGCTGACGATAGCAAACAGATTAAACGGCGAGTGAGGGTCGGTGCCTATAAAGGAAATCGGCACATTCGAAGCGATTTTATTATGCCAGTTTTCACCGTCATCCGATGTCATGTATAATCCATTATTGTCTGTCCCTGCATAAATATAATCAGAATTAAAGGAGTGGGCTTCAATTGATATAATTTCCATACCGGAAAGACCAAGAAACTGCCACTGATCAGCAAATGCAAAAGATGTTCCGATTAATAGGAAAAGCAATGCCCAGATAATTGTGTTTTCTTTAAAACGTTTCATAGCAATACCTCCAATCGCTATTTGGTTAAAATCATCTTTCTTGATTCAGTAAAATCTCCCGCTGTTATTTTATATAAATACACCCCCGAGGTGAATACTTCAGCATTCCAGACGACTTGATGATAGCCAGCAAATTGCGGTTTGTCAATAAGAGTTGCTGCTTTTCGCCCAAGTATATCGTAAATGTCGATGGTTATATGTAATGGTTCAGGAAGAGTGTATCGTATTGTAGTTGAAATATTAAACGGGTTGGGGTAATTCTGCTGAAGAGCAAAATCAGCAGGTACATAGATTATCGTCGCTGATACAGGTATAGATATAATCAGTGAAAAAATCACCGCAATTGCCATTTTGACAGAATGCTCACGATAGTAGATATAAACCTCCTTTCGTTTAGCGATTAACTGCCTACATTAAAGACATAAAATTAACACTTTTGGCTAAAATTTTTCAAAACATTAAGTCTATTTCAGCAAAATCATCCGCTTTGATTCTGTAAAGTAACCAGCCTGTAAGCGATAGAAATAGATTCCGCTGGAAAGCAAAGAGCCATTAAAATCGACAGCATGCATCCCTGCGTGCCTTTGTTCATTCACCAGCGTTTGAACCTCTCTGCCAAGCAGGTCGTATACTTTTATATATACAAACTGTGGTTCTGATAAAGCAAATGATATCGTAGTTGTGGCGTTGAATGGGTTGGGGTAGTTCTGCTGAAGAGTAAAACCAGCAGGTAATAAATACTCTTCATCAATGCCTGTCGATTGGTCAAAGTAAAAAGCTCCCATATCTGCCCTGGTGCCATCGGGGTCTAACGGTGAATCCGGATCGCCGGTATCGATGCAGGGTGAACCGACCAAAAGGTGGAAATCACCATTTTCTGGATCGACAAACAGAGGCTCAGCATCTATGTTACCGGCACCGGGCCAACCGCCATGGATATTGCTATAAGTAAAATAAGGTGATGATGAATCATCAAAATCAATCTCAGCACCATATGATGCACTATCTGCCCAAAAAATTGTATTCGTTATCACGGGATTAGAAACAAGTTCACAGTAAATTCCACCACCTGAAGCATTAAGCGCCCAATTTCCACTGAATGTGTTGTTAACCAAAGTCGGGCTCGATTCATAGCAAAAGATGCCCCCACCCCAATGGAATGCGAAATTTCCAGTTATAATATTATATTCGATTAGAGCATTGGAAAGTAAAAAAGCGATTCCGCCACCAGATCCCCACTCGCCTGAAACATTGTTTCCATAAATTACATTTCGACTAATCGTAACATTAGAATAATAACAGTAGATCCCACCCCCATATCCATTCGTCCAAAAACTACCATTAACTTCATTACCTGCAATAATATTGTCTATAATAATCCCATTAGAATTAATGCAGCAAATCCCGCCACCTGTGCCATCCGTCAGATGACTACCAGTAGCACTATTTCCACTTATGTGATTTTTGGTGATGAGAGGACTCGAATTAACGCAAGATATTCCGCCCCCAAATGAATATGAATAGCCATTCTGGATCGTAAACCCTGTAATAACAGCTCCATTATCCTCTCCACTTTCCAGAGTTACAACTGAACCGGCCGAATCTCCATCTATAACAGTTGTTGATATATAGCTTGTATCCTCTGTCGTTAAAAACAACGAACCCAGCACAATATTATGCCCATTGAAATTGATATTTTCGACATACGTATCAGGTTGCACCAGCACCGTATCACCATCGGAGCTGGCGTCCATGCCCTCCTGTATAGTTAAGTAATCATCGGGCACGTTGATAATAGTTGCTGATGCGGCTGCAAACGCAAAAGCAACTAAAACGCTCACAATAATGAATGATTTTTTCATTTTCTTTCCCTTGTAAGAGGCGGTATGATTAGTTTTTTCATAGAACTAAATACCTAAATTATATCCAGAGCCGTTATATCAATTCATTGATAAAAACATAATATATTTCTGTTTAATGTCAAGAGGTTTTTTACTTATTATGCCTTCAACCTATGAACTTCAAGGGCTGTCTTTCGGCATCCCTTTTTTACCTAAACCTCTTCTGAGCCTGCGCTTCTCAGCCTGCGAATGACGGTGATTGTCCCAACAGCCAGCAAAAACAAAGCCAGGATAATCATACCCCATTCGGAGAGCGTGGGGATGAGGGGGACACCCTGATTCAAGAGAACCGAGACGTTGCTGGAAAACTCATTTGCCGTGGCCAGGTCGAGATTTGGTTCAATATTATAACTCAGCGGGCTATCCGTCGGGGAACTTTTCAAAGCGTTAAAGCTTTGGTAAAAAAGATCGAACAATTCGTTCAGGTGTATAATTCCAAAACAAGACCGTTCGTCTGGACAGCCACAGCTGATTCTATCTTGGCGAAGATTAAAAGACTATGTGAATGTATTTCCGGGACAGGACGCTAGAGCACGGTCAATTAACCTACCACCTGGCCGACCAGAAGATATTTCTGGATTAAAAAAGGACTTTGTCCGCCGGATCAAGTCCGGAATGGCTGGAATAAGGGAATAATGCGTTATCGGCCTTTTCTGCGCCCGAGGAAACCGGAGGCTGACCAACTTGCCGTAGGGTAAAAAAGAACAACCGCCCTTTTAATGATTTCGCTGAAACAAATCGGAATATTTTTCGTCTATAATTGTAGATATAAGTAAGGAGGAAAATTATGAATATAGCTAAACTTTTCCCAATGGTTTTAGCCATTATTGCATTATGCTTTAACTGTTCCGTCGACAAGCCGGTATCACCGCAGCGGGGAAATCAAAATGATTATTTGGCGATGTTTTCGCAATATGATATCGATAATCATTCCGACCGGCTCGAATCGAAATACTCGTATATTTTAAGCTACCCATCAGGCGGCGGTATTTTCGTACTTCGCAGTTTGCTCGATCCAATCACGCCCAGTGTCTATCCGCATGATTACGCGATAACGCTTCATGCGCATCCCGATTTGAACGCCGTATTGACATCTGATTTCGGTAACCACAGTTCCAGAATACACGAGATAACTATCAATCCCTCTCCTGATATTGAAACCAGACTATATCAGATTCAAGTGGATGTAATGCAAAACGGCGGGTTATACAGGATTCCGCTCGAGGTTGACGTCATAAACCGGTGGGCTTCTGATGATTCAATGGCTGTTGTCAAACGCAATGAGTTTCTCCCCTGGCTGGAGACTCACAATCCCGAGTTCGGCAACCTGACTGATCTGGAATGGCAATCGTATTTTACATATCCCGGCATACTGGTGGTGGAGCACTGGACTTTTCTAAGCAAACGGTATGAGGTCAGGGTATGCTGGCATGTGATGATTCCGCCGTATGACTGGTCAATGTTTTGCATTCGTGAGCGTGGGCAGTGGAAACCGAGCCTGGCTTTAAGACGTGAAACCGACGGCAGAATCCATGAGATTGCTGTTGCGGATTACCCGCAGATGTATGGGTATTGATTATTTTTTCCTCAGGGCGTGCAAAGACAATTTAACCCATAGATTCCCAAAGCAAGCTGATGGGGCACCAATGCATTCCCAAACAGAGTTTGGGAACAAGAGGGGAACTCGTTATTTATCCACCTGAAGGGTGGGGTTAACTGCTCTATATGCAAGAACATTCACGTTTTTATTAGCATAATTATTTTCCACTAGTATTCTTAATATAAGAATCAAGCCAGTTTCCAAAAATCACTGGTTTCCAATTTGAGCCAAATCCCGAGCCTAGCTCAGCCATAAATTTGAATGAAGCACCCGCGATTGCACCTAAGATGCCTCCCTTTATGTCTCCAATTACTGTACCAACAACAGGTGGACCTAAAATACCGAATAACTTTATAGTTGTTCTGCCCAATTTTGTTATGCCACTTTCTTTGGCTACTTCATTATGATATGCTATGATAGCATTGCGGTCCCTATCATTTTCGGATTGAAGCCATTTTCGAAATTTAACAGCTTGTTTCCTGATCTTTATTATATTATCAAGATCTAAACTGCCGCCATTTACCAAAAATCTAATGTCTGGGAATTCGACTTCTAATTTTAAATTATCAATAATACTTTTCGTGTTTTTAAACCTATGGGCTGTTTCATAAAGTTTATCTCCTAAAAGCGTACCCATTGGATTGCTAATAAAGGCATCGCATTTTAACTGACATGTAGTTTGAAGTGTTCTGTTGCATACAGCAGCAGCAGCAAGAGGCGTAGCATTTGAAAAGTTTATTTTCTTCCCTAATCCCTCAATTAGTTTATCTAAATTCATATTCCAATTAATTCGGTGTTGATCTCTAAATTTATCTATGGTCACTTTAACTTTAACGTCTTTTCCCCATCCTATAAGAGGATAAACCTCATCTAGCAACGATTGTAGTAATAGCGAACATTTAGTTGGATTTTGGAAATCATCACGCGCATTCTTAATAGGTTTGCCAAAATCATCTGCTTTTACTTCTATTACATTTCCTTCAATAGCTTCTGCCATAAGCTTTCTTTGCTTATTATTAACTATATCATTTAGTAAGTGGTGAAATACAAATCTCTCAATAAAAGTATTCTTCTTCTTTTGTTCTTCATCTTGAATATTCATTATAATGTATTTATCATCTTTATTTATTGGCGCAGTAGCAAAGGCATAGTGATAAATTATTATTATCCCATCTCTTAATAGCGATAAAAAGAATTCAAACTTACCTTGATTTATGAACCACTTTAATATTTCTGCAAAGTCTTGTTGCGTATTAATGTTCAAATATATATTATCATAATAAATTAATGACTCAGCCATTAATCCTATATCTATACTTTTCCCCGAATATTTCAGCGAAGGTGAACTATAACACCAAGCTTCAATTGGAACAAAAGCTCTTGAATGATCCGACATATATTACCTCTATATAAAAAATATAAGCCTTTATAATAGTAACGTCAATTCATTTTATACTAACTCCCCCTCGTCCCAAAGCTTCGTTTGGTTATCCAATCATCTGCGAGATATGTTTCGATTATTATGAACTAAGTCAGTAGGTCGGCCTCCGACCAGCGGGAGAAGGCGGACAACTGCGTGGTGTCGGGTTTCTTGCTCTCTTTGTTCGCTACAGAATCCGACCTACTGCTACGATCATTTTGTTATTGTCCTTTCTCGGGGAATGGGAGAAAAACCCTCGCCTTTAGGCGAAGACTT
>CBFDEC010000011.1:0-77869 GCA_965603725.1 uncultured bacterium | reverse complement strand
CGCAGAAAGGTCGCTGCTTGAAAAATAAATTTACACAACTATTGACATGATCTCGATCAGTTTTAGGGACTCTAACTGTTTTTGAAATTGCTTTTTTCCAGGCGTCAGTTTTTGCAGGTCTTGATGTTCTGTTTTATTTACTGTTTGTGGTAGGATTAATTAAATATAAAATAGGCTTGAATTGAAATAGGGTATGTAAATAATAGGTTTTTTGACGATAATTAATTAATGGGAAAAGCCATGAATATAAATGCTGCAGAATTAGACGAACGGATTATCAAGTGCCAGAAAATCCTGGATACTGATCCCAACAGTCAGATATTTGCCGCTCTGGCGGACGCTTATCGCAAGAAAGGCGCTATCCAGACGGCTCTTGAGATATGCAAAAACGGTCTGGAAATTCATCCTGATTACAGTTCGGCATATATTGTACTGGCGAAGACATTTATTGATCAGGGCAACTATGAGGAAGCAGATAGACAGCTTCATAAAGCCATTGCAGCAAGCGGTCGAACAAGATCAGTGGATATTTTGCAGTCGGAAATCCTGGTCAAACTCGGACAAAAAAATAAAGCAAAAATCATCCTGGAAAAACTTCATAAATCAGATCCATTAAATGAAACGGTTAAAAACCTTTTAGTGTCTATAGACAAAGAAGACATTGAGCCATTAGCCAGGCCAATTGTGCCGCAACTAAAACCTCAGCCTGAAGAAAAGAGAAGCTATACCCTGTCAAATGCTTTAAGCATAATCAAGGTTCTGCCCCGGGTGCTGGGGGTTGTCGCCGTGGGCACAGATGGAATAGTTATTGAAGGTCATTTCGACGGTATGATGGCTAAAGATGAGCTTGGGGCGTTGGCTTCGGGATCGTTTGATAATATTAAACAGGGGATATCTAAAATAAAATTGGGTCAACCGCTGGAGATACTGATTGAGGCAAAAGAATCAAAGCTGTTTATTATTAACCGGAGTAAAATGCTTATAATTATATCAACCCGGGATGATGTCAACTTAGGTTCATTAAAATTGAAAATTAACGAAATTTTTAAATTTACTGATTTTTCATAAAGGACTCAATATGCTTGCTATAAAACAGGAAAAAATGGAAAACAAATTCCAGGCAACGCTGGAATATCTTGCCGAGTATCGGGGGGTGAAGGCGGCCACAATTTGTGACGATGAAGGTTTGGTCATTGGCAGTATTGGTCAAGAGAATATTGATGCCGAATATTTTTCACCTTTGGCATTATTAATACTTGAACAGACAAACAAAGTATTAAACAGACTAAATGAAAATCCGGTCCAGTCAATGGTAATTAAGACTAATGATAGCTGGCTTACCATTGAATGTATTGACAACATTATTCTGGTTGTTAATGCCGCCATTGAAACTGACGAGTTGTTAAAAGTCAGAATTGGTCAAGCTGTCGAAATGATAAAATCCCACTTGAAGGATAAATATCCTCTGTTGGAAAAGTAATATGGAGGCTTTATGTATAATGTATTAAGCGAACTGAATAAGACATCGGGCATTAGGGGTTCTATGCTTGTTGGGTCTGATGGAATAATTATAGCGGCCGATTTAGATACTCAACTCGAGGATGAAACTGTTGGGGCTATGTCGGCGTCGATAGTGTCAAGCGTCGGTAAGGCTATGGAGCGAATTAAGAGCGAGACCCCGGCTCAGATTACTGTTGAGGCCAAAAACGGCAAGTTGTTTTTGGCCGATGCGGGAATTGGCATCCTTACGGTAATCACTGAAAAAGACGTGAATATCGGTCTGGTCAGGTTGGAGGTGAAGAACGCAATTTCCAAAATTAACGGTCAATAGGGCGGAACAATGGTATCTATAAATTATGCGTTTAAAGAGATATTCTCCAAGATCGTCTACTATGGTCCGGGTCTTTCGGGAAAAACCACTAACCTTCAATATGTCTTCAAGAAGGTCCCGAAAGAAACGAGGGGCGAGCTAATCAGCCTGGCCACCGATGCCGACCGGACTTTATATTTTGATTTTCTGCCGGTAAATGTAGGTGAAATCAGGGGATTCGCCGTTAAGTTCCAACTTTATACTGTGCCCGGACAGGTCTATTATAACGCTACCAGGAAGCTGGTATTAAGGGGGGTCGATGGTCTTGTATTTGTTGCCGATTCTCAGGTTGAAAAAATGGATGACAACATTGAATCTCTGAAAAACCTTGAGGAAAATCTGACAGAATATGGCTATAACTTGAGAGATTTGCCTTTCGTTCTTCAATATAATAAACGCGATTTGACAAACATCGCCACTGTCGAGCAAATGAATGACGCTTTAAACTACTTGGAAGTACCGTATTTCGAAGCGGTGGCGCCCACGGGTAAAGGGGTATTTGGCACCTTAAAAGCTATTAGCAAGTTGGTTATTGAAAAAACCAAGAAAGGTAAAACAGAAAGTTCCGGAGCGGCTGCTGTTGACTCTGAAAGTACTTCTGTAGAAGAACCGGAACCTCAACCTCCAGAGCCTATCGTGTCATCGCCCGAACAATCATCCACGGAAATTACACCCTCTGAAAATCTCGAGCGACCGGAACCGGTTGAAGCTTTACAGATGCAAAGTTCAGTTGTAGAGGAAACGGCTGTGCAAGCGCTTGAAGTTGCCGCATCGCCTGAGATTGAGACCGATACAAAACCGGCCGAAAAGCCATCTATCGTTACCGAATCGGAGAATTTAACTAATGTGGTTATTTCTACAACTGCTGATGATTTAGAAGAGTCAACCGTTGAGACCGAGCCTGTAAGCCTTGAAGATACAACGGAACACTCCGTATTGAAGGACGATTCAGTTGAACCTGAGAAAAATGAAACGAGAATAATGCAGCATCCCGATGTGCTCGATGCCGATAAACTGAGAGAATTTTATTTATCAAAGACCTTGGATGTAACTGCGGATGAGCCCGTTTCAAAGGGCGGTTTCGATGAGGAAGAGACCGTGATTGCCGATCCCAGGCAGACAGGACATATGATAATGGGAAAACCTCAAATGGCTGAAAGTAAAAAAATTAAGGATAAGAAAAAGGCAGGATTGTTTGGCTGGTTAAAGAAAAAAAAAGAAGTAAACGTATATAAGGAGGAATAAGTGACCCAGGAAAATCAGGTACTATACGAGGAAGAGATCAATCAGATCGACAGGGTGTTGACGCGCCTGATTAAGGAGGCTGAGGCTAAATGCGCTCTGCTGGTTGATAAAGACGGTCATTTGCTAACTCGTCAGGGGTTCACTCATACACTTGATACGACCGCGCTGGCGGCGCTATTGGCGGGAAGTTTCGCCTCCACCAAAGAAATAGCCCGGTTAGTTGGAGAACCTGAGTTCTCGGTCTTATTTCACCAGGGGAAAAAAGACCACATTCATATATCATTGATTGGCGAGAGAACTATTCTGGTGATCATATTTGATGATCGTACTACTATTGGAATGGTCAGGCTCTATGCAAAAGAGATAAGCGAAACGCTGCAGGAGATTTTAAACAGCGCCGGCAAAAAATCGGAAGACCCAAGTTTGAATCTTGACGAGGAATTTTCTTCATCGGCAGAAAGCAAACTGGACGACATTTTCAAAGATTAAGAAAACGTTTTTCAATACATGGCTATTGAAATTGGCAAAATGTTGGTTCAGGCCGGTAGAATTACCGAGGACCAACTTAATCAGGCTCTAAAGATGCAAGAAAGCTCCAAGGGAAAACTTGGAGAGATACTTATAAAACTGGGAGCTATTGAAGACGAAAATATAATCAGTGAGCTTGTTGGCAAACAGCTGAATATTGGCGCCTTAAGACTAACTGATGTTGAGTTAAACACTGAAATTGTCAAACTTATTCCCCAGGATATTGCCCGCAAGTTTAATGTTATCGCCATATCCAAGATCGGCAAGACCTTAATAGTAGCTATATCCAACCCCAATAATATCTATGTGCTTGACGCAATTAAGTTTATTACCGGCTGTAATATTCAGCCGGTTATTTCACCTGAATCGACTATTGCTAAATCGATTGATCAATATTATGAAGCGAAAGGGGGGTTAGATTCAATTATTAAAGAGATTGACGACGAGCTGGAAGTAGTTGATATATCCGAGGAAGAAATTGAAGAAAGCGATCTTCAAGCTCAGGTTCAGGATAAGCCGCTTGTCAAGCTCGTCGATTCTATTATAGCTGATGCAATCAGGCAGGAGGCATCGGATATACATTTTGAATGTTATGAACGGCGGATCAGGGTGCGCTACCGCATCGACGGAACCCTTCAGGAGAGGGCGCCTATTCCGTTTAAGTATAGAGCGGCAATTATTTCACGTATGAAGATTATGGCCGACCTGGACATATCCGAGCGTCGGCTTCCCCAGGACGGTCGTATAAAGATAAAAATTCAGGAACGCACTGTGGATTTGCGTGTTTCGGTATTGCCTACCATCTTCGGAGAAAAAGTAGTAATGAGAATTTTAGATCCCAAATCGTTGATGGTGGATTTAACCAAACTCGGTTTCCCTGAACTGGCGTTGACAAATTTCGAAAAGGCAATCCAGGCTCCTTACGGCATGATCCTGGTAACCGGCCCGACCGGATCGGGTAAAACAACCACTCTGTATTCGGCTTTGAAAACATTGAACACGCCGGATGTAAATATAATGACGGCTGAAGATCCTGTTGAATTCAACTTTGATGGTATTAACCAGGTGTTGGTTAGAAGTGGTATTGGATTAACTTTTGCGGCAGCCCTGCGGTCATTTCTAAGGCAGGACCCTGACATTGTTATGGTCGGCGAGATTCGTGATGGGGAAACGGCAGATATCGCCATAAAAGCAGCGCTTACCGGCCATCTTGTCTTCTCAACGTTACATACTAATGATGCGCCATCCACTATCAACCGTCTTATTGATATGGGAACTCCCGCCTTCCTGGTGGCGGCGTCCACCAGGCTGATTATGGCGCAGAGGATGGTTAAAAAGTTATGTGCGAGCTGTAAGACCGAGGAGAAAATTACTCGCGAGATTCTCGAACAACTCGAACTGACCCCAGATCAGGCAAAAGATCTGAAAGTTTATAATGCAAAAGGCTGCAGTCTATGCAATGACACAGGCTATTCCGGGAGGACGGGAATTTTTGAGGTTATGCCGATTTCTCAAGCTATTGAAAAGATGATCGTCCAGAACAAGCCTTCTGCGGAAATACGAGCCCAGGCGATAAAAGAGGGTATGTTTACTCTTAGATCTGCCGCCATTGAGAAAATGGCCGCCGGTTTAATATCTCTTGATCAGGTTATAGCTCAATCTGTATCAGACGATTAAGATAGATATTTTTTTGTCGATACATGTAAATAAAGGATCAATATGTTATCTTTAAGAGAATTGCTTGAATTAATGGTCAAGGGTAATGCCTCTGACCTACACATTACTGTTGGCGCTCCACCGATAATCAGGGTTGATGGGAAACTGGTGAGAACGGACCTTGATACTTTATCGCCTGAGGATACAAAAAAGCTCTCTTACAGCTTGATGAACGAGAAACAGCGTATGAAGTTCGAGGAAAATTCCGAACTTGATCTTTCTTTCGGTGTTGAGCAGTTGTCGCGTTTCCGGTGCAATATCTTTATGCAGCGAGGTAATGTAGCTGTGGCAATTCGTCAGATTCCTCAAGAGGTTCCTTCTTTCGAGGAGCTGGGTATTCCCAAACAGGTCGTTGAACTTACGAAACACCCTCGAGGCCTGGTGTTGGTGACCGGACCGACCGGGTCGGGCAAATCGACAACCCTGGCAGCCCTGGTGGATAAAATTAACAAGGAATATTATAAGCATATATTAACAATTGAAGACCCTATTGAGTATTTGCATCGTCATCAGAACTGTATAATTAACCAGCGTGAGGTTCATGCAGATACGGTATCGTTTGCTGCTTCGTTGAAATATGCGCTCCGTCAGGACCCTGATGTCATCCTGATTGGCGAGATGCGCGATTTTGAAACAATGGAAGCAGCCCTGACTATATCCGAAACAGGCCATCTTGCCTTTGCAACTTTACATACAAATTCAGCGGCTGAAGCGGTGAATCGAATTATCGACGTGTTTCCCACTAATCAACAGGAACAAGCACGGGTTCAGCTTTCTTTTGTGCTGCAGGCGGTGGTTACTCAACAATTGATACCAAAAATCGGTGGGGGCAGAGTACTGGCTTTAGAGATATTAATGGCAACGCCGGCGGTGCGGGCCATTATAAGGGACGATAAAGTTCACCAGATTTATAGCCTTATTCAAGCCGGTCAGAAATTCGGTATGAAAACAATGAACCAATCTTTATACGAATTGCATTCAGCCCGCAAAATCACCATTAATGATGCAGTTAGTCACTCATCTTTACCAGCTGAGCTTGAAGATATGATTAATAAGAAAGCGCCTATTTCAGGACAAAGGATGAGTTTTGCCTGATAAAACCTGGAGGTAAAAAATGCCGATCTTTGAATATAAAGGAAAAACAGTTGGCGGACGCGCAGTCCAGGGTGAAAGAAAAGCTAAAAACCGGGCGGAACTTGAAAGGTTTTTAAGGTCTAATAGGATATTAGCCAGCCAGATCACCAAAAAGCCATCTCAAATTCAAATTAAATTCGGAACAGGCATTAAAAAAGTCGCCATCTCAAGATTTACCAGGCAGTTTGCAACAATGATCGGAGCTGGTTTGCCGATGGTGCAATGCCTTGAAATCTTAGAAGGCCAGCTTGAGTCTCCTGAATTCAGAAAAATTGCCAGCAAGATCAAAGAAAGCGTTCAGTCCGGTTCAACGTTGTCTGAGGCATTGTCCAGACATAAGAAAGTTTTCGATGATCTTTATGTAAATATGGTGGAGGCCGGCGAGATCGGCGGAGCTTTAGACACTATTCTGGTAAGATTGGCTCTCTACCGTGAAAAAGCCGATAGACTGGCGCGCAAGGTCAAGGGAGCATTGGTATATCCCATAGTAGTGGGAGTTGTCGCCGGCGGCGTTACTTTCGCCATGTTGACTTTTATTGTGCCTGTTTTCGCCAAGATGTTTGGTGGTTTGGGAGCGGAATTACCTGCTCCTACACAGATAATATTAAACCTTTCTAATTTTCTCAAGTCAAATGTTCTGACGATTATTATTGGAATAATTTCCTTGCTGGTTGGTTTTAAGCTTGCGTTGAGAAATAAGCAATTCAGGTTACATTTCGATAAGTTTAAGCTAAAAGTGCCCTTACTTGGCGATCTTATCAGGAAAAGTGCGATATCTCGTTTTACCCGAACCCTCAGCACATTGTTGTCATCCGGCGTCTCGATCCTGGATGCTCTTGATATAACAGCCAAGACTTCCGGAAATCTTGTTGTTCAGAACGCCATTCGCAAGTCGATGTTGTCTATTGCCGAGGGTGAGACTATAACAGCGCCTTTGAAAGATTCCGGCGTATTTCCGCCTATGGTAACACAGATGATTTCTGTTGGTGAAAAAACCGGCGGGCTGGATGAAATGCTTTCAAAAATTGCTGATTTTTATGATGAGGAAGTCGATGCTGCAGTGGCGGCATTGACCTCAATTATCGAACCGGTTATTATCGTTGTTATGGGAGCGGTCATTGGCGGAATCCTGATAGCGATGTACTTACCGATGTTTGATATTATTGGCAAGATACAATAAAGTATTCTTAACCAACCCCTGCCTGGTTGGGCGGGGGTTTTTTGTTATGTTCTTTAATTTTATTTCATCATTATCATCGACTGAACTGCGGGGTCGGATATTCTGGATATTGCTTTCCAGGCTGGTCATTTATGGCCTTCTTTTTGCAGCCTCGATAATTTTTTTAGATGCAGATGAAATAATATATACAATCCTAATTGGCTATGGCATTCTGGCTATTGGCTTTTTAGTATATTTGCTTGCCTTTAATTATCGACCACACGACCGTTTGTTAAAAATTATCATCGGCGTTCAGATTGTATTTGAATTTTTCATTGAATCTGTGCTGGTTAATCATGTGGGCGGCAATTTTTCGCCGCTTCTGGTTTTATTTGTGCTGTCGATAGTTACAGCGACGCTTGTATATGGTTTGTGGGGTACGCTTATTGCAGCTACCTTAGCTGGATTGTTTTATGCTTCGCCTGTATTGTTTGACTTTTCGAAATTTCTTCCGGGAATTTTTCAGACTACACAATTAACAAGAATGGGCTTATCCTCCGATGAAGCCTTTTATACCGTGTTTTTACATTTGTGTTTGTTTTATTTGATTGCCTTTATATCCGGTTATATGGCTCAACATCAGCTTTTTGCCTCACGTGAACTTCGGCAGATTAAACTGGAAACGGATGAGATACTGGAAAATATGAGTTCGGGAATGATCACGGTTGACGGCGCCGGACGACTGAGATATTTCAACAAGTCGGCGGGCGAGATACTCGGTATAAATCCCAACCTGGCAAAACTTGCTTCATATAAGTCTGTGTTTTTGAAAAAATTTCCTGAACTTTATTATAAAATTGAAATGGCCGTGACTACCTGCTACACTGAGGCTCGGGGCGAGATAGAAATTAGAGTCGATGACACGGTGATTCCGCTGGGTATTTCAACCTCTGTTTTAAAGGGTGAGGACGATGACATACGGGGCGTAATCGCGGTTTTTCAAAACCTTGCCGATGTCAAGCTCATGGAGAAACGTCTTCGGGATTCCGACAGGATGGCAACAATCGGGCAGTTATCCGCCGGTATCGCCCATGAAATCCGAAATCCGCTCGCCTCGATTTCCGGCTCTGTCGAGGTACTTAAAAATTCGATTGATCTAAAGGATAACCAGGATAAAAAACTGCTGGAACTGATTATTAAAGAAAGCTCCCGGCTAAATAAAATTCTGACTGAATTTTTAAATTTTGCCCGCATTAACAGGGTTCCCGGGACCAGAACCGATATCATACCGGTTATTGAGGAGGTAATTACTCTGGCGCGATCTAATCCTCAGTTCAACCGGGGAATAGCTATTGAATTTGACCATCCTGATGGTCCCGTTTATGGCAGGGGAGGACCAGACCTTTATAAGCAGCTGCTCTGGAACCTTATTTTAAATAGTTCCCAGTCAATCAACAAAAGCCAGGGGAAAATATCGATAACATGCAGTCAACATATCGAGCAAAATGGAACTGTCTGGACAAAATTTTCTATAAAAGATAACGGACCCGGGATTCCTCCTAATCAGCGGGGTAAAATCTTCGATCCATTTTTCTCAACAAAAACAGACGGCTCCGGTCTGGGTCTGGCGATAGTTGCCCGAATAATTGATTCTCTTGAAGGGAAAATTGAATTCGATACCGGCCGCGAAGGGACAGTATTCACCTGCTATTTTCCGCCGGATGCAGATAACCCTGTATCCGAAAAGAGCTTACGGCTGACTGCCAAAACCTGACCTGTTTTTCATCAGTTGTTATATTTTTTTGTTAAAGTTCATTTTTTTCTTGACGAATGAACATTTGAGCAGTATATTTATTGTCAGGAATAAAATGTTCAGCATATACAGCTCTTGCAGGAGGTTTTTATGAAAGATCTTACCGCACGTCAAAGAGAGATTTTTGACTATATCAAAAAGTCGGTGGTCAAGATGGGGCGGCCGCCATCGCTGAGGGAAATCGGTGAAAAGTTCGGGATTAACTCGACAAACGGCGTCAGGTCGGCGCTTGAGGCGCTCGAACGTAAAGGGTTTATCCGTCGCAACCGCTATCAGTCACGCGGGATCGAAATACTCAGAGAAGCCCCCGAGCATCTCGATGATACTCAGCTTCGGTCGGTGTCGGTCGTAGGCCGGGTGGCGGCCGGTATGCCATTATGGGCCGAGCAGAATATCGAGGGGAATTTCTATGTCGACCGCACGTTCGTGACCGGCGAACATATCTTTGCCCTGAGGGTGCAGGGCGATTCGATGAAGGATGCCGGTATTTTCGACGGCGATTTCGTGCTGGTACGCCGTCAGCAAGCCGCCCAGAAAGGCGATATCGTGGTGGCGCAAATCGAGGATGAGGCCACGGTCAAACGGTTCTACCCCGAACGCAAACGAATCCGCCTCGAACCTCAAAACCCCGATTTCGGCCCGATCATTGTCGAAAAAGGCGCCCCCGGATTCAGTATCGCCGGCAAGGTTGTGGGGTTGTTGCGGAAGATGTGATGAGGGGATATATCGGAAAATAAAAATTGTGGCGCGTAGGGGCGTATCGCATACGCCCTTGCAGGTAATTTGAAATGATAGGGGTAAGTAATGTTTAATATGCGAATCGATATTATCAGGAAAGAGTTGGAGAGAAGGTTTAAGGAAATTGAAAAAATCATTCAAGCCACCGACTCACGTATACATTTTGATCAGTTATGTAAAATTACTGAGCCATTCATTCACTTTCTAATATCTGATCCTCAGATAAGACCTTTTGTTACTGGACTGACTAAGTACCGAGAAAAATTCTTGTCTTCAGTTAACTTTAAAGAAATTGAGAAATGTGTTATTGAAGTTGTTAAAGATATTACTTCAAAAATTGATGAAATTGGATTTTTCACTGCCGAGTTTCAATCCAAATTGCAACAAAAGCAGTATCTTAATGTATTTGGTTCAATTAAGTCTGATAAGAAAAATAGATATTTGACTGCGTCAGAGTTCTATGAAGCTCTTAAAGATTTAGGCAAATATTCTTCGAAGGCATTATCTGCATCTATTTACCTAGATGAAATATTTACTTTTATTCACCAAGTAATTAATGCAGGGAAAGATCACGTTTCCAATTATCCTTTGGGGTATTTCAATTCTTGTTATCAGCATCTAAGCGAATGTAAAGATAGATATGCTGCTTTTTATGATTATCAAGCTGAATATGAAGGCGCAGATGCTGCTACTCGGCTTTTAGCATTATATATGTCTTCACCTTTTAGACATATAACCAATCTTGGTACAAAAGAATTAGGTGATCTATATGAGGAACGAGATTTTAGCATCCGTATAGGTGATCAGAATTGCTGTAGGGACGATTACAAGAACGACTGCGAAACCCTTTACCACGCCGTTGATAAATTCCTCATGACTGGTAAATCCAAAAGTGCCCTTATTGAACGGTTGAGAACCTATTGCATGTGGATTAGACGTGAGGATTTTCCTGAACCAGAATCTAAAAATAAAGAGGATGAAATTTCAAAGATTGTTACAGAATTCATATTCAATCATGGTTATTTTCCGTTAGTTCATTTTGAGATGGGGAGAAGTATTCCTGATATATTATATGAACCTTCTAATATTGTTCATTGGGACAGTTCAGTATTGCTTGAATTAAAGCAATACATCCGTGAAAAGGATCAAGAAGCAGAGATTAGGAGAAAGTTGCCTGATGATATAGGGCAGGCTGCAGGGTATTATGATCTTGTCAAAGATACAAAACGGGATGTCGCCGATACAGTACATCTGTTGATTTTTTATAATGGCAAAAAACGTTTTTACTTAGGTGAATCGTATCCAGTAGAGAAAAATGTTGTTGTTGAATTCGTTTATGTAGGAAAAGAAACACCGAGTACATTGAAAAGTGTGAGCATAGACGAAAAATAACTAACCACGCGTAGGGGCGTCCTAAACGGATCCGTATGGATATTGCCATACGCCCTTGCGGCATAACCATAAAATGTTGCTATGAATTCAAAATATCTTAATAACCTAAAACACCACAACCGCCGTTCCCCGCGCCTGCCAGAATACAACTACTCACAAAACGGCGCCTATTTTGTAACAATATGTACCCATAATCGAAAATTATTTTTCGAGGATGAACGCATCAAGAAAATCATCGAGACTGAATGGTTGAATACGTCCCGAATCAGGCGTGATGTTATCATCGATGAATTTGTGATAATGCCTAATCATTTGCACGGCATCATTATTATACAACGCTGTAAGGGCGTATGCAATACGCCCCTACGGCCGCAATTCAGATCACCATCAAAAACGATTGGTTCTATTATCAAGGGATTTAAAGCAGCAACAACGAGTAAGATCAATAAGATTCATCATACCTCAGGTTTGCCGGTGTGGCAAAGAAACTACTACGATCACATTATACGCAATGAATTGGATTTATCTGAAAAAAGAAAATATATATGCGAAAACCCTCTTAAGTGGAATATCGATGAGTACAACCCGGCAAATCTGCATCACAAGAAAGCTTAAATCATTTTACGGAATATGTCGCCATGTACCAGGATATTGAAGAGCAAGTTGACGTGATTGCCGTATTCGAAAACGGCGTCATAAAGCCGTTGCGGTTTCGCTGGAACGGCCGGGCGATCAAAATCAAGCAGGTGACCGGCACCTGGAAAGCCGATGTCGGGCAGAGCAGGATTCGTTATTTCGCCGTGCTCGATGCCGCCTCCAATTTCTTCCAGCTTGCCTATGACGAGCGCAACACCTCCTGGGCGCTCAATAAAATCTGGGTGGAGTGAGACAAACCGATGAACCCAAAACGCAAATTCTGCGCTAACGACCGAGGCAGAAACGAAAAGAGCAAAAGAAAACAACAGCGAATCATCATGCACCTTGACATGGATGCCTTTTTTGCGGCAGTCGAACAGGCGCATGATCCACGCCTAAAGGGCAAGCCGGTAATAATCGGAGGCGATCCGGAAACGAGAGGCGTTGTTTCGACCTGTTCATACGAGGCAAGAAAATATGGCGTGCATTCAGCAATGTCATCCGCGCGGGCTGTGCGACTATGCCCTGATGGAATATTTGTCGAGACAACATCAAAAAAAATTAATCATATATCGATGGCGATAATGAAACTCTTGAGCAATTTTTCGCTGCAGGTTGAACCTTTCTCTGTTGATGAAGCGTTTATGGATATCACCAGCACTGCGGCCAGATACGGAGGCCCGGAACAGCTCGCTAAAGAGGTAAAACGCAGAATCTGGGAAAGCCAAAAACTGACATCATCGGTGGGAATTGCGGCAATCAGGTTTGTGGCCAAGATGGCTTCCGGAGTAAACAAGCCCGATGGATTGACAATAATAGAACCCGGAACCGAAATAGAATTCCTGTGGCCGCAGCCGATTCGCAACCTGTGGGGAGTTGGACCAAAATCGGAAGCTGCTTTTCACAAGATAGGTATCAGAACAATCGAGGATTTGGCGAAGTATCCGAAGCGCCGATTAAAAAAGTATTTCGGAATTGTCGGCGATTCATTAAGAGATATGGCCAACGGTATCGGCGGCGATGAAATTCATCCCGCCTATATTGAACCCGTGGAAAAATCAATGGGGCATGAGCATACATTTGAAATTGACGTCATCGATCCAAACCGTATCTGCGGTATGCTTCTGTATCTTTCCGAAAAAGTGTCCCGTCGATTGAGACAGGCGGGTTATAAAGGCCGAACTATTACATTGAAAGTTAAATATTCCGATTTGAAACTTATTACTCGAGCCAGGACAATTCACAAGCCTACCGACGGCGATATAATAATCTTTGAAAATGCGAAATTACTTCTGGAGAAAAATCGATTTATCGAAAAACCGATAAGGCTGATTGGCGTCTCGATTTCAAAACTTGAAAAAAGAGCTGTCGATATTCAGCCTGACCTGCTGTTTCACCCTGATGAAAAACTCAAGCCTGTAGATCAGGTCATGGATTTGCTTCGAGAAAAATACGGTGAGCGCTCAATAAGCCGGGCTGGGGCTCAACTTATGTAACCAATACTCTACATTAAATAATATATGATATTCTCTTAATCCGGCTTTTCTGGTTTTGTTCTGATTGCTGTCAATGATTTGATTCTGTGGCCATCTTTTTCAAATATCTTCAGGCTAAACCCATTGAATTCTATAACCTCATCTTTGCTGGGAATCCTGCCAAGTTTTGTGATTACCATTCCCCCTACTGTTTCGAATTCACCTTCTTCGATTTTTACTCCAAATTCATTGGCGAACTCATCCACCGGCATCGAGGATATTACGCGGGCCTTATTTTCATCGATCATCTTGATCTTTGAGGTTTCCCTGTCATACTCATCCTGGATATCGCCCACTATTTCCTCAAGCACATCCTCCATAGTAATAATTCCGTCAGTGCCGCCAAACTCATCGAGCACAACAGCTATCTGAAATTTTTCTTTCTGCATCTCCCTGAGAAGATCCGACACCTTTTTTGAATCGGGCACATAATCAACCGGTTTAATTATATCGTTTAATACAAAAAGCTCTTTATGAGTATATACATATAACAAATCTCTCGAATGGATTATGCCTTTGATATTGTCGATAGTGTCTTCGTAGATCGGGAATCTGCTGAACCTTTCTTCTGTTGCGCCTTTAAGCAGCGTTTCGGGTGGATCGTTAATCTCAAAGGCAATTATATCGGTGCGGGGAGTCATCGCTCTCTTTACAGTAGTATCAGTAAATTCAAATACCGATTTAATCAACTGATGTTCTTCCCTGTCGAAAATCCCTTTCTCATAGCCCTCTTTGATTATCAGTTTGACCTCTTCCTCGCTGACTGTAGTTTCAGGTTTAGTTTTTGGTGAAAATCCTATTAATCTTAAGCATAAATTTGTTGAAGATGTCAATATCTTGATAATGAACAGAAATGCTTTTAATGAATACCAGGTTGGGGGACCTGCCCATAGAGCAATCGATTCGCTTTTTCTTATTGCCAGCGCTTTGGGGACCAATTCTGCTAAAACTAAAAACAAATACGATATAATTATAACTACTATAGTTAAAGAAATTGGTTCAGCGGCGGCCTGTACAGATTCGATCGGAACTCTGCGGATAAGCGGACCTATTATGGCTATAGCCATAGCGCTGCCAATTGCCGAAGCGGCCGAGAGTGTAACGGTCATGCCTATTTGGACAACGGCAAAAAAATCATCTGGATTCGATTTTAGCTTTACAACATGACGTGCCTTCTTATTGCCCTCGGCAACCAACTCTTTGAGACGACTTGTCCTGACTGCAACAATTGCAATCTCTGAAGCGCTAAAAAAACCTGAAAGGATTACCAGGATAATAATGAGAATAAGCTGTAAGATTAAAACCAATACCATATTAACTAACAGCGCCTCGAGTCATGGCTTTAAGCCGGGCTATCCTTTCCTCGAGCGGCGGGTGAGTCGAAAAAAGCTTAGCCATTCCTCTTGCAGAAAGAGGATTCACAATAAACATATGAGCGGTGGCGGGATTGGCATTAAGCCTTATTTTTTGTGATGATATGTGTAATTTCTGCAATGCCGATGCAAGCCCATTTGGGCTATGTACATAACCGGCGCCGGTCTGGTCGGCGGCAAATTCCCTCGACCGTGAAATCGCCATCTGGATCAACACAGCCGCAATTGGGGCAGTTATCATAACCAGAAGCCCCAGGTACGGATTGTTATCGTCATCACCGCTGGTAAACCAAGCTAATCGTGATACTAAAGTTATTGTACCGGCTATTACCGCGGCAACCGTTCCGATAAGAATATCCCTGTTGCCGATATGCGCCAGTTCATGAGCGACTACGCCCTCAAGTTCCTGATTGTCCAGCAAGTCTAAAAGCCCCGTAGTAGCCGCCAGGGCGGCATGATCCGGGTTTCGACCCGTGGCAAAAGCATTAGCATGAGGCTTGTCGATTATAAGAACTTTTGGCATCGGTAATCCGGCCATCTGTGAAACCAGTCGAACGGTTTCTGTCAATCTGGAGTTACCAGGAGCCGGTCTTGCCCGATACATCCGCAACACAATTTTATCGGAAAACCAGTAGCTGCCCACGTTGAACATTAAAGCGAGAATGAAGAAAAACATCATCCCCTGGGTTCCGCCGACAAGCTCGCCGACAATAACCAGCGCTACAGTTAATAATACCAGCAAAAAAACAGTTTTCATATTATTCATAATGCTGCCCTGTATGAAAATTTAAAACATCAATAGGAAAATTAATTATTATCACTTCCTACAGTCAAGCCTTTTGTTATTGTACATGGTTATGATTCCTTTGGTTTCGTTTTCAGAAGATGCTTTTTTACAGTATTTCTGAATTCTCCGAAGGCATGAAACTTGCGGACACCCGTTATCGCCAGTATTATTTCGATTGCAATCCAGGCTGCATACACAAAAAGTATCTCCTCCCTGATAGTCGGTCTGACAAATTGGACGGCAAACAGTAGAAAAAGCCCCAGAGCTTCATAGTAATGAAACCGCATATTTGCCAAAAGTACAAACCCCAGAAGCGATTGTAAAGCGGTCAATAATATCTCAATCTGATGCGCCTGATCAAAATCTATACCGTAGATGCCTCCTCTTGAAATGCAGTAGACAATCGGTATCAGCGAAACCAATAATGTCAGTTCGGCAATTCCTGAGCAGACCATATTCATAAGCGCCATCGGTGATTTTTTAACAGTCCTGGCCCAGTAAAAGGCCGACACTTTTTCGGGAAACTCTGATAAAAATGGGGCAACCCACTGGACAAACACGAAAGCCGGCACGCCTAACACGATTGAGAGTCCCAGCATACTTTCCAAAAACGGGTGGGCAACAAAATAAATTACCGCCGCGCCGGTCAGAAAGCAGGACCAGATTATAACGTTCCTGATAAGCCGCGCCTGAGAAAGAATATATCGTGGAATCGGCTCGGCTTCCTCTATTTTTTCAGATTCCTTAGGCGGCAGGCGAAGTAAAATATAAATATATACTAAATAAATGGCGATTAAAATTGCGCTGTCTATTAAAGTAAGCCGAGCTTTCAGCACAATATAGAACAGATACAGGGTAGGCACAAATAAGCCCATTAATTCAACGGAATGCTCTTTATCAAGAACAATCGGACCAAGAGTTTTGCTTCGCCTTTTTAGATTTAGATTGGATAAAGCAGAGATGAAATAAATCAGCGGCCAGCCTAACCCTATCAGAAGACGTAAGGCGCCGGTAAAATTTGCGGTGATCAGCCCGATATTTTCCTGTGTTGGCGTCTGACCGGCTCGCCAGGCAATCACGCCCTCGATTGCAAACTCCGGCAGGGTCTGGATTAAAGCCAGCATGGTGAGAGCAAAGCCTTGCGAAACAAGAAATTGCGCAGATTCTGCTCCCCACGCGATTGTCAAAGCAGCCCCGATAATCGAGGGAAAAGTCCAGATAGCATTCCAGGCCGAAGTCTTAGCAGCCTCGGCGGTGAGCTCTTTAATTTCAGACAGCAAATCAGCCCCTGATGATTTTCGAGACTATATCTGTTTTGGTAATGACGCCCGTAAGTTTTTCATTATCCAGAACATATACCATTTGGGCTTTCTTAAACAGCATCAAAGCGGCGGATTCCACTCCCGGGGCTTTTATATCTACAATAACTGGGTTTTTATTCATAAAATTTGAAACGACCGCTGAATGCTCTTTATGGAGAAGCTCTTCAAACGATTCTATCTCCGGAATATTGGCAACATTGGCAATAAAGCTTTTATAGTTAGGCAGAGCATATTTTAATAATTCAGCTTCGGTTATTTCTCCCACCAGCCTGTTGTTCTCATCAACAACCGGTAAACACGTGACTTTGTTTCTAAAGAAGATGTTGGCGACATCTTTCAGTGTTTTATCAGGAGTAACCGTTGCTGGATCAAGCGTCATAACATCGCCAACAGTGAGAACTTTTTTTATTCGTATGTCCGCTTTATCAATGATATCAATTAATTCCTCAGGCGCTTTAACTGTTAAGATTGTCGGTAAGGTTTCAGGTTGTCTGACAAATGAGGCCAGACCTGAAAGTATCTGTAAATAATTTTTAGAAATGTTTCTCGGAGTTAACAGCAGGATAATAATATGCAGTGGTTTATGGTCTGGTGTATCGGCCTGGATTCCCCCGGGAATTATCCCGAATATGATAAAAAGACCGTTGACGATGTCGGTCCTGGCGTGGGGAAAAGCAATCCCCCTGCCTATACAGGTATTGCCAAGTTTTTCTCTTTCAATGACTGCTTTTAGTATATCATTTTTACTTATGTTGAGATATTTTTTACAAAAAAGGTCAGCCAGCTGTTCAACGGCATCTTCCTTGGAGATGGCTGTCATATCGGTTTTGATAAGATCAGGATCGAATATTTTACTTAATTTCATCAGAAATTCCAGTTTTTATTAGATTCCTTCTTTACTTATCCAGGACCCTGACCTGCTGGGTGTCTCGCCTGGCGTATAAATATTCCGGGGAAATAATGCTCCCTGAAACAAAAAACTTAATTCCTTCCTCGATTGTCATATCAAGATAAATCACTTCGTCCTCGGGGAAAAGCGCCACAATGCCGGAGATAGGGGTGGGAGTGGAAGGTATGAATACACTCAGCAACTTTTGCTCGTTATCCGGACTTACTAATTTTGTCCGATTTACCAGAAAGCCCAGGACATAGGTTCCTTTACGGGGGTACTCTACCATGACAACCGATTTAAAACTTTTATTATGCGGTATCGACAGCGCCTGAACGAGTTGCCTGGCGGCGCTATAAACAAAGCTGACAATCGGGATTTTCAAAATCATTTGTTCCCAGAACCTGACCAGCCGTCCGCCAATTACATTAGCAGTCAATATGCCTGAAAGAAGAATCAGCATAATCGTAACAATTACGCCGACAAAAGGAAAATCGTAGGAGTGACCAAAAGCTTTTACAACAAGCGGCAAAAGCAAGCCATCTATGAATTCAACCAGCGCCCGAAGAAGTACAAATGTCAGGACAAGAGGAACGACAACCAGCAGGCCTGAAATAAACCTCGTCCGCAAAACCTTTTTTGCATCGTGTAAAAAGCTCATAGCGTTAAATTAATAATAAGAATCCTGCTTGAGTCAATATTTAAAATACTGTTTGTCATCATTGAATAATAATCGTCTTAAATTAAAACATTCTTTCACTACTGTCCGGCCTTTCTATAAATAATAAATTAACAATTGTCATTCCCTCGAAAGAGGGAATCCATAACGTTGTATATACTGTTCAACCACTATTACTTAAAAACAACGGATAAAGCATCAATCATCATGGATTCCCCGCCTTGGCGGGGAATGACACCTTTCGTATCTCAAAATAAAATCTATAATCTTTGAAAACAACCATACAAAATGTGAGAATTCTAATCCCTTAAAACAAAGTCGTTTAATTGATGATAATATTTCATAATTTTCAAATCATTCATCCTGCTCTTTAAAAAAGGCCGGACACTATTGACATTCTTTATATATATACTTCGGTAATGTTTCGCTCCACCCCAGTGATTTTATTTAATTAGACAAATAAACGGTTGTAAATTCATAGACTATTAAAACCTGAAAATCGTTGATGCAGAATCTCCCCATTTGTAAAACTCATTAGGGAAGATGCAAATTATTATAACCATAACCACACTGATTGCAAGTCCGATTTTCACCATGCCGGGCAGGGAGATCGATGAGTCATCTTTTGGTGAATGGAAAATCATTAGCCTGACAACGTTCATATAATAAAACAGCGAGATCACCGAGGTTAAAACAGCTACAATTACAATTCCATATAAGCCTTCTTTAACAGCCGCTGCAAAAAGCCAGTACTTGGCAAGGAAACCGGCTGTGGGCGGGATACCCACCAATGATAACATAAATATAGTCATAATAATAGCGGCCGCCGGCGAACGTTTCATCAAACCGGCGTAATCCTCAATCTTGTCGGAGCCGGTGACATTAGAAAAGGCAATAACAACGATGAAAGCTCCGATATTGGCAAAAAGATATGCCAGCAAAAAGATCATCATGGAGACAATCGATAGTTTTGCTCCCGCCGACAGTGCTACCAGGACATACCCCACCTGGGCAATAGATGAGTAAGCCAGCATTCGCTTGATATTTTTTTGCAATAACGCTACCACGTTGCCGATCACCATTGCCAGTATCGCCACAACCTCCAGTATGATTACCCATTCAGATTTGGCAATTAACAGCGATTCGAAAAACAGCCTTACAAAAGCTACCAGACCGGCGGCTTTGGAAGCGACTGATAAAAAAGCGGTTACAGGAGTTGGCGCTCCCTCGTAAACATCGGGAGCCCACATATGGAACGGCGCTGCGGCCAGTTTAAAGCCAAACCCGGCTACGAACATCACTATTGCAAAATATGTTGCCAGGTTGGTTCCGGGACCCAAAAACAACCGCTTGCCAATCTCACTCATCACCGTTGTACCGGTTAAACCATAAATAAGGGAAAGTCCATATAATAAGATCCCTGATGAGGCGGCGCCAATAATTAAATATTTCAAACCGGCTTCAGTTGATTTTAAGTCTTTCTTCATGTAAGCCGCAAGTATGTACAGCGCTATGGTCGACAATTCCAGGGCCACATACATCGAAATCAGTTCACCGGCTGAGGATAAAAACATCATTCCGGTAGTGCAAAGTAAAATCAGTGAAAAGAATTCTCCACGATGATTCAGCCTTCTAACAGCATAATCTATCGACCCTAAAATGGTAAGGGCGGCAGTGAGGATAAAAATCATTTTAAAAGCTTGCGCATATGAGTCGGCAATAAAAGTATTGCCAAAAAGTGTACCGCTGGGGGTGGTCATGGTAAAATACAACGCCGCTATAAGTCCGAGTAAGGATAATAGACCTGTACGGCGGGGATTTTTATCCCGATTGCCCAGATCTATAAAAAGAATAAAAAGCGACCATAAAAACAGAAACAGTTCAGGCACAATTAATCTGAAATTCATATCTGCAAAATCCATATTATTTACCTGCCTTATTCAGTATAATTTTAAGTAATCCGATCTTTATTTAATTCTTCCTCAATCGATTGCTCAACTTGCTATCCGGGTTAAACATTGCTGAAATCTTTTGCTAATGTTTTTATCAGAGTATTGTAAAACATCTTCCAGCGCTCTGCTGGCATACTGGTTTACCTTCCCGGGGTTTTCAAAAAAGAAGGCTAAAGCCTTTGCCAGGGCATGGCTGTCTTTTTCGGGTACAAGATAACCGTTGATTTTATGTTTCACCAGATCAGTTATACCGCCCGATTCAGTGGCTATCAAGGGGATTCCCGATGCTATCGCCTCTAAGATAACAATCCCCAAACCCTCCGATTCCTTGTTTCTGTCGGTAA
This sequence comes from uncultured bacterium, assembly GCA_965603725.1. Lineage (GTDB taxonomy): Bacteria > Zixibacteria > MSB-5A5 > UBA10806 > 4484-95 > JAGGSN01. The sequence goes on along the minus strand of CBFDEC010000011.1, from coordinate 56,757 downwards.
TACTGGAAATGACAAAGGCTCGGGCAGTTTTAAAAATATCAGGAACCTCGGTATGATCCTTTATTTCTCCCATAAAGAAAATCGATGATTCAACATTTAGCGATTTCGCCAGTTTTTTCAAGGCTGCCAATTCCGGTCCGAAACCATACAACTTTAGAACCGGTGGATCGATATCATGAGATGAACAATACTTTAAAAATTCTGCAAATCCTTCAATTAAGTATCTATAACCCTTTCTCTCGGTAAATCGACCAATACTTAAAATGATGTTCTCTTGCTTATCAGAAATAGTGTGGTCGAACTTGTTAGATTCATAAGGCATTGGAATGATTTCAACTTTGAAGTTCTGTTTTATATAATCATCCCCGAAAACATCAGCCAGAGCTTGGGCGATAGAACTGGAAACGACAGTTATAAGTTTTGCTTTTTCCAACACCTTCTTCGCCAGGAACCTGAGCGATTTATATTTTCTAAGAATAAATATATCGGTCCCGTGGCTGGTGACTATATAAGGAGTTTTTGAAACCTGCGATAACATCCAGGCTATCAATCCATTCGGAATCCACCAATGCGCGTGGATAATATTATACTTCCTGCCTGCCTTAACAGCAGATTTTATTTCACTGATACTGGATAAATAAACAGCAATACAAAAGGAAATAAGTTTTATGATATTCACCGGGTTTGACATTTTCTTAATGACACCGCCATAGAAAAGATTCTGGCTATTTTTAAACCAGTATTTCACCCTGACAACCTCAATACCTTCATAAATATCCCGGTCGGGAACAAAAGTAGTGAAAACTGTTTGAGGAGCTATTATTTTTACCTTAAAGCTTTCGGGAAGATGTTTATATATATTCAATATGAATCTGCCAGAATGATCCTGCAGCGTTCGCGGATAATTGTGAGTTAGTGTCAATATGTTTATAATATTTTCCATCTCGGGCATGTACATGTAATAGTTTTATTTAATACTAAGCTCCAACATTCAGGTTTTAAAAAAGAGTTATCCGGTAATCAGCTTGACTAAATTCTCCACGGTCGCCTTCAGGAATATGTTCAAGCTGTTGGGGTAGACGCCAATCAGTATTGTAAAAATCGCCAGCGGAACAACTGTAAATATCTCCCGGCCGTTAATTTCAGTTAAATTCTCCCAGCGCGTGTTGAACGGACCAAGAAATATATTCTGAATCATACGCAGGATATAACCGGCGGTCAGAATAACGCCAAGAACGGAGGCTATGACAATCCACTTGGGTATATATACCGATGAGAATGAACCGACAAAGACCATGAACTCCGAAACAAAACCCGACATGCTCGGCAATCCCAGTGAAGCCATGCCAAACAACACAAAGATGCCGGTGAAAACAGGCAGCTTTGCTCCAATTCCGCCAAAAGCAGCAATCTCACGGGTATGGGCTCTTTCATAGATTACGCCGACTAAAATAAAGAGAGCGCCCGTGATTACGCCATGGGAGAACATCTGGAACAAACAGCCGGAGATGCCAACCGTAGTGATAGCGGCCATACCCAGCATACAGAAACCCATGTGCGAAACCGATGAATATGCCACCAGCTTCTTTAAGTCTTTCTGAGCCATCGAAACAAGGGCGCCGTAAATTATGCCGATTAAGCCGATGATGGCGATCGGGATGGCGAAATATTTAACGGCATCGGGAAACATCGGAAAGCTGATACGGAGAAGACCATAGGTTCCCATTTTCAGGAGAATGCCGGCAAGGATGACCGACACGGCTGTAGGAGCCTCGACATGAGCATCGGGAAGCCAGGTATGGAATGGCCAGCAGGGAACCTTGATAGCAAATCCGATAAAGAAAGCGGCAAATACCCAGAGCTGCATATTACGAGGATAACCATGCTTAATAAGCTCCAGCATATCCAGGGTACCGGTATGGAAATACAGGACAAGAATGCCGATCAACATGAAGACCGAACCGAACAGCGTGTATAAAAAGAACTTGATAGCGGCATACTCTTTCCGTGGTCCGCCCCAGACGCCAATTAAGAAATACATCGGCACCAGCATGACCTCCCAGAAAATATAAAAGAGGAAGAAATCAAGAGCGCAGAACACGCCCATCATGCCGACCTGTAAGAGCAAGAACCAGGCGAAATACTCTTTCACCCGTTCTTTTATACTGAAAGAGACAATGATCGAAACGAATGACAGTAAAGCCGTCAAAAACAGCATCGGTACCGATAAACCATCAGCGCCCATGAAATAATTTATATTTACCTCCGGGAACCAGGTATAGCGCTCAATAAACTGAATGGCAGAGGTTGAATAATCATAATTTGTCAGTAAAAAATAAGAGGCGACCAATGGAATAAACGAAAAGAATGCAGAAGTCCATCTAATGACGTTAACGCTTTCTTTCTTTAAAAGCATCACCACTACCATACCCAACAGCGGGGTAAATGTCATAAAACTCAATATGGGAAATTCCACTTATTCCTCCTCTATTAAATAAATTTCATAAAGATTAAAACCACTGCGCCAAGAAACACTACCAGGGCGTAAGTCTGCAACTGGCCTGTCTGGGTTTTTCTGATAATATTTCCCATGCCCAATGACAGATAACCCAGCCCGTTAACTGCGCCGTCAACAACAATTGTATCGAAACGCTCTTTAGCCCATGACCACCAGAGCGTGAGTTTGCCAACGCCATCGACTGTACCATCGATGACAGCCAGGTCGAACCTGAACATCTTCTCCATGAGATTGTAAACCGGATTGATGATAACAGCCATGTAAAATTCGTCAAAATAATACTTATTATAAAGCAGAGTGTACAATCCCCTGAATTTTCTGCCCATTTCTTCAGCGGAAATAGATTTCTTGTAATACATCAAGTATGCCAGACCGATACCGGATAGAGCCACAACAAGCGAGCATCCCATTAACAGCAGATTGGGTTCGGCATGATGCGGCGCTCCGAAAAATACGAAACTGGCATATCCCGATTGAAGCCAGGGTATTCCCCACCAGCCGGCAAATATCGACAACACCGCTAAAATCATCAGCGGAACTGTCATGTTGTATGGTGATTCATGAGCATGGTCGTACGCATGCCGGTCTCTGGGTTTGCCGGTAAAAGTCATGAAATATAGACGGAACATGTAGAAAGCAGTCATAAAAGCCGCCAGTATGGCTGCCGCAAGGAAGATATAATGGCCGCCTTCAAAGGCTACGGCGAAGATTTCATCTTTTGACCAGAAACCGGACAGCGGGAAGATTCCCGAGATCGATAATGAGGCGATTAAAAATGTAATCGAGGTAATCTTCATTTTGCCATGCAAACCGCCCATGTTCTGGATATCGTTGGTATGCACAGCATGGATTACAGAACCAGCCGCCAGAAACAGCAGAGCTTTGAAAAATGCATGAGTGAACAGGTGGAACGTACCGGCGGCATAACCTCCCAGCCCGAGAACCATTATCATGTAGCCAAGCTGGGAAACTGTCGAGTACGCCAGAACACGTTTGATGTCATTCTGCACCAGCCCAATCGACGCCGCCAATAATGCGGTGATTGCGCCTATTGCGGCCACTACCAATCCCATCATAGGTGAGACCAGGATGACTGCCATCAACCGGGCGGTTAAATATACGCCTGCCGCAACCATGGTGGCGGCATGAATCAACGCTGAAACAGGCGTCGGGCCCTCCATAGCATCCGGCAGCCAGACATGAAAGGGGAACTGCGCCGATTTACCGCAGGCGCCCATAAACATTAAGATACCGGCGATACCGATTAAAAGAAGGGTATGTTTAGCTTCTTCCTTTTTATCAGACTCATCATGAGTTTCAGCAGCAGCGGCAATTACACGAGTTTCTTCAATTTCTTCTTCATGTCCCATCATTGGCGGTCCATGGTCGGGTTTTTCGGATGTAGGCGTTTCGCTTACTGTTTCATGAGTAGATTTGGCAAGAACGTCTTCAGGCGTTTGCTCAAATTCATGATAAATTTCTTCCGCATGCGCAATTCCAGCAGAGCCATGATCTGTGTCAGCGCCATGAGAGCCGTGGCTTTCATCTACAATACCGGCATCGACCTTTAAGCTTTTAATCTTTTCATTTAACTCCGGCAACGAAGCCGTGCCGACGGCAAAAATCAACAACACCAATCCCAGTAAAAAACCAAGATCTGCCAATTTAGTTGTAACAAATGCTTTTTTACCGGCATCGGCGGCAATTTTCTTTTGGAAGTAAAAGCCGATTAATATATATGATGTAAATCCAACAAGTTCCCAGAAGACTAAAACGAGCACATAAGACCCGGCAATAACCAGCCCCAGCATTGAGAAGCTGAACAACCCGAGATAGGCAAAGAACCGGGCGAATATTGGGTCGCCATGCATATAGCCGATTGAATAAATATGCACCAGCGATGACACAACAGTCACCACAATAAGCATAACCGCCGCCAGCGGGTCTATGTATATCCCCATCGGCAGGACAAAATCACTCCAGACAAGCCAGTTGACAAATGCCATATATGGTTCCGGCTGAGCTAAGACCTCAAAAAATACTTTAAGGGAAAGAACAAACGAGACCAAAATCATGGCACAGGCGAAGTAGCTTGAAACCTTGTTATTACGATTTAAAAAAAAGACGATCATTACGAATGAGAACAGGGGAAACAGAGGTATTATCCAGCTATATTCTACCATCTTGAGCCTACCATTTCATGAAGTTAATGTTGTCTACTTCAATGCCCTTAAAGTTTCGATAAATCAGAATTACAATCGCCAGCCCTACTGCGGCCTCAGCGGCGGCGATAGTAATAATGAATATTGTAAATATCTGTCCCGCGATTTCCTCAGGGGCAACGAATTTTGTGAACGCTACAAAATTAATCGCCGCGGCATTGAACATTAGCTCGATTGCCATTAAGACACCGATTGCGTTGCGACGCGTCAACAGTCCGAAAATTCCCAGCGCAAAAAGTACAGCCCCTAAGACCAGATAATGAAGGAGAGTCGGTTCGGCCATTAGTTTTCCTCCTGACTGTCCCGACGGGAGATTATTATCGCTCCGATAAGCGCTACTAAAAGCACAACGGAAACGACCTCGAATGGAATCACATATGTTGAAAGCAACTGCCTGCCAAGCTCGAATGTATTACGTTCGGGCAAACTGCCATCGCTAACCGGCCAGGCTGTTTTTAAAACTGTCCATAGCGACAGAATAAAAAACAACAGGACGATAATGGTTGCGTAGCCTTTTTGCTCGTTTACCTGTCTTATATTTTTATTGCTGATCTGATAAGTCAGCATAATCGCAAATATCATCAGTATAGTAATAGCGCCGACATAAATCAAAACCTGAACGCCGGCTAAAAACTCCGCGCCGAGCAGTATATAAATCCCGGCTATTGAAAAGAGCGTCAACACAAGAAACAACGCCGAATGGAATATATTCTTCAGGGTAACAACCATAAGCGCCGATACACCGGCCATAATTGCCAGAATATAGAATATCAGGAGGTTCATTGCTTATCCTCCTGGTCTGCAGGCTTGTCTGGTTTTTCATCATTCGAGTTTACTGGAGCGGATTCAGTTTCCTTTTCAGGTTTTGCGGGCGGTTTTACAAGAGCCCGTTTTTTCTTAGGGACGTATTTCACATCTCGGCCAAGTTCTTGAAGTCTATTCATATCATAGATTAGTTTATCCTTGTCAGTAGTGGCGAATTCATACTTCTGAGCCATCTTGAGCGCATCAAAACTGCATGATTCTTCGCATAGGCCGCAATAACAGCAAATGAGACTATTGATTTCAAACTTTTCCGGATAACGTTTTTTAGTTATCGGGTCTTTATCTTGGGCCTGCTTGATTGTGATTGCGCCAACGGGGCAAGCTTTCTGACAAAGCAAGCAGGCGGTGCAGTTAAGCTTGCCGGTCTCGGGGTTGGATAAAAGCACCACAACACCGCGGAATCGGTCGAACATCTCCATTCGTTCTTTAGGATACTGAATCGTGATCGATCGTCCCGGCAGGTATTTCAGAGTGGTCTTTAACCCCAGACAAAGATTATAAATACCACTGAAAAATTCCGTTACAAAAGCCATGGCTAAAACAGATGTACTCCCAGAGCTGTGATGATTATGTTTAAAAATGCCAGCGGAAGCAGAACCTTCCAGGCGAAATCCATCAAATGATCGACCCGCAGTCGCGGATATGTCCACTTAAACCACATGATAACGAACACCAAAAATAGTGATTTACCAAGGAACCATATATATGATGGTATGAAATCCAATCCCGGCAAAGGCGGCTGCCAGCCGCCAAGGAAAAGAGTAGTCGCCACTGCGCTGATAGTGAACATGTTTAGAAATTCGGCTAAGAAAAACATGGCGAATTTCATTCCGGAATACTCGATATTAAAACCAGCAACCAGTTCCTGCTCGGCCTCGGGGAGGTCGAACGGGGTCCTGTTCAATTCGGCGGTGGCGGCGCTTATATAGATTGCGAAACCAAGCAGTTGCGGCCAGATATACCATTTCCAGAAATAGGGCCCCTGGGCTTCTACCAGGCTGTACATCGAGAGCGTTCCCGCCATCAGAACAACGCCGATTACCGAGAGTGTCAACGGCACCTCATAAGAAACAATTTGAGCGGCGGAACGCATTCCTCCCAGAAGTGCAAATTTATTGTTCGAACCCCAGCCAGCCATTAGCAGGGAGATAACTGTAAAACTGGTAATAGCTAATATATACAGCAAACCGATATTCAAATCAGCGGCAATTAAACCCTTGCCGAATGGTATTACAGCATATGCCATAAGGCAGACTGTATAGATAATCACCGGCGCCCAGAAGTGTACTTTCCTGTCGGCAGAGGCTACCACGATATCTTCTTTTTGCAGAAGTTTAACAGCGTCGGCGATGGTCTGATACCAGCCATGCCAGCCGGCTACCATCGGTCCCAAACGGTCCTGAAAATGAGCCGATACCTTCCGTTCCCACCAAACTAAAAATAAAGCCATTACCGTGAGAAATGCCAGAATCGCAGCAATGATCAAAACCATCAGTGCAATATCTCTTATGATATCCGGCAAACCTAAAGAGCTGGAAATGCCGGCAACAATATTGTAAATCCATTGTAGAAGGCCGGTAAGTTCCAACATCAGCGATCAACCTCTGGCAAAATTATATCAAGTGAACCAAATATTGCCACTAAGTCGGCAATTTTCCAACCCTTGCAGAGATGCCTCATCAGCTGAACATGAGAAAATGAACCGGTACGGATTTTAACCCGGTATGGTTTGGTTGTACCATCAGAAATAATATAATAGCCCATTTCACCACGCGGCGCTTCAATCCGGGCAAAAACCTCACCAGCTTTCGGCCTAAACATCGTGGGTACTTTAGCTTTAATTGGACCCTCAGGTAATCCCTCAACAGCCTGGTCGATTATCTCACAGCACTGGCGCATCTCCTGTATCCTGACAATGTACCTGTCCCACACGTCGCCATTTTTCCCAAGGGGAACTTCAAAATTGAATTTGTCATATGAAGAATACGGATGGACTTTTCTCAGGTCAAAATCATGTCCCGAAGCCCTGATTGTAGGACCGCTGGCTCCATAGTTAATGCCATCCTCGATTGTTAAAATGGCGACATCTTTAGTACGGGATAAGAAAATAGGGTTGTATGTTAAAATCGCCTCGTAATCATCGACTTTCTTGCGGAAATCCTTGGTGAAGTCTTTGCATCTTTGATAAAATTCTGCCGGTACATCCTTTGAAACGCCGCCGATTCTCATATAAGTATAGGTAAGCCTCTGGCCGCAGGTCATCTCGAACATATCCAGAATACGCTCACGTTCACGGAAGGCATACAGAAATGGAGTAAAAGCGCCCAAATCAAGCGACATCGTTCCAAGCCAGATAAGATGTGAGGCGATACGGTTAAGCTCGGTCATGATAACCCGCAGATATTGAGCTCTCTCCGGAATTTCGATTTGAGCCAGCTTCTCGACCGCTGTTGCCCAGGCAAGGTTGCAGGGCATGGAAGCGCAATAGTCGATCCTATCGGTGAAAGCCATAAACTGAGCATAAGTGCGGTTTTCGGCTATTTTTTCGATAGAACGGTGAAGGAACCCGACATCGGGGATCAAATCTTCGATGAATTCACCTTTCATCTTAAGCAGTAAACGCAACACACCATGAGTAGACGGGTGTTGCGGACCCATATTTACTATGAATTCCTCTTCGGAAAGCTGCATTTCTTTAGTCAGATCAGTCATTCGGCGCTCTTTGATTTATCAGGCATTGGGATAAAATCGGGCCCGGTCCAGCCTTTTCTCATTGGATAACCATAATCCCATTCCTCGATTAAAAGAAGGTGACGAGGCTGAGGGTGGTCCACGAATTTTATTCCAAATAGCTCCATTGCTTCAAGCTCAAAAAAATCGGCGACTCTCCAGATGCCGGTAACAGAGTTGATTTCTGGCTCATCAACCGGCAGTTTCACTTTTACAATTATTTCGTGATGATGCTCAGGCGAAGTCAAACACAGAAACACCTCGAATTTGTCCTCGAAATGAGAACCGCCCAATTGAAATAGAAATTTAAATGCTAAATTTGGATTATCAAACAGGTACTTACAAAACTCGATATATTTATCTTTTGTAATATAAATATAGGGTTCCGGCTGGTCTGTTTCCTGGATTTCGATATGATCGCCAAAATCTTGCTGAAGCTGCTTTTCGATCTCTTGTTTTGTCATGTATTATTGCATTGGCTTATCGCCGGCGAAATCCTTTATCTTCTGTTTTTTGATGACTTCCCTTATTTTGAGAGTGCCCTGCATGAGTGATTCGGGCCGTGGCGGGCAGCCGGGAATGTAAACATCAACCGGAATAACCTTATCAATCCCCTTCAAAACCGAATAGCAGTCATAATAGAATGGACCCCCATTTGAGGCGCATCCGCCCATGGCCAGCACATATTTCGGATCGGCCATCTGATCGTATAGAATCTTAACCCGTTTGGCCATTTTATGCGTTACAGTGCCGCATACCATCATCAAATCAGCCTGACGCGGTGATGCCCGGAAAATCATACCGAGACGATCGAAATCATATCGGGAAGCGCCGGTAGCCATCATTTCAATAGCACAACAGGCGAGACCGAATAACAGGTACCACTGGGAATGAGCTCTTGAGTTGTTAAGAACCGCTTCAATAGAGGTGACAACAACTCCGCCGCCTGGTATTTTTTCGATATAAGCCGGAACTTTCTCGATTATACCCATTTTAGCGCTCCTTTTTTCCAGGCGTATGCCAGGCCAAGAATGAGAATAAAGAGAAATATAAACATCTCAATTAAAGCGAAAAGGCCGAGTTGTTTAAACGCAACCGCCCAGGGAAACAAAAAAACAACTTCAACATCGAATATGACAAATATCAGGGCGTAAATATAAAAACCGGCGTTATATTGAATCCAGGCGCCTCCAATGGGAGCCTCACCGCATTCATAATTGTCCAATTTGGTTTTTGAAGGACGTTGTGGCCGTATGAGGCCAGCGAAAAAAATAGCAAATAGTACGAATACTATTCCAATTATCAAAAAGACCGCTATAATACCGTAACCGTATCCCATCGCACCTCACTGCTGAATTTGTGACTTATTTCACTAAACAGCCAATATATTTTTTTTAATTAAAGAATTAGTAACTAAATGTCAAGTATTTATTGGGAATTTTTATTAAAGAGGAATCAAACCGTTTATTTTCAATTGTTTGAAGAATTTTCTCTACATCAAAAATATTATTGACAAAATATCAATAATCTGTTTAGGATTGAAACGGTTTATAGGCTACTGTTCTGATTATTATAATGAAGGACGATAATAGACGATAATATATGTAAAACTTTAATATTTGTGTCCTGGAGGATTATTATGCGAGTCGTCATAATGGGAGTATCAGCTATAACGGCAAGTTTAGTAAAAATACTTAATAAAGATGAACATCATATCGTTGTTATCGACATTAACGAAAACAGATTCGATAAACTTCCTGAAGATTTCAAAGGAGAAAAAGTAGTAGGTTCCGGCGCCGATTTAGATATTTTCAAGAAAATAAATTTCAATGACCATGATGCTTTTCTGGCGGCTACAAATTCAGACAATATTAATATTGCCGCAACAAAGCTTATCAAAGAAAATTTCAAATGTGAAAGGGTCGTCAAAGTTGTCCATGACCCGATGAGGGCGAAGGCTTTCGCTGAGGTTGAAGAGGGGGTTATCTGCCCGATCCTTGATGCGGCATCGTGTTTTAGAGATAAAATTATTGGGTGATGGTGTTGTTTTGGAGGGGAAGGAGAGCTTTCTGTAATCAGGAGCTCTCCTTAAATTTATATATAATTCAGTATATTAGAAATTACCCTTAATGAAGTATTGTACCAGGTATAATTCTTCAGTCTTGACAAAACCCATTTTTTCATAGAGCTTAATAGCCGGCGCATTATCGGCAAGAACGCATAGAAATATATTATCGCATGATTCTTTAAGCTTATCGGCTACCGACTTGGTACAACAATAGGCGAGGTTCTGACGTCGATGTTTGAAGTGTGTAACGACATTTGCGATTTCAGCCGCCCATTTTATAGCAAATTGGACTCCGGCTATGCTGACAAGATCATCACCGGAATATACTCCGTAATAAGGTCCATATGTTAATGCCTTAGGCGTCCAGTCCATTGCTGATTCAAGGCTGTAAAGATGAGATATTTGAACCAGGTCCTGGGTAATCAGTCTTTCTAACCTGTAGCGTGAGTTATCAATCAGTCTCTCGGGAATGTCAGGATTGTTTAAGACCATTTTGATTTCGGGCGTTTTTTGAATGATTTTATAACAGTGTTCAATTATTTCAGTAACCGTTTTAGTATACAATCCAAAAACCGGTTCCCTCCTTAATTGAGGATGTTTTCCAGTTAATTCATCGATTAACTGCCGAGTATCATCTTCTGAGTTAACAAGGAGAGAAAGGCTGTTATACGGCAGGTCCGTGTAATAACTGGCGATTGCTATCGCTTCATTGTCTATTGATTTTACCGCTATGGAGCAATCCTGTTTAAGTTGAGTTAAGTCGGCAATTATATCAGCATTGGCAAGCGGGTCTTTTAACGCCAGACGTAAAGCTGAGTCGATATTTTTATCGACAATCTTTATGTCAGCGCGAGTTTGATCGGTAGCAACTGCCATCATACACTTCCCTGTGTTTTTTGCTTACCGGCTCCCTGCCGATAACAGCTTTTTCTACAAATTCTCTTTAAACTATCAAAATCTCGCTTTAGAAGCTCTTATGTTAAGCTTGTCGACAGCATTCTTATCATTCTTTAAGCAAATTCCATATCGTTTTGAAACATTTTAGCCCAGATTTTGCAGCTATAGCTCGCATTATTCACAAACTTCTTATTAGGTTAGAGGCTTTTAAGGATAATAAGAGATCAAATCTTCCCGCTAATATTTGATTGTTTACGTTCTATAAAGTAAGTAGGACAGACTTTCAGTCTGTCCGGACAGGTTGAAAATCCACAAGACCTTGACGGCCTGTCCTACTATTATCAATTGTTCCTGTAAAGAATTCAGGACAGTTGCAGTTGTAGGTTGGGGGTTCTACAGATCCGTAGGACTTGTCCCCCGACAGGGTTGCGGCCGGATAAACCGACCGCCTACGGTTTATATGTTTTAGATATAAGCTATAAATGTGGTTGGTGTATGTCCCCATGCGCCAACGGGGATATGGCAATAATGTCGGGTTTTTCCCTCCGGTCAGAACCCGACCTACCGCTATAGAATTGTAGGATGGATGAAGTAAATGTTGAGCTACAACAATTTACATATTATATCTAATTGTTCAATTGCGAAATTAGGGATAAATAAAGGGCCATCACAATGATAGCCCTGAAAATTAGGATATTAATAATTCGCCTATTTAATCACATTATGTTTTTTGCCAATTTTAACGAAAGCCTCGATAGCTTTGTCGATATGTTCCGTTTCATGGCCAGCGGACAACTGAACGCGAATACGTGCCTGACCTCGCGGGACAACTGGAAAGGAGAAGCCGATTACATAGATGCCCTCATCCAGCATGTCGCGGGCAAAATCCTGGGCCAGCTTGGCATCGTTTTCGAATTTGCCGAACATAATCGGTACAATAGCATGGTCGCCGGGGACGATATCGAAGCCGGCTTCGGTCATTTTCTCACGGAAATAGCGCTGGTTTCTTTCGAGTTTATCGCGAAGCTCGGTTGTTTCGGATAATAACTCGAACACTTTTAAGGTTGCGCCTGCAACTACCGGAGCTAAAGTATTGGAAAACAGGTAAGGCCGTGATTTTTGCCTTAACCACTCGATCATCTCTTTTCTGCCGGAGGTACAGCCGCCGGACGCGCCGCCCAGAGCTTTGCCGAAAGTTGTGGTAATCAGATCGATCCGTCCCAGGACACCTTTATACTCATGGGTTCCCTTGCCGTGTTTGCCCATGAAGCCGGTCGAGTGGGAGTCGTCCACCAGCACCAGCGCGTCATATTTCTCGCAGAGATCGCAGATCTTGTCCAGCTTGGCGATATTGCCGTCCATCGAGAATATGCCGTCGGTGCAGACAAGGCGATACTTAGCGTCCTGCGATTCTTTCAGACAGCGTTCGAGATCGGCCATGTTGGCATGCTCAAAGCGGAACCGTTTTGCTTTGCACAGTCTGACGCCATCGATAATCGAGGCATGGTTTAAGGCATCGGATATAACCGCACAATCGGCATCCAGAAACGGTTCGAACACGCCGCCGTTGGCATCGAAACAGGCGGCATACAAAATAGTGTCCTCGGTGCCGAGAAACTCGGACACTTTGGCCTCGAGCTGTTTGTGAATATCCTGGGTGCCGCAGATAAAGCGTACCGAACTCATGCCGTAACCCCACTCCTCAAGGGCGGCATGAGCGGCTTTGATAATATCCGGATGCGATGACAGTCCCAGATAGTTATTGGCGCAGAAATTAAGCACCGTTTGACCGGTCTTGACCTTGATTTCGGCGCCCTGCTCGGTCATAATGACCCGCTCGTCTTTGAAAAGGCCTGCATCTTTGGTGGCCTGCAGTTCCTTAGCGAGATCCTTTTTGATTTTTCCGTACATTTAGCTTATCTCCTTTTATTTTTTAAAATTCATTATTTTCCGGCCGGTAAGTTAAATATTTCATAATAAAAAAGCAAGCGGAGAATTGGGGGGGAGTGAACATCCTCTACAGGCAACATCAACTATTTAATCCTTCAGGATGTCACTCGCCAAAGGCGGTTTTCCATCCTGACGCATGGTGAATAAATTTAAGCCTTTTAATGGCGCATGAGGACATACACCATCCACTATAGAGCATCCTCCGACTTCAATTCCAAAAAATCATAATGAAAATATCAACTGATGTAGTATACTACGCTCCTTAATATGTCTTTTGCCGCAAGGATTGAAACTTGAGCGAGTTTTTAGGAGAAATAGCAGGTTTAGCCACCGCCGGGTGCTGGGCGTTCACCTCGATATTCTTCACAATTGGCGGAACGCGAGTCGGGTCGGCGGTAGTAAACCGGATTCGTTTGGTACTGGCGTTAATCTTTCTTTCTGTCACACACTTTATACTTACCGGCCAATGGTTTCCTTTAGATGCGGAACCGTACCGCTGGGGATGGCTGGGGCTATCCGGCGTAATCGGGCTGGTTATTGGAGATGCCATGCTGTTTCAAGCATTCGTAATGATTGGCACACGGTTATCTATGCTTCTCATGTCGCTTGTGCCGATATTCAGCGCTGTTTTGGCCTGGGTATTCCTTGATGAGTCTCTATCGGCTGTTGAGATACTGGCGGTTACTATAACCATAGGCGGTATCTCATGGGTAATTATAGATAAAAATAGAAGTTCATCTGGGGCAAGGGGAAAGCATTTAATTTTTGGCCTTGTGCTCGGTATTGGCGGCGCTATGGGACAGGCAGGAGGGCTTTTGACCTCGCGAATTGGGCTTGAGGGTGACTTTCCGGCATTATCGGGAAATTTAATAAGAATGCTTACTGCCGCAATTGTAATGTGGATTATAACTGCTTTCTGGGGAAAAGCAAAAGAGACGGTACTTAAGCTGAAAGATAAAAAGGCGCGTTATTCAATACTTGGCGGGTCGTTTTTTGGCCCGTTTATAGGTGTATGGCTGTCGCTAGTGGCGATCAAGTATGCCAAAATCGGTATCGCTTCAACATTGATGTCGCTTACGCCGGTTTTGCTCATTCCGTTGGTTTACTGGGTATTCAAAGAGAAGATTACAATACATGCTGTATTCGGCACGATAACAGCAGTTGCCGGTGTGGCGATACTGTTTTTAGCATAGAGACAGAGTTGATTAGGCTGGGAAACGTTTTTTTTGATGGTGCATGAGGACATACACGATCCACATAAGAGGCTTATCCAACCACCCTCGCCAGGATATAGCCTATCCCCAATAGAAGCTGAGTCAGCAGTACCACCATTACATTAGCGCCCTGAGCCGGCAGCAGCTCCTCGATTCGTTTGAAAGTCATTGCGCCCTTTATTGCTTTTAAGCCTATTGGCAGAGTCAATATCGCTAAAAGGCTCCAGGCAGGCATCAGGTTGAGTATCACGCCAGCCACAATCCAGATATAGACCATAATAACCAGCACAGAATATATCACCGCCGCTTTTTTGGAACCGAGCATGATCGGCAGTGTTTTTCGCTGGCCGACCTTATCCGCTTCAATATCGGGGAATTCATTCAATAAAAGCAGATTGCAAACCAGAAATCCTGAGGGTATCGAGGCATACAATGCCGCCCATGAAAAGCCGCCGTTTATAATAAGGAATGTCCCGAATACCGGCAGGGCGCCGAGCCCCAAACCGGCGGTGATTTCTGCCAGCCCCAAGCCCAGTTTTGTAATATGGCTGGTGTATAATAAAACAAAAATTGCGCCCAGCACAAAAACCGGCAGAAGGTAAAAACCACGAATGAAAAGAAAATAGACGCCAATCGGAACAGCCAGAATAAACGCCCCCAGACCCAATCTTAACACGGAGGAGGCAGTCAACTGTCCGGAGGGCAAAAAGCCGCTGCCGCCTGAGAAAGGAGTACGTTTGGCATTAAGGTCAATCCCGCTTTTGAAATCGCTGTAATCGTTTAAAGTATTCACGCTGATATGAAGCAGGGTTAAACCTAAAAGTGAAAGCAAAAAGTAAAGGGTGTTGAAAGCTCCGTTATATAAAGCAATCCCCATACCCAGAATAACCAGCACCGGCGATAACAACAAAAACTGCGGCCGTGTCTCTAAAAAATATTCTTTTGTGCTCATTTCAAATCCTGTTTGTTAATAACATTACTACATTTCAAATCAGAATTTTAGTTTTTTACTTTACAAAGTCAAGCAATATCTTTTCAGGCTTAGGAAGGTTAGATTTTCTATAGAACATTATATTTATAAATTATTTACAAAGGAAAACTGTTGACGTTGTATAATTAAGTTGAATATATTTTATCGGTTAAGTTATGGTCGTTAATTAAGGATGTTTAATGAAAAATACTCCACTACTTAAAAGTAAATATTTCGATAATCCAATCACCATTGCCAACGAAAATCGTAAAATTGATATTGAGGTTCATCGGCAATATCGTGGGAAACTTCTTATTAGAATAATGGATATGTTATTTGACAAAAAGCTCCTTTCGAAAAAAAACAAGGCAATTGACCTGGGAACAAGCGCTGGCAGCTTTACTCAAGTAATAGCAAATTATTTTACCGAAACAGTAACGGGGATTGATGCTGATAGTTCGATGATCGCAAAAGCAACAAAGAATTATCCCCATATAAATTTTTACAATTCTAAAATCGAGGAATTCAATACTTCTGACAAATTTGATTTTATAATGTGTCTGGAGGTAATTGAGCATTGCTCAGATCCTCAATCTATAGTAACAAGAATAAAATCCTTGCTCAAAGATGACGGTATTGCTTTAATATCCATGCCAAACAATTGGAATCCTATCTATGCATCTGCAAACATACTTGATAAACTTGGACTTATAAAAGCTAAAGATGATGTCAAGTTACATTTTCAATATTCTCCTAAAGATATATTTAGATTTTTTACTAAAAACGGATTTGAGATATTATATATTACCGGGTTTAATATTTTTATTTATCGCAGCCTGGCCAAAAGTCCAGCTTTATGTAAAATAAATTGGTGGATGTCAAAGGTTCCTTTAATGGTTAAATTAACTCAATATTTTAATATTGTTATTAGGAAAAAAAATAATAATGTCTGATGGCTTATTATCAAATTGATTTCATATTTATAACCTATTTATATAATATTTTACTTAACGTCCATACTGTTTTAATTATATTTACACGTAATTGGCATTTAATTTGTATGATATATGTTTCAACTATTTTAGCGATGAAAAAATCCCGTTTACAAAGGTTGGGAGAAAAAATATGTTCAGAAAATCTGATCTGGATCAATATTTAGAAAATCAAGCACCTAAACCCAGAACAAGTAAGGAGAAAAATAAAACATTAATGAAATCACCTGTGCCGGATTTGCGCCATAAAGGCATCAATAATGGGTGAAAATGAGGGAAATTGCAACACGAACCAAATCACCTTAAACCACCATCCTGCAATGCAATATACTGGATTTCAAGGGGGTAATAAAAAAAGCGGGAGACGAGGCTCGAACTCGCGACAACTACCTTGGCAAGGTAGCGCTCTACCAACTGAGCTACTCCCGCACAGCTTTTTAAATATAGATTTGAATCCGATTGTGTCAAGTCAATTTTTTGTAGGAGTTTCCCCGATTTTTTTACATATGACCTGTTTGTCTTACGAAACAACCAAACATCCAAGCCATGGGAATCACAGTTTCCCCAAAACAAATAGAGTATTGATTAATTTAGAAATCTATACTGACACCGTCTTTTTCATCAGCGCTTTTTCGTATATCTCCTCGTATTTGGCGGCTGATTTATCCCAGGAGAAGTCCTGTTCCATACCGCGTTTTACCAGCTTGTCCCAGACATCCTTATTTTTATAGACCTCCACCGCAAACCTGATCGTGGTTAACAGTTTGGCGCTGTCATAGTTTTTAAATATGAACCCGGTTCCGGTATTTTTAGCCGGGTTGCAGTTTTCGATAGTATCAGCCAGCCCGCCTGTTTCCCGGACTATCGGCACGGCGCCGTATTTCAGGCTGTAAAGCTGGTTTAACCCGCACGGTTCATAACGCGAGGGCATTAGAAACATATCACAGCCGGCTTCGATAAGATGCGCCAGGGCATTATCAAATTTAATATTTACCGCCAGCTTTTTGGAATATTTCAAAGCCAGTTCTTTAAACAGCGTCTCATATTTCTCATCGCCGGAACCAAGAATAACCATCTGTATATCAAGCTCGAATATCTGGTTGGCAACTTCGGCAATCAAGTCAAATCCTTTTTGGTCGCAAAGCCTGGAGATTATACCGATAAGCGGCACATCTCGACGAACCATAGGCAGCTTGTTAAGCCGCTTGAGAGCGTTCTTGTTTTTCTTTTTGTTGGCAATTTTGCCGGGCTTGTAGTTTGCCTTTATCAGCTCATCAGTGGCGGGATTCCAGATGCTGTAATCAATACCGTTTAAGACTCCGTACAGGTCATCGGAACGTTCGTGCAAAAGCCCTTCAAGCCCGTAACCGTACTCCTCGGACTGCTGAATTTCGACTGCATATCTTTCTGATACGGTAGTTAAAATATCCGCAAAGTGAATCCCCGCTTTTAAAAAACTGACTTTACCATAATACTCAAAACCGCTTGTCGGATAAAACCATTTTAGGTCCAACCCGAGTTTTGTAAACGATTCAGCCGGAAACAAACCCTGGTAAGCAATATTATGAATAGTAAAAACTGTCCTGGTCTTTTCGAAATAATCCGAGCTGTAATCAAGGCGCTTTATATATGCCGGTATCAAGCCGCTCTGCCAATCGTTACAGTGGATGATATCAGGCTGCCAGTTCAAAGCAATAATCGCTTCCAGGACAGCCCTGGAAAAAGCTATAAACCTGTCGTCGTTATCTTCCCAGTCCTTGCCGGTTTCAGGCGACACATACAATCCATCACGGTCGAAATGTTTATCTATCTTAATGAAATAATATTCGCACTTCGTATCTTCATCCAGGAGATAGTATAGATCAAAAAGCTCACGTTCGGATGCTGCAATCACTGAAAGGTTGCTCTTTACACATTTTATATCATACTTATCTGTATCAATAGCCGAATACAACGGCATAAAGACCTTAACGCTATTGCCCGATCTGGCCATAGCTCCGGGTAAAGCCCCGGCAACATCGGCAAGACCCCCTGTTTTAACAAATGGAACGATTTCAGGCGATACATAGGCTATTTGCGTTGGGCTCATTTATCCCTCCTAAGAAAGTAATATCAAAACAACCGTTATGTTAATTAGATCTCAACTTCTTTTAAGAACTTAGCGGCATCCTCCGGAATAGTGGGATTAATATAAAAACCGGTGCCCCATTCGAATCCCGCCACTCTTACCAGCTTGGGGATAATTTCGATATGCCAGTGGTACTCCTTCGGATAACGGTTATCTAAAGGCGAAGTATGTATCATTAAATTATATGGCGGATTATTCAATGCCGCAGATATTCTTTTCAGAGTCTCTCTCAAAATAGACACTAATTTTCCAATAGATTCTTCTGCTATAGTCTCGAATGACGACTCATGAAATTGCGGCAATATCCATGTCTCAAACGGGAAACGGGAGGCAAAAGGTTCTAAAGCTACAAACATATCGTTGCTTGTTACAATCCTGACATTATCGTTGAGTTCCTGTTTAATTATATCGCAATAGATACATCTTTCCTTATAATTGTAGTACTTCTCAGATCCTGACAATTCCTCCATAACCCTTTTAGGCAAAATCGGGGTTGCGATAAGCTGAGAATGAGAATGTTCTAACGATGCTCCCGCCGCCTCACCCTGATTTTTAAATACCAGTATGTATTTAAAGCGAGAGTCGTTTCTTAATTCAAGAATTCGATCGCGGTAAGCGCGGATGACATTTTCAAAGTCTTCATCCTCGAGGTCAACCAGGTCTTTCATATGATCGGGGGTTTCAATAATGACCTCATGAGCGCCGGTGCCGTTCATTTTATCGAATATCCCTACGCCTTCACGGTTTAAGTCGCCCTCAATTATTAAAGCCGGGAATTTATTGGGCACCACCCTCAATGACCAGCCCGGAGAATTCGGTTTTGAACCGTTTTGTCTGATTGCATATACTTCAGGAGGAGTTGACGACTCATTTGAATTGCAAAAGGGGCATAATTTGGGCTCTTTTTTCTTTATTGTACTATGGAAATCAGTCGGCCGCTTGCCCCTTTCAGTAGATATAATCACCCATCTCCCGATTATTGGATCTTTTCTTAATTCAGGCAAGCTGTCCTCCTAATGCATAGCTATCCGGCAGAGTAACTTCTCTGTTTTGCTGTTATTATCGTCATAATCACCTGTGAATTAAACACTGCCCATCAAGAAACAATTCGACTGAACAGCGACTGAAAACATTATCTTTTCGAGTCGCTGATAATCCTAAAAAGCTCCTCATGAACTTGCGTAAACTCCATTCCCCGACGAGACATTACCTTATGGGCAATATCAATTGCTTTATCAAGCTTAAACTTCACCAGGTTTCCAGGAACACCCCATTTAAAATGATCGATTTCCTTTTCTGTGAACAGGGCTCCACCATAAACATTGCAGCAGAAACCAATCACCATTCCGGTATTAAATAATGTGCCGATGCCGGTCTTGGTATGATCGCCTATAAAACAACCCACCTTAATCGAACCGGTTGGAATATCAGCGCCTTGAAGCCTGACAGTGATTTCAGAATAGTTATTCTTCAAATCCGAATTAACCGTTAGGGCTCCGAGGTTGACCCATTCCCCAATATAGGAATGCCCGATAAATCCTTCGTGAGCTTTATTCGAATAGCCGAGAATAATCGACTCTTCAAGCTCACCGCCTATTTTACAGCCCGGACCAAGACTGCAGCCCTCGCGAATAATGCCTCCCAGTACTTTGCTCCCTTTGCCGATATATACAGGCCCCTGGATCAGTGAACGCGGCTCAATAATGGCGCTTTCATCAACTATAACCGGACCATTGGAGGCATCGATATAAACGCCTTCCGGAACAATGGCCATTGGATGTAGAAATACATTTTCACCATATATATGAGAATACGGAGATATTATAGGAGGCGCGAAATCGGGCATCAGTTTAAGATCATCTTCAATCGCCTGCCCGTTAAAATTAATAATATCCCATAAGAATTTAAAACATGGCGCCGAAATATCAACTCTGGCAACATTCCGAGGAAACGCTATCGCTTTTTCAGAAAGTTCAATAAGCGAAATTTCATTTAATATATCTGATGACAATTTCGCCCCGATTAAAACGTCGCCGTCAAAAAAAGCAGTATTATCGTTTGCCGTGAAAAGCTCATCAAAAATTTTATTGTCCGGTTTTAAAGCGGCATTTATAAGCAGGCAGTCGTTTTTGATAATAATATCCTGATTTACCGGCAGGCTAAATCTCAGTCTGGCTGTATCAGTCAGGTAATCACGGCAGACAAGGGAGACGTCCTCAGATGTGATATACCTTTTATAACGTTCGACGACATTAAAACAGCCATAGAACAGGTCGAAAACCGGATGAGAAACGGACAATGGATAAAAACCATCAGCGTAATGATCCTCAAAAATGATTAAATCCAAGGCAGGTTCCCTTTACTATATTCGACTTGACGGCATTTATACTTTTTTCTAAAATTCCATAAATATATCTAAAATGATACTTCCGGAGGTTCCTTTTTTTCAGCGACAATTTCATAATACTGGCGTGGTGAATGACCGAATGTCTGAGCAAACATGTTAGCCGGGAATGTCTCCTGTAGCGTATTGTAGCTGCGTACCTGCTGATTATAGATTCTCCTGGTACCGGCGATTTCGCTTTCCACCTGCGACAATTGATCCTGCAGGTCCTTAAAATTCCGATCAGCTTTCAAATCGGGATAATTTTCCACAACTGCAAACAGCGTTTTCAGTGTACTCGAAAGGGCATCCGAGGCTTTGAATTTTTCTCCCGGATCTTTTGCATTTATGACTGATGCGCGAGAGGCCGTAACATTTTCAAGTACTCCCTTTTCATGTTTAGCATAACCTTTGACTGTTTCGACTAAATTTGGTATTAAATCGGCTCGTTTGGTCAGCAGGACATCAATCTGGCTGTATGCTTCATCCACCAGGTTCTTTAAGTTTATCAGCCTGTTATAGATAAAAATCAGAAAAATTATCGGTACTATAAAAAGGATGAACAGAAACAAAAACACTACTATCATAAGTTCTTACTCCTGGGCTAATTCGTTCCGATATTTTTTCAGTTTTTCCGTCATGGCGCTATCGTTAAGGGCGATTATTCTGGCGGCCAGTATAGCGGCATTTTTAGCGCCATGACTTCCGATAGCAACACAGGCTACAGGCACGCCTGCCGGCATCTGGACGATTGAGTATAAAGCGTCAATCCCATTTAAAGCGGAACCTGTCATAGGCACGCCTATAACCGGCAAGGTCGTATGAGCGGCGACAACGCCCGGAAGCGCCGCCGACATTCCCGCCGCGGCGATAATAACCCGGTATCCTTTGCTTTCCGCTGATTCGGCTAAAAGCCTGGTCTTTTCTGCGTTACGATGCGCCGAACTGATTTCGCATGTATACGGTATCTCAAACTTTTCTAAAAATGTCTGACAACCTTTCATCGCCTCCAGGTCGGACTTACTGCCTAAAATCATCAATACTTTAGGACTGTTATTCATCAATAAAGCTCCACCTTGCTTTGCGCCCGCCAGCCGATATCCTGGCGGTAATACATATCCTCAAAATTAATTTTATCAACCAGACGATAAGCATTGTTAATAGCTTCTTTGATATTCCCGCCAAACGAGGTGGCCGTTAATACCCTTCCGCCGCTGGTAATGAATCTGCCTTGCTCAGTTTTTGTCCCTGCATGAAATACCAGTTCATTCTCATCGGCAACCGAATCCAAGCCGTCAATGATCTTACCTGTTTCATATTTCCCGGGATAACCTTTGGAGGCCAAAACAACTCCTACAGCCGATTTGTCAGCCCATTCTATTTCATCTACGTTAAGGTAACCGTCTATAATATCTATAAAGACCTCGGCAAGGTCATTTTTTAGAAGGGGTAATACTACCTGCGTTTCAGGATCGCCGAAACGGCAATTGTACTCCAAAACCTTAACGCCTCGCCTGGAAATAATCAACCCGACATATAAAACGCCTTTATATGTCCTTTTCTCGGCTGCCAGCCCGCTGATCGTCGGTTCGAGGATTTCATTGTAAATCGTTTTCATCAGGCGGTGATCCACTATGTTTGTCGGGGTGTATGCGCCCATACCGCCGGTATTGGGACCCTTATCTCCTTCATAAATTCGCTTGTGATCTTGCGAGGAAACCATTGGCACAATATTTTTACCATCGGTGAAAGCCATCACCGTAACTTCCTCTCCCTCCAGATATTCTTCAATTACCAATTTCAGACCAGCCGCACCGAAAACTTTCTGAACCATTATTTTTTCAACAACGCCGCAGGCCTCCTCAACGTTATTGCAGATAATAGCGCCCTTGCCGGCGGCCAGACCATCGGCTTTCAAAACCAGCGGATAACCGGCCGACTTGACAAAATCAATGGCTTCAAAATGTTCGGAAAATATCTTGTAGCTGGCTGTCGGAATATGATGCTTATGCATGAAGCTTTTAGCAAAAGCCTTGCTGCCCTCGATTAGCGAAGCTTCCTTAGATGGCCCGAAAATTTTCAAATCACGGCCTTCAAACTCGTCGACAATACCCATAGTTAACGGAAGCTCCGGGCCGACAACGGTCAGATCAATTTCTTTGCTTAAGGCAAAATCGACCAGACCGGTAAGATTGTCAACTGCAATGTCTACACATTCGGCGATAGCGCCAATCCCGCCGTTGCCAGGGGCGACATATATCTTTTTCACTTTTGATGATTGAGACAATTTCCAGCAGATGGCATGTTCACGACCTCCGCCTCCAACTACCAGTACTTTCATTGTATTCCTCTCATTTGAAATTACTAATTATAGTTAGAAATCATTTAATGCAAGCTTTTTTTGCAAAAGGCTGCCGGTTCAATTTTAATAATACAATAAATATTATTATACTACAAACAGATTGACTGCAAAATTTTTTAAAGCTATTATCTGCAACAGGGTAACTTTTTTGAAAGGACAAGACGATGCCGAATGAATTGTTATGGCTTTTCATGGCAATTATTGATTTCTGCGTCCTGTTGCTGGTTTTCAGGTTGTTTGGACGGGATGGTTTATATGCCGCAATTGTTATTTCCATTATACTGTGTAATATCCAGGTATTGAAAATCGTCGAGATATTCGGACTGACAGCTACTCTGGGCAACATTCTTTATGGCTCTATATTTCTATCAACGGACCTTCTTTCTGAATTGTATGGCAAAGATAAAGCCCGTAAGGGCGTCTGGATTGGTTTTTACGCCCTGATTTTCACTTCCGTAATCATGCAGATTGCCCTGTTGTTCAAGCCGGCTGCCGATGATTTTATCGATCCTGCCCTGAGGCAGATATTCGATTTTCTTCCGCGAGTGGTAATTGCCAGTATAACGGCTTATATGGTCAGCCAGCATCATGATGTCTGGCTTTTCCATACTTTGAAGAATAAATTTAAAGGAAAACACTTATGGCTTCGCAACAATATCACCACGATGACCTCCCAGCTTATTGACAGTGTAATCTTCTGTGTGATTGCATTCTGGGGAGTGTTTCCTTTCAATATATTCCTTGAGATATTGCTGACAACTTATGTCATCAAATGGATTGTGGCGTTTATCGATACGCCGTTTATTTATTTATCGAGGTATATTGCTGTGCGGTATAATTTACATAAACCGGATTAGATTGATACTTATAATAATGCGGCGGCGTTACACAAGACACCTGAATTGCAGGTTGATGATTATAATACAGCAAATTATAAACATGATAACAAATATTTCCTGAATATTTCTGATTTAAAATCGATTGATTTTATCAACTGATATATATATAATATTTGCTTTGGCGTATAGCGCCTTGATTGAATTTTGGAATATTTCTAAAGATAAGGATAACGAGCTGATTTTAATAGGAGCAACTGGAACAATCTTTTTTACTCGAGGTAATAGATATTAATGTTAAATGTGACTGATGTAATAAACAGGACTGATCTGACTAAACTTATAGGCAATACGCCATTAGTCCCCTTAAATAAGATAGCCGCTGACTGTCCGGCAAAGATTTTAGCCAAGCTCGAAATGTGCAATATTGGCGGCTCTATCAAAGACAGGCTGGCGCTATTTCTTATCGAGGATGCCGAACGCGCCGGGCAGATAAAACAGGGTGACACCGTGATCGAGGTAACGTCGGGCAATACCGGCATCGGCGTAGCCCTGGTCTGCGCCATAAAAGACTACCGCGCCCTTATAGTGATGAGCGACAAGAACTCGGAGGAGAAACAGAATATGATAAAGCTGTACGGTGCCAAGCTTGTGCTCACTCCGCATACTGCGCCGCCATCCGACCCGCGCTCGAATTATAGCGTCGCCGAAAGACTGGCTAACGAGATACCCAACAGCATATATCTCGACCAGTATAATAACCCGGCCAATATCGAATGCCACTATCGAACAACAGGTCCGGAAATATGGGAGCAAACCGGCGGCGATATTGAAGCCGTCGTAATTGGTGCAGGTACCGGCGGAACGGTTTCAGGGGTAGGAAAGTTCTTAAAGGAAAAAGACCCTTCTATTAAGATTATCGGCATCGACACCGAGGGATCGATCCTTACCCATTATTTCAAAACCGGCGAAATCATCGAGGGCAGCCATTATGAGGTCGAGGGAATAGGCAGCGATATAATGGTTAAGGCTCTTGATTTTTCAGTTTTAGATGATATGATTGTTATTTCTGATAAGGAGGCTTTTTTAACAACCCGTAGAATCGCTCAAATTGAGGGTATTTTCTGCGGCGGTTCCAGTGGCTCAATCTATGCCGGAGCGTTAGCAGCAATCAAAAAACATAATCTTACCGGCAATATCGCGATTATCTTTGCCGATTCGGGAAACCGCTATCTTTCCAAGCTATACTCCGATAAATGGATGAAAGCAAAAGGCTACATTTAAAATGCTATCAGGCTCAGGGGAAAGATATTGACATTTGATTAAATAATACTATTTTACAACATCAGATAAAGGAGATGAAAAATGAGGATATTTAAATTATTAATTATTGCTATAACAGTATTGTTTTTAGGGTCATCATTGGTTTTTGGTCAGATTGAAAAAGAGGAAGATAAGGCAGGCAGTCAATGGATAGATCCGGCAAAAATCAATTCGAAATCGAAAGCCAGAATAAATTTTGAACATACAACTTATGATTTCGGTTCGATTGCCAAGGGCGCCAGGGTAACCCATAATTACTGGTTTGAAAATACCGGTTCTGACACTTTGGTAATTACCAGGATTAAACCAACCTGTGGATGCACATCAACCCGTCTTAAGGGCATTGTGGTTTCTCCGGGCGAGCGGTCAAGCATTGATATCGTGTTTGATTCTGAAAAATTTAACGGTCGGGTTACCAAATCGTTAAAAATTGAATGTAATGATCCGGTGAATCCATATCTTGATCTTCGCTTTAGGGCTGTTATCAACAACCCCTTGCAAATACTGGAATATTCCCCGCTTCAAATTGATTTTCAAAATGTGCCGGCTGGTACAAAGGGCAAGGCAACGATCAATCTGACAAATATCGATACCACAGAATCGAAAATAATTATCATAGAGAAACCATCCGGCAGTTTTATAAAAACCGAATTAGAAAATAATATATTAAAACCTGAAGCTACCACGGAGATGATATTTATACTGGCTGATAACCTCGAACCTGGACCGTTTCTTACCTCTATATCTATAGAAATCGAAAATAAACCTGGGTCAAGGATAACTATTCCAATCACCGGTACTATCGGTGAATAATCATTGAACCTGCTGTAAGAAAATAATTATTTGCTCGTATAACGGCTGTTTATTATCCGCTTTTTTATAGATTTTTTTGAAGACAATTAATGGTCTGGCAGTTATCCTGCTTCAACTTTTTCAAACTGACTGGCAAGTTTTTCTTTAATACTCTTCTCAATATCGATGGCTTTTGAATGATTAAAGAAATTCAGGTTCTCCATAGAAGAAATGGCCGACAACTCTTCTAAGATTAATGATATTTTCTTAACCGATTTTAATATTGAGGTTAAGGCCGAGGGCATAGTTTTCACCAAGGATTTATCATCTTTTTTGCTGAGAAACATCTGAAGGATTTCACACTTGCCATGGATGTTCATAGTGGCGTTATTGATATAATGTGACAGCGTAGCCAGAGAGATTTTTAAGGATTCGAAGGATCCTTCCATCCGCTCCTCAACAAGCAGTTTCTTTGACAGTTCCTGTCTTTCCTTAAACAACGATGACAACTCGAGATAGATATTAAACAGCTGAGTATTGCTCTGAGTAAGAATCTCAACAGCGCTGCCCATGTCCAGTTCCATTGCATTGGCTGACATAACGGCTTCACCAGGCAATTTCATATGAATTTCAATAAGGCTTTTGGAATCAATTTCTAAAGCTTCTGCAAGCAAATTAAGAGCTATGAGACGTTTTTCAGCGCTATACAGATTGTTCAATTCATTAAATGGAATCTGAGCAATGGAGTCGGCCAAACCAACAACTTTACACAATTCAGGAATACTTTCGATATTCTCTGCATCATCAAAATGATGATTACGCAAAGGTTCGCATAATTTTTCAGGCATCTTCCAGCGCCTGGTTACAAAATCAGCCACCTCTTGATGGTCGATACCGAACACTTCTTTCTCCGCCTGACAAATCGATTTCTCTTTGGCAATATTTTCTACAACCTGTTTATATTCCCTGGGAAAATTTTTCACTAATATAATTATCCCCATATCATGAAGCAAACCCGCTACATAGGCCTCTTCAGGGATTTTATAGTTAATATGTTCAGCGATTTTTTTCGCGGCTGTAGCTGCCTCGAGAAAATGCATCCAGAGTTGTTTCTGTATCGGGTCATCTTTATCTTTTTGAGTTGAAACCTGGTTGAAAACAGATATCGATAAAATGTAATACTTAACGGCATTAAAGCCCATAACCATAATTGCCTGGTTGACAGAGGTAACGTCCATCGTCAAGCCATAAAATGACGAATTGGCCATTCTCAGAAGCCGGACCGTTAAAGAAGGGTCTTTCAGAACGACCTCTGTTAGATCCCTGTTAGATGCATCCTGTTTGTTAACAAGGTCAAGGACTTCGCTCAGGATCGTCGGCGGCGAGGAAATCTCTTTTACTTTTTCGAGTTTTGTTAATATTTTTTTCTTATCCATAGTCTTATTTTTTAATTCGGCGGAATGACCATGTCTCTTTAAAAAAATCAACAGATTTTTATTTAAAAATTGATGTTGACACCTACAGCCTGTTTCCTTAATTAACACCAGAAGATGTTTAAACTGGAATAAATCCTGAAAGGGAAAAGATAATGAAAAATCCGAAACAAGCGGTTATCAGATATGCCAGCGCAGTCAACGATAAAATTGAAGTTTTAAAACAGACTATCAATGCTGACATTGTAAACAGGTTGTTTTCTGTGGCCCTATCCCGGAATGGAGATTTCGCAGAACTCTATCTGGAGTATGCAATTAACAATGCGATAGCCCTGGAGGAAAATAAACTCAGACAGGCTCAATCCGGAGTTATAATGGGTGTCGGCATTCGTGTACTGTCTGGCGAAAAAACCGGTTACGCTTATTCAGATTCTCTTGAATTTGAACATCTAAAACGGGCGGCTGAGATCGCCTCACATATTGCCCAAAACAACCAGCCCGGCAAGACCATTAACATCAACGCAAAACCCTCTACCGCTATAAGTATATCCCCAATCGATCTGTATCCGGCCGATGTGGCGGTTAAGGAAAAGTCTAACCTGCTCTGGCGAGCCAACGAAACAGGTTATGCAGCCGACAAGCATATCAAGCAGGTAAATGCATATTTTGCCGACTCAATTAAGTTTTGCCGGGTGGCCAATTCCAATGGCGTGTTTGTCGACAACCAGGAATCTTTATGCCGTCTTAAAGTCAGTGTGGTGGTGGAAAAAGATAACCTGCGCCAATCGGGGTATTATGGTAATGGCGGTCGTGTCGATTTCTCATTTTTCGACAACAATACACCGGAAGATGTTGCCGGGGAAGCTGTACGTTTAGCTGTGATTAAACTTGAAGCAATTGACGCTCCGGCAGGACCCCAGGAAGTTGTTCTGGGAAACGGCTGGGCCGGCGTCTTACTGCATGAGGCTATCGGCCATGGCCTTGAAGCGGATTTTAACAGGAAAAAAACCTCCCTATATTCAGGCCGCATCGGCCGGAAAGTCGCCTCCGAACTGTGCACTGTCATTGATGATGGTACAATTCCCAATCAACGGGGATCGTTAAATATCGATGACGAGGGAACGAAAACCGGGCGAAATGTCCTGATCGAAAACGGCATCCTGAAGGGATATCTGTATGATTATCTCAATGCCCGGCTCATGAATACAAAAACGACCGGCTCTGGCAGAAGAGAATCATTCCATAATTATCCAATGCCGAGAATGACCAATACTTTCATGATGGCGGGAAAATCAGAACCTGAAGAAATTATAAAATCGGTCAAAAAAGGACTGTATGCAAAATCATTCGGCAGCGGCCAGGTTGATATTTCAAACGGCCAGTTTGTATTCGAAGTGGTTGAGGGCTACCTGATTGAGGACGGTAAAATCACTGCCCCGGTTAAAGGGGCAAACCTGATCGGATCCGGTCCCCAGGTCTTAGAAAGAGTGGTCATGGTGGGCAACGATCTCAAATTCGACAGCGGCCTCGCAACGTGCGGGAAAAATGGCCAGGCTGTGCCCGTTGGCGTTGGCACACCGACCTGTAAAATATCTGAAATTACAGTGGGAGGTACCTCCCTTGGGAAAGCCTCGTAAGCTGAAGGAAAGGTTTAAGCATATGCAGGAATTTAAGGACTTATGCAAAGATATTGTTAAATCCGCTATTAAAAAGGGCGCTGATGAGGCTGAGGTCTTTTTAGAGTTTGGCCGTGAATCTGAAATCGGCACAAGGCTCGGTGAGGTTGAAACAATTAAGGAAGCGACCTCAAAGGGATTGGGACTTAGAGTCTTCAAAAATAAAAGACTGGGATTTACTTACACATCCGATTTCACCGAAAGCCACCTTGATAATTTGATAAAGACCACCATAGAACTTTCCGAGCAAGCCTCGGAGGATGAGTTTAACGGCTTGCCCGAACCATCGCCGGATGAAATTGTTGACCTCGAACTGTTTGACCCGGAAATTGCTCAAATTGAAACCTCGTGGAAAATCGACGCCTGCAAGCGTATGGAAAAAACAATGTTCGATTACGATAAGCGGCTTAACAACTCCGAGGGAGCGAACTTCCTCGATGGCGATTCTACCGTGCATATTGGCAACTCGAAAGGATTTTATCACAGTTTCAAAAATTCGTACTGTTATCTTTTCTGCTTACCTATTGCCCGGCAAGATGGCAAACTTCAATCGGGCTTCTGGTTCTCCTTGTCGAGGTTTTTCGCCAAGCTGGACAGCCCTGAAACAGTCGCTAAAACAGCCGCCGAAAGAACGGTCAGGATGCTTGGAGCCATCACGCCGAAAACTGTACAGGCGCCGGTTGTGTTCGATCCTTTAACTGCAGCCTCTCTTGTTGGAATAATCCCGGCTGCTGTCAATGGCGATGCGGTATACAAGCGCGCTACATTTTTAGTGGATAAAATTGATGAGACAGTCGCCTCGTCAAAAGTGAATATAAGAGACGACGGCCAGCTAATTAAGGGATTGGCCTCCTCCCCTGTCGATGGCGAGGGTTTGCCCACTGTCAACAAGGTAATTATCAGCAATGGCAAGCTGAAAACTTATCTGTACGACACATACACTGCGCGTAAGGCCAAAACTATCTCCACCGCTAACGCTCAAAGAGGCTATTCATCCACTCCGGGTATCGGAAGTTTCAATTGCTATCTGGAAGCCGGCGATTTTACTCCGGATGAAATCATCGGCTCGATTGAGAATGGGCTGTACCTGACAAACTTGATGGGTTCCGGAATCGATATCGTAACCGGCGACTATTCAAGAGGCGCCTCGGGATTATGGATTGAAAACGGCAAGCTGACCAAACCTGTCGAGGGACTGACTATCGCCTCCAATATGAACGACATGCTGAAAAATATCGAAATGATAGGCGATGACCTGAAGATGATGGGACCGGTATCCTCGCCGACGTTCAAGATTTCGATGATGACAATCGCGGGAGCGTGATATTCCCGCTTGACCTGTTATATAATTGCCGATATATTCAATAGGATTTTGATTACGGGGTGTGGCGCAGTCTGGCAGCGCACTTGCTTTGGGAGCAAGGAGTCGGAGGTTCAAATCCTCTCACCCCGATTTGTATGCCCCCGTAGCTCATCCGGATAGAGCATCTGCCTTCTAAGCAGAGGGTAGCAGGTTCGAGCCCTGCCGGGGGTAGTTTTTTGGGGATTCAGTTTGACATAATAGTAAAAATACGATATATTTGTTTTGTTGGAAGATAAAATTGGTTTAGCATCTTAGAATGACATCTAAATATAGTGGAGGCTCATAATGGGCATAATAAGATTTTCTGATTATTTTGGCATAAACAAATCGCAAGCGGAGTTAGATTTTGTAGATATTCCATTGAATACAGATATTGAATTATATGTTGATCCATTTGCCATTTTTTTGGATAAAGATATATGGTTTAATAAATGTAATAATCTGATAATAGACTTTTTTGATAGATTGATTTATGAATTAAAGAATAATAATAAGAGTAAAGCTTTAGAGCTAATGGGAAATTTAAGTGAGGCGAACGATGCTAATCTAGGTTTATCTAAAGGAATCCCAGATGGAAAAGGGATTGGGAAAAAGTATGGTTTGCTATTGTATAAGAAATTAAATAATAGTAAAGCAGTGAAAACAGGAAAAGTTGAAGATATTTCCGATCTTGAATTATTGATACCTGGTATAAGCAATGACAGGATATCTGATATGACGATAAATATTATAAGGGGAATGTTAATTGCTTATACATATAATCAATGTAAGTTATATGATATAGAAATGAAGAAAATTGCATCAGGAATGTACTGGGATGATGGAATAGGATTTTGGAGAAATGCGTTTGTATATTTGCCTGTTTATGAGGGAAAAAGAATTATATTAGTTCCAAAAGTAAGTGTAAGGTATAGAATAAGGACAAATCACAAAGAGTATTATAATAAGTTCGTGTTAGATTTTCTTCAAGCGGAGCATTTAAGAGCAAACAGCTCCTTAGTGCATGTATTGAAGAATAAAAAGAGAAAAGTATTAAAGAAAGATTTAAAAGAAAAATACCCCTGTACAAAGGAATTCTTGTTTGAATTTTCAAATAAGAATTCTAGGGTTCTGAGAGAATATAAAAAATATATTATAGATAATGCAGGTAATGAACTTGATAATGAAGCAATTGAAGAAAGACAGAAAGAACCTAGAGAGATAGATTTGATGTATTTAATTGATAAATTAAAAGAAATTAAATATGGTAAAAAGGAAGCTAATAGATATCATGAATGTATCAAGGGGATAATAGTAGCATTGTTTTCACCTGAACTATATAAAATAAAAAAGGAAAAAAATATAGATAGAGGATTAAAAAGATTAGATTTAGTAGCAAACAATAGAGCAAAAAGAGGATTTTTTAATAGGATTAGCAATATTCATAGAATACTTTGCCCTAAAATTATAATTGAGTGTAAGAATTATAAAGAAGATCCTAAAAATCCTGAATTAGATCAGTTATTGGGAAGACTAGGGAAAAAAAGAAGTCATTTTGGTATATTAGCTTGCAGGAATATAAAGGATAAAAAGAGATTGCTGGAAAGGTGTAAGATTATTTTAGAAAATCATGGAAGATATATTATTGTTATTGAAGATAAGGATATATTTGAATTAATAAAGTTGAAAAATTATAAAAAGATAAAAGAATTTGACGATTATATGGATGATAAATTAAGCGAATTAATTATGTAATTCATTAATAAGGGCAAAGTAAAAAGAATAAGATATTAAAATAATTTATATATAAAGCAGTCGTAGGGCAGGTCTTTCCGAGACTTGCCAATTAAGAGGCAGAAGTCGTCCGCCAAGGCGGACTGCCCTACGATTGCTAATAAATTCAGTTTAGCCCACCCTTTGGATGGGATACTAATTTATAATTAAAATAACTCCGGATAATTATAATATAGTGCAACATTTCCTATACCTCAGGATGGAAATGAAATGACATCCTGAGGTTGTTGGGCACTTGGTTTCAGGATGTCGCAAAACT
Organism: uncultured bacterium; assembly: GCA_965603725.1. Lineage (GTDB taxonomy): Bacteria > Zixibacteria > MSB-5A5 > UBA10806 > 4484-95 > JAGGSN01. The sequence goes on along the minus strand of CBFDEC010000011.1, from coordinate 24,043 downwards.
TCCATCCTGAAACATATAAAAGTGCCTGTGCTCATTAGTTTGGTAAATTTGGCGCTGTTTTTTAGGAGGCGCTTTTTCGGAACAGGGAAAATTGAGCTGCAGGCAAGCAAAAAGTAATATGATGGTCATGGTGTTTTGCAGTTGCTTTCATAAATAGGGTATCTCAACTTATCCGATTTATAGGCTATTTTCCCGGCACTCAAGACCCAACCGCTATCGATTTCCATGCATTCACATTTTGGACATTCACGCATAGCCATTCTGATTTCCTCCTGATAATAATCAAATAATATATCGCTATGCCTCTCGTAATATAGACCTATTGATCCTTCACTTTATTCGATTTTTTATGAAAATGCTTACTTCACTGGACACATTTTATTATAATTAAGCTGACGGAGAAAGCTATGGATATTAAAGCAAAACATGCATCTGTCGCCACCCGAATCGTGGCGAACCTGACAGAGCAAGCCCGGGAGACCATTGTCTCTGACGTTCGCATCGGTCTGGGGTACACGGCGGTTATGCTAAAAGACAACAGAACAGGTGTCGCATTCACCTTCCGTAAGGAGGCACAAGGGGGCTGCTCGGTGTTTCACGGGCTTCGTCCGCTCTCCGGCAGATGGTCCTCCGACCTTGTGACCTTGCTCGCGTCGGATGACCCCATAGAGGCGGCCGTGGGGTTGGCGTGTGCCAACGCACTGACGAATGTCGAGAAGGTGCGCTTTCAGGATGGAGACATCCTGGACCACCTCGATCTCAGACGCGAGGACCACGTAGGCATGGTGGGGAATTTCGGCCCTCTTGTAAACACGCTAAAGGAACGGGCTCGTTCTCTGACTGTGTTCGAACGAGTAGACAAACCAATTGGCCTCCTCCGCCCCGCCGAGGAAGCCGAGGACGCGCTTCCGGGATGTCAGGTGGCGCTCATCACCGCAACATCTATTATCAACCACACCATCGACAAGTTGCTAGAGGCCGCCGGAGGTTGCAGAGAGGTAGTGGTGCTCGGCGCCTCGACGCCTCTGCTGCCGGATGCGTTCTGTGCTAAGAATGTGACCTTGCTTTCCGGCGTGGTGGTAAAAAAACCGGGAGAGGTCCTGCGGGTCGTCTCCGAGGGAGGCGGTATGCGCCTGTTCAGACCACATGTCCATAAGGTTTGCCTGAGAGTGGCGAAACTATAAAACGTGCTGACGAGGTAAGAGAAATGATAAGTAAAAACAAGTGCGAAAGCTGCAATTGTAATGGGTTCTCGAGCACATATCCTCTTTGCCCTAAACAAAATCACGGTGGTTGCGGAGGCTCCCATCGACAAGCCTCGGCTACGCTTGCTCCCGGCTGACGGGCTTCCTCTAAAATCTTGAACTTCTCCTCGACTGTAAATTTTCGTTTGGCCATCGATCTCCTCCTTAATTCTTTTTGTTTTTTTAATTATACCAAAAGAAGGAAATCGCTTCCCGCAGATCCTGCGGACAATCTTTTTACTAACAAAAGTCTGTTTTTAACTCAGGCAAAACATTATTTACCTCTTATGAAATAACTGGGAAGCAAATATTCCTTTCCGTTGAAATCTACATTTACCAATTTTTTTTCTTTGAACATTTTCTCAACAGTGCCTGGTGCCGAAAATGCATTCTCGATTTCTACTGCCTGTTCCCGGCGCAAAGGGTGACGCGAACCGATTTCCATTATGGCCTGATAAGCATCGGTGAACTCATGCAAACCGAATTCTCCAGATTCCATTTCTGTAATTGACATTGCATCTCCAATTATTTGCTGGGCTTTCAAAATTATTTCTGGAGCCGGCGCCTTGACCCATGGTTCGGCTGGGGGCCGAATAGGCGTTACTATATAAACCCTATCTGGTTTTATTAAATCAATCGCTTTTCTGATATTAAATAATTCCTCTTCCGAATCATTTAGTCCTTTTACAAGCATGACCTCTAACCATATTTGCCCGGAGAATTCACTGCGGAAATCAATCAAACCGCCAAGCATAGTGTTAAATCCTATATCAACATGAGGTCTATTAATGTGTCTGAAGATTTTTTCGCTGCCCGCATCTAGAGTAGGGAGAACCACATCAGCTTCTTTTATATCCAGTCTAACATCCTTAAGAAACAGTAATGAACCGTTTGTGATTACAGCTACTGGTAAACGCAATTTTATCTTAGTATAATGTATAAGCCAGCCCAGATCCCTACACAGTGTAGGTTCTCCATCGCCAGCAAAAGTGATATAATCCGATTTGGATGCTTTAACGCTTTTTGTAATTCCGGAGAGAATATCCTCTTTTGCATAAAAACTTTTTCTTTCAATCTGGAGATGTTTTGTTCTTCCCAGTTGGCAATAGACACAAGAATAAGAACAGGTTTTAGGCGGAATTGGGCTTACACCCAGAGAGTGCCCTAATCGGCGTGATGGTACTGGTCCATAGGTATACATTTCTATTCCTTTCTATGCTTTATCTATCTGTTTGATCAAGTTGTTGGAATACCATTAAATAGTTGTCTCCATTGCTTTACTTTCGACTTTAAATTCTATACTGTTTTTACATAATTGTACAGGTTCATTTTCAAGATATACCATTATTCAATATCTGGTTAATACCATCTTCTTATTTCTATAATTTCTTACTCAAACCACACCCAGAACAAGGGAGTAATATATAATCATAACAGTTACTTAAAATAGGCTTCCATTCTGTCGAATGCTTTATTTATCTCCTCTTCAGAAACACAGAACGATAATCTCAAATGGCTCTGACCTGTTGGTCCAAAAGCTATTCCGGGTGTAGTTGACACTCTGGCCTTTTTTAAGAGCTTTATGCAAAAAGAAGTAGAATCTTTGCCTTCATCTAATAATATCCTGGGAAACATAAGATAGGAGCCGCCTGGTTTCTGATAATTAAAGACCGAGTTGAGATTGTCGAGTCGTTCGCACATCAGATTCCGAGTTGAAAGATAATGCTCGCTGAATTTTGCGACACAATCCTGGGAGCCCTGCAGAGCTCCAAGCGCTGCATATTGAGAAACTACCGGTGCGCAGATAGCAAAGGGAATGTGAGATTTTGTGATTTGTGGAATTAATTCCTCGTCCGCATGCAGATAACCAATTCGCCAGCCAGTCATCGCATATGTTTTGGTAAATGTATAACAGCTAATTACATTCTTTTTCATTTCGGGAATTGAGGCTATACTGAAATGCCTGTGTTCATCAAAGACAAAGTATTCATAAGCTTCATCGGTAATGACCATTAAATTATTTTCCAGGGCAATTTGGGCTATTTGACGAAGTTGTTTTTCGCTGAAAACGGTGCCTGTTGGATTACTTGGGGAACAATAAAGAATAGCTTTGGTCCTGGGAGTGATTGCTTTTTTGACACTCTCAATATCCAAAACAAATCCATCTTCTTCGCTTGTGGGGACTAAGACCGGTTTACCCGAGGCAATAGCAACTATACGAATATGGGTAGAGTAGGTTGGCGATGGCAGAATAACTTCATCGCCAGGATCGATTACAGCCATGACAGCGGCAGATAGCCCTTCGATAGCGCCCACGGTAACCAGTACTTGGGAAGTATTGGCTTCGACTTTGTTATCTCTGTTAAGCTTCCTGACAATCTCCTCCCGCAACTTCAATAAGCCAGCATTTTCAGAATAGCCTCCAACCGAACCGTTCTTTATGGCATTAATCGCCGCTTCTTTTATATGTTCTGGTGTATCGGATGTTGGTTTTGCCCATGATAAAAACGCCACATCATCCACTTCCTTCGATAATCTTGTCATTTCATGGATAGCGGATTTTCCTATTTGACCAACTCTATTTGATATTCTCCGGTCATTTTTCATTTTATTATTTTCTCCTTTCCATAACAATTACTGAATTTTTACTTACTAATTTGCATTCGCTCAAAATCAAACATGTAACAGTCCCCGTGTATATGATATTACCATTGTAAAAGGCAATATTTTAAGAAGCAGAGGGTAGAATATCCAGACATGTTTATACGAATGTCAATTATAATCAAAACGAATATCCTCATCCGCTAATGTCGGCTGAATTATCTCCTTCCACTCAGCAGAATCCCATGTTTTCAATTTTTCATGGGTATAGTAATATTTCTGAGGGATTGGATGAGTTCCAAAAACAACTCCTATCTCATACCTGCTCTTAATGAAATCACGAAAATAGTTAATGTGAGGACAAGGAGGGTATCCGACAATAAACCCTGTAGCAAAATGAATGACTTGAGCCCCGTTCTTTTTCATTTCCTCGGGTGCATATTCAATATTTCCGCCAGGACAACCACCACAAGTTGTGTAGCCAACTAGTTCTACTTCATCCTTACCATAAACACTAAATGCTCCTTCTCTATTACGAAGAGCCCTCAAGCATTTGCCTCCTGCGCACATGTTATAACGGTCACAGATTATAATCCCAATTTTTATTTTACTCTTTGCCATGCTTCCTCCGGTTTAATTTACTGAAACATTCTTCCTTAAATTGAATTAATCCGCTGTTTTTATCCTAATCTTTGCTATTTTCTACTTATCCGGGTTTTTAATCTGACAACCCGTGGCACCATTTATATATTCAATACTTAACTATATTTCGCCAATTGTCCAGCAATGGCTTCTATAAACTCTTTTATTGCTTCAGGATCATGAGCAGTTATTATATTTCCCGAAATTTCTACTGGATTGCCAGTATATTTAACCCCTTTCCATTTTAAAAAGCTCCTGGCTGAATTATAGGCTGTAGCCTTTTTACCTTTTAAAAGACCGGCATTCGCAAGAGTCACTGGCGCCAGACAAATAGCCCCGATGATTTTTTTGTCCCGGTTAGCATTCTTCAACAGGTTATGGACACCTGTATTATGCCAGTATTCAATGGAACCGACCCCACCAATTAATATAAAAGCGTCGAATTCCATAGATTTTACATCGCTTATCAAGATGTCCGGGGTAACCAGAATGCCGAATTTTCCTTCAGCCGGCTCATAAGATGACGAGGCAACAATAGTTCTGGCATTACAATTATCTAAAAAAGCTTTCGATTTACGATATTCTTCGTCTTGAAATTTTTTATGAGGAAGAATTGTCAGGATGCTTTTCCTCAAAAGATCAAACTTCAAAAATAACCTCCGTCTGCAAGAGTTTTAGACTTAAATACAGACTAAAAACCCTTTTCCTCCTAACTGAGTATGTCTTCAATTTTTTTTACGATATCTATCATCGCCACTGACATATGAGTCTCTTTGTTTTCAAGAATTACGGGTTTGCCCTTATCGGACATTTCTCTAGTTTCGATATCAATTGGTAGTGTACCCAAAAATAAAACATTCATTTTTTCTGCCTGTTTTTTACCGCCGCCTGAACCAAACAAGTCAATCTTATAACCACATTCGGGACATATTAATCCTGACATGTTTTCGATAACACCAATTCTTGGGACTTTCATCTTTTTAGCCATATTGATGGCTCTGGCAGAATCTATCAATGAAACTTCCTGAGGCGTGGTGACAATGATGGCTAAATCTGGTTCCATTTTTTCAGTCAGGGTGATAATCTCATCGCCGGTGCCTGGTGGTAGGTCTGCCACGAGATAGTCCAACTGCCCCCACTCGACGTCACCCAGGAACTGACACAACAGTTTTGAACGCATGGGTCCACGCCACATAACAGGTTGATCCGGTGGGAGAAGATAAGCTATAGAAATAACTTTTACTCCCTTACTCTCTAGAGGAATAATTTGTCCATGTAAAGTGTTAAGATCACCGCTTAGCCCTAGCATTTTTGGTACATTTGGCCCAGTTACATCTGCATCAAGAATACCTGTTTTGTTGCCTCTAATTTGCAAACCGTAGGCGAGATTTACGCTCACTGTTGTCTTACCAACGCCCCCTTTGCCACTGAAGACAACGATTCTGCATTTGATGTTGTGCACATTGTCAGCTATTATTTTATTTTGTCGTTCAATTTGCTGTTTTTGCTCTTCAGTAAGCATGACAAACTCCTTTCCTGTGTTTGAAAGCAGTATTTTTATTTATTTCAGGAAGATGCATTTCTATATAAACAAGGGAAATGAAAGCAATTTTGCCTTACTCTCAGACCGGCAATTTCAATTTCCCCACGATAATAACCATCAGGGAATAGCTGCTCAAGCTCTTCTAATTCGATATTATCTGTACCATACATTCCGTAAACAGTAGGAATGATTTTATTTCTCTTGTAACAGTCACGAAGAAAATTAATAATTCGCCAGCGTTTGTCTGTAAGTCCACGGGGATTTTTCATTTCATGAACCTCAAATATGGCAAACTGCTTATCCCAGCTAGTGTCGTGTCCCAGAAGTAGCTTTCTCAATGTATGCTTGTAGCCAAGAGTATCTTAAATAGCCTTCTTTGTATGTAATGCAGGAAAGTCTGCAAATCCCTCTTAGATATCCAGTTGGAAAAAGACTTTTGAGTTGCCTTAAGTGAAATTCATTCGTTTGACAGGTTTGATAAACTAAGGGACATTTCCCTGTTTCCTTGAAAGTATAGCGTATATAATTGATTACATCCCAATGCTCTTTTTTTAAATTTCCGATTATTCTAGTTCCAATCGCCATTCCCTCTCCCGATTATAAAATTGCGTTATGCAGATTTAGCAGCGTTTCGCATTTCTACAAGGCTCTCGTAATCTTTCGATAAGATGTGGATACTTTTATTATCTATTCCTGATATAGAAGACATGACAGGAAAAAATCCAGTGGCAAGTACCGGTTTATTAAATTCTATTTGTTGGACATCTATCAAATTAATTATCTTTGCATCTCTATCAATGACCTCGCCTAAGATTAATTCTATATTGTTTTTTTTCAGAAGCTCATCCGACATTATATCATCATCAACTAATTTTAAACTGTGAAGAATATAGGGTATCGCGCGTGGAATTAAAGCGGTGTTTTCCTTTCTATCAAGAGTAATTGATTTATCAGGATTTGTGCTTCTCAGGGGTACTACTACCTGAATTCCGGCAGGATCTCCACCAATAATAACTACGTCAAATTTTTTCATCCTGTTACTTGCTCAGTTTTAATCTCTATCTAAATATCTTCCTAAGTTCTAAAGACTCCGTGTAAAAAGCTAAGAGATACTTTTAATTTTTCCAACTTGCACGTTTAATTCCCTTACAAGGTTATCCCATATTGCTTTTACTTCATCCGCTAGAATACCTGTAGTATATTCAGGTATTGTTATGCCTTGTATTTGAGCCTTTGTAAAGCTATTGTCATAACGTATCTTTCCCAGCATTTTTATTTGATGTTTACCGCAATAACCGTATATTTCTTCTGCAACCGATGGATTGATATCCCACTTGTTGATACAGACTGTTGCCGGAATATTGAAATGCTTTGCCAGTTTTCCAACTCTCGCCAAATCGCTCAGTCCAGAGATTGTTGGTTCGGTTACAATCAATACGATATCAGCGCCGGTTATCGAGGATATTACGGGGCATCCCAAACCCGGGGGACCATCAATGATAATGAAGTTTGCCGCTTTCCTTTTTGCAATCTCTTTAGAATGCTGTCTTACCAGAGCGACTAATTTTCCGGAGTTTTCCTCGGCAATGCCAAGCTTGGCATGTACCATTGGCCCGAAACGCATATCGGAAATGAACAATTCACCGCATTTTTGCTTTTCGAATTCTATTGCCGAGTCGGGACAAAAATAAACGCAAACTCCACAGCCCTCACAGGCTATAGGTTTAACTTTGTATAAAGATGAGGCAGGGTTGTTCGGATGCGGTTCTTCCTCGATAGCATCATACCGACAGAGATCATCGCATATTCCACAACCGGTGCACAAGTCAGGAACGATTCGGGCTAGTTTGCCGCCCATGAAATCCTGACGTGATTTAATCTCCGGTTTCAGCACCAGATGAAGATTAGCGGCATCGACATCACAATCGGCTAAAACTGCATTTTGCGCCAGCAAGGCAAAAGAAGCAACAATGCTTGTCTTGCCGGTGCCGCCCTTGCCGCTGATAACGACAATCTCCTTCATTTATTCAGAGTCTTTCTTTTGCCTATCGCTCGCATGGTTTAATATCGCACGGCTGGTCACGACCACAGCAGGGGCTTTGACGAGAACAATTCATATTGCCATGATTGGATGCTGATGAACTAATGACGACGCCCGCCGTTGGCGATAGAATCCTTGAGGCTGTCTTTCCACATGAGGGACAGGGCTGGTCTTTTTCCGAATCCATTGGCAGCAATAATTCGAATCGATGTCCACATTCGCTGCATTTAAACTCGTAAATCGGCATGTAACTTCCTACTTGAAAAGCGCTGTTTTCATTCCGCTTTAATGATCGCAAAGATTGTCGCCAGCTTCCAGAACGCCATTTAAATAATCCATAGCTACTTGATCCGGGATATCAGGATTGGCGCCAACTATAACTTTTACATTGAACTGATTGAAAAACTGTTGAGCGCGCATTCCCATGCCGCCGGCAATTATCAGGTTTACACCCTGTTCTGAGAGCCACCTGGGTAGTACCCCGGGTTCATGCAGAGGAGGAGTAAGCTCGATCTTGTTGATTAATTTCTTGTTTTCTGGATCAACATCGATAACAGCAAATTTTTCACAATGGCCAAAATGGGCACACAGCTTTCCATCTGCTATAGGGATTGCAATTTTCACTTAATAATCCTTTCATACCTTTTTTGCCAATCATTTATTTTTTCTACTATGTCCTCAAAATATTTTTTGAATTCCGGTAAGACCTTGTAAATCATCTCGCCCTTAGAATACAACTCTGCTACCCGACGGTCATCCGGTATTTCCGCTATAATCGGGATGTTCTCAAGACGGCAGAAATCCTGTACTCCTTTATCACCTATGCCAGCCCGATTGATTATAACTGAATATGGGAGGTCAAGTTTTCGCGCCGTTTCTACTGCCAGCTTTAAGTCGTTCAATCCAAACGGCGTTGGTTCAGTCACCAATAAAACATGGTCGGCATCGCTTATGGTTTCAACCATTGGACAGGCTGTACCCGGCAACGCATCGATTATAACATCAGTGTATTTGCCAAGCTCTTTTTTCACCGCTCGTATCAGCGGCACAGACAATGGCTCGCCTACGTTAAGCCTGCCAGAGACAAACCGTAAACATCCCCTATGACCGACCATTACCAGACCAATCTCTCTGGGAACCTCGGTTATGGCTTTCGGTGGACATGCTAATGTACAACCTCCGCAGCCATGACAAAGCTCCTGGAAAACCAAGACCTTATCCAAAATTACAGTAATGGCATTGAACTCGCAAATCTCCTTGCATTTGCCGCAGGCATCGCAAAGACTCTCATCTACTTGTGGTATGGGTATGGCGGCCGACCATTCCCTATCTATAGTCGGCTTAAGAAATAAATGACCGTTTGGCTCTTCAACATCGCAATCAGCATAGCAAACCTGATCAAATCTTTCAGCCATTAAACTGGCTATATTGACCGCTACAGTAGTTTTGCCTGTGCCGCCTTTCCCGCTGGCTATAGCTATTCTCAAATCTTAATCCTGCCTGGTCATTGCCGCACCGCACTGGGGGCATTTTTGCTGGGTGCAGGGGACACCGCGCTGATGCGGCGCTGTGTGTCCACAGGCTGTGCATACGCATTGTCCGCCTGGTCCCAGGCTGCGACCTCCCTGACGGCCCATACCGCCGCCACGACCTTGACCGCGCCCTGTGCCTCTGCCCATACCCCCGCCACGACCCTGACCTTGCCCTGCGCCACTGCCCATACCAGAACCTTTTCCTCCGCCTTTTGGCATTACTAACCTCCTCGATGAGATGTCTTGGTTGTTTCGAAAAACATCATTATTCAGTTTGAGCGCTTTCTTTACGTTCAAGATTTTCAATTCTGCTGTGAAGATCTTTCAGCATTGTCGAAAAGTACTTTTCCTGTGACTTTAGTTCTTCCATTTCGTTAACAGCCGGTTCAGGATAACCGGGGTAATATGGTGGCATATATGGTTGTCCTGCCATATATGGCGCACCAAACCAACCCCCGCCGCCGCCGCGAAAACCTCTGCCCAAACCTCGGCCATATCCTCTGCCGTAACCTCGACCATATCCCATACCAAAGCCTCTGCCTCCAATGGGATTAGCATATCCGGGCATACCATATCCAGCACAATAACCGGCCGCCCGACCTGTTCTTGGACCAGCCCCAAATGGCCCTGTTCTGTCTCCTCCTGGCATTTTACAAACTCCTTTCCATGTTATTTATCCCCAGTGTGATCGAACATCCGGGGAATCCGTGAATTTATATTGCCCTTGTTTAAAGTTCTCTAGAATATCTTTGACTTTACCCTCCACACCGACAACAATTTTAATTCCGGCAGCCTGAAGAGTTTGGAAAGCTCTGGGTCCACAATGACCAGTTAATAATACTTCAACATTCTTACTGACTATCAATTCAGCCGTTTGAATACCGGCTCCCTGCATCAAGTCTTGATTTTCCTTGTTTTCGATAATTGTCAGATGTCCAGTTTCCTTATCAATTAAATGAAAACATTGAGCTCTTCCAAAACGAGGATCAACCTCGCTTTCAGGATCAGATGATTTTGCGGTAACAGCAATCAACATATATTACTCCTCCTCTGTTTTATGGTATTATTCATTAAAATCCTCTTCCTCGCTTTCGTCGTCTCCGCCCGTTACCTTTACAACCGGGCATGATAAATCCGGGTTCAAACGAATTATTACATATAAAAGCCTCAAGAATGCCGTCAATATCGCCGGTTAACCAGGGGATAACCTTTATTCCTTTGGCTAAAATCAATCTATGATAATAGTCCGAAAGCGCCCCGCATAGAAGAAAATTAACATGTTGTCTTTTAAAATATTCAACTCTATCAGAAAGCGATTTTTCACCAAGGTTGATATTCACATCTTTAATCCGCCTGCCGTTTTGAACATCAACAATCAGGAAATTCTCAGCTGTATCTAAAACGGGTGAAATTCTGTTATACCAATACGGTACTGTAATCTTCAAATCTATTTCCTCCGACATATGTTATGTCAAAAATCATGCCGAAAACAGACAAACACACTATCTGGTTGTTATTATTATAGTTATATGTGGCTTTAAGCTAAATTTATAATCCAAATGTCGATATATACAGTAGCGGAAATAGTATTACAAGCCTGTTATAGCAGCATATTTGCAACGCTATTTTAAATGCCTTGAACGCCCATCGATTGATGGAAGCTCAATACCTAGCTTTCGTATTTTCCTGTATAGAGTCGTCTTGTGCATTTTGAGTTCTCTGGCTGTTTTATCACGATTCCAATCATTTTGTTTGAGGGCATTTAAAAGGAATTGCTTTTCAAGCTGGTCAAAGGCGCCAAAGGCTGATTTAACTGGTTGTAATTCAACCTTTATTATATCTTCAGGTAAATGATTCGGCATGATGATATTTTCGGATGACAGAGCAAAAACGCGTTCAATAATGTTTTCCAATTCACGGATATTGCCCGGATAGTCATGTGTCATCAAGGCTTTCATCGTTTCGGGTGAGACGCCTGTGATTTCTTTTCCCTTTAGCTTATTAAATTTATAGATAAAATGATTGATTAACAGCGGAATATCCTCTTTTCTTTGTCGTAATGGAGGAAGTTCGAGTCTTACTACATTTATACGGTAGTACAAATCCTGTCTGAATTTGCCTGCATCAACAAGTCGTGAAAGGCTTTTGTTTGTAGCGGCAATTATTCTGGCTTCAGATTTTTGAGGTTGAATGCCTCCTAATGGCTCATAGGTATGGTCCTGCAGCACTCTTAAGAGTTTAACCTGCAAAGCAGAAGATATATCGCCGATCTCATCTAAGAATATTGTCCCTTGTTCGGCGAGAGCAAACCTGCCCGGTTTATCTTTCTTAGCATCGGTAAAAGCTCCGGCTTTATAACCGAATAGTTCTGACTCCAATAATGTATCCGGCAATGCCCCACAGTTGACTATGATAAAGGATTTGTTTTTTCGATGACTTAAATTGTGGATCGCCCGGGCTAAAAGCTCTTTACCAGTACCGCTTTCTCCTTCAATCAGTATAGTGCTGTCACTGCTGGATATCAATGGCAGAAGTTCGAATATATGTTTCATACGGGCGCTTTTAGTCACGATATCCTCATAAGTATATTTTGCTTGAAGTTCTTTTCGTAATTGCTCAACCGTACTAAGATCCCGAAATGTCTCGACACCGCCAATGATCTTATTGTTTTTTCCTTTTAATAAAGCAGTGGAAATGCTTATAGGTATCTTTTTACCATTTGAGTTTATGATGTAAACCGGTTTGTTAACTATTGGCTTGCCGGTTTCCATGGTCTGGCGAAGGGCACAGTCAGTTTCGCAGATGCTTGCTTTGAAAACATCCCAGCAGAACGAGCCAACCGCTTCACTTTCAGAGACGCCGGTTATCTTTTGGGCTGCTTTGTTAAAAGATGTTATTCGCCAGTCTTTATCCACAGTAAAAACGCCATCGGCGACGCTGTTTAAAATAGCGGCGATTTCATCGTTAGTTAGTCTCATTTTCAAACGCTGTTTTTTCCTGATCTCCGGCATTATTTCCGTAAGCCTACAGTCAATCTCACAGTTTAAAATTTAATATAATGTAGGGTCTACTGAAAAACGATATTTTGGTACAGTCAATATAATTATTTCTTAGGTTTTCGTGAACCCTCAATATTTTTTCCTTTAACTTTTGCTTTTATCTGTTCTTTTTCATATTCTTTTTATCGCTATCTTTAAGTTCATCCCCAGCAATCCCATTCTGGCCCATATCTCGGCGCCGTCATCGATATAGTATCTAATCTTTTCCAGTTCAAAATGTTCTTTTGCATGTCCGATAAGACCCTCTATCCGGTTGCGCTCCCTCTGGCGCCAAGCTCCTACGGACTTTTGTTTTCGCCAGCGATCCCTGGGAGTCTTCTGTCGAACCTTGCGACCTAAAGGCTCAAAAGCGTCCCTGATCTCTTCCGATTTGAGAAGCTCGCGATTGTTACGGTTGCCGTATGTCTGGTCGCCGATCATATAAGGAGGCTTTTTGCCAAAACGCTCCTTGTAGTTTCCCAACTGCTTCTTGGCTAAACTTCCCTCGGAAAAATTGTCATGATCAAGATGGTCTAAAAACACAAAACCATCGACATAGCTCAAGGCCGCTTTAGGGCCAAACTCAACCTGTCGCCAAGATCCTCTGGACTTGCCGGTCTTGCCCCGAACCATCGGTCTGACCCAGGCACGGCTTAAACTCACTATCCGATCAGGTACCCTGCTAATCTTCTCTTTATACATCAAAAACTGCTGCGCGTAAAGCTTGCCGATAACAGCAAAGCGCTCTATGACCTTATCCTCTATCATTAAACCCTGCTCGGCTGCCGCCGCCAAAACCTCCTCAAACTGCTTGATGTTGCGCCTTACATATTGAAGCATCGCTTTCTTAGCCTTCGCCACCTTCTTCTTCGTCCTCTTCTTGCTCTTTGAAAACTGCAAATATGCCTTGCGGGCGGCCCGAGGGTAGGTCCTGAAACTCTTGCCAACCTTGACGCCGACATCTTTTATCTTCTTAACCAGCCACTCCCGAGCCTCGTTCAATAAACCTACGTCCGTCGGGTATTTGATCTTCTCCGGGAAAACGGTGGCATCAACAAGCAAACCCTTACACTTGATTATCTTCTTCTCTATCAAAACCTCATAGGTTTGATTCCCAAGCTCTTTGAAATATTTGGCGCCCGGACGCTTACGCAACTTCGATAAACTGCTGGAATCAAAAACCTTCCCCGTCTGAAAATTGTCAAAACCGCAGAATGCCTGAAGGTAAGGGTTCTCGCTTAATTCTAAAACCATTTCCTCATTGCTCAAGACGGTTATGTGCTTTAATATCATAACACCGATCGCCAATCTCGAATCAAGCGCCGGTCGGCCGATAGCTGAAAAATGCTTGCGATAACTATCCTCTATCTCATCCCAGGGGATTAACCCGGCAATCTTAAGCCAGCGGTTATTCTCATCAAGCTTACCGCCAAATGGAAACAACTCCCCGAATAACGGCAACGTTTTCTTGTCTTGGCTTTTGTACATGCTTTGTCACTTCACTGCTATCCGGAAAAACCTATTGTCAAAATGCACGGACGTGTCTTGGGACAAGGTTTTTAAGGGGTATTCTGATATTTCCTTGCATTTTTGCTGTCAACATAGGCATACTTATACCACGTATCTTGATAGCTGTAAAGATATTAACTAAGGAAAAATACTTTTTCAGTAGACCCTAATTATGCATATGTATCAAATTTAGCTTATGTTATAGCTGTTGTAACTTGCTGAAGGATTACAAGATAACACGGAGAGGTAGGGATTCGAACCCTGGAACGAGTTGCCCCGTTAACTGCTTAGCAGGCAGCTGCACTACCCACTTAGGTCAAAAATCCCTTATCTGTAAAGGCTGCTGAAGGAAATTTGAACGGTCGTTTTTGTGCTTAAATAAATCCTTTGCTACGCTATAGAAATATTATTATACTTAAGTAAACATAGAGATGTTTAGCTCAAATCCAATGATTCCGCGTTAGCGAAAGGGTGAAACAAATAACGTAATACTAATACAGTCCTACTGATTATTAAGATTGATCTGTCTATTTCGCATATTATGAAAAGCTGCCCGGAACATATCGATTGTTTCAAGCTCGTCATCGTTGTATTGTGATCTATCAATGCTAATGATTCTGTTTTCAATTTTCAGGGGGTCGGCGATTAATGCAAGGGAATCAATATCGAACGATTTTTCGTCAAATTGCCTTGGATATATGAATTCACCCAATAAGCCAACTAGCCTTCGCTCACTCAATTTCTCAATAAATAATGAGATAAATGTATCCCTTCCAAGTTCACTTGCCCACTTCTTCCATTTTCCCAAAGGATAAGCAAGGTCTTTGCATTGGGCAAATGTGTCGTCCTTGAATGATGCTTCATATTTATCAACACATGCCCTTTTTAATGAATCTATGTATTCCGGAGATATAATCAAATTTTTAGTTTCACCCTTTTTGATATCAGACTCAATAATGGCAACAAAGTATGATGAAAGATAAATACCAGAAGAAGAACGAATGCAGGTGGATAAAGTATTAATAGCAGTATCTGGACCCAATCGAGACAAAAGTCGCTTGGTGATTTCGAATAAATGACCAGGTATATTATCCAGGCCAATGGCATCTTTACGACTGAATTGGCTTGAAATATTGAAAAGCACCATAGTCATATTGTTAATACCACTATAGTTTATTTCTTCTATCCTATTAGGAAGACGTGTAACCAAATCAATGAAAGTCTCTGTTTTTATTGCATTATTCAATATTTCTTCAAAACCTTCCGTTGTATGCTTATTTTCGACAAAATCATCAAATATTACCTGTGATATTTGACCGGAAGAGAGGCCGAGAAGAAAATAATTATTGAAGTAATACCTTGAACATATTCTTTGGGTGTTATGCCACTCCGAATTACTTCCGACGTTTTTTGGTTCATTTGGCAAATCAGGATTAAATGCTGGAAATATTTCTTGTAAAAGCTCTTTTACAGGAGCATCGATTATGTTTTCCAATTCATCTACAATCTTTTTATCTTTGGTCTTGCCGGAAAGGTCATCCGTCATTGCTGATATTGTTTCAGTTTCATTACCCAAAAAAATCATTTTGTTTAAATAAATAAGCCTATATAGTTCTGGATAAAACACCTTGATAGTTTCAATACATATATAATCTATGGGATTTACTTCAAGATTGACGATTTCTACATTTAATAATAATTCGGTTATTGACCTAATTATTTTCCTCGGGTTATTATACCTAAGATAAATTTCTGAAAAGCCGCTTAAATAAACAGAACGCCATCTTTCTGAATCCCAACGTTTATCAGAATAAAATGCCAACACCTTATTCAATTCCTTACCAAGGTATTCTTGTAGTTTGTTTCTATCGGGCATCGATATGGGAATTGGATGGGATACTATTTTCTCTAAATAATCGCTTCCAGAAAAACCTCTATCCTCCAGCGATTTTGCCATCTGATTCTCATCAAAGGCAACTACAAAAATCATTTTTGGAAGGTCGCAAATACATTTTATCGCTTGAAACATCAGCCTTATTTCGTGTAAAGTTAGTCTGTCAATGTCGTCAATAAATACTACAATTTTCTCAGCAATATCTTTAAGTTCATCTTCAAGGTCGCTTCTAATTTCTTCTAAGGTTCTCTGTTTTCGTCTCATCCTATTCACATAATAATTTTTAAATGCATCCGTAACTCGCTTTGACCAAACCGCCAAGCCGCTAAGTAATGCAATTACTATTAAGGGTATTGAAAATAATTTTAGTATTGGGCTATAAGAAAGTGTGGTTATAGAAATAATTAGGCAAAGAACGGTCCACAAAATCCTCATAAGCGAAATGGGAATGATTGCAGTAATTACTCCGCAATAATTTGATAATTCCTCAAAAAATGCGGCACTTTTTCGAGCTTGCTCACTTTTGTCTTTAAGCCCAATGGTCTTGCCGATTTTGCTGAAAAAGTGACCGATTGGTTGTTCAGTATTCGAATATAGCCACGGGTTAAAATCAATTAATATCAGGTTATTACTTCCTTTAGGTTGCAAGTAATGTTTCACAAGGTTGAGTACCGAGGTTTTGCCAAAACCCCAATCCCCATAAATCCCAATTACTATGGGATCAGTATCATCGTATGCAATAATTTTATTGGCAATATTTTCGGCAAATTTATTTCTGCCGAGTTTGTCTTGGTCGGGGAATTCTATTGGCATGCCTGCGTTAAAAGGATGAGGTGGTTGTGATTTTGTTACATTCATTGTTGGTATCCTCCTTTTTTAACTTTTTTGTGTACCTTAACTCTTAGGCAATCAATCGGAGAGGCAGGGATTCGAACCCCGGAACGAGTTGCCCCGTTAACTGCTTAGCAGGCAGCTGCCTTCAGCCGCTCGGCCACCTCTCCATAGAGAATCATTATAATTATATCGGTATTTAGATACAAATACTTTTTCAAACAAATACAGGCAAGTCATTGCAACTGAATTTAATATCAACGCCTGTATTATTTTGCCGAATGTCCTATTACTATCATTATCAAGCAATACCTGGCAACTCATAGCGTTCTATATTGGCCTTGACCTATAATTATTATCTCCCTACTTTATTTATATGCGATTTCTTTGCGATGACAACCTTGGCAAACTGGCTCGATACCTGCGGATGCTGGGATATGACACCTTTTTCAAAAGCCCCCTAAACGATGCCGAACTGCTGGCGGTGATGCTCAAACAAGACCGGTTGGCGCTGACACGTGACACCCGATTGGCCAGACGAATTGAACCGGAAATATGCCTGCTTATTGAGACCGATTCGCCGGAACAGCAATTGAAAACAGTCATCGAACGCTTTGGCCTGGAAATCAACAAGAGCAGCCTGTTCACACGTTGTCTTGAATGCAATGTAATTTGCGATGAGGTCGCCGGTGATGATATCAAAGACGAAGTGTTTCCATATATCATCAAGACTCATGACCGTTTTAAAAGATGTCCCTCCTGCAAACGTATCTACTGGCAGGGAAGCCATTATAAGGATATGATAGAGAAATTAAAAAATGTTATAGGTAAAATAGATTAGTTCAAATCATGAAGCCAGGCGATTTCTAATAAAATATAGAATTGCTATTATTCATTTTCTGATAAGCGATTCTATTACTACTCCTTCTTAATGATAAACACATACATCGGTCGTATAAGACTCATTACAAACAGGGCAACAAACCACAAGATGCTGATATCCATTATACGGGGAAAAATCTTTGCTGTAATCAGAGCGACAAATATGGCTGCCCACTGAATCAATTTGATATCGAAGATGGTGAGCATTCTCACCCTATTATTGAAATAGCTAATTAACTTCACAACAGTCGTCTCCTTCCATAGATTTTACACTTTTCCGGCATAAAAATTCATTTTATTCAAGCCTATTTTGCATGCTGCCGAATGAGATTAAACGACCCTTTAAGCCATCAGATAATGTATATAACATAAAACGATTGGTGAAAGTTGAAAAAGTATGTTTCAAATATGAAAACTACATAAATTGAAAGCGTGTTAAAATATATTAAGTCGGACGTTATGTGGTCAATACTTCTCTAATGGCTTTACCCAGTTGCTGCATGGTGTAAGGTTTTCTCACATACTTGCCCACGCCGAGCTTTTCCGCCTCTTTAACCCGGTCTGTCTCCGAAAAGCCGCTGGCGATTATGGCCTTCTGCCCCGGATAGCTTTTTATGATCTCCTTATATGTGTCAAGCCCGTCAAATCCCTCCTCCATTATCATATCCAGTATCACAACATCAGTTCGGTTATCCTTAAGATATTCCACCGCTGATTTGCCCTCGGGAGCTATCTCAACTTTATAACCCAGGCTGGAAAGTAAAGTCGCAGCTAATTCTCTCTGCTCCTGAATATCGTCAACAACCAGTATCTTTTCACTTCCCCGGATATCCACCACTACCTCTTTTTCCTCGGCAAAGTCGATGTCTATAACCGGCAGATAAACTATAAAATCGGTCCCCTGATTAAGTTTACTCTGAACATCGATGTAGCCATTATGATCCTTTATCACACCATAGACTATTGCCAGCCCCAGACCGCTGCCGCTTATACCCATTGCTTTCTTTGTATAGAAAGGCTCGAAAAGATGCTTGAAGTATTTCTCCTCAATGCCAAGACCGGTATCGCTGACAGTCACAACAATATATTCACCTGCATCTATATTATCGAACCCCCCCATCAACTTCTCTATATATCTATGCTCTGACCTGATTGTCAGATTGCCGCCCTGCGGCATCGCCTCCAGAGCGTTAATAACCAGGTTCATTATTACCTTGGAAAGATGCGGGGCTGAACCATGCGCTTTGGGAAGAGCTTTATCTAATTCCATTTGAATATTCACCTTGGCATGTTTGGATTTCAGGTTCAAGAAATCAGGCGACTGCATGTACGACTCAATCAAATCTTTTAGATCCAGAGGCACCATCTCGTAGCGCCCCCTTCTGGCCATAGTAAGAAGGTCCTGAACGACTTCGGAGGCTCGTTGTGCAGACTTCTCGATTTTTGAAATATCATTTCTAATCAGGCTGTCCTCGGGCAGCTTAATTTTAATCATTTCCGGGTAGGCTACCAGCGGTCCGAGTATGTTGTTTAAATCATGAGCCACACCGCCGGCGAGGACTCCTATGGATTCCATCCTCTGGGCGCGAATAAGTTTTTCTCTTAGTTCCTGCCTTTCTTTCTCTGCCTTCTTAAGATCCGTAATATCTGTGAATATTCCGACTGTTCCATATACATTTTCATCATCGCCAAGCAGCGCCGTCGCTGAGACAAATATCTGACGCAGTTGCCCATCTTTTCTTATAACGGTAATTTCATACTTGCTGTGTTCTTTATTTTTCCGTTTTTGAGTTCCCCTGTCGATTTTTTCTTGATCCTCTTTAATTACGATCTCTTTAAAGTTCATACCTACCAGCTCATTTATGGTATACCCCAATATTTCGCAGGAGATCTTATTAGCAAATAATATTATCTCATTTAGATCAGCAGTTATTACTCCATCAGAAATGTTCTCTACCAGGTTTCGATATTTTTCTTCCGATCGACGAATCAATTCTTCAGTCTGCTTGCGTTCGGTGATATCTTTGTCTATACCTCGATATCCAATTATATTACCGTCATCATCTAAAATGGGGACGCCATTTCTCTGGAGACATACCGGGCGACCGTCCTTATGTATGTTCCAATTAACAAGATCAACGATGTTGCCTTTTTTCAAAGCTATTTCGACAAAAGCTTCTTTAATCCTTTCCGCTTGTTCTTCAGTCATCAGATCAAACGGCGTTTTGCCCAGAAGCTCCTCGGGTTTGTATCCAACAACATCTACTACATTTCCACTGGCATAAGTATATACGCCATCAATATCAACCTCCCATATCCAGTCCGAACTGCTGAATGCAATATCTTTGAATCTCTTTTCGGAGGCGCGTAATTCCTCCTCTGCATGTTTACGATTGATGGCGTAACGAATAGAACGTTCAAGCAATGGCGCATCAAGTTGACCTTTCACCAGATAATCCATCGCACCTGCCTGCATAGCCTCGATATCAACTTCGGAGTCGCCTTGTCCGGTCAATAAAATCATTGGCGCTTTGAAACCGCTTTTCAAAGCATTTTTTATCAGGTCGAGTCCGCTGAATTGCCCGAGGCGATAGTCGATAAGACAGATATCATGATGGTTGCGACCGATTATCTTAAGGGCTTCCTCATAAGTTGACGCCCAATCTACCTTATAACTTGCTCTCTTAATTTCTGAGAACAAATCACTGGTTAAAAGATAATCATCTTCATCATCATCAACTAACAGCACTCGGATGAGTTTGCTGTCCATGTAATTTTCTATCTCCTTCATGAGGCAGTTCAACGATTTCAAACCAGTATTTTTTTAAAATTTTCATTATCTCCACTAAAGATTCAAAGGATACCGGTTTGGTGATAAATGAGTTCACGCCAAGATCATAAGATCGGACGATATCCTCCTCGGCTTTCGAGGTGGTTAATATTACGATTGGAATTCTTCTAAACCTTGAATCTGCTTTTATCTCTTTTAACGCTTCACGGCCGTCTTTCCTGGGCATATTCAAGTCAAGCAGGATAAGCCCCGGCAATGACCAGTTTTTCATGCTGGCGTATTTTCCCCGGCAATTCAGGTAATCCATCAACTCTTCGCCATCCTCAGCGATATGCAATTTGTTTGCCAGGCGACTTTCCTCAAACGCTTCAGCAACTATAAAGCGATCATCCGGATCATCCTCCGCCAGTAGAATTGTAATTGTCTTTTTGTGATTTTTCATTTAATATCGCTCCTTTATTTTTCTGCTGCCATAATTATATTCTATGGGCACGGTACCATAAAACTTTGCTCATCGCCCATGTTCTTTGTTGTAGTTGATTGTTGCTCAATTTTGTCAGTTTCATGATGTTTTTTATCATAACTTTTCTTTCCCTCACCTTTCTCTTCTTTGTGTTGTTCTAAAGGAATCGTGACAAAAAACTTAGCCCCCCGCCCTGGTTTGCTTTTCGCTGTGATAGTACCGCTATGGCGCTCGACTATTTTACGGCAGACCGCCAGTCCAACTCCGGTTCCTTCGTACTCGCTCCGACCATGCAATCTTTGGAACACAGTAAATATCTTGTCACAATATTTCTCATCAAAGCCAATTCCGTTATCCTCCACAACAAGACGGCATAACTTTTCACCCGGGAAATTTATATACATATTTAGTCGTTTTTCCTTTATAATCTCGCTGTAGATCTTAATTATCGGCGCTTCGTCTTTCTTGTGAAACTTCAATGCGTTGCTGATTAAATTCTGTAAAAGTTGCCGCACCTGCAATGGATCGGCATCAACAACCGGTAATTCGGATAATTCAACCTGTCCGTTGAGTTGTTCGATGGCCACTTCCAGATCGGATAATACCTCTTTAGCTATTTTATGGAGATCGACAGAAGTAAAAGGTTGAGCTTTGGACGTAACCCGAGAAAAAGTTAAAAGGTCTTTAATTAAAATCTGCATTCTCTCTGCGGCGGATTGCATCCGATTAAGATAGTCGCGACCTCTTTCTGAAAGCTCATCAGCACATACAGCCTTGAGGCGATCGCCAAATGCCTGAACCTTTCTTAACGGTTCCTGCAAATCATGCGAGGCTACATAGGCAAAATCCTGTAATTCACGGTTACTTTTTTCTAATTTTGCGGCAAAAGATATTAATTCCTCCTCGGCTTTTTTTCGTTCGGCAATATCCCGTGCGAAGGCACAAATGTACTGTTTGCCCTCGAATTCGATGTAATTGAGCGTGACCTCAACCGGAAAGACTCCGCCTTCCTTAGTTTTGTGATAGGAATCAAGTGTAAATGAACCGCGTTGTTTGACCTCTTCCCACTGCTTTAACCAGTCTTCTTCTGAAAAATCTGAATTGATATCATAAACAGTCATAGAAAGCAATTCATCACGAGAATAACCAAGAATATGGCAGGCTGTTTCGTTCACATACGAAAATCGCGCATCCGGCCCGATCCAGAACAGCAAATCAGCGGCATGATCTACGGAAAATTGTGTTAATCGTAGCGCCTTCTCAGCCCGTCTCCGCACAATGATTTCTTCCTTTACCTCTTGAGCGCTTGTTTTTACGCGTTCCTCAAGCACTCGGTTTAATTCTGCCAATTCCTGTTGGGCAGATTCCAAATTATCGACCATCGTATTTAGCGATTTTGCCAGGTTGCCTACTTCATCGTTGGAGGAAATTGAAGCCCTTTGCGTTAAATCTCCTCTGGCAATTCGCTGAACAGTTTCAATAATTCGACTTAAAGGTCTGGTAATTAAAGTACTGAGACCAATCGCAGCTAACATTCCCAGGATCAAAACCACTAAACTGACAAGGGCTATAGTCGTTTTTGTTTTAGATACCTGCGCATTAATTTCTTCTAATGAGAGCCCCATATAAAGTTCACCGATTTCATGCCCTTCAGATATTATGGACGAGACTGTACAATATATCATACGATCATCTGAGAAGTGATTAAAGTGATGGGTTGACATATAATTCGCATTTTCAGCAATGTCTTTATTGAACGCTGTAAATACATTGCCCGAATTATCAAGTAAAATTAAATAGACAAGATCTTTATTCTGTTTGGCGCTTTCGATAATATCTTCAACAGCTTCATGATTACTAAATGATAGCGCCATACTCAAACTATAGGCAATCATTTGAGTGATACTATGTGCCTTATTATCAATTGACTTGATAGCCAGCTTTTCCTGATGAGCGGGGAAAAAGGCGAAAATAAATATTGAAATCATGAAAATAAAAAATGTGATGACTGCCGCAAGCCTGGTTCTTATTGTAGAAAACCAGCCTTCTGAAAATATTTTTAAATATCGCTTCATTTCTTTATTTGCCCATTTTATTTAGCAAAATATTTGATTAAGATTTTTGATATGATAATAGCTTATTGTCCATTCACTTATTTGCGATAGTTTCTGGAAGAATCATTATTTTACTCCAGATTATTTATCACAAATTCAGTCGATTTCCTTGAAATCTCATTTCATGCTTTACAAAATAGTTTATCGGTATATTTTCATTCCACTTAAAAACAACAGACTTTGATGAAGCTGAAAACGCCGATTCAGAACCATAAACATACACAAATGTTAAAAAGTGAAACTATTATAATGAAAGATATTGCTTACAGAGCTATGAGGAATCCAAACCCGGTTTGCTAATGAGAACCGTTTATACTATCCTGACCCATTTTGAAACTTATTTTAAATCAACAGAATACAGCCCCCCGGGTTAAAATTCCTGCTAAAAGTTCAGCCCCTCGATTAAATTGAATAAAAAAAAGGCGATCCCGAAAGATCGCCTATAGTTGCTGTGTTTGCAATACTTTTATTTAACCGAACCAGTCGGAATAAGCCTGCTGTTTATCACAGGCACATCGCAGTTCGGCCAGCCCGCAGGAGCTTCTTCAGGAAGAGGAGGCCAGAGCGGCTCATAATCAGGGCAGGGCACTAAAGCGCCGCCAGCAATGAAGTAAGCCACCAGGGCAGTTACGTCGCCGCCGATGATGGTACAGTCGCCATTAATATCAGCGGAACACCAGAAACCATCCAGCAGGCATGACGCTTGACCCCCGCCGATGAAGTAGCCTACAAGATAAGTAACATCCCCGCCGATAACCGTTGGCGGCCAGATACCTAAAGCCATGTTGACGTCGCCGGGGAGGTATTCATAACCAGAGAATACCATCTCAATGTTCAATAATGTAACATCACCCGGCGTAACTTCAACGCCTGTTTGGGTTGTATCCGTATAATCCTCATGCGAGAACAAAACATCGT
>CBFDEC010000010.1:0-79226 GCA_965603725.1 uncultured bacterium | reverse complement strand
TCAGCGATTTTGCCACCAATGCTCAATGGGCGGCCTGGGTGTATGACAACCCCGGCGTTGATACTGATGGCGATGGCTGTCCCGGCTTATACGACCTGATTTATCCGGGTGGTGATTCCAGCGCTGTACCGGATACTTTCTGGTATATGGGTGATGGTGTTCCCGACTTCCAGGGACCGCCGCCCCCGAATTCACCGCGTCTCGATAATCTTGAAGTCGGCAAGGGTTATGTCAATATCAGGTGGACCAGTATTAATCCGGGCGAGCCGGGCTCGGGTTCTGAGGATGCGGCCGACCTGTTTACGTATCTGATAGATTTCGAGGGTTATGGGGTATATATGTCGTACGACGCTCTCGACTGGGCTTTGCTCAGCCGTTATGACATGATCGACTGGCTGCCGCTTACCTATGATGTCACCAGTACTCCGGCACAATGGGTAACTAACATCAGCAGGCAAAACCCGGTTACCACCGACAGCGTATTTGGGTTGGCCAGTGATCCGGCTATCGAAGACACTGCCTGGGTTGAGGAGGTTGACAGGGACACTTCACTTACTTACTGGGTAGCTTATGACCATAATCTGGGTTTTGATGATATAGTTGATGATACGGTTATAGTTGACGGTGATACTGTCATAAACTACAGCTACAGGGTGGAAGGTTTATCCAAATCAAGAGGCGTTTATTTTGCCGTGACCGCTTTTGATTTCGGCAACGCTCAGACCGATCTCAGTTCGCTTGAATCGGCTAAGTCGATTAACGCGGCGCTGGTTTATCCGATTGAGAAGAGCGACCCGATCATGGTGTATCCCAACCCGTACAAGGCCACCAACACTCAGAGTTACATAGACAAAGGTTACGAGGACGTGGATGGTTCCGGCTGGGTGGAGCAGGATCGTCGGATATGGTTTTCGAACCTGCCTGATGATCAGAAGGCTATAATCAGGATCTGGAGTCTGGATGGCGATCTTATCCGGGCGATCACCTATGATCCCACGGGCTATATTGGCAACCCGCTGGGGATAGTTTACTGGGATCTGGTATCCCGCAACGGTCAGGCCGTTGTGTCGGGGCTGTACCTGTATTCGATAGAATTCATAGCCATAGGTTCAAATGTTGAGAATAAAGAATCAGAGATAGGAAAGTTAGTAATTATCAAATAACATCAGGAGGCATGAGAGTGAGAAGATATATTTCTATCGGAGTTCTGGCGTTTCTTTTATGTTTGCCTGCTTTGAGTTATGGGCAGGCCAAGGTAGGGACTGCTGGGGCGCAATTTTTGGAGATAGGTATTTCGGCCCGTGCGATAGGTATGGGGGAAGCCTTTCTTGGCGTAGCCAATGATGTATCGGCGTTGTATTACAATCCTGGCGGTATAGCTCTTCTTGAGGAGAAGGAACTGATGTTTACTCACATAGAATATCCGGCGGACATCGCTTATGAGTTTGTCGGTTTTGTGATGCCGACGCCGCAGCTTTATGGCAATATCGGTTTGGCAATGTATTGGCTTCACACGGATGATATGCCGGTGACGACCTATGAGAATCCGGAGGGCGACGGCACGGTATTTTCGGCGGGCGACTTTGCTGCGGCGGTGACCTACTCGGCCAGTTTGACCGACCATTTTTCTATTGGTTTGTCGATGAAGTACATTTATTCGTTTTTGGAACTTGCGTGGGCCAGCGGCTGGGCGGTTGATGTTGGAACTTATTATGATACCGGTTTTCGCGGTTTCAGTATTTGCATGATGATTGCCAATTTTGGCCCGGATATGAAATTCAACTCTAAGTACGAAGATGGTAGAAAATACGATGGCGAATCATTTCCACTGCCGATTGATTTCCGGTTTGGCATGGCAATCAACATTATCGAACGGGAGAACCAGAAGCTGACCTGGGCGATTCAGGCATCCCGTCCGAATGACAATCTGGAGAAGTTCAATACCGGTCTTGAATACTGGTTTAACGATTCATTTGCTTTACGAGCGGGTAAGAAGTTCCAGTACGACTACATAAACAACGGCAACCTGTTAGCCGGTTTGGAAGGCTTTGATGATCGGCGGGACTTCAATCTAACAGCCGGTCTGACCTTTGGCGGCGGCATAAAGCTTCCCGTTTCCTCGTACGTTATGCAGGTCGACTACGCATTTCAGGATATGGGATATCTTGGCAACATTCACCGGTTCAGCTTTGACTTCAAATTCTAAGGATAAAGGAGGAATTATGGGAAATAGAATAATATTAGCGTTGGGAATAGTTTTATTATCTGTTTCAGCGCTTATCTTTAATTGCGCGCCTGAATCGCTCAAAGGCATACTGGTTGAAAATGAACTGCCAATAATCTCTTTCTCCAATATTCCGTGGGAAGATTCCACCTTTTCCTCAAGCGCTGTCGTTTCGTGGTATGGCATCGACTCTGAC
This sequence comes from uncultured bacterium, assembly GCA_965603725.1. Taxonomy (GTDB): domain Bacteria; phylum Zixibacteria; class MSB-5A5; order UBA10806; family 4484-95; genus JAGGSN01. Next base: position 76,806 of record CBFDEC010000010.1, on the reverse strand, counting down.
GGCCTTATTATCGCTTATTATTATAAGGTTGTTTTGGCTGACAGTATTCCCGGAGCGCCAGATGATGATTCAGTTGCCTATTATGCTGACTTTGTTCTTACTGACACTACTCTGATAAGTTTGGATGAATGGATCATGACCGATTCATCATCATGCACGGTGCAGCTCTTTGCCTCTGAGGATACAACGGAGATACTCCGGCAATATATTTTTATAAGATGCCAGGATGATGCCGGTGATTTTTCAGAGATAATTTACTTTAATTTATTCAGGGCAAACCATATCCCCCAAACCATACTTGGATTGCTCCCGGGCAACTATATTGAAACTATAGGCGACGAGGAATATATATACACCGAGCCTGTATGGAGTTTGCCCGATACCACCGAACTCTGGAGCGGATTTTCAATTTCATGGGAGGGACAGGATACGCTCGATTTCCCTGAAGGTCCGCCCGATTTCCAGTATGAATGGAAGCTCTATGGCCCTTACGATACGGCGTATTACGACGCTGATAACGACACTATCCTGTTTTCGATCGATGATGTTTCAGAGGACAGTATCTATTTTATGTCCTGTGGCAGCAATGATTATGGATTTGTTTATGGGGCTGATGCTGCAAGTTGTGATGATCCCTGGGTTTGGAGTAAAGGCGAAACAGCTACTGCCTTACCTACAGGAGTGTATTTATTCAGCGTCAGGGTCAGGGATGATGCCAATGTTCCCGATCCGACTGTAGCCTGGGGTACGTTTATTTGTATAGTGCCCGAGTTCATTACAAATCCCGATTTAACCAACGACGTTCTTATAATCCGAGCAACTCAGTACAGAAGCGGAATCGGAAGCCAGGGTGGATGGCCGTATGAGGATGTTATAGTCGGAGATGATACGCTGAATTTCCCGACTTTGGTTATGGGTTTTTACAGCCAGATGATTGATTCTGCGGAAAATAATTACACCTACACAATTTATGGTGATTCTGCCATTGGAGGTAGTAACGCCGCTGTAGATATACCGCCTATGTCGGTTCTGTCAACTCACAAGATGGTTATCATCGATGATATGGATTACCTGGGTATAGATTTGGGTTCTGCAATAAGCGATCCTCTGGTTAATGTTTTAGAAGATTACCTCTCTGTAGGAGGGAAAGCATGGGTGATTGGCAGACAGAGTTTTATGACGCAAGTGGGGAACAATTCAGGTCATTATGATTTTGAGCCCGCATCGCTGGCAGTTGACTTCTTCGACTTGAGTTCTGCGTTTTATGCAGAAATGGACTTTGATGGTTTTGATGAGGATGAAGGCATTTTCACAAAGGTGGAATTCATCCAAGCGACTTCTGTTTATACCGGGTATGAAGACTTACCGACCGATTCAGCGCAAACTGTCCAGTTGCTGCAAAATGGTCTGAATAAAGTTGAAGCCTTTGTCAGGAATACTGCCCGTTCAAGGACATTATTTACTTATGAAGCCGCCCAACCTGATACGATGACAGATTTTCAGTATAAACCCGTCGCTCTCAGATTTGAGCCTGAGCATGGGCTTTTTAAAACGTCATATTTCAGTTTCCCGTTGTACATGATGGATAATTCGAATGGCGATGTGCAGACTGTATTTACTGATATGCTGAGCTGGTTTTTAACCGAGGATTAACGATCTGCAAAATCATAGCCCGCCATTGGCGGGCTTTTTTTTTGCTCGTATTTGATGCATAGAATTATGAGTATTATTGAAAAACAGGTTTCCAGCAAAAGCATACCAACTGTTGCCATTATCGGCCACCTGGTATGGGACAGGATTATAAATCCAGCGGGAAATACAACGGAAGCCCTTGGAGGCATAGCCTATAACCTTGCAACGCTCGGGGCAGTTGCCGGCTCCTCGATAAAGGTTTTGCCTGTCTGTAACGTTGGCTATGACCTTTATGATAAAGCAAAAACTTTTTTCAGCCGTTTTCCAGCAATAGATTTTTCTTATGTTAATAAAATCCCTCGGAAAAATAAAACCCATGAGCTTATTTACAGTTGTAATGGTAATCGAGTAGAGGTCAATATTGGCAATTTGCCGATGATAACTCCCAGGTTATTTTCAACGTGTAAGAAACTTGATTTAGCGCTTGTTAATTATATTGGGGGAGATGAATTCCCACCGCGATATTTAAAATGGCTTAAGAAGAATTTCAAACCGCTGATTTATTTAGATTATCACAGTCTGTCTCTTGGCTGTGATAAGACAGGCAGACCGGGGCGTAGAGTTAAACGTCGCTTTAGGTATCACCCCCACTGGCGCGAATATACTTCCCAGGCCGATATTGTCCAGATGAACAGCTATGAGCTGAAATCGATTTTTCCCAACATGATAGATGAGCTTGATTCAGTTGCTTTCTTCGCTAAAAAGATTTTTGACAACGGTCCCAAAATAGTGATTATCACACGAGAGGAGGAAGGCGTGGTGGTAATCTCAAGGGCTCGGTCTCGTTTGAAAGTGGATATATTGCCGGCTTACCCGGTGAGAAAGGTTGTCGACCCAACCGGCTGCGGCGACAGCTTTGCCGCTGGATTCATTATAAGTTATCTAAAGCACAGGAATCTTTTAGATGCCTGCCGCAATGGCTTGAAACTGGCAGGTCTGAAAGCCGGCTTTTCAGGCTTAAACGGGTTCTTTAAGTTAAAGCTGTAACAATGTAATATATATGGAGATAAAGAGGGCGTTGCTACGCTGATCCAATGCAGGGTCAAGACCCTGGTGGTCTTGGCAATCAGGCTGTAAACAACATTGTTGCGGATATGAATTGCGTGGTTGGTGTATGTCCTCATGCACCAACAAGCCTAACGATACTACATATAATTCTTCTGCGGATAAGAATTCAGAATTATGCCGGTCATCTTATCGATATCGAGATAGGCGCTGTTTATAATCAAATCATAGGCGGCTGGATCATTGATATCTCTGTTGAAATTATTCTTGACAAATTTTTTCCGCTGCTGATCGGTTTTCTCAATATCTTCTTTTGCCTGTTCCCGGGAATATCCCCGGCTGTCCATCAGCGATTTAATGCGAAACTCGTAATCGGCGATAATCCTGACATGAAATCCTGATTTAGCCCCGACTATGAAATTAGCGCCGCGGCCGACTATAATCGCTTTTCCGTGATGAGTAATCGCACCGATAATTTTAACAAGTTTCTGGATATAATCGGAACTGTCGACTATACGCCCGCGAAATAGGCCATCCACCCAGAGCTCGAAATTCGAACGGACCGACTCATCCAGCGATTCAATCAGACGTTTCTGGGCGCCGATTTCGCGACTTATCTGATCGATGATTTCACGATTTATGATAGAGAATCCGGTTAGTTCGGCCAGTTTTTCGGCTACAATACTGCCTGTCGACCCGCGTTGACGGGATATCGTTATAATCGGACCGGGCTTTGCAGGCGTTTCTTCAGTCTCTTTCGGGAGCCTTTTTTCGAGTTCCCATCTTTTAATCTGACGATCAACGATTATTTCTATCGGTCTCATAATTCACCTCCTCGCCTTAAATTCAATGCTTTATTTTGGTGAATTTTTATAAAATATACAAGTGATATTTAAGTTGGGCAATTATTCCTTGCGCTGGCAGGAACCTCATACGAACTGTATAGACTTTCCTGCCAGTTTAATGTATCGGGAAGGGATTCTCAATACCGCATGAAAAGTTTTTTGGCAATGGCAAAGTTAGTTGGCGCATGAGGACATACGCCAACCACAGGAAAGTATCTATCTCAGTAACAGCATCTTTCTGGTTTTTGAAAAATCGCCGGCGTTTATTTTATAGAAATATATTCCGGTTGATATGTGAGCGGCATTCCAGATTACACTGTGCATTCCGGCAGGCTGATAGGCATCCACAAGCGTTTCTACTTTGCGGCCAAGGAGGTCGTAGATTTCGATTACAACACGCTCGTCCTTCTTGAGGCCATATTCGAGGGTGGTGGAGTTATTGAAGGGATTAGGATAGTTTGGCTGAATGAATGTATGATAGGGGAGAGTTTCGGGTTGGTCAACATCGACAAAGTAATCGAGATGATAGATGTGCAATTCGTTTCCCTGTATTGAGAGAAGTTCATCGTTGCCGTCGGAATTGAGGTCGGAGACGTGGGAGATTATAAAACCAGGATTGGGCAATATGGCGCTAACATTACCATCAAGGCTCTGAATTAAATCATATTCTATTGGACCTCCATATGATAAAGTTCGAGCTAATATTTGCGGGTATTCGCTTAAGTCATTATTTTTATAAATGTTGGAAGAGGAACCTTCGAACGGACCATCTGAATTTATCCAGATATAATTTCTGGTTTGAATATTGTATAAATAATAATGAAAATCCGCTGCATAGAACAACTCTATACCCGGGAAATCGACATTGACATCACCAAGTAAAGCCCCTGCAAAATACCCGCCTGGAAATTCATCATTACCATTCCAAAGCCAATAACTAACCATAGAGTTCCATGTATAATAATTAATATATCTTGCAAAATAACTTTCACTCAGACTTCCATTATCTATACCATTAATCGTACATAAATAGGTAGAATCATTTTGGTTGTTAATACATTTATCAAATATATATGTAATAGTATAACCTGTTTCAGCAATATAATTTGTGTCTAAATTAGAACCATTGAAAACCCAAATGTTACCATCAGATCCCCAGGATCCCCCCATACCATACCAATGGCAACGAATAGTTGAGAAAAGAAATATGGCGCTCTGAAGCTGATTCATATTTGTTATTTTCTCAATTATTATTTTTGAAGGTATTTCTCCATGAGTGCCATGGTGATCAGGCCAATTTTCTGAATAGTTATGCATTAAAACTATAATTTCATTTTGTAAATCAAAGTTCGGGCCATCAAGTAAATCAACCCAGACGGTATCATAATTTTCCCAATCGTCAGGTCTTGTAAACAGCTCTTTAGTAACCACCGCTACATCAATCCAGCCATCATCATTCCGGTCACCAATTGTATAGCATTTATAGGTACTATCCAACTCTGGGCTTGTCCAGATAAGGTCTGAGTTGATAACATCGTAAAGGAATATATTCAGACTGTCACGGAAGGCGAGGTCTTTAAAGCCGTCGTTGTTGATGTCCTCAAACAATAAATCCTCAGGATTAATCAACTCGCCTCTTGACCAGATGAGTTCGTTGGTCTGGCTGTCATAGACATATATATGATCCTGTGTACATATGAATATTTCTTGAATATCGTCGCGTATGCTCTCGGTATAAAGATGAGTGATTTCGCCGGATACTTCGATACTGTTAATCTCCACCAGCATCAAAGTATCAACCTGACAAAAAGCTGAGGATACCAGTATAACAGCCATAATTATGGTCGCTGATAATATCCGCATATACACCTCCCGGTTGATCTGTTTAGCTAAAATGTAATATCGAATTCACTTTATGTCAAGAAAAATCCTAACACAGCAAGTTTATGCTCAGCCGCCGCATATATCACCCCATCACTTAAGGATAAAAATTAACAGTTTTAAGCAGTCATCTGTAAGAAAATGATTTCATAGGTAACTAAGACCAGGACTTTCCCCGAAAAATTGACTAAATTCTGTATAATATAGTTTATTTCATAAAGTTAACATTTTCAAGAAGTGGAAATTAGGGTTTTCAGAAAAATCGGGGAAACTTCCACGTTAACAGGCGGGACTTTCCAGTCCCGCTGGCAGGCTGGAAAGTCCACAGGACCTTGACGGCCTGCCCTATTAAGTTAGCTTTTTTGATTAAATCTGTTATTTGAAAAATATTTTTAGGGAAACTCCGGTAACTAAGACAGCTTGACAATCGTATCTATTAGTCATAAATTGTATTAAATTGGAGGTAGGGATATTGAAAGAAAAGCTAAAAAAAATCATTCATCATTTGAAAACTAAAAAGGTAGCTTATGGCGATGCCCGGTATGTTTTCAACACCAATCAGTCGATTGCAGTAAAGGGCCAGACGGTCGAGGCGATTTCGCAAAGCGATGATATGGGAATTGGCATACGGGTAATAGTGGACGGCTGCTGGGGTTTTGCCGCCACAAGCAGTCTGGCGGATGAGGACCTCATAAAAACCGCCAACCTTGCTGTAAAAATCGCCAGAGCCTCCGCTTTAACCAAAAAAGTGGAAGTTCAGTTAGCGAAAGTTAAACCGTACATTGATAATTATTGCACAAAATACAAAGAAGACCCGTTTTTAACGCCTGTCGATGAGAAGCTGGAACTGCTGTTTAAGATAACCGATACACTCCGCGTCAATAAAGCGGTCAAATTAGCCGAAGCCAACATGAATTTCTTCCGGACGAAAAAGATTTTTTGTTCAACAGAAGGCGCTTGTATCGAGCAGGAAATAGTAGAATCGGGTGGAGGCTATACGGCTACTGCGGTCGCCGGGGGTGAGGTGCAGAAAAGGTCATATCCCGCCTCGCATCGCGGCGATTATGCCTGTGCCGGTTATGAGTATATCAGGCAGATGGGCTTGCTGGAAAATGCCGAACGGGTTGCCGATGAGGCCGCCGCTTTACTTAAAGCTCCAGACTGCCCGGCGACTGATACCACCGTCATAATAACCGGTTCGCAAATGGCTTTGCAGGTTCACGAGTCGTGCGGACATCCCGCCGAACTCGATCGGGTGCTTGGTACAGAAATTTCGTTAGCGGGCGGTTCGTTCATGACACTTGATAAGCTGGGCAGTTTCAGGTATGGTTCGCCGATTGTCAATATCGTAATCGATTCTACAGCAGAAGGCGGGCTTGGTTCATTCGGCTATGATGACGAGGGAATTAAAGCCAGTCGATCCCATGTTATAAAGGAAGGTATAATTGTCGGATATCTTACTTCGAGGGAAACCGCTCCAGTTATCAAATCAGTATCTAACGGCTGTATGCGCGCCGACGGCTGGAACAGTATCCCGCTTATAAGGATGACTAATTTGAACCTCGAACCGGGGGAATGGGAATATGACGATTTGATCGCCGACACCAAAGATGGAATATTGCTGGATACGAATAAAAGCTGGTCAATCGATGACAAAAGACTGAATTTCCAGTTTGGAACCGAGATCGCCTGGCAGATAAAAAGCGGCAAGATCGGTCAGATGTATAAAAACCCGGTCTATACAGGTATGACTCCGGAATTCTGGAACAATTGTGATGCTATCTGCAATAAAAAACACTGGCATATCTGGGGGATACCATCATGCGGCAAGGGAGAGCCGAAGCAGACAGCCCATGTCGCTCATGGCACATCGCCGGCAAGGTTTAACAATGTCACAGTGGGGGTGAGTAAATGATAGGTGAAAGCAGAATTTTTTCAACATTAAGATCGATCATCCAAAAATCGGAGGCCGATCAGACTGAGGCTATTTTTATCGGCAGTTATTCCGGTTTAACGCGTTATGCTAATTCTTACATTCATCAGAATGTTGCCGAATCGAACGCTACAATATTTTTCAGAACGGTGATTGACGGCAGAGTCGGTGTGGCTACAACCAATTCCTTTAAAAGAAATGATCTTCTCAGAACTCTAAATAACTCATTGATGATTGTCAAACATCAACCGCCTAACCCGGATTTCAAGGGTTTTCCGAGGCCGTGTAAATATAAAAAAGTCAAAACATTTTTTGAACCAACAGTAGCCTATACTCCGCGTCAACGTGCCGAGGTTGTGCGTAAGATATGCAGGGAAGCAGATAAATTTAAGCTGACCGTAGCTGGCGCCTTTTCGACATCATCATCGGAACTGGCGGTTATAAATTCTAACGGCGTCGCCGCCTACCAGCCGTTAACTACAGCCGGTATTAACCTGGTTGCCATGTCGGATAACTCGTCGGGATTTGCCTCCGGTCTGTCTCGAAGGGTAGTTAAGATTCCTTTTGAATCTATTACAAAAACCGCTATCCAAAAATGTCTCGACAGTAGAAACCCGGTTGATCTTGAACCGGGGAAGTATGATGTGATCTTGGAACCCGAAGCTATTGCCGAGATAATGAACTGGCTGACCTATATCGGATTTGGCGCCAAACCGTTCCTTGAGAAAACCAGTTTCCTGTCCCGGAATATAGGCAAGAAAGTGATGGGAACCCAGATCAGCATCTATGACGATGGCGCCGATTCTTCCGGGCTTGCAGCGCCGTTTGATTTTGAGGGTGTAGCTAAGAAAAAGGTATATATTGTTAAAAAAGGAATTGCTAACAGCCCGGTTTATGATTCTCTGTATGCAGCCAAAGGTAAAACCCGTTCGACCGGTCATGCTTTGATGCCGGGTTCAGGCGAGGGACCAATGGCCGGTAATATATTTATAGCGCCCGGGAAAAAATCGAAAGCCTCTTTGATTGCCGGGGTGAAAGACGGCATCCTTGTAACAAGGTTCCATTATATCAACGGCCTGCTGAATACTCCTAAAGCGTTGATGACCGGAATGACACGGGATGGTACATTCAAAATTAAAAATGGTAAAATAGTCGGCGCTGTGAAAAATCTGAGGTTTACTGAATCGATCACAAAGGCGTTTTCAAGGGTTGGTGGAGTCTCAAAAGAGACAAGGCTTGTGGCAAACTGGTGGGATGATTTCGGCTGCTGCAGCTCGCCAACAATAATGATAAAACGGTTTAACTTTTCAGGGAAGACCGAGTTTTAATTAAAGAACGCAACGAAGTTTGTTTTTTGCATTTATTAAATAATTTTGCATTTCGCCGGGGTAGCTCAGTTGGTAGAGCAGCTGATTCGTAATCAGCAGGTCGTCGGTTCGAATCCGATCTCCGGCTTTTTGTTGCGGGGCAGGGTGCAGGTCTAAGACCTGCCCGTAAAAAAGGGGCACACGAGGACGTGCGCCGCCCACATGTAAAAATCGGCAATTCCTTTGCAATTGTGCTTGACAAGTCAGAAAATAAAATCTTTTTTAGTGATACAATTACAACCGGGGCTGTTGTATTGGCCCCGTCTTAAAATGCTACCATAACCTCAAGGAAGGTTAGCTGGAAAATTAAATAAAATTTTAAAACTGGAGGATTTCATGAGAAGAGTTGGTATTGTTCTGTTAATTGCCATGTTAGCAGTATTTGCTGGCAATGTCAATGCCCAAATTGCTCTTAATGAAGAGCATCAAAAGCAGATGGTAATGACAAGCCTGTTATCTATGCCACTGGTTTTTATGGAAAACCGGGGGCAGTTTGGCGACAAGGCTTTTTTCAAGGCCGAAGCGGGTGGCGCCAGTTTCTATTTCTGCAAGGATGAAGTAACGTACTTGTTTGTCAGGGATACTGATGAATTGGTCGAGGAAGATTTTATACCATTTGCTGAAATGGTTAGTCTGCCCGATGAATATCTCCATCCAAGATACAAGAAGGAAGTCCTGTTGATCAAAGCTCAGTTTGTCGAGGCAAATCCCGATGCGGAGGCTATTGGGCTCGATCGCTTATCACATTACAATAACTATTTCTTGGGCAATGACCCTGCCAAATGGCATAGTAATGTACCAAATTATTCGGCTATTGTTTACAATGACATCTATGCCGGGATTGACTTGAAGTATTATGGTGATGGGCGTTCGATGAAATACGATTTTGTCATTGAACCCGGAGCCGATATTTCGCAGATAAAAATTCGCTATGAGGGAGTAGAAGGTCTGAGTGTAACCTCTGACGGAAAATTACAGGCTCAAACCTCTTTTGGATTGGTTGGTGAGGAAGCTCCGCATATTTACCAGGAGATAGCCGGAACAAAGCAGGAGCTAAGCGGGCGATATGAAGTGATAGAGCCAAATGTTTTCGGTTTTGCGCTTGATGAAGATTATGATTCTTCATATCCATTAATTATAGACCCGTTGCTTACTTTCAGCATATACCTGGGTGGTGAATCTGAAGATTGGGGCTATGATATAGCTCTGGATAATTCAATACCTCCATGTATTTATGTTACAGGTCGTACATCGTCGTCTGATTTCCCGACTGAAAACCCCTATCAGACAGACCAGCTAGACTGGGATGTCTTTGTGACAAAGCTTGTCCCGGCCCCGGGTGGCGCCATTTTGGTATACAGCACCTACCTGGGCGGAGGCAACGACGATTGGGGCTATGGTATTGCGGTCGAGGATAACGGCAACGCGTACGTGACAGGCAGGACCTCCTCTTCAGACTTTCCTCGTTCGGCAAATCCATATGATGACAATCTTGACGGAAATTTTGATGGCTTTGTGACAAAATTCCCCACAGATGGCGGAAACCCTATCTACAGCACCTACCTGGGCGGGAACAGTTATGATGCTTGCCATGCCATAGCCTTATCTGGAGACCGCGCTTATGTAACGGGAATGACTTATTCTGACGACGACTTCGAAACGACGACCAACGCTTACCAGCCAGACAACGACGGTTACTGGGATGCATTTGTGACCAAGTTCAATTCAGCAGGCAATAATCTCGAATACAGCACCTACCTGGGTGGAAGCTATATTGAAACCGGCTATGGCATAGCCGTGGATGGCTCAGGCTGTGCCTATGTGACGGGCTGGACATGGTCTGAAGACTTCGACACAACATCTAATGCTTACCAAAGCAATTTGTATGGCCCACAGGATGCTTTCATAACCAAGCTCTCGGCCACAGATAACAACCTTGAATACAGCACCTACTTAGGTGGTGATCTTGACGACTATGGGAAAGATATAGCTGTGGATGGCTTAAATTATGCCTACGTCACAGGCTGGACCATGTCGAATGATTTTCCGACTGTCAACCCTTATCAGACAAACCAGCCAGGTATAGATGCCTTTGTAACCAAGCTCTCAGCTACAGATACCACTCTTTCATACAGCACCTACCTGGGCGGGACAGATGAGGACTGTGGCTATGGCATAGCCGTGGATGATTCAGCCTGTGCCTATGTGACGGGACGAACTGAATCTACAAATTTCCCCCGGCATGGTGATAGCACAATGCCTGATAATGAGATGTGTGATGTTTTCGTAACCAAATTTAATTATCAAGGCAATTCTCCAATCTACAGCACATACCTGGGCGGAAATAAAGATGATTGGGGATATGGTATAGCCTTGTATAGTTTGCCTTTTGGATTCGGATATGGTCTCTTTGTAACAGGAAAAACCTGGTCTGATGATTTGCCTAATAGGTACCTCAGTGAATATAACAATAATTATGATGCCTTTGTGTCGGGTTTTGTAGTAGAAGAAATCGAACTGCCAACCGCGGTTATTGATAGTATTATTCATGATCAGACAACCGATAAAGTATATTTTGGAGGCCATGGTGAGCATGTGCATAATGATACAACTATACCAATGATTGCCTATAACTGGAGATCGGATATAGATGGACATCTCAGCGATTCGGCGTCGGATAGTACAGATATAGATTCTTTAAGCCCTGGAATACATACTATCTATTTCAGGGTACAAGATTCGCTTTTTGCCTGGTCTTTGGAGGCTGATACTTCTTTAGAGATATCAACGGACGGGAATTACCCTCCTGTTGCATTTATTGACGGCATTACTCCAAACCCTGCTTATCCAGGTGAATGGATAACATTTTGTGGCCACGGTGAGGATTTTGAGGGAGACATTGATGTATATCTCTGGAAGATGGGTATTGATACCTTGTATCTTGATATTGATTCATGCTTTTTTACAACTTTATGCCCTGGAACACATACTATCTATTTTCAAGTAAGAGATGATAGTAGTGTCTGGTCTGATGAAAAATCGGAAGTCCTTTATATCTCAAGACCTATTGAAGAAAAATGGCTGATTTCGTGGTGGTATCCATCGTTTGGAGACTATTTTGATATCCTGATGCACGATTCTTACAGTTTCACACTGTTTGTTACAAACATCAGCCAGACAGATCAACCCTTTGATTTTGGGTTAAATATGGAATATGACAGTCTTCATTGGTTGAATGAGCTATGGGAAGAGGATCCGGATTGGGTACTTGAAATTGATGCTCCTTGCTTATTAAATGGTCAGTCGTACACATTTGGCCAAGAGACTACGGATATAATAGCTGCCGATGAGACAAGAGAATATGTGTTTAAAATTTCAAATGATTGGAACTGGGTTAAAGAATGGAGCTTGACACGAATACTGGAGATAGGGATAAGTTTTATTACTGGTGGTCTACCACCAGGTTTTAGTGAGATATGGGATCTTTATCAAAATTGGAATACCTTTGCTGATTTTCTTAAATCACCCGTTCTAATAGAATATACCTACACAGCTATGGATGACGCAGATCCTGCTGTCCTGTCCGAAACTTACAACGCTTGGGTGAGACCCGAGAAAATATTCTTCTATTGGACGAGTTGGTGGCTTGGAAACATTGCCTCAGATTTTACAAGTCTAGGTTATAATGTTTTATCTTACATACCACCACCTCCAGGGCCGCCTATTGCGGCTGCATGTTTTGTTGCGGAGGCTATAATTTTTGCCTGCAGCGAAAAGCTTTATGTCATGGCTGTTGACCCTGTCACTAGTTACAATAATTATATGCACCCGCGAAGACCTGAAGATATAGAAGGTTATGATGTTATGTTAGGTTCAATAGAGGAGGGTTGCGGTAGATACATTGATCATAAGGCTTTTGAGCTTTTTTCCATGGCCGAGGCTGGTTGCTCATCTTATGTCAAGTGCGTTGGAGCGCTAAAGGAAGGTTCAACTGAATGGGCCGCAAAACAGTTTGCCGCAACCTATTGCTACTCCAAGCAACAGGCTTCCCTTATGCAAGAATTAAGCTTATTAACCCAACCTTTTATTAATAACATTGATCCTCCAGATGCCGCGGCTGTTGATGCTATAATAAATAGTTTAGAAGAAGAAGGCCTACCAGATATAGAGGTTCAGATTATGGGAAGTCTTATTACCGGATTCGATCCAGATACAGCAAATGCTCTTGCAGATATTCTTATTGGAGCTTATGAAAATAATACTGGTGGTATCTGTAGTAGTTTCGTCCACTTGCCTGAGATTTTGGATAGTTTGAATTCAATCTTGCAAGATATTTTTACTTGTTCTCTTCTTGTTAACCCTCTCAAAGGAGTGCTGATCGGCGATGTGGTACTTATAGACCCTGAAATTGTGATTTCTGGCTCTGGTACGATCTGCACGGTGTGGGTCGAATTCCCGGGACTTGCATTCCCCCTTCCTGATTGTGATTATTATGAAGTTGAGGTAAATGATAATAATGAAAATCAGGTAACTATTCCTGGTCCTCCTCTTACACGTGATAACGATGACGACAATGTTTGGGAAATAGCAATGGTGTTTCCTCCTGATACAACAGGAGAAGGTAAAATTTTGCAATCAATTTTTGGCGATGTTATAACACCTTCTCTGGATACGATTCCTTTTTCCGCGGCGGCCCTCCTGACCGTGTACAGCGAATCAATCACATCCGGTATTTGTGGTCAGGTAAGAGAGCCTGATAATTTCGGGCCTTTAGACAGTGTTTTTGTTGAGGTATATGACATCCTTGATACGCTGGTTGATACTACTGACAATGACGGTAAGTTTGATTTCCCACTTGACCCTGGCACCTATTCTGCCGATTTCTCCAAACCAGGGTATCATGATACCACACTCACAGACTTAGAGGTTGTCTCAAATGAAACTACATGCGTTTGCCTGGTTATGCATGCTATCCCTGACGTAGCCGTTACAAACGTTGTGCCTTCTGATACCATTGTTTTCCAGGGCAACCTTACCTACATTGACGTTACCCTGGAAAATCAGGGTGTGTCCTCAGAAACCTTTGACGTAACCGCCTACTACGGAACCATGTTCTATGACAACTTCGAATCCGGGCAGAAAATCCAATGGACATATTATGCAGAAAACCTTGAGGGCAGTGCCATTACAGAAATCAACGATGACATATATGCGCAAACGCCCACCCACTCGCTCTACATCAGCAACCTCTACGGCGACGACCAAGGGCAGAATAACGGCATTGCCTATGCGGTATTAGCCATAAACGAGCTGCCCCTGACCATCCCCTACACCATCGAATTCTGGTTCTACCCGAGCCAAAGTGACTACTGGCCAGACTACAATGGATGGAAAATCCTTGAGGCAGATAACGATATTACGATTTTGCTACACGATGACCCAGACGGTATTTTTGTAATTGACGAAGATGGTGAACATCAAATATCGTATCCTGACTTTCAGTTTCAGGCATGGCATAAAATCAAGTACACAAGAACCGGCGCCAACAGCTACATCCTTAAAATCGATGACATCGAACGTACGGGAGACCCCATAGGAGACTTACTCAGCAATGTATCTACCATATTAATATTTGGGGATACAGACCCATTTTTCTCTAAGGGAGAGGGATACTGGGATGACCTCATCATAGGTTCTCCTATAGAAACCAAAACCGTTACCGATCTGCCTTCGGGTGAAGATACAAACATTACCTTCACCTGGAATACGGCAGGTGTAGAACCAGGCATCTACACAATAAGCGCCCGTGCCCACCCGGTCTCGGGCGAAACGGATACAGAAGATAATACATATGTAGATGGAACTGTTACAATAGCGCCTGTTCCCATACCCACTCTCTCCGAATGGGGCATGATCGTTCTGGCGCTGTTGTTGTTGGCCGTCGGCACAGTGGCGGTAATTCGCAGGCGCAGGGCGGTTGCGGTTGGCGAATAAATTCATTGTGGGCGGCACACGTCCCCGTGTACCCCTTATTTTTGGTTCGGTCAGGTCGTAGTGAAACGTGACCTGACCGTATATAGGCGCTGTCCAGGTCACACCCTTGCGGGCACGACCTGACAGAACTTTGAACGGCATCATACACTTACGCCGATTCTATAAATATATCCTTTAAGTGATATAAGAGCCCACAATTCACCGGGGGTTTTCTACTGCCGGCATGATTATAAGCCTATTCTATTCGCACTCATTTAATTATAAGCCCAATTATAATCAATTCTAATTCTGAAATTGAGAAATAATAACCGGTCTTATATTGTTTCAATTAATTCTATCAAATTTTATATCCGGATAAAAATGCCGATAAATCATTAAAAATGAATTAAATGAGGATTTACAGGCTGGGAAAATTATGACGATGTTTCTTTAAAATAATTTTTGACTTGAAAGAATTATGGAAACGGTTGAAAAAAAGATAAACGTTATATCTATTTCTGAAAAATCTGGTAATCGGCAAAATGGTTCTGATGTTGATACGGACCTGCTTATGGATTTTGTTTCTCTCATGGTTCATGATCTTCAGGCCCCGCTGGCAAGTATGAAGACTTTGCTAAGGTTTTTAAAAGAGGGCAGATTTAACCCGGCCAAGAAAACACATGTTGACCTTGTTCGAAGTACAGCTATTGCTCTCGAACGTTCTGAGTCGATAATTTACGATCTGTTCGACGCCGCTAAAGCTGAAAAAGTCGGTATACCGTTTAAGTTTGAAAATGACAATATTATTGAAATCATTGAAAACAGCGTCGAGATGATAAATTCATGCGCTCTTGAATACGGCATCACGATACAGAAAAGGCTGCCGCATTCTGAAGTAATAGTCAAGATAGATAGAAATTTGCTGTTGCGCGTTATGGACAACCTGTTGTTTAACGCTTTTAAAAACAGCCCTTATGGAAGCAAAGTTTACGTTGACGCTGAGCTTATCGATCAAAAAGTGGTTGTTGCAGTCACCGATGAGGGTTCGGGTTTTGTTGATGTGGATCCTGAAGTCTTATTTGAAAAATATAAACAAATGGAACTAAGAAAAGAAAACAAATATAAAGGCGTTGGTTTGGGACTTTATTTTTGCCGCCTGGCTGTTAATGCCATGAATGGACGGATATGGGCAGAACAGCATAGTAACGGCGGCGCCTGTTTCAAATTTGCGCTTAACTTATAGAAAGGGGTAAGCTATGTCTTATGATGCAGAATCATATTTGCAATCGGGGAGCAATGAATTACGAATGCTGGAATACACCGTTAGTGGAAAATCATATGGCATTAATATCTTGAAAGTACAAAAGATTATTGCCAACCCGAATTGCATGACCTCGACCATGAATACGCACCCCAGCGTGATGGGTATCTTTAAAG
Source organism: uncultured bacterium (assembly GCA_965603725.1). Classification (GTDB taxonomy): domain Bacteria; phylum Zixibacteria; class MSB-5A5; order UBA10806; family 4484-95; genus JAGGSN01. Next base: position 60,673 of record CBFDEC010000010.1, on the reverse strand, counting down.
ATAACAGTGTGGTTATTCCGCTGATCGATCTGGTACATTTCCTTGGCTTTGGCAGCGCTGAGTCTGTTGAAGGTAAAAAGGTTGTAGTTACAGAGTTTTTTGGAGCATTGAATGCGTTTGTGGTAGATACTGTCGAATGGATTCATCATTTCTATTGGCAAGATGTTATAAATGCCAACGATATAATGAAGACAATCAACCAGAAATATATCATCAGCATTGTCAAACCCGATGGGAAGAGAATGGTTCCGCTTTTGGACTATGAAACAATCATACTTGAATTATGCCCGGATCTGGCTGAAAAAGAAATCGAGAAAATACCCAGGAATGAATTTGATGCTCACGGCACGAAATTATTAATTGCCGAGGATTCGCCGGCAGTCAGGAATATGCTGTCTGCGGAATTATCCGAATTTGGATTTGATGTTGCCGTTGCTTATGATGGCAGGCAGGCTTATGATATTTTAGAAAAGGATAAATCTTTTCAGATAGTCATTTCGGATGTCGAAATGCCTCAAATGGATGGTCTGGCTTTGCTGACGAAAATCAGAAGCAACCCGGAATTAACAGATCTGCCTGTTATAGTATACTCCTCAATTGGAGACGTGGGAATGAAGGCTCGAGCTGAGTTTCTAAAAGCCAATGCGCATGTTACAAAACTGAGTATCGAAGAGCTTCTATCGCTTGTCGCTAAACTGTCGGGTCAGGGTAAAATTGAATTTACTAAAAAAGAAGAAACAGTTTCAGCGGCGTCATAGGCCGAAAGCAAGCCTGAAATGATTAATGGCCTTTATAAAAACAAATAAACAGGCACTACTGTCCGGCCTTTCTATAAATAATAAATTTACAATTGTCATTCCCCGCCAAGGCGGGGAATTCTTGTGATATATCTTGTTCAATAATCGCTACTTATAGCTAACAGATAAAGCATCAATGTATCATGGATTCCTGTCGCCAAGATCGGAGACCCGTCAGGGACCTTTGGACTTCGGCAGGAATGACAGTCGTGAGTTCATTGTTTATCAAAAGGCCGGACAGTAGTGAAAACTTATAAATAGCTTTTCATCTAATAAGGCTATTGTTATTAATCATTTTAACCAAAATTTGATATAAATATATATTCCCGCTACATATTATCTATATTACTGCCGATAAAGTAATTGTAAAAGTGTATATATTTTTGTATCGAGGATAAATTGGAAAATATTATCGAGTATTTCCTCTAACTGATTGATAATTAGGAAGATATGATAACAAAAGCAGCAAAAGCCCAGGCCAGGATACTTATCGTTGATGATGATCAAAACATTATTAATGCATTAAAAGAGTGTTTTGATGATTTCAATTATAGACTCGATACCGTGGTTTCAGGCAAACAAGCGCTTGAGAAAATCACAGCCGATAAATATGATCTGGTGATGCTGGATATCAACCTGCCCGATCTTTCCGGCATGGATGTATTAAAAAAGATAAAGGAGCAAAAATCTGATCTGCCTGTTTTAGTAATGACCGGCTATGTCTCAACTGAGGCCGCAATTAAGGCGATGAAGCTGGGGGCGCATGAATTTGTCACCAAACCATTTAATATTGATCGTTTGATGGGGATAGTCAACCGGCTGGTGAAAAAGACTCCGCCAATCCGCGGGCTGTCCACTTTCAGTGTCGAGCCAAAACCTGTGGAGGGGAGCATCATTGGCAGAACGCCCGAGATGGTGGAGATTGCTAAGGTAATCGGTCAGGTCGCCGCCACCGATGCGTCAGTTTTGATCCTGGGCGAGTCCGGTACCGGCAAAGAATTAGTTGCCCGGTCGATCTATGCCAATTCACTCAGGGCTGATAAGCCGTTTTTATCGGTCAACTGCGCCGCTCTGCCTGAAGCCCTTTTGGAATCAGAACTGTTTGGCCATGAAAAAGGCTCGTTCACCGGAGCCTACAGCCGTAAGCTGGGCAAGTTTGAACAATGCAATGCCGGCACCATTTTCTTAGATGAAATAGCCGATATGTCATTAATGACTCAAAGCAAGGTCTTGCGAGTATTGCAGGAACAGGAATTCGAACGGGTAGGCGGCAGTACAACTATCAAAGTCGATGTTCGTATCATCACGGCCACTAATAAATCGCTGGTGAATATGATAAAAGAAAACACTTTCAGAGTCGATCTGTATTACCGTCTTAAAGTGGTCTCGATATATCTGCCGCCGTTGCGAGAACGCCGCGATGACATCCCACTTCTGGTTGACAATTTCATGCAAACTTATGCCAAGCAATCCGGCAAAGAGTCGCTGTCTATTTCGAAGGAGGCATTAAGCGGTTTGATGCATTGCATCTGGCCGGGTAATGTCAGAGAGCTTGAGAATAATGTCCACTCGGCGGTGGTGATGTCTAAAGACGATATCCTGTTGCCCGAGCATTTCCCGATACTTGCAGGTGAAACAGATAAAGTCGAACTCGATCTGTCGCAAATCGAGGATGATTACTGCAAAATGTTTTCAGAAATCATAGATAAAAATTTCAATAAAATAGTAAGCATATCCTCAGACCATATATATCATCATTTGAATTCAGCCCTGGAAAAGGCGCTGATCTCCGGCGCTTTGAAATACACCAGCTCAAACCAGGTAAAAGCCTCAGAACTCCTCGGCATCTCGCGCAACACACTGCGCGACAGAATTGCTAAGTATGGGTTGTATTGAGAAGGGATGACTTAATATATATGGTTACTCAATAATATTTGTTTTACCTTTAGGTATTAAAGACCAACGCAATTTTGATACGTTTTCATTATCTTTTGGTTTTCTAAAAATGTATAAATGTTCATGCATTATTAGATAGAATTTGAATTTCTTTGCCTTTGGTACCCATTTCTGGGAATAAGAGCAGTTATGTTGTGCTTTTATTATATCCTCTTTCAATATAAAACCGTTTTGTAGAAACTTTTGCAAAATTAAATACGAAAGTGGAACATAATGCTGTCCTTTTCTTGTATCTCCTATAAGAATTGCGCAAAAACGATTAGGTTTAAGGACACGATACATTTCTTTTATGCCAGGTTCAAATTCATTACAGAATTTCTGAGGACTACTAATATTTGATAGGTCTTCTTTTATTTTCCCCTTGGAATATTTTACAAGGTTCATGTAAGGGGGATGTGTGCATATTAAATCAATGGAATTGTTTTCAATATTATTTAGTAATCGTACATCGCCTTCATAAACTATCTGCTCTGTATGTGTATCATGTTTAAAAAGTAATGCATCAACTGATAGTTGAACAGATTTAGGATTAATGTCTATTCCAATACAATTTCGATGAAGAAGCTTAGATTCAATTAATGTAGTGCCTGCTCCAACCATTGGGTCAAGGACCGTTTCACCTTCTTCCGAATAGTTTAAAATAACATTACGGGCAATTTGAGGCGCAAAATTGCCGCGATATTTTGGATTATGAGTCGCCCAATCACCACGTTCGGGGAAAGACCAAAAAGTAGTAAATTCAGGTTTGAAATCATTTTCTAACATAAACATGTAACTATTTTAAGATTAAAGGCAAAACGACCATTTTTAAAAATGATGTACGTGCATAAAATGCTCTTGAAATACTACCATGCCCCGGACCTTTAGTTCTGGGTTGTATATAATATCCCATTTTTCCTGTCAAGGATGAAAATCCTTTATTTATAATTGTATCTCTTACCAAATTATAATCTTCTTTTACTTGATTAAATATTTTGGGGTTGTCGAGATCAAATTTAGTTACAGCTTTTAGAATAGATGAATCTTCTTCTTTATTTATCCATATTCTTGCAGCAATAATGGCTTTTTCGAGTTTTGCTAATAAATGACTGTCTTTAAATTCAGTGTTTATAACATTATAGGGATCAATCATAGTAATAGCCATTGTTTCTTTAATTGTCAAAGAACCATTTTTAAGATACTTCAAAGAAATTGTTTTTAGCTCCCAAGAACCAAAATTAGGAGATTGAGTAGAATTTAATGGCAATCCCAAATACCTTTCAATAACATGACCTGCCCAACCTTTGTTCTTTTTGCCATTTTTAAATACTGTTATATCGTATTTATCAGCTAAGACACGAAGGTCTTCGCCAACGATTTTTGTTATTCTATCAATTGCTTCTTGTCTTTCCATTACTTTTTTTGTCTATGGGTTGCAATTGATACTATATTATAAATACTTTTACCAGATTTAAGTGCTTCGATAAGTTTCTTAAACATGTATGCAGTTTCTAAGTTTGTTTTTTCTTGAACCATTAATAGCTTTGCCAAAAGTACAAGAAACTTGATACTGTATTCACCTTGTTTGCTTAAATCATCATATTTATCAAACACTTCTTTGTTTGATTTGATAAGAGCATTAATACTTAATACTTTTTGACGTTCAGCTTCGCTTTTTATTGGAAAAGTATTTTCCCAAGTTCCCAACAAAAAGTCCAAGAATTCTTTAGTTTTATCTTTATCAGAGTGCATTTTTATTAATATATCAACAGCCCAATGAATATGTTTTGGCGTTCTCAATCTTGACCATTTACTATCAATATTTTGACGATATTTGATAAGGATATCGTATTTGCTTATAATCCCTTGATAAGCAGCAAGAATATATTCGTCATTTACGAGAGTTACGAATAATGGAATTACTTTTTCACCTTTTCTTTTAAAAGTCATCATTTTATTTAGTTTTTCAGAATTCAAATCCATAGCTAATAATCTATAGTTAAAAGTTTATTTATTTGACCATGTCTTTCGGCATTAAAATTAATCATTTGATCGGCAAAAATCCATTTATTCTATTAAATCAGTATCTTGTATTACAACATCAATATAATTTAGTCCCAATTCCCTGGCTAATTCCATGCGGTGTTGACCATCTAAAAGGAAATACTGCTTATCTACCGTAATAGGCATCCAAGCATCCTTCTCGAAGTTTAATAACATGTACAATACATCAGCTTTGCAAAGTTCATTCGGATAGCTTGATTTATCTATTTTAATTTTTGTAATAGGTACTTTTATTTCAGGTGTCCAATATTTTTCCTTAAAGTTCCTTGTAAACATATCAAACCAATGTTTTTCTACCGGAATGTAATCTCTATACCTCATTTTTCACCTCATAATTAGTAATTAAAAGTTCTTTTATTTGACCTCTTTTTTCTGCATTGCAATTTATCATACGATTTGCATAAACTCTATAAATATTATAATTATTATAATGTTTCTCAAAGAATTTATCGTTCGGATTGACATTTGTTGGATCAGAATTACTTAACATAAGCTTGGCATTTTTCTCTTTGTCTATTTTAATAAAGAAATTAGCAAGATTAATTTGGTCTTTTTCTGCAAATTCGTATTTTGAATAAGATGTAAATGAAGATGTTGGACTTATCGGTCTGTAAGGGGGATCAAAATATACGAATGTATTATTATTAATAAATCTTTTGCTTTCTTCAAAACTGCGTGTTAAGAGGTTAGCAAATTGAAGTTTTTTTGATACTGCGAGGATATTTTCTTCATCTAAAATTTTTGGTTTTTTATATCGGCCAAATGGTGCATTAAAATGCCCTTTTCTATTTACTCTGAACAAACCATTATAACAAGTTTTATTTAAAAAAATTGTCTGTGCCGCGCGATTAATCCAATTTTTTGAATATCTTTTAAAATTAATCATAGGCAGATTATTATTGAATTCGTCTCTTGTCGAATAGAAGAATTTTTCACGAACAGTCTCTCCCACGTTAGAATATTTTTTTTCATATTCCTCTAAATAGTTTAACAGGTCGAAATGATTTTTTTGAATAACTAAATAAACTAAAATTAATTCTTCATTTATATCGCTTAGGAATGCTTCATTTATAGTGTATTTATCAATAATATTGAAAAAAACCGCTCCGCCACCCAAAAAAGGCTCTACGTATCGTTGTATTTTTCTACTTTTTAGTTCTTCGGGGTAATATTGCTCAAATTTAGATAGTAATTGCGATTTTCCGCCTGCCCATTTTAAAAACGGTTTAGCCCCATTAGTGCTCCTTTTCGAATTTATTCTTGATGATAATGCAACCTTGCTCATAATATATTTTAAATATAGTTATTTTGAGATAAAATCAAGGTCTTTTGTTGGCGCCATATAAAAAAAATCGCGCAATCGACATCCCCCACCCAAATTTCCATTAATCTATTGACAGTATTTATCGATAATAATAGAATAAAACCATGATTAGAATTATATCGATATTCCTCACGTTTTGCCTTGCCGGTTCTTTATCCGCCCAGGAGACCGCGCCGGCCGGTTTCGATGTGTTCAATGACAAGCTTGATGACGCCCTCATCGGCCTGAAGATGGTCAGGTCTGACCTGTCGTTACGCGACGATTACATCGAGAAAGACACGTACCGGCTGAAACTAATCGACAGCCTAATGAACGCTCCCCTGGAGATGATTAATCTGTCTCAAAATCTGCTTGATGGCGATGTCCCCGGGTATGCTGATCATCTGGGCGTAAACTTCGAGCAGCTGGCCTTTCCCGACAGGAATCCTGAACCTCATGTAAAGAAATATTTCAAGCCGAAAAAGGTTGATAAACTCACGCTCCACAGAATAGATTTTTTCCTTTCAAGAATAGAACAGATAACTGAGCTTGAGATTTTTGATGAGCAGAATGCGGGACTGCTTGATTCGCTGGCCTACGGTTTTATGTTGATGTTTGAAGAGGACGTTGAGGATGAGTTCCGCACCGCTGAACAACGCGATTCGATTCAGCAATATGAGGAAGAGTGGGCAGACGTATTAAAAGACATCGCCGGTTCGGTTAACCTTGAATCGATAGGTCTGGCAGGTCAGGCTTTCCTGGATGTTTTTAGCGATTTCATAATCAACGACGAGTTTGATATACAATTAAAATCGGATTACGTTGAATTCAAAACTGCCTTTGGTAAAGTCTGCGTTGGCGATACTTCCGCCCAGCATTATTCCGGCGACCTGTTCATCGTTATCGATTATGGCGGCGATGATATTTACGATATTCATAAGGCTGTAACCGGCAACTTTACTTTTATCCTCGATTATGGCGGTAATGACACCTATAATCTGCCGAAAGCCCGCATCAACCCGTACTCCTTTGGCGCAAATGTGCTTGTTGATTTCAACGGCGACGATCTCTACAATGCCAGCTCCTGGGGACTTGGCGCCGGTTTACTCGGGACAGGCATCCTCTGGGATAAAAAGGGCAACGATAAGTATTTCGGCGATACTTTCACAATGGGGGCGGGCTGTTTCGGCTATGGACTGTTGCGTGACGACGGCGGCGATGATTTCTACAACGCCGCTCTTCGTTCTCAGGGCTTCGGGTCTGTAAAGGGAGTAGGAGTTTTAATCGATTCGCTGGGCAACGACCATTATTTCGCCGGCGGCAAGTATAGAGATATCTTCCACTTTAAAGGCCACAATATGTCGTTATCCCAGGGTTTTGCCACTGGAATACGTCCATATATGTCCGGTGGAGCGGGGTATCTGATAGATAAATCCGGCAACGATACCTATGAATCGGATGTATTTGGCCAGGGATGTTCTTACTGGTGGAGCCTGGGCGTTTTAGCAGACGGCGGCGGCAATGATAAATACCTATCATATCTTTATGCACAGGGATCGGCCACTCATATGTCTCTCGGCTGTCTTTATGATAGAAGCGGCGATGACTTCTATCTTGCCCATGGGGTTTCGCAGGGTTGTGGTCATGACTATGCCGCAGGTATTCTCTATAATGCTTCGGGCAATGATGATTATGTCGGGTATGATCTTTCTCAAGGAGCCGGTTCAGCCAACGGTATCGGGATAATTGCCGATCTTGAGGGAATCGATTCTTACCTGGTGAAGAAAGCGGATAACACACAGGGTTACGGCAATCCGCGGCGTGATTATGGCTCAATCGGCATTTTTCTCGATATCGGCGGCGCCAAAGATTCATACGCCGGCGGGCCTGGAACTGATTCGACATGGTGGAGCGGTTCGAAGTGGGGGATAGGCATTGATGAGTAGAAGCTATTATAATAAACATGCTTGTTTACTGCGAAATTTCGTTTTCTATTTATTTGCAGGTTTAATTTCGGTCTTATTTATGCCTTCTATAGCAAATGCGCAACATAATTCCGGAAACGCACAAATTGTCGACTCCCTTTTTATTCTCGCTTCCTCGGGTGATACCAAAGACCGTGATTTCGTTGAGCCCTCAAAGCAGGCAATCATCGAGATGGGCGCTGCGGCAATCCCACAGATGCTGACCAAGCTTGAGACCCATGACGCCCGTGAAATGCACGCAATAGTCGATATATTTAAAGGCATCGGTGAAACCGCAGTTGAATCGTTGACGACCAGGATTTACAGCCAGGACAGTTTTATCCGTCGTCTTGCAATTCGCTGCCTCGGTGAAATTAAAAGCGAAAAAGCTGTCGGCGCGCTGGCAGCTATAAAAGATCATGATGATTTCAGGACACGGTCAAAAGTTATGACTGCCCTGGGTATGATTGGCAGTCCGGATGGTTCATATACCGTAATGCAGGGTCTGTCAGACCCTGATGATTTAGTGGCCACCGCCGCCGCTGTTGCCTGCGGAAAAATTAAAGCGGGCATAAAACCGAACGTGCTTGTCAAGGCTTTGAGCCATCCATACTATGGCGTCCGCCACAGCGCTGCCAATTCGTTAGCGGAGCTTGGTGAAATCGCCGTAAATCCGCTTTTAGATTATGTTCAATCACAACCTACGATTTTGGGCCTGGGATATGTGGTCCAAGCGATGGGCAGAGTCGATTCACCGGACGTTGTGCCGACTTTAACATTGATGCTGACTTCGATTGACTGGTCTATCAGGGCAAATTCAGCCGAAGCGCTGGGGAATTTTAAAAGTCAGAAGACTGTTAATACTTTAAAACAAGCCTTAAAGAACGAAAAACATCCACTTGTTATTTATAAAATCAAATTGTCACTGGATAAACTTCAGACAGACTGACGTCATAGCATTGAATTAAGAGACCGCTGAGAAAAATAATCCGAATGTTCCAAACTTAAGCACAGGATATATTTTTTTTACAGGCAAAGCATTTTTTATATTGCCGGTATTTCAATCTTGCCGATATAAAAATAGAGTATATCATGGAAATTTTACGTTCAAAAATCGACAATTTCACCAAGATTCATACAATTCCACCCGTTTTGGCGGCGCTTCTGGCCGAATTGGAAAACGATACCTCTGCGACCGCTTCGGTTGCCAGAATAATTAACAACGATGTTTCGCTGACCGCCCGCCTTCTGAGGGCGGCAAACTCTGCATTTTACAAAAGACAATTTGAGATAAGTACTGTTGAAAAGGCGGTTTCGGTTCTTGGTACTAAGGCTGTTCGGGCATTAGCTCTGTCGGTTTCACTGTTTGATATTACTAATAGCGCACATTTGCCTGAACTTATAGATTTTAAGGAATTCTGGCAGCATAATCTTGAAGTGGCTATTATTTCACAAAAGCTGGCTGGAGAGGTTAAATGCTGTCAGCCGGAAGAGGCATTTGTCTGCGGGTTGCTGCATGATTTGGGGTTATTATTCTTTATTCAGGAGTGTCACGACGAGTATTCCGGTGTTTTAAAGAAAATGAACACAGGCCAGGAGTTGGAAGCTGCCGAAAAAGAAGCGCTCGGTACATCGCATTCAGAAGTGGGAACGATTATTGCCTCGATCTGGAGATTGCCGGGCGTTATCTGTGAAAGTATAGCCAACCACCATCATGCAGATTTAAAGGCATTTGCCGTGTCTGATATTGAAATATGGCATCTGGTTAATCTCGCTCATCGTTTATGCCATCAGGGTCTGGATGTGAGCTCTGATCAATCGCCGGATGAAATTAAAACGCGCAACCAGCTTGCTGAAACTATTGGAATAGACTCGCAGACTTTAATCCGGCTTGTATCAGAAGTACCGGAGATGATAATACAGACCGCCTCGTTTCTGGATATCGATATTGGCGATCCGATGACTCTGCTGCAAAAGGCAAATACCGAATTGGGAAATCTGTATGAACTCTATGAAAAAGCCAAGATAGAGAATGATGATTTGCAGGCTAAACTTCTTATAAAGGAAAAGAAAGAAATCATCCTCGATGTATTAAGTACCACGCTGGCAACGTTATCTCATTATGTAAATAATGCAAATGCGGCTATTGTGGGACGGGCTCAAATCCTGGAGTTATACCTTGACCAGGGCAGGCTTAACGACCCCGAGGGGAAAATTGCCGAATCGATTAAAATCATTTCAGAATCGGTCGACGTAATAAGCGCAGTCCTGGATGAGCTTAAAGAACTTCCCGAATATAAAACTGTTAAATATCACGACCATTCGCGAATTTTGGATATCGATAAAAATATAAAAGCCAGGCTGGGGCGCCTGGCTTGAACGGTTGTCTTTTATTTCTTCATCACTCGTTAAAATGATCAAATATTACCGGCCCGCTCGTACCGCCACTTTCTTCATCATCATAAATCAAACTGTCAATCGCCGCTGAATCCGCCGCCGGCCAGGTATTAAACCACGCTGAAATTGTACCATCATCGGCGTTGTAAACGCACCAATACCCGCATGTGCCAAAAGTATTATCGCCAGGAAATATGTTTTCACCAAGATTGGCATAAGCATTCGATTGAATTATGACCCCTATTGAATCGATATTCTCAAAACTGCTGTTGTTTATCAAAACGAATCCAGCGCCAACGTTAATACCAATTTGGGCGTCATTTATAGTGTTGTTTCGGAAATATACGGAGGGTATTGAATCTGTTAATACTATTGCGATCGAAGCTATATCGGTGAAGCTGCAGAAATCAATATTTACTGTTTCTCCCAGCTGTTCACATACAAGGCCGTATGTGCAGTTTGAGACTGTGTTGTTATAGAAAGTCAACTCTCTAAAATGTGAGGATTTCACGGCGGCGATATAACAACTGTCTATTTTACCATTACTGTAATTCAAACTGGTCGTATCGCTGCTGCCGGCAAAATTGATTCCAACTCCTTCTTCGCCTGTGCCGACAATGGCCAGAGAATCGATTACGGTCAGGTCAAATTGGATTTTAAAAGCGGCATTATCAATTGATGTCCCGGCAGGAGCTTCAATTATTGTCTGGTCTGCGCCGGCTCCTTTAATAGAAATCCCAAACGATGGGCTGATTGGGAAAATTTCACCGGTAGCTTCGTTGTATGTTCCCGGACAGGCTTTGACAGTTTGCCCGATTGATGCATATGCTATACCCTGAGTGATTGTTTTAAACGGTCGATGACCGGAGCCTGTTCCTGATGCATCGTTGCCGTTGACAGGATCAACATATACATACAACGGGTCTAATATCAATACCTTTGCGGTGTCGTATTTTGCTATATCCGCCTGGCTTACTATTTTGACCGTAACAACATCAAACGAGGATGCTGAATCGGGGGCTATATAAATAGCGCTGTCCGAATCGCCGGTTATGTTTCCATAGATATCATTACCGTTTAAGATATCATTAACATACCAGAGAATAGAATCGTTGGCTGAATTGAAGATGCCGGCAGTAAATTCCACGGTATCTCTAAAATTAATTGTAGCCGTTTCCGGCGATAATAAAACTATAATTCCGCCCGAGGGGGTTGTGCCTGTGTCATCACCGCAGCCCAAAAATATCAAAGCTGCTGCAATAACTGTAAAAGATATTACTTTCTTCATTGTTATTCCTTTCACTTACAATATCCATTTCGGTAAATTTACTACATCTTTTATATAAAATAAAGCAAAAAGGGTTCACCGATTTCCAAAAAAATAATTTACTTAGTTGATTTATCGAACCTTATACAATATTTTCAGGTTCAAGATTGGAATGTGACCGATTAATAAGACTGACTGAAACGAAGCCATTAGAGTATATTTGAATTGGCGTTAATGAAGGTGAAGCCTGAATTGGTTCAGTTAAATAATAAATTATCGATAATAGTAAGAAGACTGGAGGTAATATTTTAACCGGCAAGATAACGGCAGTTTTTGGTAAGAATATAAGATTATATCATCAGGGGAGGGAATATGACGCAACAATACGGGGGAAACTGTTAAAAGAATATTTAAACGCCTCTCCTGTTGCTGTCGGCGATAATGTTGAATTTACTATACAAACTGAAGGTCGATCGGTTATTGAAAAAGTGCTGCCCCGTAAGCAATACTTAGCCAGACCTGATTTGCTGGTTAAAAATAAGGTCCAGATAATTGCCGCCAATTTAGATCAGCTTGTCATAGTCAGTTCGACTAAAGAGCCTCAGTTTAAACCTGGTTTGGTCGACCGTTTTCTTATCAGCGCCAAAAGCGAAGAACTTGAAGCGATTGTTGTAATTAATAAAATCGACTTAACAAACCAGACTGAGTTTCAAGCCTATGCCGATGCCTGGAGTTCGCTGGGTTATCACACCCTTTTTACCTCTGCTAAAACCGGCTATGGTATGAATGAATTGATACCGTATTTAAAAACAAAATCTTCTGTGCTGGCCGGCCATTCAGGAGTAGGAAAGACCTCGCTGATAAACGCTATTCAACCATCTTTGAACCTTAATACCCGCGAAATCTCCCGATCTACCGGCAAAGGCGTGCATGCAACCGCTTCAGTGGTTATGTTTCCACTTGACTTTGGCGGCTGGATAGCCGATACGCCAGGCATAAAAGTATTTGGCTTAACAGGCATAAATAAGGCAAACCTTTGTCAATATTTTCCCGAAATGACAAAACATGACGGAGAATGCAAGTTTAATAATTGTTTGCATTTAAGCGAGCCAGGCTGCGTCATAAAAAAGGCTGTTAAAACGGGTGATATTCATGAGTTCAGGTATTTAAGCTATAAAAGGATATTCGAGCAATTAAATGACTGAGGCTATTTGTTGAAATAATTTGACTTAAGAGTAATTGAAAAATTAATTAAAATTTCGGAAAATTACATGTAAAAAATCAATAAATGTAACGTAATACAGTTAAGTAAATTATGAAAGTTATAGAAATAATAATCAGCTCATAATGTAACTTATTGTAATGTAATCAGTTAATACCGCAAAAAAAAGTTGCTTCAGAATGCAGAAAAGACTTGACTGGCATAATGCAAATTGTTATCTTGCCAAAAGTTAAGAAAGAAAGTAAGGTGGATTATGAAATATTTGGTCTTAATATTTAGCTTGTTGAAAGGGGGTTATATGAATGACAGGCGTACGAATACGTTTGGATGAAGCTTTTGAACGAGCTCTAAAAAGGTTTACCAAAACCTGTGAGAAAGCGGGCATCCTGGCTGATATAAAAAAACATCAGCATTTTGAAAAGCCCTCAGATCGTAAGAAACGTAAACAAAACGCTGCCCGTCGTAAAGCTCGTAAGAGAACTTCGCCGGTTTCGGATTACAGGTTCAAAAGATGGGGCTGATTGAGCAAATTAACAGCGACACAATAGCCGTTATGAAAAGCGGCGATAAGGTTGCTTTGAGCGTTTTGCGAATGCTCAAATCTGATTTGAAGTATAAACAGATTGAGTTGAACCAGAAGCTGACTGATGAAGACTGCCTTGATGTATTATCCAGCGCCGCCAAAAAGTGTCGCGACGCTATTAGGGAGTATGGTAAAGCTGGTCGTGATGATTTAGCGGCTAAAGAAAAAGCAGAGCTTGAAATAATAAAAAAATATTTGCCTGAGCAAATTTCTGACGAGGAGATTGAAAGGCTCATCAAAGAAGCGATCGCTCAAACGAAGGCGTCAACACCCGCTGAAATTGGCCTGGTCATGAAGGAAATCATGCCCAAGGTCAAGGGTAAAGCCGACGGTCGCAGGGTAAACGAACTTGTTTTAAATATACTCAAAGGCTAAAACCTAACAGGAGGGGATTTTGAATTGGGTAGATTTTTTTATAGCAGTTGTTTTGGTAATAACTGTTGCGATAGGCTATAAAAACGGCCTTTTTAGATCTATCACCACTTTCGCCGGTTTAATAATAGCCGCTGTTTTTTCGATTAATCATGCCGATTGGCTGGCTATTCAGGTCGAGGGGATGTTCAATATTTCTCCCAGCTTGCGCTATATATTCTGTTTTCTGATCTTTTTTTTCGGGGCTCTATTCATATTTAAATTCGTGGGATATTACTTTTATAAGCTTGTAAAACTAACAGCTGTGAAATATCCCGACAGAATAGGCGGCGGAATATTTGGCCTGTTTAAAGGCGTTATTATCCTTTCGATGGTTTTTATTATGTTTATCTTCTTCCCGACATTTCATAAGTTTAATAAAGCCATTGATGAATCGGTGTTGGCGCCACATATTCGACAGGTTTTACCTATGACATTTAAACTGACCGAACCATTTCATCCTGAAAGCGGTCCATTTATCGCCAAAGTTAAAAGCGGGATTTTAGGTTCCGAAGCTGAAAAATATGCTAAAGACCCTGAATCTCTGATCGACAAGCAAAAGGTTTTGGGATATTCCGTTAAGGACCAGAGTGTAATTAATAATATCGATAAGTATTTCAGCGAGTCGATTGAGTTGGCTAAAAAGGAAGCGAAGAAGCTAAAATAAAGGGCAAGGAGGGAATCTTTATTTCCGTGATATTTTATGAATCCTCATTCAATCAGGGTTTTGGAGTTTGACCAAGTAGTCGAAAAGCTCCATGGTTTGTGCTGGAGTATCCCGGCGAAGAGATTTGCAGTAACACCCTCAGGCAGTCTGGATCAGATAGAACATTCTCTCGATTGTCTTTCAGAGATGGTCGAAATTTATCAGGCCGATGGCCGTCCGCCAAGCCTGGCTTTTGAGGATATCGATTTTATACTGGAAAAATCTGCCGCTGAAGGAGAAATCCTTGAACCGTCCGACCTGGTAAAAGTCGCGGGTTTATATGAACTGACAGCAGGTTTTATTAAATTGAACGATAAGTATCCAAATTTGAAAAAGCTGACCTCCAATCTTGTATACAGCGAGGAGATTGTCTCCGGGATTAATCAGGCAATTCAACCGCCAAACGAGATAAAAGACAGTGCCACACCGGAGCTAAAAAGCATTCGCAGGCAAATCCGCCAGACAAGAACAAAGCTCGAGGCAAAATACAATTCCTATCTCGAATCAGACTACTCAAAATATCTGTCGGATAATATCGTCACTGTCAGGGATGGACGGTTTGTATTGCCGGTAAGAGAAGGCGACAAGGGCAGAATAAAGGGAGTAGTGCATGACCGATCATCCACAGGCGTCACCTTTTTTATCGAGCCTTTTGAGGCGGTTGAACTCAATAACAGCTACCGTGAATTGCTGGCGGCTGAAAAGCTGGAAATCTATCGCATCCTCAGGAATTTAACCGATCTCGTGCTTGAAAGGCTCGAATCAATTAAAAGGAATCTCAGAATTCTGACGACTCTTGATATTTATTCGGCGAAAGCCAGGCTGGCTCTGAAATTGAAATGCAGTCGGCCCGAGTTAAACGATCAGAATATTATTAATATCAAGAAAGGTTATCACCCATTGCTGCGATGGCGGGATATGGAAAACGACAGCGACAACACTGTCCCGCTCGATATTGAACTTGGCGATGAGTTTACTACCATGGTGATTACCGGTCCTAACACCGGCGGTAAAACTGTGGCGATTAAGACCGTCGGGCTTATCTGCTTGATGGCACAGTCCGGCATGTTTGTTCCTGCCGGTGAGGGATCGACTGTTCCTGTTTTTAAAGATATATTTGCCGACATAGGCGACGAGCAATCGTTAGAGGCTTCGCTTTCGACTTTTTCCGCTCATCTTTCTAATATAAAAATGGCGCTTGACGAGGCTACGGAAGAATGTCTTGTGCTTTTAGATGAAATTGGCGCCGGCACCGATCCTGATGAGGGAGCCGCTTTAGGACAGGCAATTATTGAAAATCTGACCCAGCGGCGGATTCCGACAATAATCACCACCCATCATGGCAAATTGAAAACGCTGGCTGTAAATATTGATGGCGTTCAGAACGGATCGCTTGATTTTGATACACAAAACATGAAGCCGGTATATCGTTTCAGAATGGGCATGCCCGGTTTATCTTATGCAATCGAGACCGCCCGTAAACTTGGGCTGAATGAATCTGTCACCAAACGGGCAGGTTCGCTGATTGACCGTTCGGAAAGAAAACTATCGGGAATTATCAGCCAGCTTTCAGAAAAACTTCGGAATGCCGAGGAAACTCTCTTTCGGGCTGAAGAGAAAGAAATATCTTACGAAGCTTTAGTTCGCATTTATTCTGAAAAGCTCGATGGTTTTGAGAAGGAAAAAAAACAGATAAAAAGAGAAGCTTTCAAAGAAGCCGAAAGTATGGTCCGTGAGGCTAAGGTCAGGATTGAAAACCTTATCGAAGATGCCAAAAATGCAGACAAAAAAATAGAGGCTTTACGGGAGGTTAAACATAAGGTAGACGAAAATATTCAGGATATTAAAAAGCAGGCTAAACAGTACGAACCGCCAATCGATCGAGCGGCCGCTTTTGGAGAAGTTGGCGAGAAAGTATATCTGCCCGAAATAAACGCCGCCGGCGAGATCATGGAAAAACCGGATGCCAACGGCAGGGTTCGCGTACGTATCGGCAACGTTATTCTGCATACCGAGCTCAGGCGGCTCTACAGGTCAGCCGGGAAAGACAAACAACAACAGCAATACTCCAGACAATCGGCTTTTGTTGATGTGTCGCCGGAAATGGAAATCGACTTGAGAGGCATGACTTTTGATGAGGCACAGCCGGTTTTAGACAAGTACCTTGAGGATGTATACAGCGCTCGTTTTGATAATGTCACCATAATTCACGGCAAGGGTACCGGCGCGTTAAAAACAAAAATCCAAAACCATTTGAAAAATCATCACCGCGTGAAATCATTCCGCCTGGGTTATTGGAATGAGGGATCTTACGGTGTAACAATAGTGGAGATTAATAAAGACTGATTATGGCTGGATTCATTCCTGAAGATATTGTGGAAAAGATCAAGACGGATACCGATATCCTGGATCTGATCATGGAATATGTCACGCTGAAAAAAGCCGGCAAAGATTACATCGGTCTGTGCCCTTTTCACAGGGAGAAAACGCCATCTTTCACAGTTGTTCCGGCAAAAGATTTCTACTACTGCTTTGGCTGTGGAGCCTCCGGCAACGCGGTGAATTTTGTCATGCGTCATGAGAACCTTGAATACCCCGAAGCCTTAAGGTTTTTAGCCAAACGTACAGGAATCAGGATTCCTGAAAAGGGTTCAACCGATTCATTTACCGGGAAGCTCTATCAGGCGATCGAATATGCCCTGAGCTTTTATATTAAAAATCTAAAAAATTCAAAAGCGTATGAATATTTGAAATCCCGAAATATAAACGACGAGACAATTAAAGAGCTGTGTCTTGGCTATGCCCCGCCCGGTTGGGATAATCTTTTTCAGGCTCTTAATGAAGATAAATTATCACCGGAGATTTTTGAGAAAGCTGGATTGTTGGTGAAAAGCGATAAGCGAGCGGATTACTATGATAAGTTCCGTAATCGCCTGATGTTTCCGATATGCAGCATTTCCAGTCGGCCAATCGGTTTTGGCGGTCGGGTCTTAAGCGACGATGAAGGTCCCAAATATCTCAATTCACCGGAAACACAGATTTATCATAAAGGCTCTGTACTGTACGGTTTAAACTGGTCGAAAAATTATATCCGCCGGGCGGGCAAAGCTGTTGTTACAGAAGGGTACTTCGATTATATCGCGCTTTTCCAGGCCGGCATTAGAAACATCGTGGCCGTATCCGGGACCGGTTTTACCGCCAACCAGGCGAGCCTGTTGGCCCGGTTTGGCAATGAAGTTGTGCTTTTGTATGATGCTGATTCGGCGGGCATGAAAGCAACGTTCAGAGCGGTTGATGTATTATACAATTTCAATCTAGAACCGTTGATTGCCCGGTTGCCGGAGGGCTCTGACCCTGACAGCTTTATAAAGAGTAACGGCTATGATGAACTTACCAGGCTTATTGATACAGCCCCGGAATATCTTGAATTCGTTCGGGATTCTTTACCTGATAGATTCGTCCGGCTGCCGTTATCCCGTCAGGAAAATATCATCAACTCCCTTGTTGATACCGCTGACGGCATTGAAGATGATTTGAAGCATGATCTCTTCGTTCGTAAAACAATCGAAACATTTGACCTTCCATTAACTGCGATATCGAAGTTTCAGAAACGAAGCAAGAAAAGCAAACGTGAAACAACTTCAGGACTGAAGGGGCGAAACAGGTTCGAGATGACATTTCTAGGGCTGTTAATTTCTCATCCCGAGTTCATTAATGAGAGTTTGAAAGTTATAAAAGCTGAAAATTTTGGCGAACCTTTAAACAGGGAGATTTATGAGAAACTGAAATTTGTTGAAACTGAAAATTTTTCGGTTGGCGATTTCCTCGAACAATTTCCTGAGAACGGCGCACGGCGAAGATTGACCGAAATAGTTGTAGATGAAATAACAGGCGCGCCGCCGGAAGTCCTTTTTTCTGATTATATTAATAAGTTTAAAAAATTTCAGCTCTCGGATCGATTGGCTTCAATCAGAGCCGAAATTGCCAAAGCAGAAAAAGATGGGGAAGCTCAAAAAACAGAAGGTCTTTACCGCGAATATCGAGACCTTCAAAATGAAGCAAACCGAAAGGTGGTATAAATGCCGGAGGGAAAATTTACTGGTTTGCACGATTTAACTGATGATTTTGTCGACGATGTCGATGAAGTCCGCTATTCCAACATGGAGGAAGTCCAGATACATCGTGATCTGGAAGTTTCTGAGGCTGGAGGAGATACTACCTGGGTATATTTTAAAGATCTTGGCCGATTCAAGATATTATCCAGGGAACAGGAAGTTTCCGTTGCACGGCGGATCGAAAAGAATAAGAAAAACATCAAGGAGATAATCTTCTCCTCACTGGCGGTTTTAGAAAAATTAATTGAATGCCAGAATAAACTTATCAATAAGGAAATACGGCTTGAAGATATAGTCTCGCCTGAAACCTGCCGCTGGTTTGCCCCTGAAAATATTAAACGGGAAAAGTCTAAAGCGCTAAGTCGCTTAAAAAAAATTAATAAAATTGTTCGGGAGTCTGACAATCCCCTTGGCGATTATTATTCAAACAAACTGAAAGGTCAACTTCTCAGTCGATGCGAGCTTCGCAAAAAGCTGATGGCTGAAATTGAGAGATTCAATTTTAATCTGGAATTTTTAGATGAGCTGATGGGTATTTTCAAAAAAAGGACGTCAGGCGGAAGAAAATTTCATCGTCCACAAAACAGCTTGCCGGAGCTCAAAGACGTTGCCCCGTCTACATACCTGTTTGCCGAGGAGTTGCCTATAGATGAGCTCGACCGGGTTAAAAAACGCCTCCGTTTCCTGGAGAGGGAACTGGAACGAACAAAAAGAATAATGATTGAAGCCAATATGCGCCTGGTAATCTCAATCGCTCGAAAATATATCGGCCGCGGGATGGAATTTATGGATTTGGTTCAGGAGGGCAATTCAGGCCTGGTCAAGGCTGTTGATAAGTTCGATTACACTAAAGGGTTCAAATTCGGTACTTACGCCTCATGGTGGATTCGTCAGGCCATCACCCGGTCGTTAGCGGAACAGGCTAAAACTATCCGCACTCCAATGTACCTAAACAGCCAGTATGGCCGGGTAGCGAAAGTTTCACAAAACCTCTTTCAGAGACTGGGCCGAAAACCCGATGTCAAAGAGATATCTAAAATATCGGGTTTCCCGGAGGATAAGGTTGAGGATATCATGCAGATGATTCCCCAGACTGTTTCGCTTTCGAAACCCCTGGGTGATGATGAAGAGAACCAGATATCTAATCTTATTGCTGACCCACAATTTTCAACCACTTCCGGAAAAGCCTCGTTTGTTTATCTTCAGGACCAAATTGATAAGATACTTCACAGCCTGACCAAACGCGAAGAGGAGATAATAAAACTACGTTTCGGGATGAATGACGGCATGCCCCGCACACTTGAGGAAGTTGGTCTGATTTTCAATCTGACCAGGGAGAGAATCCGCCAGATCGAGGCTAAGGCGTTAAAAAAACTGCGTCACCGCACCCGCTCGGACAAGTTAAAAGACTGTATAGACCTGTTGTAGGCGATGTTAGTTAATAAAATTTCGTTTTGTGAAAATTCCGGGGATTTGTCAGACCGTTAATCGCACGGTTGGTGCTTACATGAGTTGTTAAAATAAGAAAAAGGGCGAATGCAATTCGCCCCTACGCGTTTATACATCATAGGTTAGAATACATATTTTATAATTCAAACGCAAAATCTGGGTTTATATGAAGATTAAAGGCTTCTTTAAAGTTATTCTTTTGAAAATTATTCTGATTGAATCCAAGAGAATTAGTTTGTTGGGAGATAAATTAGAGTTAGCGCTGTTTCAACAAAGGTTGTATAAATTATTAATAATAGGCGAGACTTTCCAGTCTCGCAGCAGGACTGGAAAGTCCTGCCTATTAAAGCTGGCTTTTCATAATTTATAAAGTAATTTATTAAAATTGTAGAATGAATACTACATTAATTGAAGAAGCATTAGTTAAAACGAATCTAACTCGCTGAACATAAAGCTGTCATCGTAAAAATCAGAAAATGTTACTCCAGTCAATTGCTTGTGCATCAATACCCCATAATTTCCATAATCAGTCTGATATCGAGCTTTCTGGAAAGCCTTTTGTGCTTTTGAATCGAATGGACAAATCGCAACAGCGGCATACTTTGCTTTTGCTTCCGCTAATTTGATCAATTCCCGATAAGTTTTCTGATTACGAGCAAGAATCTCTTTATATTGAACAGAATCACAGTCGCCTTTAAGCAATGCGTAACCGCCATCAACCATGATTGAGAGCTTCTTTGAGAATACATCAGTCATTTCGCGGGACTTTAGCTCCCTTAAATTTCGAATCACAAAACCACAATGTTTGTCGCTGTACCAGTCAAACAATTTCTGCACCTCTTTCATATTGAGTTTGTTCTTTTTATCGGCACTTTTTTTCCTGCTGACTGATCGGGGCGGGTCAAAGACCTTATACATATAAGGGTAGTTGTCGACTGTTTCGACCACTTCATAACCGACATCGCAGTACCATTGGAAGGCGACAATTGAGCGTGATGTTGTTAAAAACGAGAGTTTCATCCCCTGCTGACGCATATAGTTTTCGCTTGCATCAAGCAGTTTGCGTCCGATGCCCTGGCGCATGTATGACGGTCTGACCGCTACCGCGTAAATACCGCCGACATTTTCAATCTCGCCATGTCGGGTACGTGTCGGAATAACCATAATACCGACAAAACCGACAATTTTACCATCTATCAATCCACACATGCCGACCGGTCCATTGCCAATACGGGTTTCATATTTCTTGAAATTTGCCAGCCAACCGGCGCTGCCTGGCCAGCCAAAAGATTTTAACCAGAGGATAAAAACATTTTCCTTGATTTTAAGATCGCGATACGGGACTATATCCATTACTACCTGCTCCTGTAATATTTATAATTGTTCTTAAGAATAGTTAATCTGACAATTTGCAATTAAACATGGAGCATTCATTCTGTCGATAGCTGTTAATTATTCTTTTTAATAAGAACATGCAGACAATATGAGTCACCGGCTGGAATTGATTTTTCGATGCAGTAATCCAGTTCGGGATTCAATGTATTGACCAATGCGCGTTCCATTGAAGTATGAGCGGTACAGATCTTTGTATCTTTAAACGGATAGGGGCATGTTGGCACCAGAATCGCGACACGGTTTTTGGTAAACTCTGTCACTTCACCCTCCGAGCGCATATTATTGAACACTTTGATCAAATACAATCCAACCTTCTTAATGTCCCAGCAATCATCACCCTTTAAAGCTCTCCGGGCAACGTCACTGCCATAATGGCTGCTGACTTCCCGGATGAGCTCCAGGCCATCTTCACCATAGCGAGCATAAATCGCCTCGTACAGCCCCCTAATCCGGGTTAAAAGGCCGCGAAGCGCTCCGCTATATCTTATCTCAAGAGGCGTTTCTTCAATCTGCACGTTTGGCGGAAGTTTTATCATGATTTTAATTTCCCATTACAGGTTTTCAAAGCATTAAAGACTATTCGAGTTATAACTTAGGAGACGTTTTCCGTATTTGGCAAGCCCTTTTGCAGGTATATCTAATAATTCAAGACTTCTGTAATCCCGACAAACCGTACCTTACACCGAAACCCGGTAATTAGGCGCCTCCTTGGTGATTGTGATATCATGAGGGTGTCCTTCACGCACACCGGCCGGTGTCACTCGAATGAACCTGGCTTTTTGCTGCAGTGTTTTGATATCTTTAGAGCCGCAAATACCCATTCCCGCTTTTATACCACCAATAAGCTGGAATACCGAATCAGCCAGCGGTCCTTTATTGGGCACGCGCCCTACTACACCCTCGGGAACCATCTTAGAGCTTTCCTCGTCCTGGAAGTACCTGTCGGCGGATCCGGATTTCATAGCTTCAACCGACCCCATGCCACGGTAGACTTTGTATGTGCGTCCCTCATACAGGATTGTTTCGCCGGGGGCTTCCTCGGTTCCGGCAAAGAGCGAACCAATCATCACTGTGCTGGCGCCTGCGGCCAGCGCCTTGGTGATATCGCCCGAGTAGGTTATGCCGCCATCAGCTATAATGGGAATATTGTATTTGGAAGCTGTCTTTGCACACTCGACAATAGCCGTAATCTGCGGCATACCGGCGCCGGTAACGACCCTTGTAGTACAGATTGAGCCCGGACCGATCCCTACTTTGACGGCATCCGCCCCAGCTTTGATTATGCTCTCTGCTCCTTCCGCCATAGCGACATTGCCAGCAATGATCGGCAGATCAGGATGTTTGATTTTCAGGGCTTTGACTGTTTCCAAGATACCTCTTGAATGACCGTGAGAAGAATCAACAACTATAATATCGACTCCGGCATCCGCAATATTGGTCGCCCTTTCTGCTGAATCCGCTGACGCTCCCACGGCGGCGCCAACTCTCAAACGGCCGCGATTGTCCTTACTGGCGTTTGGATGCATTATCTTTTTCATGATATCTTTGATAGTGATCATCCCCTTAAGCATGCCATCCGGATCGACTACCGGCAATTTTTCGATACGGTGCTTATGCAGGAGGTTTTTAGCCTGTTCAAGATTAGTCCCCTCGGGTACAGTTATCAGGTTCATTGTAGTCATTACATCTGCAACAGTTAAACTGGGGTCGGGGTGAAACCGCAAGTCGCGATTGGTAAGGATTCCAACCAGCTTGCCGGCTTTTGTTATGGGGATTCCTGAAATCGAAAATTTTTCCATCAAAGCTACCGCTTCGCCTATTGACGCTTCGGGGTGAAGAGTAATCGGATCGATAATCATCCCCGATTCCGAACGCTTTACCTTGTCGACTTCCTCGGCCTGTTTTTCGATAGACATATTCTTATGGATAATTCCGATGCCTCCCTCACGGGCGAGGGCAATTGCCAGATTGGCCTCGGTGACAGTATCCATCGCCGCAGATATCAGCGGTATATTAAGAAAGATATCGCCTGCCAGCGGTGTTGTCAACTCCACCTGTCCCGGCAGTATATCGGAGTATGCAGGCGCTAATAAGACATCATCGAATGTTAAAGCCTGATCAAAATTATTAATCATTTCTAACCTTCCTTTCTTCAGGTTTAAAAAAAACCGGCATAATGCCGGTTAATAAAAATTTCCTTTATTATTACTTATTATAAAAATAATAACTGCTGCCTTAATATACCTTTTAAACAAAACTCTCCATATATTCTTTCAATAAAAGCGCACTCAACAAATCATAAGGCGATTCTTGTACTCTGACTGTTTCCTTGTTACTTATTAAATTACCTTCTTCGTTATACAATGCCCACGGAAAGCCATCAACAATACCTATACGCCGCACATTTGCTCTCTGGTTTGAACAAAATACAATAACTTCTTCGACCTGTTTACCTTGATTTCCGCCGGGTTGTCCGATCCATTTTGCTTCACCGATGATATATTGATTGTTCACTTTAGCAACTAAATCAGGTCTTTTCTGTAAATCTTGACCTAATTCTTCGCGAACAAATATCTTACATTCTTCCTCAGAAGATTCTAAAATATAGATACCCTTGTTCGAAGCAAGAAAATCATTCTTTGGGATGAAATCAAAATTGTTTCTCAACCATCTGCCAAACATTGGACCAGTTTGTGTGTTAAGTTTAGGAGCTGATTCAAGCCGAATCAATGTTTCTTCTGAAGTCATTTCATATAATATATTAGCTATTCTTAACAGCTGGAGCGGATTCTTTTCAAGACAACCTTTAACCTTTTTTAAGATATACCATATAGGTTCCTCATAAGGAAATTTTGGTAACTCTTTTAATAATTCAATTAATTTATTAGTATCACGTCTTGAATGGGCACTTATTATTTTTCTTCTTATGCTATCTTCAAAAACATTCTTCTTGCTAATTTCAAATGGATAAATATCTGATACATTATCCAAATATGGTGTCTTATTGAATAAATTTAGGCTTTTAGCAACCCACGGATTTAGCCTATCGAATTCCTTTTCTATGTTTATTATTCTTTTCATCTTATTCATATACCTCATATGATTCTGAAAATACTATAAGCATTGCAATTTTCAATAGTTTTCATTCTTTCTTTAATTACTTTAACCGAATGTTCTGAGTTATCAATGCCAATCCACTTTCTTCCCAGTTGTTCTGCGGCCATTAAAGTTATACCGGACCCGGCAAAACAATCCAATACAATATCCCCCTTATTTGATGAAGTTTCTACAATAACTTTTATCATATTTAGGTTTTTTTCAGTAGGATATTTAGGATATTGCGGGTCCTTAAAATACCAAATATCTTGTCGTTTTTTTCCTTTGTCTATTACATCATCAGCAAAAACTTTTTTCCTTGGATTCCCTTTAGAAGACCATTCTACTAAACCCAGCCCATCCAATTCATCTAATACTTTTGGCCGATATCTCCAATGTCGCCCTTTAGGCGGTTTTTTACCCTTCCACTCCTGCCCAGTTAACCCATTTTCTGTTTCTCCAGGCGCATGTAATGGTGTTGTTGCGTATTTTTTCCCATCTTTATCTATTTTGGGATATAACCTATTAATATCTTCTTCACTAAAACTCTCGCGAGTTTCATTAAAAATATAATTTTCTGTTTTTGAATAATAGAGTACAATATCCTTTATATTTCCAAATCCTTTCCTGCTAAAATTCTTAGGATTGCATTTGATTCGGGTTATATCATTTATGAAGTTTGATAAGCCAAATATTTCATCCATTAATACTTTTACATAATGCCCCATTTTCCAATCTATATGGACATAAATAGAACCGGTTAGCGATAATATCTTCCTGATAAAAATCAATCTTTCTCTTAAAAATTCAATATAATCGCTCCCAACCAATTTATCTTCATATGCATTCTTATCTTTTTTACTATAACTGACTGTAGATGTTCTATCCGTACCAATTTTAAAGTCCCCGTTTGTCGAGAAGGGGGGATCAATATAAACTAATGATATTTTCTCTTTTATTTCGATATTTTGTAATAATAATCTTAGAGCATCTATATTATTTCCGTATATTAAAATGTTTTTCCATCCATCTAATCTTTCTTGTCCGAATGTTTCAATAAGCTTTAGTTTTTTTTCAGTGTATTCATTTAGGATCTCCTTTATATCTTTTTTGTTGGTATAAGATAAGTTAATATTTTTGCTCATCGCCATATTACCTTTTCTGTAAATACATGATACTTTTGATATATTTCAATATATTTAAAATTAATCCTCATTGACCCAGATTAATATCCGCCCGCAACTGTCGCAGGTATAAATCCTGTCTCCTCGTCTAATTTGCTGCACCATCTGCGGCGGTATCTGCTTAAAACATCCGCCACAGGCCTTTTTGCGAAGGGGAACTACGGCCATACCGCCCTTGCCTTTGCGAATTCGCTCGTAGACAGTCAACGCCTTTCTGTCGAGAGACTTGGCCAGTTGCTGACGGAGCTGTTTTTTATCTTTTATTTTCGATTCAAGCGAGTTCAATTCACCTCGTAAGCTCTGAAGATGGGTCTGATTATTTTTCCTTGCCTCCTCGAGCTTAACCTTGAGCTCTTCTATTTTTTCAGAACTTTCGTCAATTACTCCCATGAGCCTCAATATCTCATCTTCATTGTCGCTGATTTTCTGTTTTTTGCCGTCAATTTCCGTTATTAATGCATCGTATTCCTTGTTCGTCTTAATTACTTTCATCTGATTTTGATATTTTTCCAGAGACTCTTTATCGGCTTCAATATCGAGTTCGAATTGTTTTAATTGTATTTGAGCTTCTGTATATTTTTCCTGGTTTTCGTTGAGTTCTTTTTCAAGCTTGCTCATTTCGTCATTAATATTCTCAATTATCTCTGGCAAGTAGACCTTTGATCGATCGAGTTCACCCAGTTGTTCATCGATTTCCTGCAAATCCAAAAGGGAACTTAAAACCTGTTGCATAGACTTTCCTCAATGTAAAAAAGGTGCGTTAGACTGACGCACCCTGGATAGCTGTTATTGTTTATTGGGGATGAATTATGTTTATTGTTGCAGATTAGAGTTTTCATCCGCCTCTCTTTCCTGTTTTCAATACTGGGCAATACTGGGTTCGAACCAGTGGCCTCTCGGATGTGAACCGAACGCTCTAACCAACTGAGCTAATTGCCCCAATCGGTGGGCCCACCAGGACTCGAACCTGGGACCCACTGATTATGAGTCAGTTGCTCTAACCAACTGAGCTATGGGCCCGATACACATCTTATCATATTACTTAATAAAATAATATCTGTCAACTTTTTTCTTAACATTAATGCCCTAATTTTATTTTCCATTCAATATGTTTATCGACATAATAATCAATTTAGTGAATTCATCTGTTATCTATTGAGTTCACCTGCATTTTGGAGCGACAGCGGAAAAATGTCAGGTGCAGCGATTTGTTATGTGTTTTTTTTCCAATCCTTTTCATATCCAGCAAATCTCTTACCAAATTAGAGATTTCATCAAAGCAAAGATGGCATTTTTTCATTTGTTATGCTTCTTGGGGACGCCAATCAATCTATGAGTTCTATTTATATACTCCTGGTAGGCGTTGTCGTATCTATTAAGACAGTATCTTTCTTCGATAAGCGCCTCTTGATAAAAGCATAAAGCCATAATTATGCTAAAAAATATAAAAAGCCAGGATACAGTGGCGATACCAGACCCCAGACAGATGAAAAAAGTAGCCAAATACATTGGATGTCGCGAAAACTGATATGCCCCTTTTGTAATCAACTGATCCGCTGGTGTGGTAATGAAGTTAAAAGTGGCTATCGCCATTAAAGTCAAACCAATAATAAAAACAGAAAGGCCAACATAAAACCAGATAGTGCCTGGTTGAAGAGGTAAAAAAACAGAATAGCCTATGGCTAATAACCAGATAAAATTACCGATGATACCTACATATCTCTCAAGCCTATTTCTTCTTGCGTCTATAGGGACGTGACTTTTTTCACGGATACGCTTATCTACAAACATTATAGCTATCATTTGAAGAAGAAAAACACTCATAAATATCCAGGCATTCCATATACCTATATTAAAAGCTGGTATTAAAGACATTTTGTTACGTCTCTTATATTTTCAATTAGATTTCCACACAACTATTTATATACAACAATATACAACTAAATCTATCATATAAAGTTGAAGCATTTTCATAAAAACTGCTGTCTGAAATCTGGATTAATAAAGCTAGCGACATTTACTATGTTTTCTAAATGAGTTATTAAAAACGCAAAGGCCGTCTTTATGACGGCCCTTGACCAAAGCAACTGAGGGGAGAGAAGCAAACTACGAAATACATTTAATCGCAAGAAGCATGCCATCACATTAACAAAGTGTAAATTTATTAACATGTTGATTTGCAATAAGATGAAAAATTACCAAAACATCATATCAATACGGTTTAGCATATTATTGTTGTTGTTAATCACACATCATTTTGGCGCTTGCTGAAATTCCTATATTTACTAATAAGATAAGGAAAAATATGTATCAATAAATTCAAACAGTGTTATAAATATTAACACTATTGATTTATATTTATCAGCTGTTGTGATTGCATCAATAGCTATTCAGATACAAACACTTAAATTAAATTTGATGTATAAATCAGTGCAATTAGCCATTTATTTCTCTAATTCCAATTTGAGCTTATCAATTTGATCGTTAAGTTCTTGAAACCCTTTGACATCCCAATCGGGCATGCCAACTTTTGCCAGATTGTCTTTGGCTTTTTGAAAATATTTTAAGGCTAACTTGTTCTGTCCTTTAATGAGGGCTATTTCTCCCAATTCTTTATTAGCAAAGCCTACCCATTCGGTGTTCTCGTCACTTGGTTTGGCATCATAAAGCCTGTTAGCCCACTCACTCACTTTGGTCATCAGGGTCAGGGCTGAATCGATTTGGCCAGTCATTCGATAAGCATAGCCGACTGACCAGTCTGCAATCAACTTTGGCAACTCTTTTTCGCCTTTATAGTGATATTCACGGGCTTTTTTCAAGCCTTCAAGCGATTTCTCATATTCACCCATATCATTCAGGTTCCAGCCATGGTTGTTCCACAGCGGACCGAGCCATCCATCAAGATTACCTGCCTCAGCTGCCTTAATGCCTTTAAGCCCCCATTCAATTCGATCGTCTGCTCCGCCAACAATCGCTATCATATTTGCCGCATCAATAGCCCTTTCATGAAGCTTATGTTCTAAGCAATAATCATACATCTCCTTAAATGTACTGGCAGCTTGCTTCACTTCAGGCGTCAGCTCTTTTGCCTCAGCGGCGGCTTTTTTCCACTCGAACCGTCCCCGCACACTCAGATAACGCGACCAGCCCTCAGGTTCATCGGGAGTTGCTTTAGCTTTAGCCCTATCAAGCCAATTTAATCCTTCGGCAATCTCATTTTGTTTAAGATAACAGCGGGCTATCTGTGAATATGCCTCAACCGGAGCGCTGTTGTTTTTTTCTTTTTCTGCAACGGCAGCGGTTTCCAGATAAAGCTCTTTTGCTTTATCGATATCGTTTTTCTTGAAATGATCGTCTGCTTTCTGTAATAAATCCATACTGCCTCCATTTCCAGCCTGTTGCGTACAACCGGCAATAAAAATCATCACCAGGATAATCAGTTCCCATAACTTACATTTCTTACTGATTAATTTCATAAAACTTCCTCCTTAATAATCGGTCATAAGCATTTTATTAAAATCATGGTCAAATCATCAAGCGGTTTAGAAGGGTCTTTAAATTGTTGAACTGAATCAACGACACGGTTTATTATCTCCCTGGCGCTTGATTCTTTTGATTGGCGCACCAGCTTTTTCAGACGGTTTTCGCCGAATTCCTCATTATTTTTATTTTGCGCCTCCGTTACTCCATCGGTGTAGAAAAGCAATATGTCGCCATTATCTATATATACAGGTCTTTCTTCGTACTGAGAGCCGGGAAACATTCCCAGGGCTAACCCGCCTTCGGTCAGGTCAATAATTCTGCTATCTGATTTGAATAACAGAGGAGGATTATGACCGGCATTGGAAAATGTGAAAACCCGGTTTTTAGCATCCAGAACCCCGTATACTGAGGTTACATAATTTTCGCGTTCAATCGATTCATATAAGAGCGAATTAACCTTGGCAAAAATCGTCCTGATAGCATAATTGTTTCTTATTTCCGCTTTTAAGGAGGCTCTAAAAGCGGCCATAATTAAAGCGGCGCCTATCCCTTTACCGGAGACATCGCCGATTGCAATCCCAAACTGATTTTTTACAATGTCGATATAATCGTAATAGTCGCCGCCAACCGCCTCGGAAGGAATATTTATACCGGCGATATCTAAACCGGGTACAACCGGCGCTTTCTCCGGCAAAAATGTCTGCTGAATTCTCCTGGCTATGGCAAGCTCTTCCTCAAGGGCTTTTTGTTCTATGGACTGTTGATAAAGGATTGCCCTCTCGATGGATACCGCTGCCTGGCTGCCGAATGTTTCCAATAGTTCAAGATCGGTCTGGCTGTAGGCATCAAGCTCATCCGATTCAACATTGAAAACGCCGACAACTTTATCCCGGGAAATGAGAGGAACGGCAATCTCACTTTTTGTTTGGGGACGCATCGATATATACTTTGTGTCCTCGGATACATCGTTTAAAAGTACGGATTGACCTGTTTTTGCCACCCAGCCGACAATGCCCTGCCCCATTTTTACCGTAAGATGTTGCCTTTGATCTTCGGGTATGCCTTTTGATACGATATCCTTAATAGAACCATCAGCAGGGTCGACAACGAAAATAGTGGCAACATCGACATTAACCACATGACTGACCTGATCGACTATGAGTTCTAACAGTTCTTCCAGTCTCAGCGTGCCCGACATCAGCTTACCGACCTCATAGAGGCTCTGGGCTTCATTGGATTTTCTTTGCGCTTGATCGATGAGCTTGGCATTTGCAACCGTCAAGGCAATCTGATCCCCCAGGGCTGTCATAATTGCCAGGTCTTTGTTGTTAAAATCCTCGCTATTTTTTTTATTAAATACCTCGATAACTCCCAAATACTTCTCTTTGCGAATTATCGGAATTGCCATAAGGTTACGTGTTGAGATTTTAAGTTTCTGGTCGACGATTTTTTTAAGTTGATCGTCGGCGGAAAATTCATTGATTATAAGAGGTGATTTTTTATCGATCACCAGCGCTGCAACGCCTTTATCATCTGCCGGTACTGAAACACAGCATACTGCATCCTGATCGGAAATAAAAGTGGATAGTTCAGAGCGCCTTCCCTCAACGCCTAATAATAAAATGGCCGAAGCTTCTGCCATAAGGTACTCTGAAAGAATATTCAAAATATTTTTCAGCAACGATTCCAGCTCGAGGTCAAGGTTGAGAATATGCGAGGCTTCTATCAGTAATCGTTCTACTGAGCGGCTGTTTGTTTCAGGAGATTTTTTATTCATGATCTAAACATTACGCTTTCTTTTTCAAACAGTCTGTGAGTTACAAATATTGCAAAGGCGGCATACAAAGCTGTCGAGATAAAGACAATTAATATAAAAAGCCAGTTAATACTCCCCATTAAAGCCTCTTTGATTATCAGGCAGATATTTATCAAAGGCACAAATGACAACTGCAAGTTCAATTCGATACCCGGAATAAACGAGACCAGCGCCGGCAAAATGACTAAAAACATCAGAGGAGAAACATAACTCTGCGCCTCTTTGTAGCTTTTCGCAAAAATCGAAACCGACATCAACAATGCCGAAAACAGGCAGG
Organism: uncultured bacterium; assembly: GCA_965603725.1. Taxonomy (GTDB): domain Bacteria; phylum Zixibacteria; class MSB-5A5; order UBA10806; family 4484-95; genus JAGGSN01. The sequence goes on along the minus strand of CBFDEC010000010.1, from coordinate 29,209 downwards.
CTGTAGGAATCATCATTAATAAAATAATAAGTATCATAACCGGCGTTATATTAAGCCCGAGGCTTTCAGCCATAGAACCGAAAGACATGATGCCGAAGAACATTGTGGCGGTCATGCTGGTGATCGAGAGGATCGTTGATACAAGCGATGTCGTTAAAATAGTCAGGAACTTCCCGGTAGCCAGTTGCCAGCGGGGGATAGGACTTACCAGGATCGTCTCAAGGGTGCCTCGTTCTTTTTCGCCGGCTGTTAAGTCTATTGCGGTATACATGGCGCCGACCATGCTTAATATAATTATTATATACGGCAAAAACATGGACAATATAAATGAGCCCATCTTTTCTTTGGCGATGTTGTCGTCATAGATATAAAACGGCCTAAGGAGCTTGGGATTTAAATCTTCATGCAAAAGCCGCTGATGTAAAATATTTTTGCGGTAATCTGAAGCCAGATCTTCAAGCCTGTTTTTGGCGAATTCTGATTTTGTTTCTGCCGCATTGTAAAGGATTGTCAGGGAGGTCGAATCCATTGCCTGTATTTTCTGCATGAAATCATCCGGTATAATCAGCGCCGCCCTGATTTCCTTTGTGTCGATTGCTTTTTCAATTGAATCGACCTCGACGATTTTCACTCTGGTTGAGCTGTCTATCACTGCATATAGTTCCGGCGCATTTTCTTTGCCCACAATCGACACCTTATGAATCTGTTCCGCGGATTTTTCAACCATAGTTACAGCAAACGAGGAAAAGCCGATTGTCAGTATCGGGAATAGCAAAATCGGGATGACGATCATTGAAATGATCGTGCGTCTATCACGAATAGTGTCTAAAAGCTCTTTATTGTAAACAATTCTAATGCTGTTCATTGTTATTCCCAACCATTTTGACAAAGGCATCATCCATATCCGCACAGCCGGTCTTATTCTTTAATTCATCCGGCGTACCAATGTCAATTATACTGCCTTCGTGTATGACCCCGATACGGTCACAGAGCTTTTCCGCCTCATGCATGATATGAGTTGAAAAAACTATCGTTTTAGAGCGGGCTTTTTCGGCGTTGATGAAATCGATAACCGCTCTGCTGGAGATAACATCCAGCCCGGCAGTTGGCTCATCAAGGATAATCACTTCCGGGTCATGAATCATAGTCCGGGCAATGGAGACTTTCTGCTTTGTTCCGGATGACAGCTTATCACATCGGGTTTCGGCAAATTCGGTCATCCCGAGCATCTCCATGAGTTCTTTTGATCTTTGTTCTGTTCTGCTCTCCGACATGCCATAAAGCCGACCGAAATATTTAATCATCTCAATCGCTTTGAGCCGGCCATATAAGCCGGTCGTGCCGGTAAGAAATCCCAATCTTGCTTTGGATTTTTCAGGCTGTTTGACAACATCGATGCCGCAGATATAGGCGGTTCCTGAGTTTGGTTTTAGCAATCCTGCCAGAAGCCGCAAAGTGGTGGTTTTACCGGCTCCGTTTAAGCCCAGCAGGCCGAATATTTCGCCCGGGGTTATTTCAAAAGATGCTTTGTTGACCGCAACGACTTGGCCGCGCTTTTTATCTGAAAATATTTTCGTTAATTCCAAAGACTTAATCATGCGGGTGATTATAAAGGATTAATATCTTGTCGTCAACTTAAACAAGTTAAGGAGTTTCCCCGAATTTTTCCACATAGCAATTTTGATCAAAATAAAAAACTAACTTAACAGGGCAGGCCATCAAGCCATACGGCCCGTCTGAGGTCTTGATGACTTTCCAGCTCATACGAGCCGTCTGGCCTGCCAGCGGGACTGGAAAGTCCCGCCTGTTAACGTGGAAGTTTCCCCGATTTTTCTGAAAACCCTAATTTCCACTTCTTGAAAATGTTAACTTTATGAAATAAACTATATTATACAGAATTTAGTCAATTTTTCGGGGAAAGTCCTGAAACAAGCTATATTGTCAAGACCGCAAGAGCCTTGACGCACATTACTAACTCGAAGACAATATCCTCCTTTAAAAAATTGATTTGAATTTTCTGATGTCAGCGAATCAAAACTGCTTTTCTCACCTCCCTTCTGTTTGCTTTGTTCAACTCAATAAAATAAATGCCTGAAGCAAGGTTAGCCCATCCATCCCAATACCACTTTTGCCATCCTGATAATGATTGTTTATTAAGGTTCTCTGAATGTACCTTACGACCATTTAAATCATAAACAGCAATTGCCAGTCTTTTTTCATGTTCTACGAAATAACTGACAGCAAATCCACTGTTTGACGGGTTAGGCGAAATGTGCAGGCATGTTTCATCAGATGAGGCATACTCATCGTTTATGTTTGACGGGGGAAAGATGGTGAATGAATAAAGTGAATCCGGGGGAGTGGTAATGAAGTTGTTCATTTTATCTTTTATATCGATATAATAATCAACCTGTGTTCCGGGCGGTTGACCGGGAATAAAACAACTGAATATTGTGCCGCCACAGTGAACCAGGGTATCCGTTATAAAGTCGCCTCCATTGATGCTATAAAAAATGTTTACATCTAGCGCCCCCTTCTCTACGGAGATGTTGTCGTATGCCGATATTTTAACCTGATATTCAGCCAACGAATCAACGTCTCCTAACGGCAGGTCTTCCGCGATTATCACCGGCGGGATAGTGTCCGGTGTGGAGTGGTTAATTAGTATCCGCTGCTGGCCATCGCCGGTACAACCTATGAATATGTCTAAGTCCCCATCGCCGTCGGCGTCAAGAGGCTCGGCCCAACGGCTGCTGGCGCGGGTATCCGGTATCCGTTCATTAGCTAATTCAAAATAGCCGGTGCCGTCGTTCAGCAAATAATAATCCACTCTATGGGTAGCTCTTGTTACGTAAATATCAAAATCACCATCATTATCAAAATCACCAAAGCCCGGCATATTAAAACCGGAGCCGGGAATATCAGGCAGCCTGGTTGATGACTCATCAATGAAAAGGCTGTCATAATTAATTAATATCCCTATAGATACAATCCCGGATATAATCACATCGAGGTCTCTGTCTCCGTCAAGGTCGGCGTAATCGAGCCATCTCGTAAATCGGTCGTCCAAAAAGCCCTGTTCAAACTCGACAAAATAACCGTCCTGGTTTAAAAGACCGCGAATATGCATAGGTGGAGATCCAGTCCACCAGGCTATGAGCAGATCGAGGTCCAGGTCATTATCCAGATCGGCGGTTTCGCCATACCCATCATTTGTAGTATCAACCGGCATATAAATATCGGTCATGTCTTCAAAATAACCGTAGCCGTTATTAACCAAATAATGATTAATACCGGTTGCGTAGACTTCGACAACGATTATATCCAGATATGAATCGCCGGAAAAGTCTCCGAAAACAAAATCTTCGTTCATAGAGCTTAATGGTGGAAGGCGTTCGTTTGTCTCATTGGAAAAATAACCGTCGCCGTCGTTGATATAAAGTAAATCCTGGTAGTCCTCTGAAACAACGTATAAATCATAATCTTTGTCATTATCGACATCGCCGAAACCCACGTTTACTGAACCAAAAGCAGCATCCGGTAACCGTTCATCAGTAGCATCCTCGAAAAATCCCGCCCCATCGTTTATAAAAAGATAATAAGGATTATGAGGGGGGAAACTATAAGAGGCATCTCCAATTACATCGAGGTCGCCGTCGTTGTCGATATCGGCGGCATCAACGCAGCCGCAGATTGCAGGTATCTGAGGAATTCTGCTGTCCGTTTCATCGGTGAAATACTGGTCCTGAGCCTTAACGGGAATAGCAAAAATTGATAATATAAACAATAGAACAAATATCGATAATGATCTTTGAAAATATGGTGTTAACATAACTTTCGTCTGTTTATAAAAACCCTTTAAGTTCAAATACCTTTTTAATATAAATCATCTATTTTTCATGTCAAGCAAAAACCCTATTGTACCAGTTATACTGCCGAAACCGCAGGCATTTCGATCTACGAACTCTTATACAATTAATACAGGCCAGGCCCCTTGTGGTTTTGCAATGATACTATGGACAGGTCACGCTTAAAGGCAAGGACCTGTCCACACAAAGTCAAATCAGAAATATTTTTTGATAATCGCTCTTACCTGTTTCTAACAGGTTCGCAGGGTGTATCAAACTCGTTCTCGCCCTCTAACAACAACGGATTAGCCGGCGGCGTCTCCGGACACCATTGAGGAGGTTCGCCCGTTCCGACAAAGAAGGCTACTAAATATGTAATGTCGGAGCCGATGACAACACAATCGCCGTTGGCATCGGCGGCAGAATATAACCAGGAACCGCTCGAGGCAAGCCAGCAGCTGTCAGGAGGATTAGAACCAACGCCGATAAAGAATTGCACTCCAAAAGTTACATCGCCGCCAATCACATTCCCATCGCCGTTAAAATCACCGGGAACATAATCACAATAAGCGGTGGGATCATAAAATTGCACCGGGCTGTAACTCTCAACAATGTCAAAAGAAGTAAACCCCGTTGAATCACTGCCGTTCGAGGGTCCCTGATATAAATTCAACCCTTGCCCCAGGCATTCAAGCGTCTGACCTATTAAAGCCTCCTCATCGACGATTTCGAATACGAAGGTCACCACATTAGTAAGAGATTCCAGGTGAAGCCACAGCGGGTTCGGGTTATTAGGATTGATCCTGGCAAACCCCACAAACGACTGGCTTGTCCAACCCTCCGGGTTCGGCGGTGAACCATGAGGCGCTGTGAATACAGCCGCCTCCCATTCGGTAAGCGGATAATATACCTGCCCCAGCGTCTCGCTCAAGTGGTCGTCAATATATTGATCATCGGAGCCAAGACATAAATGAAAATCGCCCAGATATGCATTCTCGGATGTCTGAACGTAAACATCAATAGTAAGATTGCCATTTATCGGTCCATTGATCGGAGAGCCGTCGAGATTTCCATATTTGACTAACACTCCTTCCTTAGTATAGCTGGTTGTAGAGGCGGTGTCGTTTCCGTTGTCTTCATCGGTGGCAAGAGTAGTGTACGAAACCAGGTCGTAATCGGCGTTAATTTCCGGAATCAGAGCGCCGGAAAACGTGACTGTATCCGCGCTGTATCGAGGCATATCGATGACTGTAACTATGTCAGAGGACTCGATTACAGATGAGCCTGAGATGTATACCTCGAAAACAACGTCAAAAGTCTGAGCGCCGACCCCGTGATTTGCTACCTCGACTTCAAGCGGATAAGGCGTTTCAAACAGAATCGAATCCGGCGGATTGAGAATTGCTGAAACGCCGACATCAGCTATGATCAATGGAATTAAACTCACGTTCAGCATTGTAATATAATTCGGAATAACTTCAACGCCTGTCTCAAATAAATCTTCATAGTATGGATGCGAAAACGAAACATCATAAAAACCCGGAGACAGATTGGAGAGTTCGTAAAACCCATTTTCATCTGTGACATCGCTGATACCTGTGCCGATTGCGGTAACAAGAACGCCTTCAATAGGCCCCGATAAATTTGTAATTAAAGTATTAGTCTTTTCATCATCTTCAATAACGGATGATTTTCTTATCAGGGCTGTTGATTTTATGTTATCAGTCTTATCCTCTATGCCCTTATTTATACCGGACAGCGCTATTCCTGCGGTTTCGGTAACAACGCCATAAATCGATCCGGATAGAATCGTCATTTGAGCATTTTGCGGCGTAATATCACCGGGCGTAACAATAACATCAGGTATAGTCAGATTATAATACCAGCCATGTGTGAATAAAACATCGTATGTCCCGGCATCGAGATCTGATAGAGTATATTGCCCAAGTTCGTTGGTGACAGTACTCACTCCCGTACCGACAGCTTCAACTGTAACGCCGGCGATAGCCTCGCCTGATGAGGCATCGGTAACCGCTCCGGAGATAGACCCCGGAAGCTCAACCATTGTCATATTTAATATTGTGATTTCGTCGAGATTTACAACCACATTATGTTGAATAGTGTCCTCATAATCTTCATGTGAGAATGAAACGCTGTAAGTGTTGACGATAATATTCTCAAGCGCGTATTCTCCGTTGGCATCAGTTATATCGCTTACTCCCGAACCGATAGCTTCAACAGTAACTCCCTGGATAAGAAGGCTGGTTTCGGCATCATCTACTACACCTGCGATTGAACCCGTGGGGTTCTGGTCGCCGAGAGCTAAGATTTGAATATCATCAATATTCCAGCCGCAGTATCTCCAACTGACATCAGTAATGCCCATTGTCCAGCGCAAATAAACTGTTGCTTGATCGTCTGCTATACTTGAAATGTCCAGTTCCATTTCAGTCCAGGAATAATCGGTAACCTCAGCAGTATTTTGCCAAACTGTTGTCCAGTTATATCCATTGCTGCTAATTCGCACATAGGCATGGTCGTAAGCGGGCTGTTCGACTCCCAGCCAGCGCCAGAACTTAAGTGTAACATCACTCAATCCCGAGCAGTCAATAGCGTTGCTGGTCAAATGTGTTTCGGACATGTAGTTTGCATAATCGCCGTTAAGGTTGTATCCATAGACATTGCTTCCGGTATGACCGCTTGACGGATCAGGTCCGCCGTATTCACCCCCGTTGCCGGTTGGCGAACCAAATGCCCATTGGTTTTGGGTAGTCCAACCGGGATTTGTGTCAAATGTCCATTCATAGGCGACTTCCGGAATGCCAACGGTTAATATTACATTCCGCTGGGTATCGCCAATATGATCAGTAGTGTTGATAAAATTTATTATATCTTCATAACTGCCATCCGGAAGGCTGTTGGCATTGGTGTTGATTGTTACTGTTACATCAATAGTACCGTTGATGGGAATAGTACCGGAGGCGTTAGTCAATGTAATCCAGGGCTGGCTTTTGGTGACGTTATAGTCGATTGAGTAATCACCTGTATTTTCAAGGGTGTAAACGATGCCGCTGGGTGAAAATGGACCGCCGCTGTTGCCCTCGGATTCGAAATTGGCGCTGGGTCTTACCCTTAAGCCTGATATTTCCTTGACTGCAACAGTCGGGTCGCCGAACAGGTTCAGCTCGTAGGTGCACCATCTCATGCAGCTTTCATTGATACGATAGAGATTGTCTTCTTTGGAGTCCTGGTTGGCTTTGCTCAACTCCATTTTATTTTCGCTCGGATTGAATACCGCATCCCAGAACTGGCGGTCAAACCGCTGTGAGGGGCCATCGGTGCTGTAGCCTAAGCCCCAGCCATAACGGGCGTTCATGACTACAGCGAATCCGCCATTGTCCGTTTTGATGTTCATATATTCCGCCCAGCAGTCCGTACCGTCAAAATGACCGGCTAAGCAAGTTTGTGAATATACAAAACAAAGGTCATTGTTTGTCAGCTGGTTCATGATATCGCTGTCATACAGCTTCATAGCCTTATCAGGACTTCCATGGCCAAGATGATTGATGATGTGCAGACCACCATTGATACGTGAAACCAATTCCGATTGCGGCCAGTTAGACCAGTCGCGTTCATATAATCTGCCGACGTTATAAATATCAGAGGGAATACCGATAGTTGTATAGCTATCAGCGCTTGAACCGTCCACTATTTGGTCCATCATATTGCCGGCATAATCCGACTCTCCACCAAAACCGAGATACTCGCCAACCATAAGCACATTTGCAATCTGTGTATGCTGATTTGTTAGATACCAGATAGTTTTATTTACAAACCTGTTAGCTTCAGTAGTGTTGCCGACCGCTGCCCGGCCAATATATACCTCAGCTACAAGGTCAACATCGCCGCCGCCATTGCCGTCGTTTGGTTCTCCCCAGTAGGAATCGCCATCATAGTTATAGGTGCCATCCAGACAGCCGTAATAAATATCAGCCGGCATATTATATTCAATATCACCGCCGCTCCATGCGGCAACATATAAATCTTTAGCAGGAATTATATCATCATCGGCGCCAATCAGCACATACTGGATACCATCACTTGAATACTGGCTGGTAATATAGGCTCGTATGTCGTCAGGATTGCTGCTGCCGATATCGGTAGTTGTTCGAATCGCGGTTGGGAGGCCGTTATTGTCATGGTAATTCTCAAGCGGTTGAAAGGCGCTGACAAGTGATGATGTTGTGATGATAAGAAACTCGTAACTTCTGTCGGTACGCACACCGCCTGCGAAATACGTGGAGACTTGCTCCGGATTATCAACTCTGGTGATAACATCTTCTTCGTCTTCTGGTAATCCCCGGAAAAGGTCGTTTGATTTATCGGCGTCTGCAGTATTGATTATTACCGTTAGCTGAGAGTAATAATAAAGCTCTCTCGATTTCGGAATATACTCAACCGGCTGAAGTTTCAGAATCAGTATCTGGTAGCCGCGGAAGCCTTGTGTGCCGATATTTTCAAATCGACTTTCTGGAAATGGTGTGTCTGATGAATAAATGATACCGTCCGGGATTGGCGGACTGGCAGTACCAGGTTCGGCAGATAGTTTGACCGGGTATGAAACCGGTTCAATGATAAGATCGCTGTCGATTAAAATCTTTTCCCCCGGAACTACCTCAATGCTTGAAACCGCAGAACCGAAGGGGAGTAGAATTTTTGCGCCTCTTGCGGGTAAAGACGGTTGCCCGGGATTTCCACAGTTTGGAACATCAGGCATAATCATCCTGTGATACAATTCGCCCTCTATTTTGATCTCTGAAATATCAGGTCGATCAAAGAAATAATCTATATTTAGCTGATTAGCGCCAGCTAAAGCAAAAGGGGCCGTTATCAAGAGAAGCCCAAGTGTCAGTGCTGCCCCCGGGAGCAGAACAAATCGTTTCATGCAAAAACTCCTCTCAGATAATTTTATTTAATGGATATCAATGGTCTGTTTATTGATAATATTTTTCTCATCATTTCAGTTTGAAAAACCGCCATATTTTTTTAAGCTGTTTTTGTTATAAATTCTAAAATATGCAGGAGCGTATTAATATCAGATAAACATAGTAATACTATTCCTGTTTAATCAAATTATCAATGCTGCGAGATAATAGTCAGCTTATCGAACCTCCTTAGCTGTTACAGCCTTACGCCGACGAATAATACAAATCGTTCCTGCCGCCAATAACAACAGCGACAAAATAATCATGCCCCATTCGGAAAGTGTGGGGATTGGTGTGTACCTGCAAATATATACTCCGTTGTTTGTTCCTGCCAGAAGGTTGCCATAAGAATCAATTTCGAGACAACGAACATTAAGATCGCCGAGGTTGTCGTTTATTGAGGTAAAGCTTGCTCCGGCATCAGTAGATTTGAATACTCCTCCACCATGAGAACCTATATACAATATTCCGGCCTCATTTGGATCACAGGCAATTGCCACATTATCTTGTGTGGAAGTGGCAGTAAATTCCCAGTTTGCTCCTCTATCGAAAGAGCGGGCTAAAAAAGCCCAGCATGCAACATATAAGGTCTCCGGTCCATTCGGTTCGAATTCAATACGGCTGGGATTATAGTCCTCAATTCCGAAATTGCCACCAAGATCTGTCCAGTTATTGCCAAAATCAGTGGTATGAGCTATAAAAGTCTCACCGACCGCATATGCTTCGTTTTGGTTAATGCCATCGCCCTTTACATCAAGGATATTAAGACCGGGAAGACCGTTATTAGCAAATGAGACATTTTGGCCATAATCCTGTGATGTCATGATGCCGTCTGGAAAGCAAATATAAATGTATCCTGGATTGATCGGGTCGAAACCCATTCGACGAGGATACTGTACGAAGTTGACAACATTCCAGGTATTGCCAAAATCATCAGAGGTATGCAACCCGGCTGAGTATGAGTCGCCAACCAGAGCAAACAGCTTATTGACAAGCCAGGGATCGTATGCAACAAAAGGTACAGGTACATTGGTGGCAATCCTGTAGCTCCAGTTCTGGCCGCTGTCGAAACTTACATATAACCCTTCATAGTATGTACCAGCAACGATATACTGAGGGTTAGCAGGATAAGTTTCAATGGATAGTATTTCTTTCCCAGCAAGTCCAAGTTGCTGCCATTGCTGAGCTGATGCTGATACGGCCCCCAAAAGTAGAATCATAAATAAGCATTTTATCACATTATTTTTCATTGTCCTACTCCTTGTGATCAGTTTTTTCCATCCAAAATTATCTATCTATAGCATATACCCCGTGTCTGCGGACCACTGCAATAGTACCGGCGGCCAGGAGCAATAATGCCAGAATAATCATGCCCCATCCCCGATCAGGGTTTTGCAGGAATACATACACATCCTTTTCTAAGTTTTATGATTTTCTGATTTTATCTTTCAAATGTTACTTCAAATTGCAGTCCGAATTTAATTATCAAAAACTTGCATATTATATTATGTATATTTTATAGTATAAAGTCAAGTAATATCCTGAGGAAAGTTGCCCTGATTTCTTAGAGTTCACCTGTATTTTAATATCGTAATCATATACAGCGGAATTTTCTAACTCTACAGCTCTTATATAACAGGCAGGATTTGAATAAAGAACTCCGTTCTCCAGTCCTGCAGCGGCTCTGGAAAGAGCCGCCTATTAGCGGTGGTGAGTTTAATTGGGCTGGTAGGAACTCAGTACGGGTCGCATGACCATTTCTGCTAATGTAAAACTTCGGGAAGGGTCGTGCGACTCGTATGAGGTTCCCGACTCCGCAATGAATTTATTGGTGATATAAATTTTATAATAAGAAAAATTATTTTGCCCCGGCCATTGGTCCCTGGTTATAATAGAAATTACCTCCAAGATAGTCGTTCTCATAGAACCTTGAACTGATGCCTACATCGACATACCCAAGCAAATATGCCAGGCCAATTTTAAAGAAACCCTCGGTTCGGTAATCGCCGACAAGTATTATAGATTTTGATGGTCTAAATTCAAGTCTGAACATCGCCTCTGCGTCATCAAGCCAGCTTTTCTCTTCGAAATAAGCGTCTGTTGAGAAAGTGATTTTCTTTTGATCGGAAAAGAAAGCTGTGCCCAGAGTATAAAATCTTTCAGTTTGAATATCGCCGAATTTAGGGCGGTTGATATCATCAATTACAAGACCAAATGAGAAATTGTTTTTTAGATGATATTGGAAGCCTGTTTTCCAGACCTTCTTTTTGCTGTACATATCCGATCCGCCGAACCAGGCATAGGATATTCCCCAGTAAAAGTTTGGCGCCATTCTTTTACCGGCCGCCAGAGTGTATTTCCGTCGGAAAACCCCATTGGTATGTTTCAGCCACTGAATGGAAACACAATTTCCCTTGGACGCAAGTATAAAACCATCATCGCCTTTAAATGACGAATCGGTGAAAGCGTGCATATACCTCAGACCCATGGCAAACCGCGGGGCCAGGCCGGCCGGATTTATATACCCGGCGACAACATTATCGACTGTAGCCGCTGATTGTGAGTAAGTCTGTATATCCGAGTCGACCCGGGGGTATGTCCAGGATGTTGCCAGCAATACAAAAGTAACCAGAACGTTCAAGTTTCCTCCGTTTTGAAAAACTATAATACTGCATGATCATCCATCCGGCAAGCTCTTTTCTAAAAAGTGTTGAAGTAGTTTTATAATATCATGGTTTTTGTGGAAAATAATGCTTGACACTACGTGCGCGGCATCCGCCATGGGCGGACTGCTCTGCCCGTTCTTATCAATTGAGAAGAGGGGCACACGGGGACGTGTGCCGCCCACAAAGCTGTATAGCCTTTCCTGCCAACATGCGAGCCCTCCGTCGGGAAAGGGTTCCCGACGGCTCGATTAAACAAAAGCTATACGCCCTTTGTCGTTTCAGCAAGCTTTTTAAAATCACTGCCGGTTGGGTTCTGGAATACACGCAGGTCAAATTCCGGTAAAACAGCCAGTATATGGTCGAAAATATCGGCCTGGATCGCCTCGTAATTAGCCCAGACCTGGTCGTTTGAAAACACATAAATCTCAATCGGCATGCCATCTTTGGCAGGGGAGAGATAGCGCACCAGAAAGGTCATATCGTTATGAATTTTCGGATGGTTTCGCAAATAGGCGATGATGTAAGCGCGGAAGGTACCGAGGTTGGTCATATTCCTGCCGTTTATCAGCAGTGATGTGTCGATATTATGCTTCTTGTTGAACTCGACAATCGCTTTTCGCTTTTGTTTAACATAATCGGTGATTGACTGATATTTTTCGAACCGGTCGAGCATTTCCTCTGTGCAGAACCTGACGCTATTCATATCGATATTGATCGCCCGCTTGATTCGCCGTCCCCCGGATTCCGACATGCCTCGCCAGTTCTTGAATGAATCGGACATCAGAGCATAAGTGGGAATAGTCGTAATGGTCTTGTCAAAGTTCTGGACTTTCACCGTGTTGAGCGAAACATCGATGACGTCGCCGTCGGCGCCATACTTGGGCATCTCGATCCAGTCGCCAATTTGCACCATGTTGTTAGTGGAAAGCTGGATGCTGGTCACCAGCCCGAGGATGGAATCCCTAAACACCAGCAAGAGCACAGCCGTTAAAGCGCCGAGCCCGCTTAAGAAGTACCACGGCGATTTCCCTATCAGGGTGGCGATGACAAAAATCCCGGCGATAACATAAAGGAAAATTTGAGCAACCTGGACATAACCCTTGATAGGTCGTTGTTTCGATATTTCAAATGTCCTGTAAATATCAACCACCACGTTTAAAGACGAATTTACAACCAACAGGGCAATAATGATCATGTACGCCATACACAGCTTTTGTATGAATACTTCCGCCTGAGGAAAGACTCCGGCAAACGCATAGATGACCAAGGCCGGCGCCAGATGCGACAGACATTGGAACACTCTGTGCTTTAACAGGTAATCATCCCATTTAGTCTGGCTTTTTTGGATGATTGTGTTTAATACTCTCATTATAATCTTCCTGGCAACAATATTTGACAGCCAGGCTAAGAGTAAAACAATAACAGCGCTTAGGGCCGTACTCACATAGATAGCCCAATCTCCAGTTATACCTATTTTTTCAATCCATTTTATTAATAATTCAACCATTTCATGCTCCTTTATTAAATTAATCTTACCAGCGGCTAAGTATATTATGTAATATGGGCATTGACAAGGAATTTTCAGAGTCGGACTTATTAACTATCAGCAATCAGGCATTGTCACCTTCTCATTCAGGAGAATTTATATGGAACAGAATAATCTCTTGATACACATAGGCTTGAGGCGATTTCGCTGGGCGTTCATTAACAAGCGCTGGAGTATTATTCATTAAACCGAGTACAAACATAAAAAGCGCAACAAATTATCATCAGTTTTCGTATGTTAGTATAGGCAAAGATAATAAATGCAAACCTCAACGGGAGATGAGGTCATGAAGAAGCAATCAAAGAAAAAAATAGCGGCAATTACAGCTTTTTTGGCTATGATAATGGTGAGTCTGCCTGCCTGTGCAGAAACACTGGTAATCATCGAAAAACCGGATCTTGATGATATCGAGGTTATTGGTTTTGAGTTAAAAAAATCAGGCAATATCAATATTGAAGCGGTAGGGATGAAATTGCGATATCGTGATGATTTGAATGTATACGCCTGGATAATCGATCATGAGACCCGCCAACCTGTATGGGTAATGAAAGATAGACATACAGATAAAGTCCGCCGGATTCGTGTATTGCGCAAAGAGGAAGCTGATATTGATTTTGAAAAAGGCAAATATGAGCTTTATATGTATTCCGGCAGCTATATGTTTTCGAACATATCAATTCGCGGCACCGGTGATTTTTTCGAGATTCTGGGTGATATTTTCAACCGGGATCGGGATGATGAATTTGAAGATTATCTTGATGAATGTTATGTCAAACTCTCATCCGACGAAATATCCGGTGATGATGTCAAGCAGTTTGATGTCACCGGTGATTTGCCCGGAGCGTTGTCAAGATACAATAAGCTCGGCGATTCTGAGTATATTCAGGAGGGTTTTACTCTTGATAAGCCGATGAGTCTCCGGATTTACTCAATTTTTGAATTTCCCAAAGGGTATCGCTCGCCGGTCGACTATGGCTGGATAATCAAGGCCGATACTCGTGAACGGGTCTGGGAGATTGACCGCTGGAACGTTGAGAAGGCAGGCGGAAATCAGAAAAACCGTATGTTTGATGATGAAATCAAACTGGAAAAAGGCGACTATCTTCTGTACTTTGTCACTGATGATTCGCATTCCTATGAGGGATTTAACGCCAACCCGCCATATGATCCGCTAAACTGGGGGATTACGATTTTACCGGCAAAAGATTTCGATCGCTCGAAGTATCATACTTTCGAACCGCCGGGCAAGGGCGAGATGCTTATTGATTTAACCAGCGTACGTGACGACCGCTTTCTTGACCAGCCATTTAAACTGACTAAAAAGACCACGCTGCGAATCTATGCCCTGGGGGAATATCCTTCCAGCGGACGCGAGTTTGCCGATTACGGCTGGATACAGGATGCCGCAACCGGTCAGATGGTTTGGGAGATGACCAAACACAATACTGAACACGCCGGCGGCGCCCGTAAAAACAGGCTGTTTGACGGCGACATAACTTTTCCGGCAGGCGAATATATCGCCTATTATATGACGGACGATTCACACTCCTACCGTGACTGGAACGATTCCCCGCCATTCGATCCGGATGCCTGGGGTCTGGCAATATATCCAGGTTCGGGTTTCAAAAAAGGCGATCTTAAAAAGCTCTCCAGAACTGATATTACACAGAATTCAGATATCCTGGTGAAAATGGTAATGGTGCGTGATCATGAAAAACAGCGTGATAAATTTACTCTCGATAAGCAAACCCGCGTTCATATCTATGCCATCGGCGAGGGAGACCGCGATGAGATGTACGATTACGGCTGGATTGTCGATGACCGCACCGACAGAGCTGTCTGGGAAATGAACTGGCGCAACACCGAACCGGCCGGCGGAGCCCGTAAAAATCGTTTATTTAATGATGAGATTATCCTCGACCCGGGAACTTATGAAGTCTATTATATCACCGATGGCTCGCACTCGTTCAACGATTGGAATGCCGCCAAACCCAGAGACCCGATCAACTGGGGTATCACTGTAAGTAAAGTTAAAGATTAATATATAAAATTCCTCTGTTTGTAACCATGGCATCAGGCGGCTCAATACGAGCCGCCTTTTTGCTTTGGATGTATTATGTAATCAACATAATGCCGCCCACGTAATACCTCAAGGTGTCACAAAATCAGGACTCCGTGGAAATTCTATGCAATCCTTGATCGATTGAGCCTGCATTATAAATTGTATTAGCCGTTCGAAACCGATTCCGCATCCCGCCGATTGTGTGTTGTCATCCAGAATCGTCTCGAAATACCAGTTGAATTCCTTCTCCGGGTCAAGGCCAATCTGTTTAATATGTTCATACATCAATGACTCTTTAAACTGCTTTCTGATTGTTTGAGGGTTGCCGACTCGAACAGCGCCGCCAACTGTTTCGCCGACATTCGGCAAAAGCAGGTCACAGCAATCGGTGACCTCGGAATGTTCGTTGCAGCAGCCAGAATCATTGCCATTATTCTTCTTGCGCTTCATTGAGAAAAATTTAATAACGCCTCCTTGCCTGGGCCGGGGATCCGATGGATATTCAGTGAGAAACAGGGGCGCTCCGCCGGTTAGGCTCACCAGTATCTGCTCATCATGGCTGGTAAAATCCTCGCCATAACGGATAGTAACGCCATTATCGCGCAGCACATTGATGGCATCCTCATAGGTAAGCCTCGAAAAAGGCCGGTCGGTATAACTGGCAAGATTTGCCCGGCAGCCATTGCCGCTTTTGTCTAATACCGCCTGAAAGCAGGTTTTAAACAGTGACTCAAGTTGGTCCATAAGTCCATCCAGCCCGAAATCACGCCCCTCGAATTCGATCAGTGTAAATCCCCAGAGGTGACGGCTGGTTACCTGGCGCTCATAGCGATATGACTGGCCGATAGTATAAACCCGGTTATGAACCACGGTCATCGGCTCAAGATGAAGCTGGGCTGTCTGGCGGAGAAAAACCTGGCGCGGGTTGCCCAACTCGTCAACCATCTCAATACCGATGGCGTTGGGAAACCACTCGCAGGAGCCTGTTGCCCCGGTCAGAGTCGGGGGGATGACCTCGATATAACCGTTCTCGTCAAACCATTTCCGGATAGCCGAAAGCGCTATGGCCCGGATGCAGGTCAAATCTTTCATGTGTCCGTTGAGCACCTCTTTGTGTCTCATCATTTCTCCTTTTTTTAGTTGTTAATGGGATTAGTGAACATTCCGGGCAAAAAAAATCCCCGACAATAATGCCGGGGAAAATGGCTTTACCCAAAGCCATTGAATCGACCCCTCGAAGAAGATCGTCGAGATTTCCTTCATGATACAAAAAACCCCGACAATACTGCCGGGGGAGAGGTTCATCCAATAACCTGAAATTTCTTAACAATGGCTGTTTTGATTTTATCTGTTTCTGTCGCAGTCTCATTCTTTCTGTTTTCAAATCTCCAGATATCCGGTCAAAAATCTTCGCTATTTTAGGATGTTTTCAGAAAATGTCAAGGATTATTTTTAGGAAATTACAGTTTTTTTCATGGGTTACTAATATCACAAAGGGGCACACGGGGACGTGTGCCGCCCACGAAGATTATTTCACCGTTTATGAATTACAGGTGCACGTAAACAACCTACGGAAACTCCACCCGGGCAAACCATTCCAGGTCGATATCCGGGAACAGGTCGTCCTGTATTTTTAAATCCTGCAGGAATTCCGCTTCGCCGGCGGAGAGACTGTCGTTATAATTTTCAATCATCTCAACCAGCTTTCTAAAGTAATTGAAATGCCGGTCGAGTCTGAGCTCGGCGTAATCACGCGCCGCCCAGGTCGAGATTAGAAATTGCCAATCGGAGGCCGACAACAACATGAATTCACGAGCGGCCTGTTTGCCGATATCGATGAGTTCCGGGTTGTTTGATTCAAGGCACTTATTGGCGATTTCCTGCATCTGGATTTCAAACTCGTAGATATGTTTCCAGGTCCAGCTTGTGTTTTCATTCAGCCAGATATAGTGATAACCGCCCTCGCCCCATGAGCCTTCAGGCAGGCTGATTACTTTGTTGGGATTGGCGATATCCTTATAAGCCGAACAGGTGAGACTGTCGTATTCCGGCTCTTTAGCAAGCTTTTTTATGACCTCTTTGATGAATAATGGCCCCTCGAACCACCAGTGCCCGAACAGTTCAGCATCATAGGGAGCGCAGACTATACCGGGTTTGCCGTTCTCTTTACGATAATTGCCCAGAATGTTCTTAATCATCTCGGCAAAGTGACTTGCATTTTCCGGTATCCTTGCCAGGGCATATTCAGGGTTGTAGATTTCCTTATCGGCCAAGTCGGCTTTGGGAGAGGTGATTTTCCAGTAGCGATGTCCGCCGGGGAAACGTTTTTTGTGGAAATCGAGATAGTTGCCATCCCCGGGATAGCCCCATTCGCCTGACCAAACCTGCAAACCTGTTTCCGGGTCGCGGGTGAATACTGCCACCGGCGCGCGCCCCTCGCGTGAACCGGCGATATAAACCTCCTGGGGAGTCTTTTCAGGTTCTTCCTCACGGGGTTTAAACTCTTTTTCGAACTGTCCCCAGAGCGTTTTCAACGCCTCGAACCGGTCGACATACACGCCAATCGCTTTGCCGCCTTTTAACGTGGCTGAATCGACGACAAAATATTCCAATTCGTTTTCTGAAAGGAACTCCTCCAAACCTTTGCGATTATAGGGACCTTTTAATCCTTCCACCTCAACCGGCGGAGACCAGGGGTATGCCGGCCTGTAGGCGCATTCGGGCAGCCAGATGCCGCGCGGCTTGCGTCCAAAGTGTCTTTCATACGATGATACCGCCTGTTTAACCTGAGCCTGACATGAGGTGTCTTGCGAAAGCAAAGCTAAGTAGCTGTGAGTGGCGCCGCAGGTCATTATCTCTATATGGCCGCTGTCCTGAAGCCGGCGAAATTCGTTCACCAGGTTTTTGCCATAACGCTCATACGACTGTTTTATTGAACGGTATTGATCACGCCACATCTCCGCCAGGGGCAGGTATTCTTTCTGATCGAACTTGTTGAACTCGACCAGATCGTTTTCGGCGGCGTCAATTTTCTGCTTAAGGTAAGAAGAAAATTCCTCAATGAAAATCGTGTGGTTTAACTGCTCACACAAAACCGGTGAGATTCCGATAGTTATGCCGGCCTTAATTCCCTCGCCTGCCAGATCATTAATGGCATTCAACATCGGTATATATGTTTCAGCAGTCGCCTCATTAAGCCAGTCGGTTCCATGAGGCCATCGCCCGTGACCCAGCACATAGGGCAGATGAGCATGCAGTACTAAGCTAAAATATCCATTCATATTAATGTTTAAATCCTATGTTTTTTTCGTCCTGTCCCAAAATTTTAATTTGTCCGAACTGGTTTTCATATTTTTTAATGTTATCATCTAACGCTTTTAAAAACATCTTGGCATGACCCGGCGTCATGACAATACGGCTGTACACTTTTGCCTTATCCCGACCGGGCATAATCCTGGCAAAATCGAGAACAAACTCCTGGGGCGATAAGGCGATAAGCGCCAGATTGGAATATATCCCCTCGGATTCTTTCTCACCGAGCTCAACATTGATTTTACGTTGCTGTTTTTTATCCATTCGTTTCCTCCTGTCAACTTTAGTATCAACTGCCCCTCTAATTCCTTAATTTAGCTTGCTTAAGCATAGCTATTGTAATATAATGATGCGCTATGTCAAGGAAAAAGGCTAAACATAACAATGTTTTATCAAATCAAATTCCCAATAAAGGAGCTTTTGAGATCAAAAAGCCTTCAGTTCCATTTAAAATGAATAAGTCAAGACTTGAAAAGCTGTTCAAGCAATTCGACAACCGCCGCATCTTGATTATCGGCGATATAATGCTCGACCGCTACCTTTGGGGAACCGTATCACGGATATCACCGGAGGCCCCGGTACCGATTGTGGAGGTCAGCCGCGAGGAGCATCTGCTTGGCGGCGCCGCCAATGTTGCCAATAACATCGCCGCCCTGGGTGGACAGCCGGCGCTGGCCGGCGTTGTAGGAAAGGACAACTTTGCCGCTACTCTAAAAGCGGAGTTGACTGCCCGCGGTTTTTCTGCCGATGGCGTTTTCACTGACCGCAAACGCCCAACCACGGTAAAAACCAGGATTATCGCTCATAATCAGCAGGTAGTCAGAGCCGACCGTGAAAAAACGGATGAGATTTCGAAGCGGCTTAACAATAAATTAATGGATTATCTGGGTAAAGCTCTCAACGATATATCCGCTGTGATAATATCCGACTACGGCAAAGGAGTGATTAATAAGACACTTCTTGAAAAATTAATTTCCGACTGCAACAAAAAGAATATCTTTATCGCTGTCGACCCCAAGGAAAGCCACTTCTTTAATTACCGCTATGTTTCAACCATTACGCCTAACCATCACGAAGCCGGATTTGTTGCAGGCAAGAAGATCACAGATGTTGCAACTCTGGAGGAGGTCGGCTGGCAGGTTCTCGACAGGCTGAAAGCCAGATCATTGCTCATTACTCTCGGCGAAAAGGGAATGGCGCTGTTTGAGAACGGCATATCAGATCGTGGCCGGCGATCATTAACAAGAATACCGGCATTGGCGCGCAAAGTCTATGATGTCACGGGCGCCGGAGATACGGTAATTTCTGCTCTGACAATGGCAGTTGCATCAGGGGCAACTCTCAAGGAAGCGGCTTTTATCGCTAATATCGCCGCCGGCGAGGTGGTTGCCGAGGTCGGCACCGCCCAGGTAAACAAAGACAGGTTAAAAAAGTTGATGCTGGCATATGTATAGCTCCACATACATATAAATTGGTTGGGATAGTAAATCGATGGGGAAAATAATATCTCAAACCGAAGCGCTTAAAATCAGGCGGGCTTGCCGCCACAAGAAGCAAACCGTTGTTTTCACAAACGGCTGTTTCGATATTCTGCATCGCGGGCATGTTGAATACCTTGCCAGAACAAAAAAGCTTGGCGATATTCTCATAGTCGGGCTTAACGCCGATAAGTCTGTCGCTAAGCTGAAAGGCAAAGGCCGACCTGTGGTTAAATTAAAAGACAGAGCTTATATTATTTCTCATCTGGATATGGTCGATTATGTCACCTCTTTTGGCGCGCTCACGCCAAAGGCTCTGATTGCGAAACTTCTCCCTGACATTCTCGTGAAAGGCGGTGATTACAGGCCTGATGAGATAGTCGGCGCAAAGGAGGTAAAGAAGGCTGGAGGAAAGGTGGTTACGATTCCGCTGATAAAGGGCAGATCGACAAGCAGACTGATAAGGCGGTTGGAGTAAGTGAAAAGGAAAATAATATAATATTTAGGGGTGACAATGATTGATCAAAGTTTATTAAAGAATCAGAAGAATGTTATTTATAAAATTATATCCGAGAATGACCTTAATCCTAATGAGTTCACACGGGGAAATGTGGAATATAAAATTGGCAATTCTTTAGGAATGGTATCTGAATATATTTGTTCAAAAATCACTTGCAGGCAAGAGCATTATTTCATATTCAACACCGATGGAACTCATTTTAAACCTCAATTTTCACCTGGATTTTTTCAAAAAACCACACACATTGATGATGATTACCTAGCTTGGAAAGATGCAATTAAAATATTTGAAAAATGGCTCTCTGTATTAAAGATAGAAATATCCGAACCTGATTTATGGGCAGATTTAGAAAAGTATAAACCCACGATTGGTGTTGATTTTGACAGTGATGGCGAGGATAAATTCTCATATGAAGATGTGAAAAACATCGAAGCTCAACTTGGCTACATAAAGAATAAATTAACTGAAAGTTTTGTTTTAGACAACGCCCATAATAAGCATATTGATAATCACTTAGATTATCTTGTCGAATCCGCCAAACGTCAAAATATCAGGGACTGGCGTAATATCGCTAAAGCTACTTTTATAAACATAGCGGCAACAATGGCAATTTCTCCTGATAAGATGCCGCTATACTGGCAGATAATAAGTGATGGATTTAAACAAGTCCGTCATCTTCTGGGTATCTAATTTGCTTTAAGTGAAAACAAAAACGGTCATTGCGAGCATCTAATCCGCATGATGGGACGTTTGAAAAAGAAACAAAATGGTGATGTAAGCTCTGCATTAGGACAGGTTTTCAACCTGTCCGGACAGACTGAAAGTCTGTCCTACTATACTATTTCCTTAACCTCGAATCCTTTTTTAACAACCTGATATATTCGGCTACCATTTCCGATTGGACCTCCAGCAGGTTTGCCAGAAGTCTCAGTCCCAAATCCAGCGAGGTTCGTACTATGTCGGCGGTTGAGCGGTTATGCGTATTCGCCAGCTTTCTTATTTTTTCCCGCACCTCCGGTGTGATTCGGATTTGCAAATGGTGGGTATCTCCTGCCATTGTTTATCCTTTCGTATGATATTTAAGATGGTTGATTAAAATTGACGGTGGATTAAATGCCTGACCTGTTTTCTTTTTAAGCCGATTGTTTACCAGCCGCCAGCTTTCGTTTTTCTTCTTTTTTTTGATAATCTTCTCAATTAGATGTCTTTTCGGATGATTGCAGACCGGGCAAGTTTTCAGGTTCTTAAACCGATCCGGCCAGCGTCCCTGAACAGTTTTGGCCAGGGAATGTTTCAATATCAATAGAGCTTCGCTGAGCAGTTTATGAACTTGAAAGACATGTAAATCGATTTCGTCGGCTATCTCATCGAGGTTGAGGTTTTCAAAGAAATACATAGTTATCACCTGACGGTGGATTTCATCGAGGTCATATACCTTTCCCCTGATTTTTTCCCGAAAGGCCTCGAATTCCTGATTATCCTGATTCTCTTTACCGTCGCCGATGATTTTATCCAGGGTTTGATGGTCTACAAATAACATTGATACAATCCTCCCAAAGTGTTAAAATTCAACTCCTGCTGGAAGGATATACGCCGATTTAAAATGATGAAATCACCGGGCAATCACCTGAAAATCACCTGCTGAAATATTTTGTTAAGTTGTTGAGCAGCAGGCTGAAAGTCCGCTGCAGGGTTGGAAAATCCTGCCTGTTAAGCTCTATGTGCTCTCATTTTGTTGTGCCGTGGGGAATCTTTCCCGACGGATTTAAAAAATGCTCTTGACAAAGCTGTTGAAAATGATTAAATAATAATAAGTCCAAGGGAAATCGCTGCTTTCTTCTGTTTGTAGTGTTTTTCAAGGTATTGTAGTATCATTAGTATTGAAGGAGTATTATTATGCCAATTGGTACGGTTAAATGGTTTAGTGATAAAAAAGGTTTTGGCTTTATAAAATCGGATGAGAAGAAGGACATTGATATATTTGTACATTTCACATCGATAGTGAGCGGCGGTTTTAAATCGCTGAACCCGGGAGATGAAGTTAATTTCGAATTGGAGGAGGGCTCGAGGGGGCTGCATGCTAAAAATGTTACCAGGATTAATGTGGGGGTTTAATAGAAAATCACTGATAAAATTTTTTCTAATGAAAGAATTGTCATTTCTGTGATTAGTAAAAGATAAATACTCAATTTAATAATGTAGGCTGACAAAGATAAGATACATAGTTAGAGCGATCATACTTGGGCGGGCATATCGGCTTGAGGTATCTCGCCAATCCCGATATTTGAAATTCTATTAGCTATTAAAGAATAACAAGACTTTATCATAAAACTAAGCGGGCCGTTAAACCCGCTTACAAATTCCGCTGGGATGGACTTACTATACCGGTAGTTTTAATCGTACCTTAAATAGTATTGCTTGGGTGTCATATCTTTTAAATGAATTTTTCCTGCTGCAGCTGATTGATATTCTTAGCCGCTTTACTAAATAACCCGGTGATCGATATTATGGTTTTTTCAGCTTTTTACAGCAGGTCAGCTAATCATAGGATATGACTGCCATTCATTAGCAATTACAACATATATGCCGGCATGATTAAAAATAATACCACCGGCCTTTTTCCTCCTGCCGGCTATTTTCTGCCAATCAGCGAGAATAACTCGTTGACTGTTTTACCGAACAGTTTTGATAGCCTTAGCGCTAAAAGGGTAGAGGGCACACAAGCCCCTTTTTCTATCGAGATAATTGTCTGGCGGCTAACCCCAATTATCCCGGCAAGTTCAGCTTGCGACAACCCTTTTTTTAGACGCATTTCCCTGATTTTGTTTTTTATCTTCATGCTATAAAATAGAAAAAAATACTCGAGTGTCAAGAAAAAAAGCCGAAATAACTTGACAGGGGCACAAATGTTCAGTATATTTCCTATGGAAATTGGCATTCAGACAGGCGTAAACTTAACCATGGAGGAGTCATGAACGCCCCTGTACAGTTTGATCTTTTAATATCAAAAAAGAAATGCCGCTGCGGCGGTCAGTTGTTTTATGACGGCAGATTTTATGTCTGCTCAAATTGCCATCGTCTTTATTGCGCCAGTTGTTTCGGTTACATTGTTGCAACGGGCGGGTGTTTTAACTGCATAAATTGCGGGTGGAGCCTTTGCGGATAAATGAGAGTCGATGAGCTGGTAAGATTTGGCTTTCCCCGCCGGGCTGTTAAATGCTTGCAGAATGACGGGCTATTGTACCTTCTCCCTCTCCAGGTAGAGGCTGTTCAGACTCACGGTCTTTTGCAGGGTAAAAGTCTGTTAATAAGCGGACCGACGTCATCGGGAAAAACATTATGCGGTGAACTGGCGGCGTTACGATCGGTGTTCGACAACAAAAAAGCGATTCTTTCTGCGCCATTAAAGGCGCTGGCCGCTGAAAAATATCATGAGTTAAAAAAGCGTTATCGCAAAGCCGGCATAAAAATTATTATCGTTACTTCTGATTATCCGGAAAACAAACGCCGATTTGAAAAAGGCGAGTATGACCTGGCCATTGTTGTATATGAAATGTTTGATTCGCTGACTTTAACCAGCTTAAGCGCTTTGGAAGCAGTGGGAACGGTTATATTCGATGAGTTTCAACTGGCCACCTCTTCTGATCGCGGCCTGGCTTATGAGGCGGTTATCTCCAAAGTCAGAAACCATCCATCCAGGATACAGATAATCGGTTTGATCGGCGGTTTAAATGAATGTGGTATATTTTCAAAATGGCTGAATATGCCTCTGCTTTCATCAACCAGCAGACCAGTCGAACTTCACCGGGGAGTTTTGTTCAATGGCAAGTTTTCTTACCGTCGATATAATGATTGCTTTGAGGGCGTTGAGTATTTTACCTGTGAAGATAAATCAAATGATATTACCTGCGAGGGAAAAAGCATACCCCGCGAATTATTTTGCGGAGTCAAGCATCTTGTTGAAAAAGGCGAGCAGGTTCTTATTTTTGTTCACACTCGCAACGCATGCAGCGGTCTGGCCGCCGGTTTAGCTGAGCTGTTGTCTTTGCCGCCGGCCGAGAATATCCTGGCCTCGCTTGCTGATATCCCGGATACTATTCAAAAGAGTATGCTGATGGAGTGTCTGAAAAAGGGCGTAGGATTTCACAACGCCGATTTGGGCAAGTCGTACAGAATATTATTAGAGGATGGCTTTAGATCAGGCGAGATCAGAGCGCTTGTATCGACTACAACGCTGGCAATGGGCGTTAATCTCCCCTCACGAAATGTCTTTTTGGAGGCTGTTAAATATTACGATGGGTTTAACGGGGAAACGGTGTTGAAGCCGCTTTTGATGTATGACTATAATCAAATTGCCGGCCGGGCGGGTCGATTGGGGAAAATCGACAATTTCGGCCGCGCTATTATTATTGCCGATGACGAAACATGCCGCGAGAGGATATGGGATTCATATATATATGGCTCTGCGGACGTCAGCGTTCAGACATTTGATACAGAAAAATTGGCAAACCTTCTGTTACGATGGATATGTTGCGGGCTGGTCAAAGATTATAATGATACCAAAACAATGTTTGCCGAATGCCTCCGTGGGTATTGCGAGGGATTCAAAGATAATGTGCCATCTATGGTGATTGATTTATTAAGCAGGTATAGTTTCATTGAAATAAAGGGCTGTCGGCTGTCATGCAGCAGTCTCGGCAAAGTCGTCGCCGGGCATAATATATCGCTGGATACGGCGGCCAGGATAAAAGATTGCTATAAACAATATAATTTAAAGGATGAGCTTATAAGCTGGCTGTTTATACTGGCTGATATTCCGGAAGCGCAAAAACTGGCTGTAAACGGCCGTTCCATGATGAGCGCCGGATATGAGGTTATCGATGACATTAATATGCTTGCTGCAGATTTTGATGAAATTCCGATGGGACCGCTGGCTGAATTTATAGATGCACCCGACAGCTCAGTCAGCCCCGGCAGGATTCAAATGGTTTCACTATTGGCTGAATTGATTAAGCCGGTTCCTGCAATTGAGCTGGAGATGAAATATAATACTGGCTGGGGGCGGATTAAACATATAGGTGAAAACTATGCAAACCTTCTCCGGGCAGCCGCCGACATCAGAGAGGGAGCCGGTTTAAGCCATTTGCAGATACAGAATCTTCAAAAGTATGCAGATTGTCTCTATCATGGCCTATCACCGGAGGGATTGACTTTTGCGAAATTAAGGGCGCCATTTCTTGAACGGGACTTTATATTGAGGTTGAATAACGCCGGTATGGTTTCGCCATCCGATATTATCAACGCCGGGTTTGATGTTATTTCTGCTTTACTGCCGCAACGGGTGGCGGATATGCTTTATAAAAAATGTCTGAAAATTCTTTCGCAAAAAAGCCGTGATGACAAAAGCAAAGGCATGCCTCACAAAGAAACTATACGGAGCAAGAAAAACGGGACACGATATACGTTTACTATTAACGATGCGACAATCAGCCTTCAACCCCGGCTCTATTCGTATTTTCATAAGCTGTATAATGCAGACAATCCGGATGGCTGGCTCGACAAGCGTTTCCTCGACAATGGCAACAACCAGGTTAAGTATATTTACAAATTAAGAAAAGAGCTGAAGCCGGTACCGGGAGTTGCAATCGAAAGCGATGGCGCGGGGAGGTATCGGCTGGTAATTCGAGCAACGTAAAGCCGTCTGCCGTCAAGGCCGCAAGGGGTCTTGACCTGCGGCTGCGGTTGTTGGGGGACGAGCCCCCAACCTACCGTTTGCCGACTACATAGATTTTACCGGAGTCGTCTCCAAAAAACAGCAGGCGGCCGCTTATTGCCGGTGTGGTGTATGAAATATCATGAATGAAAATATTATGCTCCAGCGCTCCATTGGCGGCGTTAAGAGTATATAATTCGCTGTCATAAGATATGAAGTAAACCATATCTGAGGCGACAACCGGACTGCCGTAAATTTCACCGTATGTGGGAAATCTCCAGAGCTCCTGGCCGCTTTTAGAATCGAGACAATACAGCGTGGAATCCAGCGAGCCGAAAAATATCCTGTCATTATAGATAGCCGGTGAGGCGAATATCATATTGTTTGTTTCGAATCTCCAGATTTCAGCGCCGGAGCATATATCGAAGCAATACATGATGCCGTCATGACTGCCTATGAAAACGGCGCTGTCAACAACGCTTATCGCCGGTGTCGAGGCGATATCTTTGGCTGTTTTATATTTCCAGATCAGCTCGCCGGTGTTTTTATTTAAGCAGTACAAATATGAATCTGAACTGCCTATGAATAGCTTTTCACCGAGAACCGCTGGAGAGCTGACAACCCAGTGATTGGCTTTATAAGACCAGGCAGTTTTGCCGTCATGCTTGTTAAAAGCATATACTTGACCGCCATAGTTGCCAACATAAACCAGATCGCCATCGATTAACGGCGAACTGCTGAACGCGCCGGTGTCGCTGAAACTCCAGAGCCTATTGCCGGTAAGTCTGTCAAGCGCATAAAAATTTTTATCCCATGAACCAAAGAAGATTGAATTGCGGTCCGCCGCCGGCGTTGAAAAAACCTTTCCATCGGTTTTGAAAAACCAGAGTGTCTCATCATTTTTAATATTTATAGCAATCAATCCGGAATCGGCGCCGCAATATAGACAATAATCATAAATAACCGGCGAGGATGTGATTTTCATTTGAAGGTTGCACAGCCAGGCAATCTCAGGCGCTTTCCCGGGACCGGGATCCGATGCTGCCGAAGTTCGAAGGTTATCGCCCTTGAAACAGGGCCAGTTTGTTTTTTGCCCGTGATGTTTATCAGAACATTGACCGAGAGCAATTATTAATAGGAGAATAAATACTTTATAAAACGTTTTTCTCATGGCTGTTCAAGATTGTCGATATGGGCTTTGAGTTCTTCATTACCCTGTTTATCAGGATTAACTCTGATGAATGTCTTAAGCCAATAAGCGGCTTTCTGGTTGTCTTTTAAGACATTTTCATACAGGTCAGCGATCCTCAGGGGGGCGTATTTGCCCTCAGGCAGATTCGGGTAGCGGTTAAATGTCTGGATTAGCGTTTCAATCGCCATTGGGATATCCTTCATTTCGGTATAACATCGTACAAGATAACCCATAGCTCTGGAAATCATGACCCTGTTTGCTGTCTCGGGATTAGTATATCTTTTTATATATTCCATTGTCTCGATAAATTTTTGCTGAGCGATCTTTGTTTGCCCCGTATCTTTGTAGCGATTGGCAACATGAAGTCCTGCCTCAAAGGCTTTTTCATGACCGGGGAAAGCTGCCATAATTAAATCGAACTGCCCGATTGCCTTTTCCCATCTGTCCTCTTTTTCATAGCATAACGCTGTAAGGTAATATGCCTCTGCCACAGTGAATGAGGGAACTTTCGGCGCTTCCTCAATGTTTTGCATCGCCTTTCGTGCTTTGGAATACCTGCCCTGCTCATAGAGGCTTATGCCCAACCCGAGATAGGCCGCGCCTATCCTATCATGCTCGGGATAGACCCTGATAAATTCGCGGTATGTTTTTTCCAGTTCTTTATACTGTTTTGTATATTTCATCTGTATGTCGGCAATCATCAGCATCAGACGGGGAGACAGCAGGCCGGTACTGTCGTTTTTAGCCGATCTTAACAGGGCAATCGCCTGCTGATAATCGGCCTGTCTTAAATATGTGGCGATCATCTTGCCAATCGCAGTGTAGTCTAAAGGCGTGTCGGGGAATTTTTCCCTGAACTTATTATAGTAATTCCGGGCCTGATTCAGTTTTTGATTGTATTTATTCCTGTCGCCCATCTTCAGCCACATTTCAGCGGCGATAATGGGAGCCTCCATTGCGTCCATATTCGGGTTGATAGGAACGGCGATCTTAATGTAACAATCGGCCAGCGAGTCATACAATTCGGCGGCTTCCATAAACTTGCCGGCTTTCTCACGGCATAAGGCCATATAATTAATCATGGCGCAGGCCTGAACAGAATTGGCTGCCGGACTTTCAAACACTGTTTTGTAGTAATTATAAGCTTTATCATATTCTTTATGTTTTCTATAAAGCGCCCCGATACGTGTATGAGTCAGTAAAGCTACCGCCCATGACTCCTTACGTTCTTTGGAGGCGGCGGCAACATCATCAGGGCTGTCCGGCAAAGATACCATCTTTATTACTTTTGAATAGGCTTTAACAAGAGTGTTAAAATCACTTTCTAATAATACCGGACCTTTAAGCGAAAACTGCTCCTGGAGACGGTCGGCCTCGTTGAGCTTTTTCTCCATCTCATACCTGACAGCCAGGTCTGACTTTTTACTGCAGGCCGAAAATAAAAACAACAAAGCAACTGAAACAATAATTATTACTACGGCTTTTTTCATATCTCCATCCAATGTCAAAAACGTTTATCCCTCCGGATTTTATGATATCATAGCATGTGGCGTCATGTCTCCGTACTTGACGCCAATATCGGCCGAGTGTAACCATATGGCTCGTAGAGGGACTCGACCGCACTTTAATTTGTTGGGGGACAAGCCCCCAACCTACGGCTATAATATCATTATTATAATCGGTTGAAAAGGGATAAATTCAGTATTCGCTTGACAATTATCGATTTGCCAATATCTTAATAATAGGTAATAATTGTTATTGGCAAAGGAGATGAAAAGATAGTGACATTAAAACTATATTAATTTATGTAGTCAAGAGTTTAACCAAGTGTGCATCTTTTTGCAGAAACATAAGGAAGGTTGTTATGAATAATATTACAAAAAAATC
>CBFDEC010000009.1:0-89457 GCA_965603725.1 uncultured bacterium | reverse complement strand
TTAAACCTATTTGATAATTCTATATTGGCAAACTGCTTGATTTACCTTATCCATCTTACAACTCTTCAACCGCAAAATCTGGGTTTATTAGCCAAAGGATTAAAAGCTAATTTTTAATGATAAAATAGATTTTATGAATAATTCGGGCTAATTTAACAAAGGATTTTATACACGATTATATTTTGATGGCAACAATAATGTCACTTTTATTCATCGTCAGCATCACAGTTTGGCCAGCCGAAAGGCGCCTCATCGGGGATATCATTCAGGTGAATCCATAAAGGAGGATATTCCGGGCAATACCTGATTTCTCCGGCGGCAATAAAATAGCTGATCAGCCTGGTCACATCACTGCCGATAATCGAGCAGTCTCCCGTTATATCAGCCGACGCCCAGAATTCATTAAATCTACACGGAAAGTTGTGCAACTCCCCAATGAAATAACCCACAAGATAAGTGACATCATTTCCGATAAGCTGGGGAGGCCACATACCGTTATGCATATTCACATCACCCGGGAAATAAGGATAACGATCTGTAATATACAGGGAGCTGAAATGTTCAACAAGGGTTAAAGCTTCTCCCTCGTCATTAAAGGTTTTTGAAGAATACCCCAGTTCATCAACACCCTGACCAAAACACTGAACCGTATCACCAATCATGAGCAAATCATCAATTACCTGAACAACATATCTTAAAGCAAGAACTGGCTCATTAAAATTGAATACGATAGAGTTCTGCTCTGAATTGAAAAAGCCGCTAAATACCTGGCTCGACCAGGCATCAGCATTTGGCGGTGAACCGAAGGGAGGCAAAAAGTACGAGTTGTCCATCTCTGTAAACGGATAATAGTATTTTCCAGCAGATTCTCCAAGCAAATCTGCAATATATTGATTATCTGCGCCAAGTATAAGATCGGCAGAATTTAAGGCGATATTTCCGGCAGTCCGTATAAAAACATCGACAGCTATAATTGCTCCACTGCGCCCGACAATCGGTAAACTATCCGCATTGCCGTACCATATTTCGATATCGGGACGGTGGCGAAGCGAAATATCGAGCGTGGTTGTGTCAGCTGATATAACCGAAATATCTGATACAACGGTATCATAGTAAAAAATACTTTCGAAAGATATATTATAAACACCTGCATTGAGATAGCTGAGAAAATATTCGCCGTCAATGTTGGTGGAATCATATTTTATTGTGTTAACTGCCGTAACCAGAATATCCTGAATTGGCTGATCCATCTCATCGGATACAATGCCTTTAACAAAACCACGGGGATTCATAATAACATCGACAATTACCGTATCATTTAAAGGCGCATTAATTCCTATAATAGACATGTCACAATAATGAGGGTGCGAAAACTCCAAATTATGAGGACCATTACTTAAACCGCCAAAGTAAAATTTGCCGTCAAATCCCGTGGTATCGCTAATTCCTGAAGCAGAAAGATCAATAATAACTCCTTCAATCGGCATCAAATCCTGATCGGTGATAGTCCCTGCTATCGACCTGAAATTAAGAGTAACATCCAGATTTGTTATATCATCCGGAGCAATTCTTATATCATTAACAATCGTATCACAATATTCAGGATGTGAAAAATAAACATCATAGATGCCGCAGCAGATATCGCCAAGATTATATTCACCGTTTATATCAGTAATGTCATTATTTGAATCACCAACTGCAAAAACTAAAACATCCTCAACCGGATCAGCCAAATCATTAGTTACCTGACCGGCAACTGAACCGGTAAAGGGCAAAGAGTTAAGGTTGTTAAGAACAGAAATATAGTTGGAAGTGAATAACGCTATAGCTAAATCAAGATCATCATCGCCATCAAAGTCGGCGGCTTTGAGCGAGTACGGATTATGTCCGGTGGCATAAACCGTATGGAAGCCAAAATTAGCATTACCATCATTTAGCAACACCGAGACGATAAATGAGTCGCTGTTAGCGGTAGCCAGGTCAAGATCATTATCGTTATCAACGTCGAAAGCGATCACAGAGGTTGGACGGCCGCAAACCTGATAAACAACCTGCGGATTGAACGTACCGGCGCTGCCGCTGTTTATTAAAACTGATACTGTCCCATCACCGGAATTTGCAGCTGCAATATCAACTTTATCATCACCGTTAAAATCAGCGGCATAAACAGAGAATGGTTCAGAACCCACCGGACGAACCGAATCAAGAGCAAAATTACCATTACCGTCGTTGAAAAGTAATGATGCTGTATTGGAATTGAGGTTGGCCGTTATAATGTCTTTGTCGCCATCACCGTCAAGGTCTGCCGCAAATACCGATCGGGGATTGCCCTCAACCGAATATGGTATATAATTAGCAAACGTGGCATCGCCGTTGTTCAATAATACTGAAATTCGCCCGTTCCAGTAATTGGCGGCGACCAGATCAATATCGTCATCATCATCAAGATTCGCCGCAACAACCGACCTGGGGTTACCGCCCACGACATAGAAAGTCCTCAAAGCAAAAGAGCCATCGCCATAATTAAGTAGGACCGCAACATTATTATCATCGGAATTCGCAGTGATCATATCGATATCACCGTCGTTATCCAAATCAGCGCCGTCGACACATTCGGAATAATACGGGATGTAATACCAGTCAAAACCTCCAAAAGTACCATCGCCGTTGTTCAATATTACTGATAACATTTCACGCCAGTAACATGCCACCGCAACATCAGGATAATCATCGCCATTAAGATCACCCGTGTAAATCGATATCGGCTTGGAATTAACCATATAATCTACATGGTAGCCAAAAATACCGGGACAATCACCATCCCTTGAGAAGACCGGCGGATTAGAATTATCTGGTTTTCCAAAAATCGGTTGAAGGTTTTGAGCCAGAGTAATATCAACAATAATAGAAAGCAATACTATAAAACAGCCCAAAACTATCAATCTTTTTTCAAACATTTTCAGAACGAACCAGGATCGCTTCTTTAAGTCCTTGTTTGTTAAACAGATACAATGAAGCAATATACTTCTTTTTATAATATAAACAAAAATTCTTAGCTGTCAAGACAGATTTTGTCTTAATATTTCACATTATATAAAAAGAAACCGTTAAGAGGCAGAACAATTAAGTTGATTTTTAGCCAGATGAATAATTTATCTATCTTGTTTTTCCATAATTTCCTCGTCCTCCGGTCTCCAGGCCGGGTCTGCAATACACAAAAACACTAAATCAGTTAAACCGGTATTTTTAATATTCTGAACCGAATTCGGCGGGATGTAAATCGATTGGCCGGCGGATACATTTTCCTTTTCATTATCAATATGAATTTCCCCCTCGCCCTCTAAAATATAATAGACTTCTGAACTTTGAAGCTTATGTTTATATGTAACCTTGCCGGGTTTGACCGTTGCCTGAGCCAGACTATACCTGATATTCAGATTTTCTTTTAGAGGATTAAGCAGTTCTCTTAACGATGTATTATCGCCGGCAATGATTTCCTCGCATTTCTTTAGATTTTTTATGTACATAGCGCGTCTTATAATAGCCTTATTAATGATCCGGCTTATATTATCATCAGGGAAACATCTCGCTGATACTCTCCCGGTTATGTATTCTCTTGATAGCTTCTCCAAACAATGAGGCGACTGATACTACCTCGATTTTATCGGAAAGTTCGCCAGGATGATTTTCAACTGTATCTGTAATCAGCAATTCTTTAATGGGGCTGGCGTCAATCCTTTTAACGGCGTCTTTTGTAAGAACGCCATGAGCGACCATAGCATATATCTGTTTTACTCCCAGTTCTAATAGTTTTACAGAAACTTCGACAAGGGTATTGCCAGACATTGTAAAATCATCCACTATTAAGGCAGTTTTACCTCTCACATTGCCAATAATCTCCAGAATCTGCGCTTTTTCATCATGCGCTAATCGCCGTTTATCCGCTATAGCAACCGATGTTCCCAGATATGAAGAATATTTCCGAGCCTGTTTGGCGAAACCGGTATCGGGAGAAACGACCATTAAATCTTCAAGACTCTTTTCTCTGATTCGGGCGCATAATACCGGCAGAGCATACAGGTTATCTACCGGAATTCGGAAAAAGCCCTGTATCTGAGGCGCATGCAGGTCCATGGTGACTACACGATCAGCGCCGGCGGCTTCAATCGCATCGGCACAGACCCGTGCCCGAAGAGACACTCGCGGTTCATCTTTTTTATCCCCCTTGCCATAACTGAAATATGGAATGACAGCGGTTACCGAGGCGGCGCTGGCGCGTTTGAATGCATCAATCCAGAATAAAAGTTCCATGAAATTATCATTAGCTGGAAATACAGTAGATTGGACTAAATAAACCCGTTGGCCGCGAACGTTTTCCAGAACGCGAACAAAGGTGTTCCCCTCGGAAAACTGCAGCGTTTCCCCTTTTTTTGGCTTTATCCCAATGTATTCGCAGATACGGGCTGTAAGTCGTTTGCTTCCACTGCCGGCAAACATCATGATTTCATCCGGACTCTTCAATTATACACCTCCTTTGTCAGGATTAATTGAAACAACACACCCTTATTATACATCAGCAATATCGGGTTTTTCTATATTATTTCGCCCTGACAACAAAGATAGTTTTTCAATTCGTTCCCTGTAAAGCTGTCCAATCTCGGCGCCCAGAATGAAAACAGAAGATGAATAATAAACCCAGAATGCCACTATGATCATCAGGGCATATGCTCCATAGATTCTATTAAGAGTCACAAAATTCGTTATATAAAACCCAAACAATTGCTTTGCCAGCTCCCATAGAATTGCCGCCGAAAGAGCGCTGACAATAATTGCTCGTTTAGGCATTTTTTCCATGGGAATATAAAAATAGACCGTTAGAAAGCTGACGAATATCATTAAAAAAGAAGCTAACCCGGTAGCAAAACCTTCTATAAAATCAAACTGGAAACTATGTAATATCTCTGATTTTTCAGCAAATTCCTTGATGATTTCAAAACCCGGCAGGATAGTTATCGACAGTAGAAAATAAAACAACACCAGAAAAATAAGACCCAGATCGCGCAGTTTACCGTACAGGAAAATCCCTTTAGGTTTCATCTTATAGACTAAATTCAGGATTGTTCGCATACTGCTGAATAGACCGCTGGAGGCGATCAGCAATCCTATTAGTCCGATCCAACCGGCAATATTTTTATAGATTTTGAATTCATCAACACGAGAAAACACCAGCTTTTTGATAAAATCAGCCTGGTATTGATATGGAATCATGCCATCGATAAATGAGTTGATTTGATCAGAGATGGCAGGTTTTTCCAATACCATACCCAGAACCGCAAAAGCTATAAATATAAATGGAACTATACAGACAAATAGCGAAAAAGCCAATCCGCCTGATAACAAAAAAATATGATGCTCACCGATTCGATGATACAGACCGCCTGCATAATGAACGAAAAAATCCCGGCAATATTGAAGACGGCGGCTTTTCTTTTGATTATTTTGATTTTTCTCAGGCATAACTGATATCAGACTTCACTGATATATCTATACTTTATTTTGCCTTGATGCACAAATCATAATTTTAATGCTGTAAATATTTCCTGATAATTTTCAACAAGAAATATTGTTATACAGCACACATAAAAAAAGTCCCCATATGGGGACTTTAACTCGCTTTGTTTATAAATCCTGATGAGTGAAGGCAGAAGTTACTTCTGCCTTTTTAGTCCCAGCGCTTAATTCATTAATATCAATCGGAAGTAACTTCCGACTGCCACAAGCAACCTTTTTGAGACAGCCTGTGCACACTCGACCTTTGCTGGCGTTAGGTGCGGCGACCCGCCGACGCACACAATTAGTCGTAGGTATCAGGAATTAAAATTCCTGGGTGAAAAAGCGATTAAGCGCTCATCTGAGCCTTAAGCACCTTAGTCGGCAGAGACTTCGGCCGCTCGATTGCATATCCCATAGCGCGGCTGACAATCATCTGCGAGCACATACCCATCGCCCTGGAGACGCTGAACAACACTGTATAATATGGGAACTCCTTCATGCCATAATGATACAACAGCGCGCCGGAACCGGCGTCGACATTCGGCCACGGGTTTTTGGCCTTGCCATGCTCTTTCAATACACCCGGAACTATCTCATAAACCTTATTAACGATCTGGAAGATCGGGTCATCAGCCATATGTTTCTGGCCGAAAGCGCGGAATGCAGTATATCTCGGATCGGTGACACGCAGTACTGCATGGCCATAACCGGGAATAACCTTACCGGAGTTTAATGTATCCCAGGCAAATTTCTTCAACTCATCATCGCTGGGGACGCCGTCGAACTTCTCATGCACCTGGAGGACCCAGTTTAAGCATTCCTGGTTAGCCAGTCCGTGAAGCGGGCCGGCTAAGCCGTTCAAGCCGGCGCTTACAGCATAATACGCATCAGACAGAGCGCTGGCCACACAGTGACTTGCGTGTGCCGACACATTGCCGCCCTCATGATCAGAGTGAAGCACAAGGTATAGGCGCATCAAATCGGCTAAAGTGCCTTTAGGGTCTTTCAAACCAAGCATATGGGCATAGTTGGCGCCCCAGTCGAGGCCTTTTTTCGGGGAGATGCGTTGTCCTTTATTAAATCGCATACGATAAACACCGGCTGCGATTCCCGGCAGTTTAGCCAGAAGATCGAGGCAGTCTTCAAGCATCGGCTCCCAGTACTCGGTTTTCTTCATTCCCTCATCATATGCTTTGCGGAATTTTGATTCCCTTTCCATACACAGAATAGCGGTATCAAACATACACATTGGATGGGAATTCTTTGGCATCGCCTCGAGGACTTTCCATACATAAGCAGGTACTTTGCTTCTGCCGGCAAACTCATTCTGAATGTCTTCCAACTCTTTTTTGTCGGGAAGTTCGCCGGTGCACAAAAGGAAGAATATCTCCTCAGGCAGTCTCTCGGTCAGTTCACCGATAGGGATACCTCGAATTAATAATCCTCTGTCCGGAGGCACTTCCGAGGTATCACAAACCATTGCCCGAACACCGCGCATGCCGCCATACGCCTGGGCCAAAGACACGGTCGATACCTGCTTATCGCCATGTTCCTTGACGAAATTTTTGATATCTTCCCGCAGGCCGGGTATCTGCTGGGCGAGTTTCATTTTTAGTAACGACATTTCCTCTCCTTTTTTTTGGCTTTATAGCCGGTTTATTTGATTATATTTACTATAATAATCACACTGGTTCTCTTTAATCGTCATAGTCGCAATCCAGGTTAATTTGTGACATCTTTCACATTATACTCGCTGGAATTTAATAAAATGAAATATAGAAAGTCAATAATAAACCAAAAAATGTTAATGCAATCATTTTCTGTTGAAATTTGTTTAAATCTCAAGATACGTCCGTGAAACTTCATAGCCTAATCTGATGCGGGACCTAAGACAATTTCAAGTTGTGAAAATGACTCTTGATGGCAAGTCATATCTGATTCGTACTGACTTTGAAGGAGTTGCGCACCAGGCTTTCCAAGCCGCCGGAGTAAGGCCACCCAGCAGAGTTATAAGGTCAAAAAGCACTGTGGAAGTGTCGTGCCATAAACTATTTCCATGCTCGTAACTTGTTGTTAGTAAAGGAAATCATTTTTGAAACTGTCGAAGATCAGCATCAGTACTTCGAAATTACCTAATCTGGTGACTTATTGTGGACCTGTCCGAGACCAACAAAAAACGGGTTGCGACGCACATTTTGCAACCCGTTTACTCGTAGTGATTTAAAGTGCCGGAAGCCGGAATCGAACCGGCACGGATGAAACCATCCGAGGGATTTCAAGCCCTTATCAGGGGTTTAAGTTAAGCTGTTGCCACACTGTATAATATAAAGTGCGACAACAAATTACCCCGGATTTCAACTCAACCGGAAACCACCACAAAACACCAGAAACTACCACGTTTTAACCATCAAGTGTGGACTTATTGTGGACTTGGGATTTGATGGTAGGGGAGAGGTAGTCCAGAAAACACCGTAGACTCCCGTTTGGTATCGGCATACTCCCCGGAGCGGCCTTTTCATATTATCGTATTGTTGACGCGGGAAAAAGCGGCCCCAACCTCATTCTCCCCAAACTTTTGTAGAATTCGGCTTCAAGGTTCTGGTGACCTATTCCACCATCACCGGAACTCATTGGAAGAAAATAATTTGCTAAGCTGCACACTATGACTGGAAGTCCCGTGAAGACGTTTCAGTTGCAGCATCTGATTCACTTACTCGCTTCACGTTTGAAACCGGTTATCAGGCCAATATTCTGGCTGATTCGGCGATATCTCACCGACCCGAATCCTGCTTCCTCGAGCGAGCTTAATATACTGGACTTGGTTTGTTGCTTTGGCCTGACTGACAGATACTCGTGCATAAACGCAGAAGGTGACGGTGCTTTTGATTTTGATGGAGGGAAGCAGTCTCTTACTACCATACCCCCGTCCGGCAGGTTCTCGTAAGCCATTTTCATAACCCGGCCATCGATATAACCGATGTTCCAGAACATTATGACATCGAAACCTCCGGGGATCGACTCGTTCATGTCGCCTGCCAGCGCCTTTATCCGGTTAGACAAACGCTCTTTACGAATGATCTCACTGGTGGCATCGCATACGAATTTGAAATCAAGGATGCAGGCCTTTAGGTGTGGATATGCGCGTGCCAGGGCAAAGGACATGACACCTGATCCGCCTCCGACATCCAGAAGGGACTGATAGTTCGACAAATCAAGATTATCAGCCAGAATTTTGGCATCCGGCTTGTATAGATCATATAGTGCATAAGTGAAACCCCTTGCCCAC
The DNA here is from genome assembly GCA_965603725.1 of uncultured bacterium. Taxonomy (GTDB): domain Bacteria; phylum Zixibacteria; class MSB-5A5; order UBA10806; family 4484-95; genus JAGGSN01. Next base: position 80,618 of record CBFDEC010000009.1, on the reverse strand, counting down.
TGAGGGTCCTCCTGAGCAAGTTCATAATCGGGTTTTCGCTCTTTGCCCAATACTTGTTGCCAGTCTTTGCCGCTTGTAATTACATCTTCCATAACCGTTAGCGCTTCATAGTCCTTAGTGCATTCATCCGACCATAATCTGGTCCAGTCGATAGATCGCGCCTGAATGAAGTGTTTATTGGCTAGGGGAGAGTTGCAGTACAAACCGCCTTTCTTTTTCAGAAGCCCCAAAAAGACAAGAAATTCAAGAAAAGCTTCACAATGTTTGCGTTTAATCCCTGTACGTCCGCTGATATCAGCAGCGGACAGTTCCTTTTCATGGAGTTTTCGAAAAACCAAGAGTCTTTCTGCCGCCAGGACGCACCGTGATGCCTTGAAGACCGTTTCCATATCCAATTCGGCCAATACCTTCTTCGGTAATTTGTTCAATGTCAATTCTCTCATCAGATTATCCCCCTATAGCATCCAATCCAAACATGCCGGTTTATTTTAACTGAGCGATTACTCCACGCTTTCAGCCATGGACTCGACACATGAAGAAGGGATTCTTTCTCCATGCTTGCCTCCCCTATATTATATTATATGATCAAAAAAAAACAATAAAAAAACCTCCTCTTCCGAGGAGGTCAAAGTCTATGGGGGGGCAATTGGACGAGTTTTGCAGCTTTTTAACTTTCATCAGCACTATTGAAATATTGAATTTTGAATTGTAATAACAGCCCAACCTCACTCTCCCCAAACTTTTGTAAATTTCGATTTCGAGGTTCAGACCGCTTACTCTATTATCAACGGAACACGTTGGAATACAATAAAATACGACCGGGGCGCTCGATCATCCTGAGTTCAGATGTACTGTACTCCCGCTGAGAATGCCGGGTCGGGCAGCAGAAATCTCAATGACCCTGAAATGAGGCTATAGCTTCCTCTACGGCATCGCGGATAGGTGTGTAATCTATGGCTAGTGCTTACTTGCATTATTTAGCGTAATGATATATATTGTCTCCAATAATTATGAAAGATTGGAGGCGATAGTATGGGAAAGGCTACTCAGATTAAGCTCAGCCAAGAAGAAAGAAAAGTATTATCATCATGGTCAAAAGCAGGGGAAAAAGAACATCGTTTGGTAGAAAGGGCGAGGATTATACTCTTAGCGGCAGAGGAAAAACAAACCCAAGAAATAGCTAAGGCATCAGACGATCCTTCTGTTGGCCGCATATCTATGGCTGAGTTGTTTGTCACGCGATGCCAATCACCGCCTTCGACCGAAATGATATAAATTTCCGGATTCCCGTCTCGATCAGACTGAAAGGCTATTTGCGTTCCATCGGGGGACCAAGCTGCATGGCGCTCACATGAAGGAGAATCGGTAAGACGGTGCACATTACTACCATCAGTATTTATGATGTAAATATCTTTATTACTGCCTCTATTCCTTTGAAAGGCAATTCGTGTACCGTCTGGTGAAAATGCGGGACATTGAGCATCGGGTATCAGGAGCTGAGGATTGCTGTTTCCATCCTCCACAACATAAATAGCATCTTTGTTACCCATTGCACTGTAGAAGGAGATCCGCCCCTTAAATTGAGCCATAACTATAGATTGTTGGCTGACCAATAATATAAACAGAATAAAAATTCGCGTCTTTTTTCCCATAAAGAACCTCGCCATTAGGTTTTCATCTTTTGTTACTCTATACGTGATTGCAATCAAAATGTTACCAGCTCTCTTTTTACTAGATGCAACGGTCAGTGTGTAGCCAGTCAGAACCTACCATGCCAAAAAGGCATTTGAATTAAGAGATGGTTTTTTCCCGCGACAACGCTCATTGTTATATTTGATATGATACATCCCAGATATCATGGACCGACGTTGTCTTTAATATGGGTTTAAAGGCCGACAATTTGCAATGATGGAACCAATTTAAATTGTGATGCGACTATTCAGGGTAGATCATTTTGGAGACCTTTATATGGGATGTTTTGCCTAAGTTAAAAATAGACTTTTGCTAGTAAAAAAGATTATCCGTAGGATCTGTAGGAAGCGATTTCCTTTTTTTGGTATAATTAAAAAAACAAAAAGAATTAAGGAGGAGATCGATGGCCAAACGAAAATTTACAGCCGAAGAGAAGTTCAAGATTTTGGAGGAAGCCCGTCAGCCGGGAGCAAGCGTTGCCGAAGTTTGTTGGCGTCATCGATGGCTATTCGCGGTACCTTGTTCACTGGGAGCTGTTAACATCAATGAAGGCTGCCGTAGGCTCGTATGAGAGGATATAACCCTGGTAGTGCAAAAGGCTCTGGAGAAATATCCCCGGCTAAGCATGAAATAGTCAACGATAATGACAGCCAGTTCACCAGCAATGAGTTCAAGAAACTGATCAAGAGATTCAAACTGGCCCAGATAAGGATTAGAGTATGCCACCCCGAATCTAATGGCATAATCGAAAGGTTTCACCGCAGCTTAAGAGATGAAATGTCTGATAAAGAACTGCAAGACCTTGGTAATGCCAGAACAATGATCGGACAATGGGTCGATTACTGCAACCATCAGCGGCTACATGCCGGAATCAGATACTTGCGTCCTGTCGATTATCACTTTGATGATCCTGATAAACTTGCTAATATAAGAAAAAATAAACTGGATAACGCAAGAAAGAAAAGAAAACAAACAAATCAAAGAAGGTTAACTGAAGAAAATCGCTCTAAACAAAAACAATCAAAAAGTCCAATTTGTGCTTGACTAATACATCCATGCATTGATTCAGGAAATCCTGACTTCATTTATAACGATGAGTGTTTTCCTCCTTCATCAGGAGAGATTCGTAATGACATGGGGGCTTATGGTGGTCCAGGTGGCTGTGGTTGGGATATACCTGTAGGTATTTTTGATGATACTTTGCAAATCCCACTGAAGATAAAGCTATTCATAAACTACCCCAACCCCTTCAACGCAACTAATACAATCAGCTACGCCCTCCCCCTCCCCTCCCACGTCACCATCGACATCTACAATATCCTGGGCCGCAAGGTTGAGACGCTTGTCAATAAACATCAAACGGCAGGCTACCACCAGGCAATATAGAACGCCGATGATGTCTCCTCGGGTATGTATTTCTACAGAATCCAGGCGGGGGACTTTACCGGGACAAAGAAAACGGCCTTACTGAAATAGGAAATTATTATTTGAAAAATACAGGGAAGGGGTCCAGCGGACCCCTTTTTTTACGGCTTTCAAAGAAACGATTTTTTCGAGTAAGGCATTTATCTTTTTCTTAAGGCTGATGTTTGGTTTATATCATAAACACTTTGGATATAATCCAAAATTGTTTTTTCATAATAGCTATTTACCATTTCATTATGTTCGATTGCATGATAATAGGCTTGATAGCGATTGCCGTTGTAATATCTCTGAAATAGAAATATAAAAACAAGGAAACCCGATGTATATCTTTCTTTGATAAGACTGTTAATAGTTAAATATCCAAAAGTCCCATTTAGCGCCATGGCGTTAAGTCCTGCAAGCCATCTCCCGTTATAAAACTGCCCCATTCCCGGAATCAGCGTTGAAAGAAACGAAGCAATTGTCGGTGATTTATAGTCGATATTTATGGCGTTTATTAATGTGGATTCCAGTAAAACGGATTCAATGTGCCGGTTTTTTATCTCCAATTCATAAGTGTCGTATGCTGCCTGCCAATCATGATTTAATATTAACGACAGAAAGAGAAGTATGCTGGCTCTATCTCTGACATTATTATACGCCGATGAGGAAGCAATCTCTTTCAGGTAAAATTGCGCCTTACTAATATTTCCCAAGGCAAGATACATAACAGACCGATCTACATTTCGTTGTTCCATCAGGCTATCGTTTTGGGCATAGAATATAGACTTGTCTATAGCCTCAATGGCATCATCCCACTTCATCTGATTGGCAAAACAAAATCCAACTTTCGAATAAATACCATCAAGGCAGCTGCTGTGGGAATTGAAAAACGAGTATCTATAATATTCAGTAATGGCATCACTATAAAACCTTGCCAACATTAGTGAATCGGCTAATTCCAGCAAAGGATCTTCAGCCATGATAGACGTTTGGAATATCAAAACTAATAGAATAATCTTAAGGCAGTATAATCTCCATTTGCAGCCCCTGCAAAAAATCATCATGAATCCTTTTGTTATATAATTCAGCGGCGATAATCGAACCATAAATATTACCAAGGTAAAATCCTGTACCAAGCGTTCCGAATATCCATCCCTTTGAGGACTTTAGGCCTTTATCTTTAAAACCATCATATGCCTGCCAGGCTGTTAAACCGACTATTAAAAAAGAGTAGAAACCATCTGCCGAACGATTACAATAGATTTTGCCTGCTCCTGGGATAATAGAAGAATAAAGCCCTGCTTGAAACTTGCTTTTAAAAGTTAATGAATCAGCCCAGGTTATTTTTTTACATAACTGCATTAACACTTTGCTATATTCGTTAACCACTGCTACACCTTTAGATGATGGATATGGCTCTGTTGGAGGACATGAACACTCTTTGGCCTTTTTAAAATCGCCAAATTGAAGATAGTTTCTGGCTGTTACTATGTTTTTAAGTTCGATATTAAGACCCGAATAGCTCTGAACCAGATTAAGTGATTCTTTATAATATCCCTGTCTAAACTTTACAATTGATCTATAAAGATCAATTTCCGTTTTTCTAAAAGATGAAGGATATCTTTCACTGAATTTATCAAGAAGTTGTTTGCAGCGCTTGTAATCTGCACTAAAGAAATATGATTTTATTATCCTGTAATATATGGAATCAGAACCAGCAGATTTTGGCGTTAAGAATAGATATCGCTGATATTCTCCAGCCGCCCTAATATAATCGCCGTTTCCGTAAAGATAATTAGCGAATTTCAGTATGTTTTCCGGACTATAATAATCAAATAGGCTGGGGGTTTCAATATTATCATTATCAGCAAAGCACAATGCTGTCCAAATTAAAAAAAGGGGAATTACGAATTTATTTACTCTTTTCAAAATGCAGATATCTCTCAGCAGGGTCATATAACTTATAAGTATCATTATCAGTTGTAAATCCATAAAAATCATGATAAAGCTTAGCTGAAAACCAGTGGCAGCGCAGCAAACGGTCGGCGCCCAGAAGTGCACCTTTCATAAAACCGCCTTGATTAATAGCATCCAAAGCAAACCTTGAACATGAGGGTGTGAAATTACAGGCAGGAACATCCTGCGATGAAATGGCAGTCTGATAAAGCTTAATCATGCCTGTGGCAAAGAATTTCAATTCAGATATGCCGTCATCTGATTGACAGCTATCAACTATGGCAGAGGTTCGATTCTTACTATAATTTTGGAGAACTAAATCAAAATCACGAGTAATCTGATCAGAATCAGCGAATGATTCGCTAATAATCAGAACTGCCATGCCAAAGATTATCAAATAGCCTTTTATCATTTCAATTAATTTTAAAATCAACTGATGAGCTAAATATGATTTCAGGAAATACTGGCGTTCTCAGGAGTAAGGTAAAAACCTGCTATAAACAACCTCCTCCTAATCCACAACCGCCAAATGATTTTTTCTTTTTAAGTTTAGTCGTTATTGAGACTGTTAATCCAATTTGATGAGAATAGCCCTCAGATTCCAGGAAAGCTTTGGTAAAAGCAATTGCATATTTCAACTCGAATGATACATGAACGTTATGCGATTGGAAAGCATATACTCCTGCGGCAAGGTGAAGAGCCATGGCCCGGTCACTTCGGATATATGGATTTTTCTTCATAACTGCTGTAATTATCCTCATCCTGAATCTTCTGCTCCAGGATGAAATGAATTCCAAGTCCCGCACCGATAAAGGGCGAAAAATTAGATTCGCGTTTAAAAACATATCGTAACCCCATATCCCAGGTATAAACAGTTAGCATTTTCTCTTCAATTTTTCCATATATTGAATCTCCATAGAATGTATATACATATCCTGTATCTGGATCAATAGGAGCAATGCTAAATCCTAGAGTATTATCGAAAACATAATGACCGGCTTCTATACGAATTGGAATTCCCATAGCGAATAAAAACCCGGCATCGGAATAGGAATCGCCTGTAGGAAAACTGCCTCCGAGCGATAATTCGGCGGTAATATAAGCTTTTTTTCTACGCGGTTCTTTTATTTCCTCCTCAGTAACTGCGTAACGGGTTATTTCGGATTCAATCTTTTCTTGAGCTGCCAGAGCCTTTGCCAGCTTACTCAGTGTTAAACGGAGATCATCAAGAGAGGTTGCTGAAAAACGGTCAGTGAAAACCACTTCTTTTTTAGTAACATCTACTAAGCGCACCTCAACAGTATAACCTTCCCCAGGTTTTGTAAGTGATCCTAAGACTACTTTTTCAGCGCCAACTGTAAACCCATAGCTTATGGCACAATCGATCTCATGGCATGAAAAATCGGTGATGTTTTGCTCTGTCAATTTAGCTTCAATTTCCCTTTTAGGAATAGCCAAAAATTTGCCTGTTGCCCCAAGCTCGTTTCTGAGTATTTGAATAGCCGCCGCATTAGTTTGTTCGTCAATACCAATGGCATCAAACTCAAATACTATTGCACTTTCCTGCGCATTAATAATGGCGGTCAGCACTACCAAAAATACAAAGATTAGGCAGATTTTATTATACATTTATCCTCCCTGAAAGGGCTAAAATAAATACTTATAAATGCAAAATAGCAGGCTTTAGTAAACTAATCATATGCCTGATTAGAATAGACAACCTCCACTCATACAGCCTCGTTTTTCTCCTTTCTCTAATCTTTTTGATATGCCAAGCGAGATGCCAATCTGATGAGATGAACTTCCGGAATCCGCTCCGAAAGCTTCGGTGAAAACAACCGTGTATTTACCTTCTAAAGTCATTCGAAAATCATATGACTGGAAACCGTAAATACCCCCAGCAAAATGAAGCGCTATCGCCTGGTCGCTATCAATAAAAGCTTCCCCCTCAAGATCCTGTGAAGCGACAAAGTGAAATCCGAGACCACCTCCGATAAAAGGTGTGAAATCGCCTTCTCTGCTAAACACATAACGCAAGCCAATATCCCAGGGAATAATTGATACTGTTTGCTTATCGTACTGGAATCCCCATGAAGTATCTGGTTTGCTGCTGCCCCAGCTAATACCCACGGAATTATCAATTATATACGGTCCTGCCTCGTAGCGCATTACCCAAGAAAGAGTTTTTATATTGTCTATATTTGCATAAGAGTCTCCCAGGGGGAAGCCAAACCCAAAAGATGCTCCGGAAGTAATATAAGATTTCTTGCGGCGCGGTTCCTTGGTTTCCTCCTCCGTGATAGCGAAACGGTCTATTTCAGATTCAATCTTTTCTCGATTGGCCACGGCTTTTGCAAGTTTACGAAGTGTAACATCAAGATCATCTAAGGAGATTGCCGAAAATCGATCAGTAAATGTTATTTGTTTTTCATAAACGCTTATAAGACTAGCATCGGCAGTTATTTTCTCGCCAAGTTTAGTTAAGGATCCTATAATCGCGTTTTCCGCTCCAACAGAATATCCGTATTCAGTGGCACAGCCAATATCAAAACATGAAAAATCAATTATACCTTTCTCAGCTAATTTGGTTTCTACATCTCTTTTAGAAATAACAACGAATTTGCCAGTCGCGTTAAGTTCATTTCTAAATATTTGACTGGCGGCAATAACCGTTTGTTCATCCACACCTACATTATCAAAATCAAAGACAATCACTCTTTCCTGGGCCGCAATAATTCCCGTAAATCCAATTAAAATTAAAAAAGCTAAAAACCATTTGTAAAACATTTCCACCTCCAAAAAGTAATTAAATTGACATTGTTGGCAGATAATATTTATAATTTATATATATGTCAATCTTTTTTTAACTCCTTATACTTTTTATCCCTGTTTCTTTCCATGTTCATATAATATAAAAATTCCCAGAGACGATTTAATTTAAATATTAATTTTTGTGGATATTAGAATTGAATTATAATTCGAAGGATTTTAATATTAAAATATTATCATTAATACTGTGTCGCCCGGGTTGCCAGCCGAGTCGCACCCAACTAAAACTGGCTTTCAAAAAAGCAATTTTTTCGAGTAAGGCATTTATCTACTTTGAATAAATAACCTTATACCTGAAAAGGAGGTTATATTCCTATATGAATTTATCTTGAATTAGCTCGAGTCCAGGGTTGTTGGATCTCAGAGAGTAGCACATCTTTCACCCGCCATTTACAAAAAATGCTTGCGAAATCAAAGCCGAACTCTTAATCTCTCGAGGTAGTAGCTCCAGGGGGTTAACAGTGTCCCCGGGGAAATATTGCAGGAGTTAAGATGAAGATCGGAATGATGTGTCTCTGGAATGCGGCCAATGGCCCCTCGATCCATGCAGAATTGGTGGGAAGGAGCTGGATTGAGAACGGTCACCATCTCAAGGTGTTTTCTGCTGAGAAACATCCTGATGCCAGGCCTACTCTTCAAAAGGACGAAGATTTTGTCATCAGGCATTTTCGTGTCAATGAAGTTATACCATTCACCAGAGCTGCCTCCTTTGATCCCTCTCCGCTTTTGAACGAAGAGTATGAAGTCTTTGTTGCACAGAACGTTGAGAGATTACCTGCCGATAAATTACTTGAGGTCTTTCCTAAAATCAAGAAAAAAGCAGTCACTGTTCAAGTTGTCCACGAGGGCAAGGCTCCTGACGATCCTCTTTATTACAAATTTGATTGGGACGCCATTGTTTGTTTCGATCAAAGGTATAAAGATTACCTGGTCAGATCCTTTCCGGCTGAAATAATTCATATGATTTCTTATCCGTACCACCCGCTAAAGCCTGGAGACAAGCATGAAGCTCGAAATAGGCTGGGTCTGCCTCAAGATGTGAAGATCGTGTTTTCTTTCGGGTTTAGATCAAATGACGTGTTGGCTGTGCTCCCCACATTGAAGAAAGTAGCTCAAGAATACGCCCTCAAGTATCTGGTTATAGCCAATCCCGAAAGCGATCTTGGTGAGCTTAGGTCCGCTCAAAAGTCATATGATTTCGTAGAACTCCTGGTTAAACCACTTCCTCTAGACGAACTTTATGCCTACTTACATGCCTCGGATGTCTTGCTTATCCATAGGGAATCATCAAAAAAATACAATGCCGTGGTTTCCAGTTCAGTGTGTCAGGTTTTGGGTTCTGGATGCCCGATTCTGTTTCATGAGTCCAACTTCGTAGAATTACATGGAGACGAAATCGTTAAGTATCGAGATTTTAATGATCTCGGAGTCAAACTCGCTCAGCTTTTCAATATCGGATTCGATATAAACAGAGTAAAAGCCTTTTTAGACGATCACGAAACGGACAAAATTTCCGCAAGGTTTATCTCTCTTTTTGAAAAATTGACTGAGAATCGGAAAAGGAAAGACTAATGACATCTGAATTGGATCAGAGTATTAGAAAATTAGGGGATGGGTCAATCGTTGGGCTTGATACCGGGGAGACAGTTTTCAGGCTGGACTCCTATGAGTACAATCCCATCATTAAACCGCAGGATCTCGGACTCGTTTGGCACGAAAACGAAAGGCTGCATTCGGGAGCTGTCTTCAACGGTGGCGCCGAGCTGTTCGAGAATAAAGTCATCCTTTTGCCCAGGTGTCATCAGAATTATAGGAAGAGCGCCTTTTTCGATAGAAAACTAAGAATAGAGCGTACTCGGTTGGAGAATTATATTTCCGAGGTGTGGCCACTGGAGAGCACAAACGGAGTAAACTTTTCCAGAATTGGAACTATAGTAATTCGAGGAGATGGGAAACTCCATAAGGATTTTGCACACGGGATAGAGGATATAAGAATTATCAAAATCAACGACCGATATTTTCTAATCGGCTGTGGCAAAGTACGGCCGGCATTTACGGCCAGTAACGCTGACCGAATTGCCATCTATTCGACGAGGAATATCTATGATATGAAATATCACGGCATAGTTGAATCATTTGATTCACGCAACGCCGTGCCTTTTCCGGAGAAGGTATCGCAAAAGCTATATATGCTATTTCGGTTCGACTCCAATATCTATCTAGACCACCTGGAGGGCGCTGTAGATCAACTATTATATCCGGCCAAATACGGGCGAGCCTGGGATAGAGTATTTGAGCGGCGGACTCAAAATCTGCTGCTGAAGGCTGGCGATTTACCACATGAAAAAGAGAAAATTGGCCCAGGCGCTCAACTAATAAAAACGGGTAAAGGATGGCTGCTTATTTATCATGCGGTAGGGTTTCTCGACGAAAATATATGCCAGGCTTATAGAATTCCGCAGAATATTGAAAGAGGATATTCGATATGTGCCGCTATTTTGGATATAAATGAACCCGGCAACGTAATATGTCGTACAAGCAGACCGATTTATATCCCATCGGCTCCATATGAGCTATATGGCAACGAGGAGTATCCGGTGGACGTTCCGGCAGTGGTTTTTCCGGTTGGCGCTATTACTCGAGATGGCAAATTGGTAATCTATGCAGGCGCAGGTGATAAATACATAATTCTCTTAAGCTGCGATCTAAGCAACCTTATCGATTATCTATGGCAGTATTGCAGATGCGAGGATGGTTGACTGGATGCTCGCCTTAAGGACCTTCCAGATCATTTGGGTCTCGAAGTTTTCCCCGCGTCAACAATACAATAATATGAGAAGGCCGCTCCGGGAGTATGTCAATACAAATGGGATGGCTGCGGTAATCTCTGGATAAAAAAGGCAGTCCGCGACTACCTTCTTTGTTGATAGCATGGAGATATTTTATATCTACAATTCACATTATGACAAACACTCAGACTCAAAGAGACTGCCCGAAGTTTGCTGAGAGTGAGGTCGGGGCCGCCATGAATTTGAACCTCCCGATTAGGAGGTTTTTTAAGTTGACAATTTCAGAGAAATTCTTTCTTTTTCATGTTAGTGATATTGAAGGATGTAAATAATGTTCTTTGAACGTTTAATTGGAAAATTTCATATAGCAGGGAGAAGGGGGTAATATGGCCAACCGATTTTGCTCTCATTGGCTTGACCACATCTTCTGTTGTACTCTGAGGAGTATTTTTCACCACCCCGGGAGGATTCTGGCGGATTTCATCAAGCCAGGAATGACAGTTCTCGACATCGGCTTTGGAAACGGTTATTTCAGTCTCGGGATGGCTCGGATGGTGGGATCAGACGGACTCGTTGTCTGTGTCGAGACGGAATCCGAAAAGATCGAGTCCCTGAAGCTTCAAGCAGCTGATAGCGGTCTGGCCGAACGGATCGACTCACGAATCTGCAGTGATTTCAGTCTTGCAGTCGACGACCTTACTGACGAGATTGACTTCTCACTCGCCTTTTTTGTAGTCCACCATGCGGCGGATGTTCCCGCTCTCATGGCTGGAACGCAAAAAGCGTTGAAGCTGGGAGGAAAGTTTCTCATTGTCGAACCCAGTCACCACGCATCGGCCAGCTGCTGTGAGACTGTCGAGTCAGCAGCTCAACAAGCTGGGCTATCAGTGGCTGGCCATCCAAAGTTTATTCGAACTTGGGCGGTCTTGCTGATCAAGAGCTAAATATTCTGAAAGTTGGCGTTCGGCAGATATCTTTCTAAATCAGATCAATTTTCTTCTAACGACTTCCATCAATGGTGGTATAGCAAAATCGAATCCTTAATTCAAAACTCACAAAAGTTTGCTGAGAGTGAAGTCGGGGCCGCCTTTTCCGCCTCAACAATACGATAATATGAAAAGGCCGCTCGGGGGGGAGGGTGTTAATACAGATGGGATGGCTGCGGTAATCTCTGGATAAAAAAAGGCAGTCGGCGACTACCTTCTTTGTTGATAATAGGCAAATATTAAACCGCTACAATTTGACCACAGGGTGGTACATTTTTCGACCGACTACTGGTACATTTTTCAACTGGCGTTTACACAAAAGTTTGCTGAGAGTGAGGTCGGGGCCATCTTAGGCAACGCTGCGCATTACCCAGTTGCGGAACTCGTTTCGTAACTCCCGCCATAGATATTGACCCCGGTGATCGCTGGGGTTTTCTCTTGCCCTTCGCAAACACCGCTGTTATATTCTATCATCGGAGTGCGGCTTTGGTCAGATATCAGAACAAAAAGAGACCCACCATGACCGGTGTAGGTCAATTTTAAACACGGAGAAACAGACATGGGTGACAAAGGAAGTAAAGATAAAGGTAAAAGGGAAAAACAGAAAAAGGCACAGCGTAGTCCAAAGGAAAAACGAAAATCGAAAGAAGAGAAGAAGAACAAATAAATGTCCAGTGCTATCCGGTGTCTTAATATCAGCCAAGTGTATGCCCTCAAAATCTTTGTAATATCTTTTATAAGGAATTTCTTATCATGAACGAATATCAGGTTGTTATCACAGGCTTGGGCGCTGTAACACCGATTGGTATAGGTGTAAAGGATTTTTGTGAAGGATTAATGGCTGGGCGAAACGGAATTGCGAAAGTTACCCATTTTGATGTGACAGATTTTCGTTCTAAGCTCGCGCAACAGAGTTGAATTCGACTATGGTACGCCTGTTGAAGCAATTAAGAGATTCTGGGATGAGATAGAATCGAAACTCTACGAGGAATAACAATGGATGCTTTGCGTATAAAAATAACTGCGCTGACTGCCTCTTTTCGGTATCCCACATTTATCAGCGGGATTCAGCCGTCACTGCCTGCCCACCGCTTTCGACTATCTATGGCTTGCTTTCGGCGGCTAAAGGCAGATGGGTTACGCCTGTTGATACTGATGTCGGTTATATCTACAGCAAAGAAGGCAAAGCAATAGATTTAGAGACAATCCATGTTTATAATGATAAAGGAAAATATGGCGGTTAAAATGTTATCAGACGCGAATTTCATTATAAACCGGGACTTTATCTGTATCTAACAAACGTCGAATTTGAGAAATATTTTTCAACTCCATATTTCCCTTTATTGCTTGGACGCTCAAGTGATCTTGTCTATGTATAAAAAATCGAAAAAGTGGAATTGGAAAAGGTAGAGGAAGTAAAAATTAACGGTTCGCTGCTGCCGTATAGACCGAATAAGCCGAATGAACTTAAAGGTATTGCTGGTCCAATATTTCCACTGCCCGTCTTTTTTAAAGATACAATTCCCCGTCAGGCTGCCATAATACAGATATTCTGCCTTCAGGAGAATGAGCAAACTATCCAGGGTGATAATTTATTCTTTGACAGTGAACTTAATCAAGGGGTCTATATTCATAGCTACAAGGATATGTTAAATGATACTGGCTAAAAAAGACCCGGATGAATCATTAGATCAGCATACACAAAATTGCCTTTCAGTTTTGTCTGATTTTATACAGCGGTTTGATTACTATCCAATTGTTGCAGATAGGCAGAACCTGTTTGAATTGCTTTTCCGGGCGGTCTTGTTCCATGATTTTGGCAAGGCCGCCAGCGGCTTTCAGGACTATTTGCATGGAAACAATGATAACGGGCATTACCGTCATGAGATTCTATCAACGCTGTTTTTACCGGAATTGCCGGTTTCTGATGAAGATAAAACATTTATACTTCTCGCAATTGCTACTCACCATAAAGACATAGTAAACCTGAAAGAAAAAACAGGGCTTTCCGGAGGCCGCCATAATGGGTTTAAAGTATTTAAGGAAAAGGCCGAACAACTCAAATTAAATTTAACAAAGTTAGAGCCTGTTTTCGATTCGCTAAAAATTCAACAATCTAAGCTGACTAATTCAGAATACCGCATTAATAACCTGCCGGCAATCCCTGATGATTATAATCCTGTTTATGATGACATAAATCGCTATAGAATTAAAGCTGAAGATGGTCTTCTTTCCCAACAGGAAATCATTACCGGCGTTTTCATGCGCGGGATACTTGTTACCTGCGACCATCTCGCCTCGGGCGGCAAGAAAAAACTTCCGCCGCCTATCCCTAGAGCAAACCAGATTATCATTAAAAAAGATTTCAATTTATACAAATTCCAGAAGCAAGCGGCGAAAACATCCGGCCACCTATCTTAAACGCTCCTACCGGTAAAGGTAAAACCGAAGCCTCATTGCTCTGGGCGGAATACAATCAAAATAAACAGCGGTCTCGCAGAATTTTCTATGTTCTCCCCTATATGGCAAGCATCAACGCTATGTATGAACGATTAAAAATAGACTGGAGGCTTAACGAAGAGCAATTGGGCATAGTTCATGGACGCTCACTTGATTATATATACCGGGATTTATCACAAAAATCTGAGGACTATAAAGAAAATGTTGAGGATGCTAAAAAACTAAACAGCCTTGCCCGCCTGATATACTGCCAGGTTAAAGTTACCACGCCGTATCAATTGCTCAATGCATTTTTCGGCTGTAAACGTTTTGAGGTTCGCTTAACTGAAATGGCAGGCGGTCTTTTTATCTTTGATGAGATTCACGTCTATGACCCTCATGTTACAGCGCTGATATTAAGTATGATTGAATATCTGAAAAGCAATCTCGATGCGAAATTTATGATAATGTCGGCGACCATGCCGGAATTTCTCAAATGATGGGTGGCCGAGGTTATTGACAGTGATGTTTTTATAACGCCGGATAAAGAGTACCTTCAGTCTTATGCCCGCCATAAGATAATTGTCAAACCCGGTGATATCATAGAAAATATTCAGATGTTAGAGGAATCTCTTAAGAAAGGTAAGAGACCGCTTATTGTATGCAATCAAGTAGATCGTTCGATTGAGGTCTACAAATATCTTTCGGAAAAGCATGAAGGCGGATGTCTGCTTCACAGCCGCTTCACAATCAAAGACCGTCGGGAAAAAGAGCGTATGCTAAAAGATGCCCGCTTTCTTATCGGGACTCAGGCTGTCGAAGTGTCGCTTGATATTGACTATGATGCGCTCTTTACCGAACCGGCCCCTATTGATGCACTATTGCAAAGATTCGGGCGTGTCAACCGTAAAAAAAGAATGGAACTTGCTGATGTTTTTGTATTTGAAGATGGCTCTGGCATCGAGAATAATCCTTATGAAAATGATCTCGTTAAACGGTCAGTTTTAGAATTGAAGAAAATTGATAAGTTTACCGAGCAAGCCGCCCGCAAAGTAGTTGAGGAGGTTTGTAAAGACGGTTACAATGCAGATGAAGATAAAGAATATAGCAAAACACGCAGATTATTCAAAAGTCACTTGTCAAGCATAGCACCATTTATTGAATCAAAAGATGATACCAACATGGATAATCTTTACAAAAGCATTGAAGCAGTGCCTATTAGATATTACGAGGAATATCAGAAATGCATTGAGGAGAAGCGGTATTTTGACAGCCGTGATTTTATCCTGTTTGTCCCGCTTTATCGATATCATCAACTAAATAGAAACGGTTTACTAATGAAGGAAAACAAAACGCTGTACATAAAGACAGAATACGACAATGAATATGGCCCTCTAATTGACCAGCCAATAGCATCATGTGAAATATTATAATGCAGGACGAACTCACATTTATAGATAAGGATGACATCAGCCAAATTCTTCCAAAAGCTACCGGCACCGAGATAAATCATTATCAGGTCTGCTGTCGCAAGCTGTGGTATTTTACTCATGGCCTTGAGATGGAACAGGAATCTGATTACGTGGCTGATGGCAAAGCGATTCATGAACAATGTGAAAGTAAACAGCTTTTAATCGAACCATAGTGGTATAGAAATATTTGCTTCAGCGGTACAACGGGAGACCCGATAACCTTTTAATCGAACCATTAAATTCCTAAAACATATCGATGCCAACGTCCCCGAGCAACTGGATATCCACTTAATCATAGACAATTACGTTACTCACAAACATGTCAAGGTCAAGCGTTGGTTAGCAGCCCGTCCCCGTTATCATGTGCACTACACCCCAACTTATTCATCCTGGCTCAATCAGGTTGAGATTTGGTTCAATATCACTACTGTCCGGCCTTTCTGTAAACAGTAAATTTACAACTGTCATTCCCGCGAAAGCGGGAATCCATATAGCGGTACATCTCATTCAATCGCTATTACTTAAAAACAACAGATATAGCATCAATAATCATGGATCCCTGCTTTCGCAGGGATGACAATTTTCGTATGCCAAAATAATATCTATAACCTTTAAAAATATTTCCGTTTGATGCAGGAGTTCTAACTCCTTTAATCAAATCCGGTTATTATTTGCCAATATTTCGTTATTGCCAAATCAATCATCTTGCTCTAAAAAAAGGCCGGACAGTAGTGGTTCAATATTATAACTCAGTGGGCTGTCCGTCGGGGAACTTTTCAAAGCGTTAAAGCTTTGGTAAAAAAGATCGAACAATTCGTTCAGGTGTATAATTCCAAAACAAGACCGTTCGTCTGGACAGCTACAGCTGATTCTATCTTGGCGAATATTAAAAGACTATGTGAATGTATTTCTGGGACAGGACACTAGCAAACACTGGTTTTTACATGAATTTACCCTGAATACTCTGAATTTCAATATCTGTTAATATTTATTAAGGAGCTTTAATAGAAGTCGATATTTGTAATATGGAAACCACAGAGCAAAGTATCTCTAAATCAGCGCGTGACCTTTTTCTGGTCAAACTGGCAGGAAAATACTCGAAGTACGCACCTGAACAGATAATCTTTTCCGAAGGTGAGCGCGGCAATACTATGCTTCTTATACTTAACGGTACTGTTAAGATAATGAAGCTAAGTCCTAAAAAAAACGAACTTCTGGAGATTGCTACTAGAAAAGCAGGAGAATTTTTAGGTGAAATGTCCTTGGTTGAGGAAACTCCGCGCAGTGCAACTGCTGTTGCCAAAACAGATTGTGAAGTCCTGGAGTTTTCAAAGGAAAATTTTGATAAAGTGATTCAAGAACTGCCTTCCCTATCAGTCCATATGTTGAAAAGTCTCAGCACAAAACTAAGAGAGTCTGATTCTCTGCGGATATTTGAACTTGAAGATAGCAATCGCCTGTTAACTGAATCAAACCGTGAACTTGCCGGGTTAAATGCTTTCCTCGACGAAGTAATCGACCAAACCCCTTCAGCGCTTTTTCTGGTCACAGCTGAAGGAGATATTTTCAGAATGAGTAAAGTCGCAGCCAATATGTTTGGAATTCCTATAACCGGTGATAGTAGAAAAATAAATAGCCTTTTTGCTAATTTTCGTCTTAATGAACATATCTTAAAAATCAATGAAACTTGGAGTGGTGAAGTTACAGGCAAACGCTATGACCAGGAGTTTCCGGTCTATTTGTCAATTACCGCTCTAACAGGATATGAAAACAATATTGTACACTTTCTGATTTGCCAGGATATATCCGAACTTCAAAGACTTAACAGAACTATTACAGACTATGAGAAATTTGTCAGCGTTCAACAGACAGCAGTAGAAATGGCGTATGGGATTAACGATATCTTAGAATCTTTGATTAAAAATATGGGAAAAGTGGTTTCTAAGCTATCTGATGAATTAAAGAAAGAGTTGGGCAAACCTATACAATCAATTGAGGATATATCTCAGTTAGTTTTTGAATTTGCTGAAAATTTCATGCTTTACCGAAGTACCAAAAACGTTTTTTCATTTGTTGATCTTCGGGCAACTATCAGGTTAATTGTTAAATATTGTCAATCACAGGGCAAGTTTAACAATATAAATATAACTTATATTACTGCGCCTGATTTTCCTACGAAAATATTAATTGAAGAAAGCCAAATTCAGAGTGTTGTCATTAACCTTTTAAATAATGCAGCTGAAGCTCTTAACAAATTAAAATCCAAGAAAAAAAAGAAAATCAGGGTAGAACTGTTAAAACCAAACGAGGAATCTTTCGCTATAATCAAAATAACCGACAATGGCCCCGGTTTTGATATAAAGCAGTTATCACAACCTTCTGTAGACCGTTATAAAGATAAACCAAACGAACATGAAATTGGACTGGTTACTATGAGGAAAATTATTGAAAGTCATGGCGGGAAGCTTCAAGTCGACTCCCAACCTTCAGAAGGCACAACGTTTCAGATATGGCTTCCCTTGCGTCTTGATACAAAGGATGTCGATGGTGTTCGGACTCAGGCAGAATAAAACCCAATGAAATTATTATGACCAGGCAGAAACGGTCGGGATTTTATCATATCGGGCAAATAGGATTTTATTATAATTGCTGTTAGGAATTGCAATTTTATGGATAATAGTATAACATCCAATTCTATTCTGGCGCCATATATTTCCCAAACAATTATAAACTGGTACAACGAAGCCTCTCCAGATAAAGTCCATATTATTAGCAAACATAAAGGTGTCGTAATATGCATTGATGCATCAGGGTTCACCGCCTTGACCCGTCACTTATCAAAACGAGGCAAGGAGGGCCCCGAGATCCTGACCGATCTGTTAAATGAGTTCTTCGAGGCAATGTCAAAGGAGGTATTTCGTTTCGACGGTGATATACTCAAATTCGCCGGCGATGCCTTATGGTGCTGCTTTCCCGAACATTTAGATACCGGCAGTTTCTTCGGGTATACTCTAAAAGCCTTAAAAGAGGTGAACAATAGTTTTCCTATTACAAAAGAAAAGCCTTTAAAGATCCATGTAGGCGCCGAATTGGGCAGTTTCCACCTTGCTTCATTGGGTGACCCGGGCATCAGGCTTGAAGCTGAACCTATCGGTAAGCTTTTCCAAGTAGTCATGAAAGCATGCGACACAGCCGGGTCAAACCAGATGGCGATCGGACCATTCCTCGCCGAAAAGCATCTTGAACCTAAACAACTATCTCAGCTTGAAAATGGTTATTTTGAACTGAAACCCGAAACCCAAATGCAAAAACATTTGGACTTAGCCTTAGTCGAACCTTATTCTGATGCACTTATCAGCTCTTCAATACCTGAATCTTATCTGGCAACAGATGTATTGGAACGCATTAAAACCTATGGCTTAAAGAGATCTCTTCAAAGCGAGTATCGTCAGATAGTTGTCCTTTTCTCAAATTTCGTGTATGACTTCAGCGACCAGGACTGTAATCTTGAACCCTCTATTAATAAATTGAATTCTATACTTAAAGATGCATTTACAACGATAACAAATTCAGGCGGTAGCATTGCCCGAATTGATCCCTATTTTAATGGTCATAAGTTGTTAGTTTTATTCGGCGCGCCCGTAAAGAGGGAAAATGATGAATTAAATGCGATCAAGTGCGCGACCAGGCTGTTAAAATTAACAAATAAGCGATTCCGTATCCGTATTGGCCTTGCCTTTGGCTCTCTTTTCTGCGGTGATGTCGGAGCCCGTTGGCGTAAAGAATATACCGTAATGGGAGATGGCATCAATATGGCGGCCAGATTGATGTCGAAAAGTCAATGGGGGAATGTCCTGATTGATACGACCTTACGCGACCGCCTGCCAAAAGAGATTACAACCCAACCTGTTACTCTCAGCCTGAAAGGGGCAGGCGATGCAGTGGTCTGTCATAGGTTCACAGGCATAATTGAGGCATACTCTGATGAGGCGTTCACGCAATTCATTGTCGGACAGAGAAAAGAATTGGGTGTTCTTAAAGACAATCTTGTCAAAACCATTGCTGGCAGCAAACAATTATTGATAATTACCGGGGAAACAGGCGTTGGGAAATCAGCTTTAATTAATAAGTTTACTGGCAGTATCAATAACATCCCTGTCGTAAAACTTGGCTGTAAGCGCTTGATTTTATTTAAACGCGGTTGGCTTATTAAGAAATTGATTTCAGATTTGTATGATATTTGGTCTCCGGCACAGAAGCCATCCCTGGAAGTTTTTATTAGAAACACATTAGGAGATACCTGGCTGCCAGTCCTGGCCAAAACTCTGGACCTGAGAGTTGAAGATAATATCTGGACTAAAGGATTAACACCGGAATTGAGAAACGCCAAAGCCGGGGAGATGTTCAACAAGTTAATCGAAGCATTGATTGATTCCCCAAGATTGATAATAATTGATGATTTTGACAAAGCCGACGAGCAAACTCAAGCTTTGATTCTGCCAATCGTTAATGCCCCTAGTAATATGCCCCTTATGCTGGTTATAGTTGCTCGAAACGCTGATTTTATCCGGACAGTTAATGATTCTGCATTTAAGGAACTAAGACTTCACCCTCCCGGAAACGATGAATGGCGAGACTTTTTTCAGCAAAAGTTTCACAAAGGTAAAAAAGAATCGGAATTATTCGAACATCTCCTGAATGCCTCTGGTGGTAACCCTCATTTCATCATGGAGTTTATCGTCAGATCGGTTGAACAGAATATTTTGATCCCCAACAAATTGACACGCAAATTGGAATTGGGGGATTCTAAACTGGTACTATCAATCCCCGGCAGTTTAAGCGAATTGCTGCTTTCTCGATTTGATAATTTGCAAGAGATCGACCGGGTCATTTTAAAAGCCGCCGCCGCTTCGAGAGGCGGTTTCTCAGCGGAATTGTTAAGTAAGGTATTAACAGAATTTAATAGTTCGGAAATCGAGAATCGTTTTGCCGGCCTTGCTAAATCCGGATTTTTAAGTTTCGATCCGAATAAAAGAAATTACAATTTCACTCACGTCTCTATGAGTGATGTCGTTTACTCCTGTCTTCCCGAATCCCAGTTACACACTTTACATCAACAATATGCCTCTGTTCTCGAACCGGTTCATGCCGAAACACAACCTAAGCAACTGGCTTTTCATTTTTTTAGAGCTAAGTTGTGGGAAAAAGCTTTTCGATATTCATTACAATCTGCAATCGAAGCAGCGAATGCTTATTCTCTGAATGAAGCATCACATTTATTTGATCAATGCCTGAAAGTAGTCGATCTATACAATGTTGACGATTATAATGTATTGGATGTTTTTACGTTCTACGCAGAATTTAATAAACTGCTTATGTTGGAGGGGCAATTCGATAATGCTTATCCCATCTTGCGGCGCTGGTATCAATTGGGAAAGAAGCTTAACAATCCTGAAGAATACTTTGCCGCGGCTGTTGAAATGGCACATCTTTTATGGAAACAATCCAGATATTCGCGAAGCCATAATATATTACAGATTATAATCTCCTCGGATCTGGCTAATAGTTATGAGGCTATTTTAACAAAAGCATATTATATAATGGCTCATCTCGAACGTCGAATAGGCAATTTCTCAGAAGCCCGGGAATACGGTTATAAATCAATCGAATTGGCTGAGAGAATTTCTGATTATAGAACGCTGATAGACGCTTACAACATTATAGGCCTTGCACAATGGGGAGAAGGAAAACTGGCTGAAGCAGCTATAAATTACAAGAAAAGCCTTGAGATCGGCAAAGATATCGATGGAATGTTCGTACAAGCACAAACATCCAGTAACCTTGCCATTATTTACTGGGAACAAGGCGATTTTATCGCCGCCGAGGGAATGACAGCAAAGTCCGTTGATGTTTTTCGAAATATCGGTGATAAGCGCAATGAAGCATATGCTTTGGGAAATTTGGCAAGTTTGCAGCGGATAATCGGTAAATTCCGTTCGGCAAGAGAATTGTTTTTGCAGGCAGATCTAGTATTTGAAAAGTTAGATGATAAACATGCGCATTATTACATTGTTGGCAATATCGGTGACATAGATTTGATAGAGGGAGATATTGACATCGCGGAGCGTCGGTTTAATGAAGTTACAGAGTTTGCCAGATCTGTCGGCGATAACGAACTGTTGGCAGAATGCGGTGTTCGCCTCGGAGAGCTTGCTTTTTTAAAAAGGCAGATATTAGAAGCCGAACTAAAATATAATGAAGCTATCGAAATGGCAAAAGCCATCAAATCGACCGAGTATCAAATCCGGGGTTATATTGGCTTAGCCAGACTATTAATAGGTAAAAGAGATAGTGAAGCCGCCCTAGAATTAATCAATCTGATTTCGAATATGGCGGAAGAGAATATCGCTGTATTACCGCTGAATGAAGCCGGTTTCCTTCTGGGTGAATATTTCAGAATAAATGGCGAAATAAATAACGCTGTTAATAGTTATAAAAACGTTTTTATCTATGCCCGGAACCAAAATATCTTTGAATTAAAATTAAAATGTGCGGTTCGTATTTATGAACTTGACCCGGATACAAGAGTATCAGCTGAAGAATCATTAATGCAGCTATCATCAGAATTTATTGAACAGAACGATCAAAGAACCTGGATTAAAATATTAAACTCACCGTATTTCTCGTATTTCTCCGATGTTCTGAAGAAAATTACTGCTGTCAATATAGATTTATCCCCATAGTGCATGGGATTTAACCCACACTCCCCGATCGAGATATTCACATAACATGTAGAATATACACATACTGTTTAGAAATGATACAAGTCGTTTCTTATTGAATTAGAATAAGTTACGAGAAGATATTGGCATAATTGGAGTGCGGTTGCAGATTGGAATAGTAATTGCTTAAATTTCATACAAATTAAGTAATTACCGAGAAAATGCCTGAAAAGGCTATTAGCGTTAATTTGGAAAATAAATAAAATCGGAGGATAAATTATGGGATCAAGAGGACAGAGACTAAAACTGTTTGCGGCGATTATAATGGCTTTTGCGTTATTTGGTTTAAATGGCTGTAGTAATGATCCTGTTAGCCCTGATAATGTTGCGACCACTAACCAGGATTTGAACTACAACGCCGCAAAGACAGCTATATCACCTGGCAATCCTTCCAGGCCTAGTTGTATTGAGGCTTCAGGATGGGTTACTATTGAAGATGGTGGAGTTGTAGACCTCAACTGGGGAGGTCCTACAAACAGCTTAACCGTACCTCCAGATGCAGTTGAATCTGATGTATTTATTGAAGTTACAACCTGCCCCATTATCGGGTCGCATCGGGATGAGTATGAATTTATCGAACTTGACCTTAGACCCGATAATCTGCAATTTTCTCAACCGGCAACCCTGGTTCTAAGCGCCAGATCGTTAAACAGGTTGAAAAACGGCAAGATAGGTAATGGACTAATAAAACTATTATGGTATAACACTGAAACCGGCGAATGGGAAGTAGAGCAGGAAGCTCCTATTATCAAAGGGAAAATTACTTTCAGTATCACGCACTTCTCGAAATTTGGCATATCCAGGTAAAGAAGGGAACATGATGTAGATTAAACTGCTTCCTCATCAAGTCAACTTTGTCAATACCTCGCGGCAGTGTTATTCCACGGCTCTTTTTTATTCCGGCTGAAATTCATTGATTAAGGGCGTAAACTGTAAACTTTCTTTTTTGTTTTTAACAAGTTTTAATTTCATTATTTAGCTTTTCAAGCATTCTTTTATTCCTCTTTTTTCTTTTTATAAGCTTTGTCTTTGGGCCGGTAGCTTTTGCCGGTTATCTGAATTATCTCAGCCGATGCAACATTCTATCTAAGATAGCCATGGCTGTCGGCACATCACCAATTAGTTTCCCCTATTCTTCCAAGGGTCGGTTTCCTTCGGAATCACCTGTCGGCTTTGCTCGGAATAGACTGGCGGAATCGTCGGAATAGGCAAGCTACGTCATCTCAAAGCGATTTTCAATACGGCCGTCACTTGGGGGATTATTGAACTGAATCCTCTAGATGGTTTAAAAATGTTCAGGATCGCCCGCAGCTCTCGGCCGAAATATCTGAAGGTTGAAGAAGTCGAACAGATAATTAAAGCCTTCCGGGGAACCGATTTTGAAAATTTAGTTATGTTCTATCTGTGGACTGGAGTTAGACTACGCGAAGCTCTGTCATTGACCTGGGATGACATTGATCTTAAGAAATGCCAGACTACAATAAGAGCGTCAAATTCAAAGAGTAAAAGGTTTAGATACATTGGATTTGATAAGAATAGCAGTCTGGGGAAAATGCTCTGTTCGCTTCAAAAGCGAAAGGATAATAAAGTTTTTGGTCCATGGGATGAGAAAGGAAACGAAATTGCTAAATGGAAACCTGACACAGTGAGCAAAAGAATAAGTAAGACCTGTTCATCGATAGGCTTGGACTGGGCAAGTTGCCATACTTTCAGGCATGCTTTTGCATCGCATCTGGTAATGGAGGGAATTCCTCTAAATACTATTAAAGAATTACTGGGTCATTCCTCCGTTAAGACTACAGAAATATATGCTCATCTTACGACAAAGCATAAAATTGATATGGCGTCGAAACTTCCCTACTAAAGATAAAAACCATAAAAAATGCGGACTTATTGCGGACTTGTCCAAATCCCACTAAAAAACGGGTTGCGACGCACATTTTACAATCCGTTATCTCGTAGTGACTTAAAGTGCCGGAAGCCGGAATCGAACCGGCACAGACATAAATGTCCGAGGGATTTTAAGTCCCTTGCGTCTACCTATTCCGCCATTCCGGCAATACTATATCAATAAAAAAAGGCGGCTTCCGGACTCGAACCGGAGAATAGAGATTTTGCAGACCTCTGCCTTACCACTTGGCTAAGCCGCCCTGTAAAAATCTGTTTGATTTAATCCTAATCTAATAAACTTCGTCCATTAAAACTATTAAATATATTTATCTTCCATATCGTAAAAAATAAACAGTTGCTTAATAATGTCAAGGGAAAAAGATATCATTGCGGCAAATGAGCGTTTAAATATTTGACAATTGACTAATTCCCTAACTATTTTATAAAGAGAGCTTGTGAATAATATAATTAAAAAAAGAAAGATCTATACCTTGGGTTATGAAAAAATGACCGCCGATAATTTCTTAAATATTCTTCAAGTAAACAATATTCAGATTGTTATTGATGTCCGGGATAAACCATATTCTCGAAATAAAAAATTTTCACGGAAAAACTTGGTTGAATATTTAAAACATGCCGGAATCGATTATCTTCATCTGCAAGCGCTGGGAAGCTCACAACATTTAAGAAATAAAGTGCGAAAAGATTCAGATTATAATTTCTTTTTCAGCGAGTATGAAAAACACCTGCAAAACCAGCATGAGTCATTGAAACTGTTGCGTCAAACTTTACAGAAAAAAACGATATGTCTTCTATGTTATGAAAAAGACGCCCGGCTTTGCCATCGACGACTTATCGCCGAAAGGCTGACAAGCTTTGTTCCTAAAGATGACAATTGCCAGGTAGTTCATCTATAATACAACACTTCATTGTATTAGTTAAGTCAGAGTTGTTTATAAGCCATATATTATCAATTCAGTTAATTAATGTTTTTGTAATCTTCAGATGGTGTTTCTGTTAACCTGTTTCTTTTAACAGCATTATTTAACAATCAAATCGATAATTATTTAACGTTCAGTATAAATTTGCCGAATATAACAATACCTGAACCATTGTTAAGGGGATATATATAATGCTGCAATCCAATTCAAAGACAATGAAATTAAACCAAAACATAGATATCAAACCTGGATGGTATAAAGCTTCTTTTGTCCATTATGTTGAGAGACAGGTCCGGAATATTACTTACAATTATTTGGAATTCCAATTAAAAGACAGCAACAACCGAATACAAGCGATCTTGCCGATACAAAATAATTCCATGCCTAAGATCAAACGTTTAAAGCAGGCGTTAGGAATGAGTGAAAACGAATCCGACTTCAAGCAATATTTGAAAAAACATCTGCAAGTATATATAGATCATGCCAATAACAATGACAATACAGAAATTGAGGTAAAAGACTTTGCAGACTATCAAGCTGATGTTCCTGATAATAATGGCGAGGGTACAGCTCGAATACCTAAGCAGATTTTAATCGTTGATGATCAGAAGGAATTGGCATCGTTGATAGGCAATTATGTTGAGCATTTGGGTTTTATTCCGGTTGTGGTTACCAGTGTAAGTGAAGCTTTAATAGATTTCAATTCCGACAAGTATTTAATGATTATTTCTGATATAATTATGCCGGGTCAGAGTGGTTTCGATCTTGTTCGTTATATGCATAATAATCATCCGGAAGTACCAGTGGCGTTGATGTCCGGCTATTTTGATAAAGAAATGCAAAATTTGCAGAAGGTATTCGGAATCGATAAAATTTACCGTAAGCCAGTGTTCATAAATGCGGTTAAAGAAATGATATTCAATGCGCTCAAGAAAATGGCCGCAAAAGATGCTCAGTAGATATTAAAGCGTATGATATTAACATTTATGGAGAATATTTACAGCGCTTGACTTATTTTGTAGAAAAAAACACCGGGAATTCCAAACATGACTGAATCTGTTGAAAGTATTTTTCAAATTGGCGAGGCTTTAGAACAGCGTCTTGCCGATATTGAAGATAAACTCGAAGATCAAATAAATAAAATTCTTGATCTGTCTCGTATCGGGAGTGTTTTCACATCTTTATTAGATATTAACATGGTCCTTCCTATGGTAATCGAAACCGCATTAAGAATTGTAAAGGGAGAGGTCGGCGAGGTAGTTATCTTTGATTTTGACAATGAATTAAAATCTGTAAATTGGGGCCTGTCTCCGAGAATTATCAAGAAGATTAAGACTGAAAGCGGTATTAACATTATTAATCATGTTAAGAAAAGTGGAAATACTCTAATTTTAAACAACCTTGAATTCACTGATGATGCAAGTTCCAGCATATCCAAGATCAATATTAATTCAGTCTTGTGCGCTCCCTTAAAAGCGGAGGAAAAAATTGTTGGCGCAATCACTATTGCCAACAAAGAAGGTCAACAGGAATTCGATACTGAAGATAAATTTGCCCTGGAACTGCTTGGCAGCTTTGCGGCTGTGGCGGTGATGAATGTTGAACTTCATGAAGAAGCCCTGGTCAAACAGAAAATGGAACATGAACTTGACCTTGCCGAACAGGTTCAACGCACACTGATGCCTGAGGTAAACAAGAAATATGATGGAATTGAGGTTTATGCTTACCATGATCAAGCTGGCCAGGTGGGGGGAGACTTTTATGATATTATCGAGCTGAGTAAGGGGAGATATCTTGCAGTTATAGCTGATGTTTCAAACAAAGGCATGCCTGCTGCCTTAATAATGGCCTCAGTAAGATCATATATAAGAGTAGCTGCCGAGAAAATGGGTTCTTTAGCCGAACTTGCTTCAAAAGTTAATAACCTTCTCTGTAAGGATGTACAGAAACTCGGCGGGATGTTTGTGACCATGTTTTTTGGTTTAGTCGATTTAAACGCTCACAAGCTTTATTCGGTAAATGCCGGTCATCCACCCGGGTACATTATGAGAGACGGGAAGATTGAGGAATTAAAGACAGGCGGCCTATTTATGGGGCAATTTTCAGATATAAATTATAAGGAAAAAACAACAGAGCTGAAGCCTGGCGATAGACTGGTTGTTTTTACAGATGGTATGTTTGAATGTGTAAGTAGCGAGGGCGAAATGCTGGGGCTTACGGAACTTTCAAAATTTTTAACGACTTTCAGTGAAACGCCCTGGGATGAATTCGCCCCGAAATTAAAAGACCTGTTAAAAGAATATTCTTATGATCCTGGTCGAATCGATGATACAACCCTGGTGAAAATTGAGGTAAACAGGTGAGCCATAAATTAAAAGTAGTTTTTCCGGCGAAATGGGAAGCGCTGCAAATAGCAGATGAAATCTTTAATGCCATTGCTAATAGCGCAACATCCGATTGCCGAAAAGCTTATCATATTCGAACCGTATTATCTGAAGCTTTTACCAATGCTTATCTTTATGGAGATAATAATTCCCAAAACGCTGCAATTATTTTCGACATTTGTTTCAACCCGGAAATATTTATTGCATCAATAATAAATAGCGGTAATGGATTTGCCGATACGGACATAAAATGGAATGAATTTCCATGTAGCGATGAAGAATCTGGAAGGGGATTGAAAATCATTAAACAACTGTGCGATAAGGTTGAATTTAAGAAAATAGATAATAATAAATTCAGGGTTTATGTTGAAATTAAAGTAAACGATAATAAAAAAATCAAATGTTAAAATGACATTGGAGGAAGTGATGGATATCCAGAAAAGAGTTGAAGGAGATGTTTCGATTTTAAGCCTTGAAGGGCGTCTTGACCTGACAAGCTCTTCAACATTGAAAGAAGCTTCAAAGGATGTTTTAAAAAATGAATCGAAAAAAATGATATTAAATCTGGACAGGGTTGATTTCATCAACAGTTCAGGACTCGGAGCATTAGTATCGATTTTAAAAGAAGTGCGTAATTCCCAAGGATCGATGAAACTGACTAATCTGGCGCCATATGTTAAGGAAATATTTGATATCACACAGCTTACTAACATCTTCGATATATTTCCCGATGAAAAACAGGCGCTGGCAAGTTATTAATTGATTACACAGGAGAGAAAATGTCCGCCATATCTGTTAAAGTGGACGAAACAGGTGAAAAGAGACCTGTTTCACTTTCTGAGATTGTTATAAAACTTAAAGATCCTGACAGGATGGAACGGGAGAATGCTGCCCTTGAGCTTATTTCCAATCCTAAACCTGAAATCGCAGAAAATCTTTGTTTCCTGTTAGCAGACCCTGATATTTCTGTCCGTAACCTGGTCGCCGAAGTATTGGTAAAAATGGGTACTGCATCTTCAGACGCCCTTATAAATGAAGCTTCATCAACCGATCATGACGTTAGGAAATTTGCCGTCGATATAATGGCCCTGGTCAAAGATCATGAGTTTATTCCGATCCTGATTAAACTTTTAAACGATCCGAATGAGAACGTTATCGGCTCCGCGGCGGAAGCGTTGGGTAAGGTTACCAGCGCCGAGGCGGTTGAACCTCTTATTGAGTGTATGAATTCTCATCCTGATTCCAGCTTTCAAGCTATTGAAGCCCTTGGGAATATCGGTTCAATCGAAGCCTTACCCGTTTTATTCGAAAAACTGGAATCGGATAATGTCGTCTTAGCCTATGCCGCTGTTGAGGCAATAGGCAGAATTAATTCTCCTGGTGCAATTAAAAAACTGTTAAGCTTGATGAATGTAAACAATTCCGAACTCAGGAATGTAGTGCTGACAACAATTTTAAAAAATGCCGGCTCTGGAGGCCGTGACGACCTTTATAATGTCTCAGGGGGTAAATTCGTTGACTATCTTATAGAAGCTTCATCCAGTGATGACCTGGAAGTGAAAAAAGCGGTCATAAGTGAACTGGCATTCTGGACTGGCGATGAAGTTGTTGAAAGCCTGATTGGAGCGCTGAAGTATCCTGATGAAGAGGTGGTTAATTTAGCCCGGGGAGCCTTAAGGATTGCCGGCAGCACAGGGTTAAATGCGGTTATTAAGGGTGTTAAAAATGGTCCGGATTCGACGAAAATCAATTTGATTGAAATCTCATCATTTTTGAAATCACCCGAATTACTCAAGTCAATTTTAAATCAGGCCAATTCGGAAAACCCTGATATCAGGATAACGGTTGCTAAAACACTCACTAAATATTCTAACCAGGAATCAATAAATACATTGCTGAAGTTGGCTGATGATGAGGTAGGGCATGTAAGAGTAGAGGCGCTCAGGTCATTGGGGCTGGTTGGCAATAATTCTGTTATTAACGAAATAGTTAAACGTCTTGATGATGAATATCCGGATGTTTGCGAGGCAGCGCTGGGAGCGCTGGTTCTTATTGGCGGAGATAAAACCATAGATCTGCTTAAAAACGGTATCGAGAGTCCCGACCTGCAAAAGAAGATAATGTCGGTCCGTGGCTTAGGCTGGATAGGTGAGAATCAGGCAGTAGAAATACTGGCAGATGCTTTGAGTAATGAGGAAGCCGAAGTCAGACGTTATGCTGTTGTTGGTTTATCCAAGATGGGTTATCCCGATCTGGAAAGCAAATTAACTTACCTGCTGGCCGATGAGGATCCGGAGGTGCGAAAAGCGGTTGTTGACGCTTACCTGAATATTTCAGGGGAAGGCGCAGGCGAAAAGATACAGGTCCTTCTCGATGATGACGACATGTGGGTACGGTTTTATGCCATTAATGCATTGGCCTCTCTTGAAGATACCAGTTGTCTGGATAAATTGTTGGAGATTATACCTGCTCAACCGCCCTTTGTACAAATCGCTATAATAAATCTGATTGCCAGAGCGGATGACCCAAAAGTTGAATCCGAGCTAAAAAAATTCGCTGAATCGGACAATGAAGATATTCAAAACGCGGCCAGGGAGGCGCTTGAATCCAGAAATGCAATCTGAAAAAGTTGAAATACTGGTTGTCGATGATGAGCTTTTAATCAGGGATCTCTTATACGATTTTTTTACATCCCAAAACTATATAGTCCATTTAGCGGAAAATGGCCGCAAAGCCCTTGATATGATTGATAATATCAATTTTCAAATCGCTATCATTGACTTGAAAATGCCTGAAGTTGACGGTATTCAGGTTACATCTGTTTTATACCAGAAAAGGCCGCATGTACCGGTGATAATAATGACGGCTTACCCTTCTTTAGACAGCGCAATTGAATCGATCCGCAAGGGAGTATATGATTATATTATTAAACCGTTTAAGATGTTTGACCTATTAAAAATAGTCAAGAAAGGGATTGATGAATATCGATTTAGAATACAAAACGGTTATTCTAAATCCAAGGTCAAAACCAATGATCTTTAAGCTTGACAGTATTAGAAATGTTTATAAACAAAGTTATGTTGACTGAAGAGAATTAACAGCCGGCAGTTAGTAATTTAAGGAATGTTAAATAATCTACAAAAATAATAATTCTGGATTGCAGGTGAGGACGTGACATTAACTAGCACATTACCAAAAAAAAGCGTTGTGGGTGATAATAAAACTGCAAACACTGCCGCCGTTTTTACTGAGTCAATTACCGCTCCTGACATTAAGTTGGATGATTTTATTTCTTTCAGAGATTATATACATGAAAAATCTGGTATGTATTTTCCTGAAACAAAAATGTACCTTGTTAAAAACCGTCTCGGAAATAGAATGAATCAACTCGGCATAAAAAATTTCAAGGATTATTTCTATATGGTTAAGTACGATACCGGAATGAAAGAGTTTAACGTGCTGATGAACCTTCTTACAACCAATGAAACATCTTTTTTTCGAAATATGCCCCAAATTGTAGCTTTTACTGATGAAGTTTTACCTAAAATAATGGAAACGAAGCAGCCGGGTTCAACTTTGAGGATATGGAGCGCCGGATGTTCAACCGGAGAAGAACCTTATACCATGTCGATGAATATAATGGAGAAAATACTTAATCATACCAGTTACAATGTTGAGATTATTGCCAATGATATTTCTCTGGAAGTCCTTACTGCTGCCAGGAAAGGTATTTACCATGAATTGTCCCTCAGAACAACGCCCAAGCTCTATATAGATAAGTACTTTACTAAAAAAGGCAATGTTTATCATATCAAAGATATTGTGAAAAAACTGGTTAAGTTCTCACAGATAAACATGATTGATAGTATGAAAATGTCTTTAATAAGAAATGTAGATATAATTTTTTGTCGAAATGTGACGATTTACTTTTCAGATGAGATTAAAAGAAAAATCGTCAAATATTTTTATAACAGCTTGGTTAAGGGTGGTTATTATTTCATCGGCCATTCGGAATCTTTGCATGGTATAAGCAAAGCATTCAAGCTGGTGTATTTTAAAAATGGGCTTGTTTATAAGAAAGAGTAACTATACGAGGCGAGATATGGCTGACAGTTTAATAATGGTAGTGGACGACTCACCGACCGTGGTTAAGTTCGTTTCTTTTGCGCTGAGATCAGCCGGTTGTAAAGTCATAACTGCCTGCGATGGTATGGATGCCCTTGAGAAACTGTCTTCATTGGAAAATGGCGTTGATTTGATAATAACCGATCTGAATATGCCTAATGTTGATGGTTATGAATTTATTAAAACAGTCAAGGAAAATCAGGCTCATGCTAATGTCCCGATTATTATTCTTTCTTCTGAGGAGGATGAAAAAGATATAAAGCTTGGGACTGAAGTTGGCGCTTCGTCATATCTTGTAAAACCGTTCAGACCCCCAGTTCTAATAGCTGAGGTTTCAAAATATTTGCAGTTGAAGCAACCTGTTTGAAGGAGGGAATAAAATTGGCTGATTTAAAAATATTAGCAGTCGATGATTCTCCAACAATGAGAAGAATCATCATGAATACACTTAAAAGAGCAGGCTTCAATGATGTTATTGAGGCGACAGATGGTAAAGACGCTATTACAAAATTGAAAGTCGAAAAATTCGATTTTGTAATAACTGACTGGAATATGCCCGAGATGGATGGCTTGACATTCGTTACCTCAATCAGGGCAGATCCGGACCTCCAATCTTTACCGATTCTGATGGTTACAACCAGATCTGTCAAGGAAGATATTATCCAGGCGATGAAAGCGGGAGTCAATAACTATATAGTTAAACCTTTTACACCTGAGACGCTCGCTGAAAAGATTAACCAGGTGTTGCAATCAGTATAGAAGGGAGATTTAAATGTCAGAAAATAAAACAAATAAATCGGAAATGACCGGACAGATACGTAAAGAACTCAAGGAGCTAACCTCATCAATAAGCAAAATGATGGGCGTCTTTCGCGAGATACGCAAGCCTATCCAGGAATCGTTTGAAAAAGTTCCTACAACAACCCAACATCTTGAAAGAGTTACTGAACAAACCGAAAAGGCTACTCACAGAGTCCTGGATATGGTTGAGGCTATTTCAAATCGGGAAACTGATAATGCCGGGTGGATTAAGAAGATGAAAGAGCTTATTCCTGAAAATATACTGTCGTCAAATGGAGAGCTTAGAGAATTATTAAATAAAGTTCATGAGAATTCTGAAGCCTGTTTAAATGATTCTTACAGCATAATGGATGCGCTGCAGTTTCAGGATATTACCTCTCAGCAAATGGACCACGCTATAACTCTACTCGATGATGTGGAAGATAAATTGATGTCTCTTCTGGGCGCCGTTGGAGTTAAAAATGAGGTACCCAAGACAAAAGAAGACAAAAAGAAACGTGTGTACGATCCTAACGCTCAGTTCAATGTTGATGGTGCAAAACAGCAAGATGAAATAGACAATATTATCTCAAACCTGGAATGATATGCAAAACTGAATTGAAACGATGTTTTTGAGAGTGAGCAATGAGCAATCCTGAATTTGAACTTGATGAAATGCAGTCTATTATCGATGAGTTTATGATCGAGACTAATGAGATTATCGAATCCTTAGACTCAAATTTAGTCAAGCTTGAAAAAGATCCTGCGAATTTAGACCTATTGAATGAGATATTTAGAGGCGCTCATACGATGAAAGGGACATCGGGTTTTCTTGGATTTGGTGAATTAATGCGGTTGACGCATAACATGGAAGATGTTCTCAATAAGCTCCGCAAGAATGAATTGCAGGTTGCCGAAGAAACAATGGATGTTCTTTTAGAGGCGGTTGATTTTGTTAAACTTGTCCTTCAGGATATCATCGATAACAACCAGGGAAATACCGATATTAACGGAATAATTGAAAAGCTGAAGCGAATTTATGAGGAGCAAACAGCCACGGCTGGTACAGCCCGGCCGTCTGAAAGCACAGAAGAAACTGAAGAGAAAGAACCATCCCAATCTGAAGATCAAGAAACACCCGAAATCTGGGAAGATGAACCTGAAGTTGAAGCTTCGGCAAAGTCGGTGGAAAGCCGGCCTTCTCAAACTGAATCTCAAAGCGTCTCAACGCTCCAGAAAGCCTTTGGAAAAAAAGTTGATTCAACAATCAGAGTAGGCGTTGACAGGCTTGACAGTCTGGTCAACATGGTTGGTGAACTTGTACTTGGCAGAAATGCCCTGTTGCAGACCATCGGGAAATTGCAGGCCGAACATGAGGGCGAAGGTATTTTGGATAACCTCCAACAATCCTCCTCCCAGATTAATCTTATAACTACAGAACTGCACGTGGCTATCATGAAAATGAGGATGCTGCAGGTTGGGCACGTCTTCAACAAGTTCCCACGGGTTGTCCGTGACCTGTCCCGCGATCTATCAAAAAAGATAGATCTGGAAATATCAGGTGAGGAAACGGAACTGGATAAGTCCGTAATCGAGGAAATCAACGATCCACTGGTGCATTTAATCCGCAACTCGGTGGATCATGGAATAGAATTACCCGAAGATAGAGTAAAATCCGGCAAACCGGAACGGGGTATAATCAAGCTCTCTGCTTACCAAATAGGCAATAATATCATTATCGAGGTGGCTGATGATGGTAAGGGCATGAATATTGAAGTCATTAAACAGAAAGCGATTGAGCGGGGATTGACGACTTCGGAAACCGCCGAGGAATTATCCCGGAAAGAGATTCTTAATTTCATATTTCAGCCAGGTTTTTCAACCGCGGCAAAAACGACCAACGTTTCCGGTCGGGGCGTGGGTATGGATGTTGTCAGGACTAATATCGAGAAGTTGAAGGGTACAATAGAATTATCCAGCGAGGAAGGAAAAGGGTCGTTAGTAACAATAAGACTGCCGCTTACGCTGGCTATTATTCAGGGTTTATTGGTAGAAAGTGAAAATGATATTTTTGCCATACCGCTGACTTCTGTTATAGAAACAGTGGTAATATCTCCTGATCAAATTAAATATATCAATCAAAAAAAGGTTGTAAAGCATCGAGACACGATATTGCCTCTCGTTGATTTAACCGAAGCGCTTTTTAATAAATCGCCTGAAAAGAGGGATCGTTTAAGGGTTGTTGTGGTTGGTTTAGCTGAAAAGAAGCTCGGATTGATAGTCGAATCACTTCTCGGACAGGAGGAAGTTGTCATAAAATCGATGGGTGAATACCTTGGCAATACACCGGGGGTGGCTGGCGCAACAATAATGGGTGATGGCAGGGTAAGACTTATTCTTGACCTGGCCAGCTTGTTTGATCTCGTTTTAAAGATTTAACCATGAAACAAGTTCGTGTATTAGTTGTAGATGATTCCGCTTTTATGCGAAAAGCTATCTCTATAATGTTGGAGTCTGACCCCGATATTAAAGTCATAGGCATGGCTCATAATGGCATCGAAGGTATCGAGATGGTACAGAAGCTTAAACCTGACATTATCACTTTAGATATTGAAATGCCCAGGATGGATGGGCTAACGGCTTTAAAACGCATAATGGCCGATAATCCTACTCCGGTTATGATGGTCAGTTCTCTTACTACCGATGGAGCATCCGCCACTCTCGATGCGCTTTCGTTGGGGGCGGTTGATTTTATTCCCAAACAATCATCTTATGTGGCTCTTGATATCGTAAAAATTAGAGAAGAGCTCTTAAAAAAAATCAAACATATTGCCCTTAATAAGCAACGACTTATCCGGGCATTCAAAAATCAACAAAAACCGAAAACCTTCAGGCCCAGCAGGGCTCCTGTTCCGACATATGTGGTCGAGTGTAAGAGCGAAAGAAAAAATTTTCATATAATTGCCATTGGGACATCAACCGGCGGTCCGCCTGCTCTTCAGGCCGTAATTCCGCGTCTGCCTAAGAACCTTCCCGTACCGGTTACTATTGTTCAACATATGCCGCCAACATTTACCAAGTCTTTGGCTGAGAGACTCAACTCTATATCGCAAGTAACGGTCAAGGAGGCCGAACAGGGTGAAACACTCGCTCCGGGTACAGTTTATATTGCTCCCGGAGATAAGCATTTAACTGTTAAGAACCTCGTATCATACGGTCGAGTGATTCTATCTAATGAGCCGTCTAAAACGCTTCACAAACCAGCCGTGGATATAATGGTTAGGTCTATTGTGGAAGGTTATGGTTCGAGAGTGCTTGGAGTAATTATGACCGGCATGGGTTCTGACGGTCTTGAAGGTATGCGGCTTGTCAAGAAAAAAGGCGGTAGCGTCTTTGCCCAAAGTGAAGACACCTGCGTTGTGTATGGTATGCCCAGGGCTATTGTAGACAATAAGTTAGCCGACAGAGTTGTTCCTCTTAACAGAATGGCTGATGAGATAGTACATTGTTTTTAATCAGGGTTGTTTGTTTCCGTTTTTATCTAAAATTTAATTGATATTTTCTATACTTATGATATAATAAATATATGGAATTAGATAATCAGCAGCTTGAGGAATTAATAAAAATCGCCGATTCCTATGTTTCTTTATCCGAACTGGCAGAAAAACTGCAAAACGATTACCGGGAAATTTCCAAAAAATTCGAAACACAGAGTCAGCGACTCGAGCAGGCCAACATTCAGCTTACCGAGGCTCTGGCAGCCAACAGCCGACTATCAACTTATCTAAATAATATTCTGGAATGTCTTAACGCGGGCATTGTGGTGTTTGGAGTCGATGGCAGGATCAGCCTTTTTAACAAAGCTGCTGAACGGTTAACCGGTATTACGCGAGATGACGCTTATAATAATAATTATTTAGATGTATTCCCTGGAGAAGAACATAATCCGACTTTCAATCTTCTGAAAGGAACCGAGGTAAAAGTCCACGGTGAAAAGTGGTATAGTTCGCAGCCTGTCGGATATTCAGCAAACCGGATTTTTGATGATGATGGTAATTTTTACGGGGTGGTGGAAATACTGCATGATATTGCTGCAGAGAAAAAACTAAGAGAAACCATCAGGCATGTTTCAGCCCTGGCGGCGCTTGGCGAGATGATTGCTACTGTCGCCCATCAGGTTAGAAATCCTCTGTCCGGCATTATCGGTTTTAGCGAACTTTTAATGAGAGATTTCCCCCAGGATCATCCATCGGCCAATATCTCGCAAAAGATATATAAGGGTGCAAAAGAACTGAATAGGATTATTACCAATCTTATGGACTTTACCAAGAAGACGGAACCAGAATTCCGCGAACTTGACATATTAAAATTCATACATGATGTAGTTGAAAAACTGGCGGACGAACCTTTTATCGGCAAAGCAAAGATAGAACTGCATTCTGATATTAAGGAGTATAATTACAGATTTGATCCTATATTAATGCGTCAGGCGTTTATTAATATCGCCCATAATGCCTGCCAGGCAATTGAACCGGATAAAGGCGTTCTAAAAATAACCGTGGAAGAAAATGATCAAAACAACCTTATAATCAAGTTTCATGATACCGGGAGGGGTTTTCCTGTTGAAGATTGCGAAAAGCTTTTTAAGCCTTTTTACACTACCCGGGCAAATGGAACCGGGCTGGGATTGTCGATGGTTAAAAAGGTGGTCGATTTTCATAACGGCGCTATTTACGCAGAGAACCGGGAAAGTGGAGGCGCAGTTTTTACAATTGAATTGCCGCTTTGAAAGGTTTAAAGGATGAGTTCAAAAATATTAGTCGTTGACGATGATTCCCTGGTTCGGGAGTTTATTATCGAGACCCTTAACAGAAAAGGATACGGGGTTGAACAGGCGAAATCAGGCGAGATGGCAATTGAGATGCTCAATAAACTGGAGTTCGACCTGATTGTCACCGATCTGAAAATGCAGAAAGCCAGCGGCATTGACGTTTTAAAAGCCGCCATGAGCGTTCAGCCTGACTGCCGGGTTATGGTCATCACCGCCTTTGGAACAATTGAAAATGCAGTTGAGGCGATGAAATTAGGAGCCTGTGACTATATTACCAAGCCATTTAATGCCAGCGAGTTGGAAATACTTGTAAGCAGGGCTTTGGATTACAAAAAACTTAAAGAAGAAAATCGCTATTTGAAGCAGGAACTGGCTGAAAGCTATTCTTATGAAAACCTGATTGGACGTTCTCCGGCCATGTTGAAAATATTTGACATTATCAAAAATGTTGCAAATACTGTATCAACGGTATTGATAAGCGGTGAGACCGGCACCGGCAAGGAGATAGTTGCCAGAGCTATTCATTACAATTCCAGCAGGGCTGATAGACCTTTTATAAAAATGAACTGTGCCGCTTTGCCGGAGGGGCTTATCGAGTCCGAACTTTTCGGTCATGAGAAAGGCGCTTTCACCAGCGCTGTAAAGTCAAGCACCGGCCGTTTTGAACAGGCAAACAGAGGCACGCTCTTACTGGATGAAATTTCGGAAATATCGCCGAAAATTCAGACAAAGCTTTTAAGAGTAATTCAGGAACGTGAGCTGGAACGTCTTGGCTCCGGGCAAACCATATCAGTTGATGTGCGGATTATTGCCACCTCTAATCGCGATCTGAAACAGGAGGTAAGTAAAGGTAAATTCCGTGACGACCTATTTTTCAGGCTTCAGGTAATCCCGATTAATTTGCCGCCCTTACGTGAGCGTCTCGATGATATCCCATTGATGTCTGAATATTTTTTGCAGAAATACTGTCGCCGTGAAGGAGTCCCGATAAAAGCTCTTTCAGAAAAAGTGGTTAAATATTTCATGAGCTACAATTGGCCGGGAAATGTACGAGAGCTGGAGAATTACATTGAACGCGCGGTTGTTATGTCCAGCTCGCAGGAGCTGAAAATTTCTGATTTTCCAATGGAAGTTGCCGTGGGTTCACCGGGTTTTGAGGGCGTTGATAGCGATGTGGGATCTACAATAGCCGATATGGAGCGGCGCCTGATATATAGAACACTTGAGGCCAATGAATGGAACAAAGCCAGAACTGCTGAAATTCTGGGAATCACTACCAGAACTTTAAGAAACAAGCTTGGTGAATATCGCTCTCAGGGTTAGTTGTCTAAGCATAAAGCTTAACCTGCTTTACTCATAAACCACATTGTCAATTCAAGAAAATGGCATTTAACCTATTGTGTTGTAATATCATCGACATAGCATTAATGAATATTTAATGTTCGGTCAGGTCGTAGTAAAACGTGACCTGACCGCATATAGGTGCTGTCAGGTCACACCCTTGCGGGCATGACCTGACAGGACTTTGAATCAGTCCAGTTAAATTATGACAGTTTACGTTTTATTTATTGCTAGCGCCATTCACATATATAAATGACTAAACTGACTATGTGAAAAAGTCGATTTTTAAAGGCTTTTTTCTTTATCTGGGCTTATTATATCTGACAAAAAACCGATAAATATAATAAAAAATATTAAGTTAAAAGCTGGAGTAGTGCATGATATTAATTCATCAGAAGCTTATCTGGCTAATGGCCCTTATTGCTATATTTCTGGCCGTTGCCAAGTTGAAATCCGGGTATTTTTTATTTCGTCCAAAAGCCTTAAGGCTTATGACATATGGCTGTGTCTTACTGGCGCTTGGAACAACTGTCGGTCTGGCTGGTCATATGGGATTGCTTGGTCCCGGTTACAGCCTTTCCATGATTTATTTTATCATAGAATCAGTAATGGGTTACATTGTGGGCTGGACTCTTGTAATCTGGGGGATGATACTCTGGCTGCCTTATCTTTTTTCCGTTACAAGCCGTCTTCAGAAAGCAACAAAGAGTATCAGCCTATATGAGTCTATAACCAAAGTGTCTTCCTATGGTGATGCCTCCCCAACTACATTTAGTAAAATAGCGTCTGCCGCCTTGGAAAACTATGGTTATCAGGGGGCTTCAATTCATATTTTGAGCAGGGAAAACCGTTTATCACTATTTGCCTCAATCGGATTAACTGAAAAATCGAAAGAACTTATAAGCTCGTCCGATAATAGTCTGTACAGCAAAGTCTTCGAGACCGGCGAGATATTTCAAACTGACGAAAGCATTCGAATCCATAAAGATATTATAATTGAAACAACGAATGGACCTGTTGTTGAAGCTCTTGCCATACCGGTCGATTTTGGCATTAAACGA
This sequence comes from uncultured bacterium, assembly GCA_965603725.1. GTDB lineage: Bacteria > Zixibacteria > MSB-5A5 > UBA10806 > 4484-95 > JAGGSN01. The sequence continues at coordinate 40,913 of CBFDEC010000009.1, read as the reverse complement.
GTGGGCGTACTGACTGTATATACAGACCACCCCCGGGTATTTTCACAGGAAGAGCTGCGGATTTTAGAAGCAGTCAGCGCCAATTTGGGTCTGGCTTTTTACAGAGATGGTTTGCAGCGATCGATTCAATCGCAACAGGCTTTCCGAGATTTTGTCGCTGTAATACTGAAAACCTCTCGGTCTAACGACAATCTGAATACATGCGTCATAAGGCTGGCTAAGTTATTAAGGCAATTCTTGAAATTTAATTCGGTTAACCTTTATCTTAAAGGCGACGGGGCGCCGCATGTTCTGGATTTTAATCTTCCCACCGGTGGAAATGTTGTTATTGATAAGGGATATTTTGCCGGCGATAATTATATTCCGGTAAGATGGGTTATGTCCAATAATCGGGGGCTGACTCTGCCGGACAATGTAAATCTGCTGGGAGAAGAGTATAAACCTCCGCAAAATACAAGGACGATTTTTACGCCCGTTGTAATCGGAGGTGAACCAATAGGAGCCCTAAACGTCTCGGTTAAAACGGACCATAAATTCGGCCAGAATGATATTATTGTTATGGAGGCCATTGCTTCTGTGATATCCGGGTCGGTACTGGAGGAGATGAACAATTCATTGACATCCGATACGTTCGATAAAATCGGAGCCGTTAAATATTCACTGGAGGCGGCTGGTGACCAGGGAACATCAGTTAATATATATCGTGAACTGGCCAGGATAATAGTCGAAAATACGCCATCCACGTTCTGCCGTATCATGCTTCTCGACAACGATAGAAAGAGATTTCAGACCGCCGCTATCTATCAGCGCCGGGAGCTTTTATGGGATGAAAGGACTATTACCGGTTTACCGTTGGCCGAGCTTTATACGCACAGGAAAGTTATGGCAACCGGTAAACCCGAAATAATAAGCGATAATAATATAACTGCAAAAATTTCTGAACTGGAAGCCAATCTGCTGATGCCAAAAGGCATATCTCAGTGTATGATTATACCGATAATTACCGAGGGGAAAACGGCCGGCGTTGTCACTATCGGTGAGAGCCGCAGTTCTGATCGTAATAAAATTAGTTCTCATCAACTGGTTTTTGCTGTTTTGTTGACAAATGTGATATCAATGTCTCTAATGCACAAAAACAGTATTGCCACCAGGAATATCCTTGCCGATTCAAACAGGATAGCTAACAGACGTCTTCGTTATTATGAGAACCAGGCTGATACTTTTAAAATGATCCCAGGTTTCAACAGCCGGATTAACGGTCCCTTGGCTGGTATCCTGGCCTCATGCGAATACCTTAAAAATAAACTCAACGTTGACAGGGAAGAGCTTATCAAGTATCTCGATGTGATTAATAGAAACGCTGAGAAAATCCATAAACTGTCCGGCCAATTTGCTGAAGCTAAAAGAATAGTTGAAACCATTGTGAAAAGATAACTTTGATATTTATATGATATCATCCTCAAGACCCGATCATAATAGAATACTAAAATGGATCAGCATGGCAGGATTGGCAATTTTCCTGCTGTTGATTGATCGTTTAAATTTGTTTGCGCTGGAAGGCATCAGAAGCGCTGAAATATTTACTCCGGTGCTGCTGCTTGTTGCTATCGGTTCGATTACCGTTATATATGCTATCATAAAATCAATCAGGTTCGTCAAAGAACCAAAAGTAACATCGTCAAAAAAAAGGTCAGAAAAGGAAGTCGACTCCAACGATCATTCTCAAACCGTGAAAATAGAATATAAAGATAGAAGCACAGGAATTGGCACCGGCGTTATAAAGATCTTTCAGCAAATTAAAGACAGTCTTGATGATGTTCAGACGCTCAGTGACGGTTACAGTCATTTGCTGAATCTTTCATGTGAGCAGCTGGAGTTTGATGCGGCAGCCGCTTTTATAATAGATCCGAAAGGAGAGATGAAACTCTGCGGCCATTGCAGAATTAAATCCCGTTCCAGGGAAGATTATGCTATTTACGGAACCGGCGTTGTATCTGAAATATTTGAGACTGGTTTTCCACGTTTTCTTACGAATCCGCAAAGGATTAAAGGCAATTGTCAGAGATTATTCGAAGATTTTGAGGCTGCCTGGCTGCTGCCATTAATGCCGCAGGGCAGACCTATAGGAGTAATTGTATTTTTTCATAAGGAAACTCCATCGTATAACGAATATTATTATCCAAAGCTTGATTTTGTAGGTATTGCCGCCTCGTGGTTTTATGAAAATCATAATAACCAGGTTCTGATTTCCAAGGAGAATAAGCGAAACGAAATGCTAATGAAAACCTCCCTGGCAATTTCCTCCTCTTTAGATCTCGATGAGGTCTGCAATATTCTAGTGGCCAAACTTGGCGATTATTTCGGCTGCAGCTACAGTTATATTTTATTGAGCCAGGATGATACTGATAAAATGTATATGCAGAAGTTCTATTCAAATAGAGGCGGCCTGACAGTCAGCCCTGAGGAAAGAATAATTGACATAGAGAAGATGTCCTGGCTGCAGGAGATAATGTCCTTAAACACTCCGTTCCTGATGGAAGAAAGGGATTTAAAACCATGTCCTAAAGATGATCTGAAGGCTTTGAAGCTGTATGGTTGTTCCGATGCTCTGATAGCTCCCCTTAAACGCGCAGGGAAACTTACCGGCATTCTTATAATGGTTGAGCAACGGACTGAGGACCGATCAGTTTTAAACAGAGACGTTGTTGATTTAAGCGCCGCTCTGGTTGCCCAGGCAGCGGCCGCTATTGAGAACGCCCGCATGTATTCGATGATTATAGATAAAGTCGCTCAGATAACGACAATGTTTGATGTCGGTCAGGCTTTAAATTCTGATCTCGATTTGATACCATTTTATAACAGGGTCTTAAACGCAATTTCGATGAATTTTAATATCTCAAATTGCGCCTTTATGTTAAGAGATTTCGATACTGATGAACTGTATATAGTGACAACGATCGGCGAATATCCCGAGTACCAACTGGGACATCGCTTTAAAATTGGCCAAGAAGGCATAACCGGGCATGCCGCCGCCCAAAAGAAAACCATCAATGTGGGCGATGTCAGCAAGGATAAAAGATTTATCGTCTCAACCGGTAAGACCGGTTCAGAGCTGGCAGTGCCAGTTATTTTACATGGAAAAGTTGTGGGTGTCCTTGATGTTGAGTCCAGTGAAAAATATGCTTTTACAAAGCGTGAAGAGGATTTGTTAGAATCGTTGATAGATCAGGTTGCAGCCGCCATGGAGAAGATAAGGCTGAAACAGATAGAACGCGAACGCACTGCTAAACTCGCCCTGACAAATTCGCTGGTAAAAAAACTTTCCGGCATCCTGAATCAATCTGAACTGCTAAGTGAAGCTGTTAAGTCATTGTCAGAAGGGTTTGGTTTCGATTTGGTCGCCGTGTTTGTTCCCGATTATGATGACCAGCTCAGGCTGGCTCAGCAGAGTTGTCGCTGGGGACAAGGATATGAACCGGGTTTGAAACTTCCCACCGATAAGGGAACACTGTCAATTGTTTTTAAGCAGTGGAAGAGTTATTATCAGAATGATATTTCTCCGGATGATCTCGACGTCGGGATTGAAGGCGTTAAGTCGCGATATAGTCTGCCGCTGGTGGCCGGTAGAAATTTTCACGGGGTACTCGATATCCAGGACAGGCGTCCCAAGGCGTTCTCTCGGATAGACCTGACTACTCTTCAGACAATTGCCGAATTTTTAGCGGTTACGCTTAATAACATAAGCCTGTATAGCGAGACTATCGATACCGCTGAACGGCTAAGTTTGGTCGACCAGATCAACCAGGCGATTTCTGCCACTCTTGATCTGGAAGATCTGTTCAACCGAATTGTCAAATCGTTGTCCGAGATCACCGGTTATAACTGGGCGACCATTGTATTCAAGGAACATCCTGAATATCCCGATCAGTCGGATTATTTTAAAAGGTATAAAGACGGTATATGGGAAATGCCCGATATCGAAAGTCTGGAGCTATATTTCGCTGAAGTTGTCAGGCAGGCTAAACCGGTTTATTACAACATAAACGAAATGAGGTTAACCGATCCCCTGCAAAAATATTTTCATGACCAGGATATTAATTATATAGCAATTTCACCAATCAAGCATGAAAATAAGCATATCGGATTTCTACTGGTAGGCAACCCTAATCCAGAGGGTTTCAGACCCCAGGACAATTCATTGTTGTATGACGTTTCTCAACACCTGGAAATAGCTATAAGTAATGCCATGCTTTACAGCGAACTAAAAAAAGCCTACGATCGTTTAGCTGAAACGCAGGAAAAACTTATTCAAACTGAAAAGTTTAAAGCCCTGGGAGAGGTGGCCGCCGGTATTGCACATGATTTTAAGAATATCTTAGCCGCCATAGTCGGGCGAGTACAGATGTTGACCCTGGCTAAAGATCAGAATAAAGATGTTTCCCAAAATGTACTGTTTAAGAATCTGAAGGTCATTGAAAAGTCGGCCGTTGATGGTATAAGTATTCTGTCCCGCATAAATGAATTTACAAAAAGCAAAAGCGAAAACAAATTCTCTGCAATCAAACTGGCGGAGATTATTGAAGATACAGTCGAGATGACCAGACCCAAATGGGAGGATATTCAAAGCTGTAAATTAATTAAAGTTAAAACCAGGCTGATAGGTGATCTTTGTATTACAGGCAATCGTTCGGAGCTGGTCGAAGTGATCTCTAATTTAATACTTAATGCCATTGACGCCATTTCCGGGGATGGTAATATCAATATCGACGCCCATGTTGAATCTGAAAATGTCATTTTACACATCAGTGATGACGGTATCGGGATGGACGCCGATACAGTTAAGCGGATTTTCGACCCATATTTTACCACTAAAGGTCGCCTGGGAACCGGTCTCGGTCTGGCAATGGTATATGCTATAATAAATCGCCACAGCGGCGAAATCACAGTTGAAAGTGAACCGGGCAAAGGTACAGTATTTACAATAAAACTTCCGGCTATAAAAGAATCAACGGCCGAAAGCAATGTCTCAGCCCTGTCAGTTCTGGTGGTGGAGGATGACGACAACTTTCGAGCTATTTTGCATGAAATAATAAAAGGCCTGTGTGATAAAGTCGTAATGGCTTGTGATTATGCCCAGGCCAGTGATCTTTTATCAAAACATTCTTTCGATCTGGTAATAACCGACCTTGGCTTGCCTGATAAGGATGGTTGGAAAGTTATTGACATGGTTAAAAGCGCTTCTCCTGATTGCCGGATTGTGCCAATGACTGGCTGGAATAAAGAAATCAAAAAACAGGACCTGGCGTCAAGAGGATTGACGCAAGTTTTGAAAAAACCTTTCACTCTGGAGCAGGTAAAGGACTTAATTAGCCAGGTTAATGTAAGGAAAGTCGATGCCGGTAGGATTGCATAAGAACCATGTATTGCCCATATTCGAGGCAATCTCGATAAGGAACAGTCAGAACCTGGGCGCTGATTATTTCGCCCTGATTATTGTCGATTCGGTCTTGATGCAATGCTATTTGCTGATAAATAAAAAAACAAATGAAACAGCTCAACTCGAAAAAGAATTGCAAAAGATCGCTCCCAATACCTGGGAATTATGCTCACAACAGGACTTTAATCCTTCAGATGAAAATGATGAGCTCTTATGCACAAAACCTATCTGCAATGTATTTGCTAAAACGCTTCACTGCCGAAAAGCGCTGACAATTCCATTTGAACTTGTGGATATTGGCGGCGGATTTTTGATCTGGGGCTGGCATGAATTGCCGTCGGATTATTCGAAAAGCTATGCTGAGAAAGCCGCTTTTATAACCGAACAGGTTGCGCTTTCATTGAAACTGTCATTGAAAGAAAGAATTGGTCAGGAACTTAATGCCAAACTGGCCGCTTTGCTGGAATTGTCAACCGCTATTTATTCATCGCTGAATTATACCGAGGTTTTAGAGAAAGCTATAAACCTGGCGACTAAAATCGTCGGCGCTGATGGCGGGACAATATTTACTCTGGATAAAAAGTCAGACCTTCTGAGACCTTTAATTACAGTCGATGAACAACATGAAGAAGAAATTTCAAAAATTACCTTAAAACTCGGGGAGGGATTAACCGGTCTGGTCGCCCAGAGCGGTATAGGGCTTATTTCGAACCATTCAGAATCTGATCCACGAACCTATCATGTACCCGGCACTCCGCCGGATGAACAGGAGTCGCTCATCAGCGCTCCTTTAACATGGTCTGGCGAGGTTATTGGAGCTGTAACATTGCGCTCAACCAAAGCCAAACAGTTTGTCCAGGATGATCTTGATATACTGACTATTTTTGCGCGTCAGACCGCCGACGCCATCGAGAATGCCAAGCTTTTTCAAAGCCTTGAGAAAGCCTATAAAGAGCTTTCCACTACCCAGGAACAGCTAATATTAACTGAAAAACTTAGAGCCCTTGGCGAAATGGCCGGCGGCGTCGCCCATGATTTCAATAATGTGCTGGGAACCATTTTGGGTAGAACCCAGTTGCTGTTGAGTGAAATCAAAAACAGCAAATGGCTTGATCAGCTCAGACAAATTGAGGAAGTAACCTTCAGGGGCGCCAAAACCGTTCAGAAATTACAAAACTTTACCAGAGTATCAGGCGGGGGGCAGTTTGAACATGTTGACCTGAATAAAGCTATAGCTGACGCTGTCGAAATGACTAAGCCGCGATGGAAAGATGATTGCCAGCGCCAGGGAGTTGTGATTGTTCTAACCTTTGAACGTGGTGAACTTCTCCCGATACTCGGTAATCAACCCGACCTGGTTGAAGCGTTTTCTAATATTATTTTAAATGCTGTTGACGCCTTGACTGAGGGCGGTTATATCAAGATCAAGTCATATATGAAGGATGATCAGGCAGTTGTTACGATTAAGGATAACGGGGTTGGGATGGCTGATAATACATTAAACCGAATGTTTTTCCCGTTCTTCACTACCAAAGGTAAGCAGGGTACGGGAATGGGATTAGCTGTCGTCTACGGTATAGTTACCCGTCACAAAGTCGAAATTGATGTTGATTCAAAACCCGGAGTGGGGACGACTTTTACACTCTCATTCCAGACCACCGCCAAAGCTAAAACAAAGCCGGCTGCCGTTTCTGAGGTTAAAGATGAGATAAAGGCCAGAGCGCTGGTCATTGATGATGATATAAACATTCTGGAAGTTATCGGTGATATACTTAAGTTCATGGGTCATGATGTGTCCTTAGCTGTAACTGGCGAGGAAGGTGTAGAACAGTTTAAGAAAGGTGATTTCAATATTGTAATTACCGACCTTGGTATGCCGGGTATCAGCGGCTGGGAGGTAGCAAGGATTTGTAAGTCGTTAAGGCCTGACGTGCCGGTGGTAATGATATCCGGGTGGGGCAACCAGATAGATGATGAAATGGTCAGACAAAGCATGCTTGATGGAATCCTTGCCAAGCCATTCGAGATGAATAAAATCAAAGCCCTGGTTCAAAATGCCCTGGCAGCCAAGCTCAAAGATACGGCGGATGTTCAGTCAAAAAAATAAAACCCGATTTCAATAACTCAAAGTCATTTTATATATATCAATAGGTTATACTTAAAATTTCTCTGATTTGTTATCTGTCGGGCAGAAACTGATTGACATTCTTGCCGTAGGTTTTTAAATACAGGCATGAGCGATTTTTTTTCGACCCTGAAGGAATACAAAAAGCAAGTTGATGAATATATTTTCGGCAAGCTGCCAAGATTTCATTCTGTGCCTGAAGTGAACAGTCTTTTTCAGATGATGAGTGATTATCCCAGCCGGGGAGGTAAAGGGTTAAGACCTTCAATACTTTTAATTTTTTGTCGGGCTTACGGTGGAAAGATCGAATCAGCGCTTAATACTGCCGCGGCCCTGGAGCTTTTTCAAAACTGGATTGTGATTCATGATGATATCGAAGATGGTTCTGAGTTAAGGCGCGGATTGCCGGCTTTGCATATTAAGCATGGCGTTCCACTGGCTTTGAACGCCGGCGATGCCTTAGCGGGTAAGATGTGGGAGTTTCTAAAAAACAACCGACAAATTCTTGGCCCGGAACTTACCCTCGATATAATCGAGCAATTTCTGAATATGTATAGTATGACCACTGCCGGACAGCATATAGAGCTCTCCTGGGTTAAAAACAAACGGTGGGATTTGAATCGGGATGATTACCTGAATATGTGCCGTCATAAAACATCCTGGTATACATGCGCAACGCCCTCCTGGATCGGCGCCCTGATTGCCGGAGCCGATGTAAAATTCAAAGAAATCATTTTCGATTTCGGGTTGGACCTTGGAGTAGCCTTCCAGATACAGGATGATATTTTAAACCTGGTAGGGGATGAAGAAGTCTATGGCAAAGAAATAGGCGGCGATTTATGGGAGGGTAAAAGAACATTAATTACTATTAACTTGATGGATAAAACAAACCCCGAACATAAAAAGTTCTTACTGGAAGTATTCGATAGACCTCGCAGCCAGAAAAAATCTGAAGATATCGAAAAAATCATGAAACTCATAGAGGAATATGATTGTATTCAGAGCGCTATGGATTCCTCAATTGAATTGGCTACCCGGGCTAAGAAAAAATTTACCAGGCTTGACGGAGCCATCGATGAAACTCAACGCAACCTGATCCTGGAGATGATAGACTTCATGATTAATCGGAAATTTTAGGAAACTATGTAAGGGGCTTAAGACCGATACTTGTACTACGCCCAACAGGTGGGTTTATATCGGGATTTAATAATGAATAAAACGATCTATCTGGAAGACACGCCCAAGAAAAAATTTATTCGACAAATGTTTGACGACATTTCCCAAAACTATGATCTGTTAAACAGGGTAATTTCATTCGGGCTGGATGGCTTTTGTAGAAAAAAAACAATTGTTCCGCATGAACAGGATAGTGTGGCGCTTGATATTTGTTCCGGTTCAGGCGATATGTCAATCGAATTGTTAAATCGTGACAACTTCAACGGCATAATAATTCTTGGTGACTTTTCTTTTAAAATGCATAGGCTGGCCAGACAGAAACTTGGCGGCCGCAAGAATGTTTATTATGTATGTTGTGACGCTGAAAACCTGCCATTTAAGGATTCGTCATTTGACGGCATTATCAACGGTTATTCGCTTCGCAATCTGGATGATCTAAGGGCATTCGGTTCGGAGATTCACCGCATCCTAAAGCCAGGCGGACATTCATCGATTGTGGAGGTTGCTCATCCACCGAATAAAATCATTGCCTGGGTCTTTTATTTATATTTTTATAAGCTCATTCCGATTATTTCAAGATTGTTTACCAAAAAGAAATATGCTTATCACTATTTGCCCTTTTCTTTGAGCACATTCTTAAAGCAGGCAGAAGTCATTAAGTCGCTAAAAGGGGAGAGGCTTGAGGGGCATTATGAGGGAATATTGCTGGGAGCTGTTGCTGTTTACAGGTTAAGAAAATAACTTATGAGAACCGTTGTTTTTAAAAAGTTTGTATTAATTCCTGCGTGCTTGAGTTTAGTTTTTCTTTCTAATTGCAGTGAGAAAAAATCTTCTGATGATAAATCTGCTTCTGTTGACACTATAGCCGTTAAAGTGCTCGATGGCGATACATTTGTGTTATCCTCCGGCAAGAGAGTTCGTATCGCCATAATTGATACTCCTGAATCAGGCGAACCCTTTTATGATGAGGCTTTAATGCATCTGGAAAAACTTGTACTTAGCAAAAAAGTCTCACTAAAGCTTGCAGGATCAGGATCTGACCGATACAACAGAACGCTGGCCGAAGTTTATGCCGATTCGGTAAATGTTGGGCGGTCTTTACTAAACGCTGGTTTGGCATTGGTTTATCAATATCCTGACAATGTGTATCTAAAGGATGAATACCTGCCATATCAAATCGAAGCAATCGAAAGGAAAGCCGGCATATGGTCTTTGCCTGAACCTGTAGCCGAAGAATATTATATTTATATAAATGGATCATTTCGTTTTCACCGTCCGCTCTGTTACACCCTGAAAAGAACCAGCCCGGAAAAATTCAGGAGAATTGAAACAAGAAATCAAGCATTGCTGCAAGGATTCTCGCCCTGCAGGAATTGCCGGCCATAGTTTTATCATTCAAGCAGGACAATATAATGCCGATATTTTAAAAAGAGGTGAAACTATGCCATCTATACTTGTAATTGAAGATAAAGACAGCATGCAGCGAATGCTTACTGATACTCTCGAATCGGAAGGTTATGACGTCGATGCTGCAAGCGATGGCCAAACCGGTATCGGTAAAGCCCGCAATAAAAGGTATGATGTAGTCCTGACTGATTTGAAATTACCCAATATGGATGGTTTGGGAGTGCTCTCCGAGGTTAAAGAGATAGACCCTGAAACATCGGTAATCCTGATGACGGCGTACGGCACAATCGAAACGGCGGTACAGGCAATGCGCCTGGGCGCTTACGATTTTTTAACCAAGCCGTTTGATACCGAACATCTTTCAATGTTGATAAAGCGCGCCATCGAAAACAGCCGTCTGGTGGCTGAAAATACGATGCTGCGAGAAGAATTGGCAAATACTCTCGGATCGAAGGAGATAATAGGGTCATCTGATAAGATTAAAGAAGCTATCGAACTCGTGCAAAAGGTAGCCAAATCCGATACAACGGTTCTGTTCCTCGGCGAATCCGGGACAGGGAAAGAATTATTTGCCCGAGCCGCTCATGAGTTATCTTTAAGGAATAAAAAACCGTTCATAACAATTAATTGCGCAGCCATACCTCGTGAACTAATGGAGAATGAACTTTTCGGTTCGGAAAAAGGAGCTTATACCGGCTCAGTAGCCCGTAAAATGGGGAAGTTTGAAATTGCCGATGGCGGATCGATCTTTTTAGATGAGATCGGCGATCTGGATATGGCTTTGCAGGCCAAGTTGCTGCGCGTTTTACAGGAAAAAACATTTGAAAGACTTGGCGGCGCCAAGCAAATTACTGTTGATGTCAGAATTATTGCGGCCTCAAATATTGATCTTAAAGAAGCGATCGCTAAAGGCAAATTCCGTGAGGATCTTTTTTATCGGCTTTCTGTTTTCCCGATAACTATATCGTCGCTCCGTGAAAGACGAGAAGATATTTCAGAACTCGCCAAATATTTTATAGAAAAATACTGTAAGGATATGAATAAAAAACCAAAAAAGCTTTCTCATGATGCTGTAAACCTGCTGGAAAAGTACAACTGGCCGGGAAATGTGAGAGAACTTGAAAATACAATAGAAAGAGCGATTATCCTTTGTTCCGGAAAAACAATAACTCCCGAACATCTGGCGATCAGGCTTCCCTCTGCCGCAGATATCAGACTTCGCGAGGGAGCCGGTCTAAAAGAGGTTGGGGCTTACGCACAGGCCGAGGCCGAAAAAGGACTTATAAAAAGAGTGCTTACTCAAACCAATGGCAATAAACGAAAAGCCGCGGAAATTTTAAAAGTCGATTATACAACGCTTTTTGAAAAGCTGAAAAAGTACGGAATGCATAAGAAAAATCAAAACTAACACAAAATCATTCCATAAAATCCTGAACCCTTTTCAACTCGTTGCTTTACTGCAAGTTAAAAATGTCTTGACAATCTTAAAAAATTATATATAATTAATTAGATATATCTTCAGAGTATTAATTTGGTTTAGGTTGATGCTTGTTGTGTAATTATTGGGGGTCATATTATTAAACTTGAGGTTTGGAGGTAATGTTTATGCAAAGGTTTGTTTTCTTAATTGCCGGGATATTTATTTTTACATCAATTTTCGCTTTTGCCCAGGACCCTGATGATCCGGGGATACCTGATAGCTTGATAATCGGTTCGGTGGAGGTCGATTATGCGCCGGGCGAATGGACTTATGTAGATGTGCCAATTTATTTTGTTACTGATGATTCAGTTTCTGACTTTTTCCTTCCGGTTACCTGGAACAGCCCCGACGATCAGATATATCCCACTGAAGTAGGCTGGCTGAATGTTTTCCAGGAGTGGGAAGAAGCGTACGACAGCATCCGCGCCGACGATGGTTATATTCGCTGTCTGGGCTTTCATGATCTCGGGGGAGATATCATCGAACCCCTGTTATATACTGACGCCGAAAGGCTGCAGGGAATGACTGTCACATTTGCTATTTCTCCTGATGCCGGGGAACAGACCTGTCAAATCGATACAGAAATTATATCGAATACATTTCGTTTATATTTTGGTCTGATCAGGGGCTATGTAGATTTTGTGCCTGTTTTCGTGTCGGGCACGATAACTCTGGGCGAAGGAAGTAATGTTGAAGATGAAAGAGCATCACTGCCATCGGAGTTTATTCTCAATCAGAACTACCCCAATCCGTTCAATCCGGAGACAAATATTGAGTACCAGATTCCCGAGCCGGCTTTTGTAAGTATCGAGATATTCAACATTCTGGGTCAAAAGGTTAAAACTCTTGTTTCAGAGTCGAAAGAGGCGGGTTATCATCAGGCTCGTTGGGACGGCGCCAGTGACAGCGGTCGGGATGCGCCATCGGGGGTCTATTTCTACCGCATGAATGCCGGCAGCTTTTCCCAGACTATGAAAATGGTAATGCTAAAGTAATTAGATGAAGATTGCGGGCGTTGGATTTGATAACCTGACGCTACATGGCAAGCCGGATAAAAATCAAATAAACGCTGCCGATTGGCGGCGTTTTTTTATATGTCGACAGATTGAACGATCCGACTATATAAGAAGGGGCACACGGGGAGAGGCCGTGACAGAAGTCCATCTCAGGTGCTGCCGGAGCTATGATTTCCGTGGTTGGTGTATGTCCTCATGCACCAACAAGGATGTGGAAAGCAGTTTCGCCTGAGGTTTTTTTGCGAAATCAAAATGTCGGGTTTCTCTCCGCCTGCGGCGGATCGGAACCCAACCTACCGTCTTTTAAAATATAGAGCACCTTTGTGCTGTTGGAAGTTACTTCCGACAACTCTGGCAGAAGAATCCGCCTATGGCGAATGCCAACACATATATTTTAAATTAAAAGGAGGCAATATTATTCGTATCTAAGCGCTTCAATTGGGTCAAGCAGGGAGGCTTTGCGGGCCGGGTAGATTCCGAAAAACAAGCCAACTGCAAAGGCAAACATGAATGATAACGCCACTGCCTCCGGCGCTATCAGTGTATTCCAACCGAAAAATTCGGAAAGAACAAATGAGCCGCCCATACCGACGCCGATGCCGATAAGTCCGCCAAGCAGAGAAAGGCTTATTGATTCCATAATAAACTGCAGTAAAACATCGGATCGCCTGGCGCCAACCGCCATCCTGACGCCGATCTCACGGGTTCGTTCGGTGACCGATACGAGCATTATATTCATAATTCCGATGCCGCCGACAATCAGTGAAACAAGCGCCACTCCGGCTAAAAGATAGGAAAAAGTTTCAGTGGTTTCCTGTCTGGCCTGAACGAAATCAGATTGCGATTGAATGAAAAAATCGTTGTCATGATCGGGCCGTAAGCGATGCGATTTTCTTAATATATTTTCAATTTCAAGGTAAGCGGCCTGAACCATCGATTCGTCTTTTATTTGGGCAATTAAACCGCTTAGATGGTTGATTCCAAAAATCCGTTTTTGGGCGGTAGTGTATGGTATCAGAATAACATCATCAAAATCAAGCCAGCCTCCGGATACTCCTTTAGATTTTGTTAAACCGATTACCTCAAATCTCATTCGTCCAATTCGCAATGTTTTCCCCACCGGGTTGACGTTGGCAAAAAGGTTTTCGGCAACTTTAGGACCGATTACCGCAACCCTTTTCATAGCATTAACATCCTGATTAGTAAAATTGTCGCCTTCATCAAGTTGATAATTCCGGAGTTCAAAATATCCTGGACTTGTGCCGATTATCGTAGTATTCCAGTTCATATTGCCATAAATTACCTGCCTGTTTCCCCTGATTTCAGGTACGATCGGGTCAACAGCGACACAACCTGTCTTAAGTCTTTTGAGGTCTTTTTCATCAAGTCTCTGTGTTGTACCTGCCGCCATTCTAACACCTCGTGAGTGGGGCGCGCCGGACCTGATATAGATCAGATTGGTGCCGAGGGCCTCGAGCCTATCTGTAACAGCTTTTTTTGCCCCTTGCCCAAGAGATATCATTGTTATAACAGCGGCTACTCCAATAATAATACCCAGCATTGTGAGGAAAGCCCTGATCTTGTTTGCAAGAAGAGAATTCAGACTGATATTAAAAAATTCGAACCAGTTCATTTTTTAGTATCTTTTTTCATTCCCGGAAGCTGGCTTCGGCCTCTAATTCTTTCTAAAAACGCTTCTCTGTCCTGCAATGCCTTTGATGTTATCGTAGTCAGAACGGTATCACCCTCGACCAGACCGGATAATACTTCAGCTTGTTCAAAGTTGGACATTCCTATTTCGACCTGCCACAGTTCCTGCTGTCCATTAACAACAGCAATAACCATTCTTGTCGGATTGGATTTTTTTTGTGTTTGCTTTTGATGAAATCCCGGCTGTGAGGTTGATTCCCCGGGCATATTTGATTTCTGAAGCCCTTCAGCGTTCCCCGGTTGCGCTCCTGCCATTCGAGCTATTGTCCTCATGTCTGTCAGAGCCTCTCTGGGTATCAACAGGACATTTTCTTTGTATCCGGCGATAATCTCAACGCTGGCATTCATACCGCTCATAAGTAATCCCTCGGCGTTGTCAACCTCAATGGTGACATCGAAAGTAGTGACGTTTTGTTCGACTTTTGCCTGAGGGTGTATGCGCAAAACCTCGCCATAGAATTCACGATCCGGATAGCTTTCAGCATTGACAGTCGCTTTCTGTGCGGGGGCGATCTGACCGATATCGACCTCGTCGACTGATGCTCGAATATAGACTTTCGACATATCGGCGATAGTGGCGATTGTAGTCCCGCCGGAGACATTTGAGATCCCAGAGGCTATTATTTGCCCTTTCTCGACATATTTTTTTAATACTATACCGTCAATGGGCGATTTTATAACAGTATCTGATAAACGTTCCTTGGCGTATTCTAAAGCGACTTTTGCCTGGACCAGACGAGAATTTGCCTGTTCTCTGGCCAGCGTTGCGCTTTCAAAATCAAGCTCTGAAATCAGCCCCTGGCTGTATAATTGCTTCTGGCGTTCCGCTTGTTTTTCTGCCTGAGATAAGGCCACTCTGGCCACTTCAACATCCGCCTTAGCCTGGTTATAGTCGTTTTCAGCAGTTGCTGCATCGAGACGGGCAATTAGTTGTCCCTTCTTGATAAAATCGCCTTCCTCTATCGATAATTCAATGATTTCACCAGAGGCTTTTGATTTTAATTCTACTGCCAAAATCGGTTCAACTATGCCGTTTGAATTTATTGCAACTATCAGATTGCCCCGTTTTACCGCCGATGTTGATGTTCTGACCGATTTGTCCTGAAAATCATCCGGCTTCTCAAACGGCTTTAAAACAAAATACAATATTACTACTGCAACGATAACTAAAATTATTACAATTTTTTTCATTACGGCTCCTCTATTTTTTATAAGTGTTAAACTAATGAATTCAAAAAGAGTTTGCCACAAAAATATGAAATTATTGTTGTTTATCGAAAAAGTCATCGGCTGCGGAGACCCGACGACACGAAAAGATGGGTAACTCACCCAGCGGGTGAGTGAAAGTGAAAGAGGATTGCATAGATTCCCGCAGCAGGCTGCGGGGCGTGCATTGGGATATATTAGCGGCGCAGGGGTTTGATTAATCAAACCCCTGCGAGAAGGTGCATCGTCAGGAGCACAAGGCTCCTGACCTGCTCATCTATTTAACTACCACAACCAGACACCTAGTTGCTTTCCAAAATTGCCCGGCATCTAAGATTTCGAGGGTTGTCTGGTTTTCATCACCTGTCAATTCATATGAATCAACTTGATGAGGTGAGATAATTTTTATTTTATTTGTCTTACGAGGAATGCTAATCTCAAAGTCGCTTTCAGAATCGATCACATTAAAATGTTCGGTATCTAAATTCGGGGACACTTTTGTTACCTTTCCAAAAAATAAAAATCCGCCCTCTTTTTTTATAATACCTTTTTCTTTCAACGCCTTTTCTTTGTCGAAAATATAGTAGCGTCTGTTTTGCTCTTCTATAATCGATTCCTGATCAACTATTCTTATATCTTTCTCTTTAATTTCATCACCCAGTTTGACAATATCGGTTTCCAGTATGCCCATTTCCTGCATCAAGGTGGTTATTTCATTTTCCTTTGTTGCTAATTTCGTTTTCAAGCTCGCTACAAGTGATTTCACGCCTTTAAGATCAGCCTTTGAAGCGGAAATCTGCCTTTCCAGTTCGCTAATCTTTTCTCTGCTGTCTAAAATATGCTGACCAATTAATCCTAATTTAGTTCTAACATCGCCCTCAACTTTGCTCAAACCTGCAGCTTCGGTCATCTTGCGTATATCGATTTCGACTTCATTGATTTTATCCAGATCACTTTCAACTGATTCTAAAAGTTTAGAAATTTCCTCCACGTATGTTTTAATTTCGGCGTTTTCACTTGAAAGCTGTTCGTTCTGATGTTGTAAACGAGCCACCTGCTCGTTTAGTTCATTGATTTTTCCTTTGTCGCATGAGATCAATAAAAACAGCGGCAAAAGAACTAACAAGATTTTGGATTTCATTTTAAAACTCCTTTAATTTTACTTTTTTCCAAAATAGCAACGAATGTCCTTGCCTGTCAACATATAAATTTTGAGATGGGGCTGTATAATAGAAAATAATTGTCAGGAGCACATGGCTTTGTGCGCGGCATCCGCCCAGGCGGAACGGTCTGCCCGATTTTGTAAAGGGGCACACGGGGACGTGTGCCGCCCACAATAATTGGTATTGCGGTAAACGAGATGTTTCCCTATCAATTGATAGTTATGAATTGTAAAATTTGGTAGATGGTATGAAGGTAACCCACCCCCGCTTTGGGCGGGGATGGGGCACCTGGCACCCGGACTAATTTATTGTTCTTGGTATTTTCCTTATTTGGGAATCAAGCCATCTGAGTAATTGAGAATTTACTCTATGCGGATATACTAAAAGGAATAAAAGTACAAATATTGGATGTTTTTTTAAAGTTGTTGGTAATAGCTTTCCTTCACTTTCAAAGGATTCTTTTTTTAATTCATTCCAAGTTTTAGGAATTCTGGGTACTACTGTTTTATAAGTTCCTTCTTCATTATGCCATCGATAATAATGCCATTTGTATTTTGGTTCAAATTCTATAAAAGTTAATCTTGTGGCATCAGGCCACAACAGTTTCATGCTCTGCTTCCAATTTAATCTTACATATAGGTTAATAAGACCTTCAATTGTATACGATTGCCCTTTAAAATTCATACTTATATCTTCTTTTTCTAAGCCTAATTTATAAGGTAAAATATCATTTGCTTCATAGTAAGTATTAGCTAAGCACTTTGCACTGTCTGGGGCATTAAATTTTGAAATTGCATAAATTAAGTTTGCTAATAAATCGTCGGGTTCTCGTGTTGGATTTATTTTCTTGAAATACCAGAAATATAAGATGAATTGAAAAATCGCCGCTTCACCCCAAAGCTTCATATTTTTAAAATTTTTTGAGCAAAATTCTTTTATGAATTCTTCATGATCTTCTTCAATATTATGCCTACATCTATTCCATAATCCATAAATACTCATTAATGCTATAAGCCATGTAATTCTCACATGAAAAAACTCTTTATCAACAAGAACCAATCCTTCAACATAATTTTTGCGGACTTTAAGTTCTTCACATAGGTTTTGTAAACTCAAATATATATATTCTAAAACAAATTCAAATTCTCTTTCCCAATACTTTTTTAGCAAATGCCATTTATCAACCAAAGCTAATACATATGAAAGATAAATTGTCCATGCTTCAATTTCGGCTACGTAGTTTTTAGCCATTGTAAAACTTGAAATTGAGATTAAACATAATATAGCACTGCTTGAGATAATATTAGCTAGGTGATTTTTTGAAGGTATTTTTTTCTTTTCATTTTTTTTAAATGGAAACAACTTTTCAAAAATGTTTGCTATTTTTTTCTTAGGTAATATTCCCTTACCGTTATTAAGATACAATTCCAGAACATTTTTCCAAACCGATAAATCAGATTGCCAAATATTAATTCCCAACTTTTTTGCTTTATTAAATATCTCACCTTCAGTGATTATATTTAATTCATATTTTTGATTACTATTTTTCCATTTTATATTCATGTCATCTATTGATCTTGTAACTTCTTCTTCAATCTTACCATTTATAACAAGATATGATTTATGACATTTTGATTTATTAACTGATGGATGGTTTATACCAGCAACTAAATCCAATATTTGTGGTTGAATTTCATGCCTCCATGCATTTAATGTCAATCTCTTACTTTTTAGACTTTTAAGTTGATAAGCGCATGGAGTACCATCTGGTGCTATTGCTATTATATCTTTTCCCATTTCCATACTACAATGTCTTGAAATATGGATTATAGTGTATCCCTCGGCAGTAAGAATATAACTAAAAATTACTTGTAAAGTGCGTTCATCTGCTCTAGTCAGCCAATTTTCTATTAATCTCTCTATCACGCCATTTATCTCTCTTTTTTTCTATAATTTCATCAAACCTCTTCTTTAAAGTTGGATCTGATGATCCCTCTAATAAATCAGAATATAGGTTTGGGTCGCCTCCAACTAATTTCGGAAGTTTATAATCTCCATTTTTATTGAAACTAAAATCTACTTTTTCTAAAAGATCCAAATAATCATTCATATTCAATTTTCTGTTTTTAATCTTTAAAACATTACCTGATTCCTCTGCAGCATCTTTAAGTTGAGCAAACATAAACTTTGCTTGTTTCTGGGCAAATTCTTTTCCAACATCATCTATCTTTTTAAAGATTTCTTTATCTGTTAATGATTCAATACCCGAAAGATCAATTTGCCTTTCTACTTTTAATGTTTTAAAAACCTGTACAGTAATCGAGCCATCTTCCCTAACAACCTTCCATTTCTTTCCTTCATCAATAGTCGTACTTGGAATCTCTGATAATATACCCAAATGTATATTTTTTCTTTTTTGTAATAATTTATCACTTAATATCCTAAGCTTATTTTTTATTTCAGGAAAATCTGGCAACATTTTATTACCCTTTTTTTTATATGTACTTATGACTTGCCATGATAAAAGTCAAGTATTTATCCTATAGCCCGGTGCCCCTTGTCTTCAAACGTAGAATTCTTCTTCGAAACACCTGTCTTTTTCTATCAACAATCGCTTGTTCCGGCGCTGTCAGGAACTCTTTACAACCCCTATATCATCGGCGGTTCGATGTATTCGCCGAAGACCTCTTTGAGCGTGCCGGTGATTTCGCCCTCGGTGGTGTAGCAGCGCACGCATTCCAGCATCGCCGGCATATGGTTTTCGCCGGTTTCAGCCACTCTTTTCAGTTCGGCCAGACAGCGTTTGACCTTGTCGTTATCGCGGCTGGCTTTCACCTCGTGCAGGTTCTTTAGCTGTTCTTTAGCCACTTTCTCATCGATGATTAACAATGGTATTTCGATTTTTTCATCTTCCTCGACATAATCATTCACGCCGACAATGATCCGCTCTTTCTTTTCGATTTCAATTTGGTAACGGTAGGCGCTTCTGGCGATTTCTTTCTGGAAGTATCCTTCCTCGATGCATTTGAGCACGCCGCCGCGTTTTTCGATTTCCTCGAAATATTCCTCGGCCTCACGTTCGAGTTCGTTGGTCAGCGCCTCCACGAAATAGCTGCCAGCCAGCGGATCGATCACATTAGCCACACCGGTTTCATGGGCGATTAACTGCTGGGTACGCAGAGCTATTTTGACTGCCTTCTCCGACGGCAGCGCCAGCGTTTCATCCATCGAGTTGGTATGAAGCGACTGGGTTCCGCCCAGCACACCGGCCAGACCCTCATAAGCGGTGCGGACGATATTATTCTCGGGCTGTTGAGCGGTCAGGCTGCAGCCAGCAGTCTGAGTGTGAAACCTCAAAAGCCACGAACGCGGGTCCTTGGCGCCGTATTTTTCTTTCATGTGACGCGCCCAGATACGGCGGGCGGCGCGGTACTTGGCGATCTCCTCGAAAAAGTCGGTATGCGAGTTGAAAAAGTGAGACAGCCGGGGCGCAAAATCATCCACGTTCTGCCCATCAGCAATAGCCGATTCGACATAACAGAAACCATCGGCAAGCGTGAACGCTAACTCCTGGGCGGCAGTTGCGCCTGCCTCACGTATATGATAGCCGGAGATCGAAATCGTATTCCATTTGGGAACGTGCTCGGTGCAGAATGACATCATATCGGTGATAAGCCGCATCGACGGCTCGGGCGCGTAAATCCATTCCTTCTGGGCGATATACTCTTTTAAGATATCATTCTGAAGGGTGCCGGTTAATTTTTGTGATGGCACTCCCTGCTTTTCGGCAACCGCTATATACATAGCCAGCAGAATAGTCGAGGGGCAGTTGATAGTCATCGAGGTGGATATCTTATCAAGGGAGATGCCGTCGAATAATATCTCCATATCTTTTAAAGTATCGACGGCCACGCCGCAAACGCCGACCTCGCCAAGAGAGCGTTCGGAATCGGAGTCATAGCCCATCAGTGTCGGCAGATCAAAAGCGACCGACAGGCCTGTCTGCCCGTGCTCGAGCAGGTAGTGATATCTTTCATTGGTCTGAGTCGGCGTCCCAAAACCCGAGAACTGACGCATCGTCCAGACCTTGCCCCGATACATTGAGGCATGCACGCCGCGGGTGTAAGGGTACTGCCCCGGATAGCTGATATCGCGGTCAAAATCGATATTTTTGATATCGTCGGGATCGTACAGCGGCTTAAGCTGTTTCGATGAGACGGTCATGAATTTTTTACTGGCAGGAATCTTTGATCGGGAAAATTCCGACTCCCATCTTGCCCGACCTTGAATTCCGGATTTTTTGTCTATTTCACTCATGATTTATCCTGGTTTAACGATTGTATTATTTCCTTTGTTATCTCATACGGATTATTTTCTCCGTTGAGAACGCTGTCAATATAATTATCCAGATTGTTTTGAGTCAAAAGATATTCCGAGATATAGGCTTTTAATTCCATATCGAGAATTCGATTCAGGTCGGTTTTGATTTTTTGGCGGCGGTATAAATCTGCATTTTCCTCAGAAGTAAGAAACTTTCGATGCCCGGCGATTGCATCTTTTAACTCATCGATACCAACGTCATTGATGGCCTGAGTATTTACGACAGGATAATTCCACTCTGAATTATTTCTTTTTGTATCGAGAGCCATATTAATGTCCAGGGCAAAATAATCGGCTCCATCCCTGTCCGATTTGTTGACCACGAAAATATCGGCGATTTCCATCAGGCCGGCTTTAAGCGCCTGCACGGAGTCGCCGGATTCGGGAACTAAAACAACCACAGTTGTATCGCATGAATCGGCGATATCGAGTTCCACCTGGCCCACACCGACTGTCTCAATTAAGATTATATCCTTGCCGAACGCGTCCATTGCCATAGCAACATCGCTGGTGGATGCCGCCAGTCCGCCGGATGAGCCGCGAGTAGCCATACTGCGGATGAAGATGTCATCATACTTGGTCAGATTTTGCATACGTATACGGTCGCCCAGCAAGGCGCCGCCGGTAAACGGCGAACTCGGATCGACTGCTATTATGCCGATCCCAAGATGCGTTGGCACTTTCTGCGAATCGACAACATAAAGCTCGGCCAGCTTGTCAACCAGCGTCGACTTGCCGACTCCGGGAGGCCCGGTCATGCCGATACGGTAAGCGTCGCCGGATTTGGAATAAAGCGCCGGCAGAAGCCGGGACAGTTCATCCCCTCTGTTCTCGATATGAGAAATTATCTTGGCCAACGCCAGCTTATCGCCATTAAAAAATCTATCCAGAATCGACATACCGCAATCCTTTTGTTACAGCATATTATAATATAAAAATGCGATTATATTAGCAATCAGTTTTTGAGAGGGGAGAGGAATCTGATGTTATGTTTTTTTATGATGCGTCAGGATGGAAGTTTACGACATCCTGACGCTAAAGCGCATAATCCCTCAGGCCGGACGGCTCGTCTGAGATGTCGTTCCCCTACAGGTCTACGACTTCCATCCTGAGGGATATGAATTGTGCATTCGTTCAGGCGTTACACAACCATCTTTACAGACTGCCTGAATTGCCTCTTTTAGCAACTTTGTCAGCAGGTTGTCCTGGTATGTTATATTCCTTATAATCTCTTTCATATGCACCGAAAGGCGCTGATAGCCCCAGATACAACGTCGCTTGGTTTCCTCCCAACCCTCTCGCTGATAGTACAAGGGCATATTGACCTCGAAGAAGGAAATGCTATCTGCATCCTTAAGCAAATCAGAACGCGGATCGCTGCCAACCTCATGGAGCCTTACTAGGCGACAAGCTTCATCAGCGATAGACCTGGCTACAGCGCACTTATCCAGGATCTCCTGCAGAATTCTTGCTCCATTACACGCATGAGCGTCCTTGAATGTGTCATAATCGATGTAATCAGAGCGAAGCGCTTTTCGCGGCTCGACAGCCCTGTCGATATCGTGCGCAAGAGCGGCGATCTGTAAAGCTTGGTCCGCTTCGGGATTAAGTTTTAACAGCCATTCAAGGGTGTTTTCTGAATGGCGTGGATCTTCCGGTACATTGGAACCTGAAATAACCGCCCTGATATTTCGTTTTGCACGTGCTGTGTTATTCATGATTCCGGCAGACTATTACCCGACGTATGGTTTCAATATTCATTATCACGGCAATTAAAACCAGCGTCAAGAAAGCCTGATTGAGTATTGCACCGAGGAATATAAGAAAAACACGAGCATCGCGGCCCAGACGGAACTTCATACTTTGATTGATCCGGTTACGCATAAGGTTATCATATTTATCAGCCGTATAACTCAACATAAAGGAACCGATAATTGCCAGAAACCCTGTCAATAAGATGAGCCCATTCGCATTGTTTGTATAAACGTGCCACATGAGACCGAAAAGAAGTAAGGCATCGGCGTAACGATCCAGCACCGCATCAAACCACCCTCCATAGCGGCTGCTTTGGGACTTAAGCCGCCCTACTTCACCATCGCAACCATCGATGATGGACGCGCACTGTGCCAAAACACCCCCCATAAGCAGGGTTGAGTAATTGCCAAAAGCAAATAATCCAGCAGCCAGCGCAGAACAAAAAAATGAGAACAATGATATATGATTGGGGGTTATTTTTCGGTTTACCAGCCAGCGGGAAATCCTCATTGATATAGGTCGGTTAAGATAATGTGAGACAGGGCCGTCGTTTGGCTTGTCCCGTAGGGTGGCCAGGATTGCATTCTCCGCTCGCTTTAAGGCTGCAGGGTCATCCACATCAATCCAAAAGTGACCATTAGTTCCGACCGCTATAGCCCGTCCATCGGCGGAAAGAACCCGCATGGCTCCCGTTAGAGAGGCATCGCCATAGTCCCCCGCGCTTTGTTCTAGTGCGTCGAAAATAGCGGGAGTGCATATGAATATCCCCGTGTCAAAACCGTTTAGGTCTTTCAGACCCTTGCCAATCTTGAGTATCTTTCCATCTTTTGTTTTTACTCGAGTAACGTCCTCCATATCGACCAGAGAATTATGAGTATTGCCATCAACAACAAGAATTATCTCATCATCACCTATTGGAAATTCCATTAACTCCCGAACAATAGACGGATCGAACAGATGGTCTGCCATTAGTAGTAAAAAGGGCTCCCGCAAGTATTCCCGTGCTCTGAGCACTGAATAGCCGTTTTCTTTTTCCCATACATTATTAACGATGGTTGTAATTGGAATCCCCAGCCGTCCGGCCAGGTCTTCCAGGAAAGCGCGAACCCTACCTCCCTGATATCCGGTGACCACACAAAAGTCATTCGCTCCAGCTTTTATTGCCGAACGAATAACCCTTTCAATTAATGGTACTCCTAAAATGGGCGTGAGTGGTTTGCTGTCGCTTATCTTTTTAAGCCGGCTGCCTTTCCCTGCAGCAATAATCAGACATTTCATGCCTCTTACATTCAGCCCCGGCGATGAAATTGCCGGTTCTGCGAGAGATTTTATAGTTGATGGCCTATCAAAGTTATCGCCCTGTATATTACTTCCTATTTTCCAATTGCTCATAAGTTATTATCTCCTCCTATGATAAAAGTCTACTCCAAAATTTGCTTTACTATTTGCTATTGCAAAGTTTGTTAAATCTTCAAACACCCATCAGGGTATTTCTAAGTGCGGTAAAGTTATTCTAGAGCCATTTGACCGCACTTATCCATTTCAGGACGTCAGTTTCGGCCTGCTTGCCTGCCCGGCCAGGGGCCAGGGAGACATGACTTCACTTTTTAATATGCTTCACCCGCTCAGCTTAATATCTCTAATTCGAAGCTGAATCCTGTCGGTTCCGTCCCAGTTGTTGAATTCGAGGACATAGACGATATCAACGTAAAGCGGGCGTTCATGCATCATGTTTATGAAATCGCCGAAACCAAAACCAATGCAGTCAAATATACGATTGCCGCTTCGGACCTTGAACTTAAGATGGTTTGAGCCGACCCGCTGAGGAGCGCCGACTACCTCAGTTTGATATGTAACGAACACCGGTCTCATGTTCTGAGGGCCAAACGGAGCGAATTTTTCCAGCACCATAACGAGCTCCTCGTCGATTGAATCGAGCTCGAGTTCAGAATCAATCTGGAGTTTGGGAATTAAATCTTCATCGGAAAGCATTCGAGTTGATACCTGGTTGAATTTTTCACGGAAGATGTCAATCCTGGCCGGGTCGATTGACAGCCCGGCGGCGTACTTATGACCGCCATATCTCAGCAGATATTCATCACACTCCCTTAAGGCGTCATAAATATGGAAGCCTGTAATAGACCGGGCTGAGCCTTTCCCTTCATCCCCATCTATGGCTATCATCACAGTCGGACGGTTGAATTTCTCGACAATACGAGAGGCTACAATACCAATGACTCCCTGATGCCATCCGGACGAGGATAAAACTATGGCTCTATCGGTTTTTAAATCGATATTCTTTTCGATTTGTTCTAACGCCTCATTTAAGGTCTGAACATCGATGTTTTTGCGACGTTTATTTTCAGCATTTAAAATTCTGGCGATAGCGTTAGCCTGGGTTTCGTCTTTGGTTGTCAATAGTTTAATTGCTTTCATAGCATCCCCAAGCCTGCCAACTGCGTTTATTCGAGGCGCTAGGATGAATACCACCTGTCCTGTGCCTATTTTCTGCCCCATAATTCCTGATATAAAAATCAGGGCTTTAAGACCCGGTTTGGTCGTTTTAGCAACCTGGTCAAGGCCAAACTTAGTGAGGATACGGCTTTCCCCAACCAGGGGAACGATATCCGCAGCGGTACCCATAGCAACGAGGTCGAGATGTTGTTCTAATTCAGATTCATCCTGTTTCAGTCTTCGATATAAAGCCTGGGCAAACTTAAAGGCCACTCCAACAGCGGACATCTCATAGCCCGGCATATCCGGAGAATCGAGTTTGGGATTAATGATTACATCGGCTTCAGGAATCTCCGCTCCTGGCTCGTGATGGTCGGTGATGATACAGTCGATCCCTCTTTCTTTAGCAATCCTAACCTCATCGATAGCAGTGATTCCACAGTCTACGGATATGAGCAGATTAATATTCCGTTTGAACGCTTCCTCCAGGCCATCTTCGGAAATACCATAACCCTCTGATAGACGGTTGGGAAGATAATAGGAAACATCGGCGCCAAGACGGTTTAAAACAAGGAACATTAATGAGGCGCTGGTAATACCATCAACATCATAATCGCCATAGATCATTATTTTTTCATGCTGTTTAAGCGCCTGGATGACCCTGTCAATCCCCTTTTCCATACCATGCATAATAAAAGGATCAAACAGCATATTAAGCGTTGGATTTAAAAAGCTGTTCGCTTGTTCGGAATTAATTACACCGCGACTGACGAGTATTTTTGCCGCAATAAACGGAATTTCTAATTCGCCGGCTAAATTTTTTGCCTCTTCAATATGGATATAATCAGCAACGACCCATTTCAGATCCATCTATAAATCATCCTCATAGTTCTCAAAATAAGGCAGGTCTGTAAGCCGAGTTCTGTACCCCTACGGGTAGCGGTCATCTATCTGGGATGCCGTTTACACGGAATCTCAAGCGGCCTACCCGGGAATCAAGCGAAGCGGGCAACTTCATTTTCCCCTATTTGGCCTTTCTTTCTGACGGGGCTTGCCGTGCCCCCGATGTCTCCATCGGGGCGGTGGTCTCTTACACCACCTTTTCACCTTTATCCGTACGGACAGTATGTTTTCTGTGGCGCTTTCCGTATCCTTTCGAATCCCTCGCGTTACGAGGCGCCCTGCCCTTGAAAGCTCGGACTTTCCTCCCCATGCCGCTAAAATGCGAACAAAGGGCGACCGCTCGACCTGCCTTTTATTAACTTTAATTTAGCCCCCAAAATCGACTTCAGGGACCTCTTTCTTTTCCTCCGGAACTTCTATATATTCTCTCTGCTCAAAATTAAAGATTCCAGCAACAAAACTCGTCGGAAACCTCCGTATTGAGCTGTTATATTCTTTTACTAACCTAATATATCGGCCTCTGGCGACAGCTATTCGATTTTCAGTTCCAGCCAGCTCATCCTGTAAACGAATGAAATTTTCATTTGCCTTAAGCTGGGGATAATTTTCTACAATCATTAACAAACGGCTTAGTAATCCTCCTAACTCTGTATTAGCATTTAACTTATCCTGTAATGTGCCGGCTCCGCCAAGCTTGGCGCGGGCATCGGCGATATGCTCAAAAAGTTCCTTCTCATGGCTGGCATAACCTTTAACGGTATTTACAAGATTCGGTATAAGATCATATCGGCGCTGAAGCTGGTTTTCAATCTCTTCATTGGCGGCGGTGATCCCCTCATCAAGGTTAACAAGTTTATTATATGAAATCATGAGAAAGCCGCCGAAAAGAAGCAGAAAAAATGCTATTATAGCAGTAATAATAAGCCCAAACAAACATCCCTTAGATAATGCCATATTATCTCCTTTTTGAGCACACGCCACCTTTAAAAAACATTCATATTTCCATAATAGCTTCAAATATTGGATTTGTCAAGGTTTTGATGCCAGCGGTTAATGCAATCATTTCCTTTTGAAATATGTTAATGACGACATGGCATGCTATCTTCAGAGTATCCCGCTGATACTCAAAAACTTGAAATAGTATGATGATAATGCATGTTAAATAATCAACCGTCGCCTATCTGCTTGACACTTTTTCCGAACTGATATATCATCTAACCATGAGCAGGCTATTAAATATCTTTTTCGGGCTTAAACTTCGCTATGTGCTGATTTCTTTTATACTTCTAACTGTGATCCTTATTGCCGCGGGTTATTTTTCTATTAAAGCCGGTCAGAATGCCACGCTCGCAGGCTTGGAGCAACAGGGGAGAGCTTTAACCGCCATTCTTGTTTCTTCCGCCTCGAATATAATAGCTTCAGAGAGGCAGTTTACCGATATCGCCATTGACAAAATAATTGCCGAGGTCAATCTGGTTATTAAAAACGGTTCATATAAAACCAATCTGGAACTTATAGAACTGCTTAAAGCCGAACTGGGATTGGCGCGGGTCTCCCTATATAACCAGCATAAAACTGAGATTGTTAACATAAAGGACGAACCCCGAAGCGTCACCCCGGCATTAGACAGTCTTGGGGAATATTTTTTAGACAATATCAAACTCGATGAGCCATTTGATATCATCTTCGATTTATACCAGGTTCAGGAAAGACACTACCTGTTTAGCATGCTGCCATATAAAAATGATTTATTTGTATATATTATATATCCCTGGGCAGTGGGGCAGTATGCCGATCGCAAGCTGTCGCTGGCATATCTTTTAAACCAGCTTTCACAGGAGGCAGGCATCGAGTATATCATGCTGCAAAATCTCGAGGGCATTGTTTTTGCCTCCAAGCAGATTTCACAGACCGACCGTATCGAGGACGATCCGTTTTTAACCAGAGCGCTGGATGCCGACAGTGTTCTGTATCGGCTGGTCGACTTCCAAGATAGAAAAGCGCTCGAGGTAGTCCAGACATTCAACTCCGGTGAGGAGTTCTATGGCCTTTTTCGGGTGGGGCTGTCTCTGTATGGATACCGTCAACTAAATGCAAATTTTCGAAAGCAGGTCTGGCTGTTTGTAGCGCTGCTGGTAGCGCTTGGCCTGGTAGGTTTTGCAATAGTAGTCGGCTTTCAAAATCTGAATATTATGGAAAATGCATTAAATCGCGCGCGTGCAATCTCATTGTCATTGCATGACTCAATCGCCGGAATTGTGTTATCGACCGATGAACAATTGAAAATCACTACAGCCAATGTCTTGGCAAGGAAGCATTTTGGTCTTCCCGATGGTCGGCCTAAACAGTGGGATTATAGCCGATACTTCCCCGATGACCCATTCAAGGTCAGAGAAGTTCTTAATAATAAGAGACCAATAAGCTTTGAAACGCAAATCAGGGGCAGGACCGGTCAGATTGACCTGCTGGTTTCTACCAGCGCTTTAGTAGACGACAAAGGCGAGGCAACAGGAGTAATCGTAGTCGCTCATGATGTATCTGAAAAACTGGCCTTGGAGCGTCAGGCGCAACAGGCTCACCGTCTATCGGAGCTTGGCACTGTAGCCGCCGGACTGGCGCATGATATCCGCAACCCTTTAAATGCAATCGGCATGGTAATTCAACGTATGGAAAATGAAGTTACTGTGACGGACGGAGAAGGCGATTATAAAGATTTCATGACTACTTTTAAAAATGAGTTAAATAAACTGAATGTTATTATAGAAAAAATACTGCAGGCGGCAAAATTCGGCAGACTTGAATGTAAAGAGACAGATATAAAACCGGTTATCGAGCAGGTAATTGCTCTTTATCAATATGAGGCCGCTGAACGTGATATCAGAATCAAGGCGGAACTCAGCAAGGGTAAAGCTTCAATAAACGAAATCGCTTTTAAAGGTATCCTTTCGAACCTTATTAAGAACGCTATTGAAGCGATCGACAAAAATGGCAGTATCGAGATAACTGCAAAATTTGACGCCAATAATTTGATTATACAGATTGAAGATAATGGACCGGGAATTGCCGCCGAACAGATAAATAATCTATTCAAACCATTTTACACAACCAAGGTATCCGGGACAGGTTTGGGTCTGGCAACCGCTTATAAGTCGGCAATCGATCATGGCGGTGATCTTAGCGTTGAGTCTCGATCCGGCGGACCAACTAAATTTATTCTAACTATCCCCTTAAAGAGGTAACAATGCGAATTCTGGTTATTGATGATGAAGACAGTCAGCGCAGACTTCTAACTGGATATTTGAAAAAGCAGGGTCATGATGTTAAAGATGCATCATCCGGTCCGACAGCGCTGAAAATGCTCGTTGACAGAGGAGTCGAGGTTGCCATCACCGACATGCGCATGCCTGAGATGGATGGGTTGACCCTTTTAAGAGAAATCATGAAAATTCATCCCGATACCCAGGTGATAGTGATAACCGCCTTTGCCACAGTCGAAAACGCTGTCGAGGCAATGAAAGCTGGAGCCACAGATTATTTAATAAAGCCGGTAAACCTTGAACAGTTAGCGTTGATCTTAAAGAAAATTGAAAAAAGCCAGCTCCTGATTGCTGAAAACCGTTACCTTAAAAGAAAGCTGGAAGAGATAGAAGATTTTCCGGAGTTGATTGGCGAATCCAGCGCCTTTAAAAAGGTCCTGGCTGATATTACCGTTATCGCAAAGTCTGATTCAACAGTATTAATCCGGGGTGAATCGGGAACCGGCAAAGAACTGGCAGCTAGAGCGATTCATCACAGTTCCCCCCAGAAAAACGGACCGTTTCTGGCTGTCAACTGTGCCGCTTTGCCCGAAACATTGCTGGAATCCGAGCTATTTGGCTATGAAAAGGGAGCTTTTACAGGCGCTGTTAAGAGACGGTTGGGACGCTTTGAACTGGCCAATAAAGGGACGCTGTTTTTAGATGAAATTGGCGATCTGCCCTTGCCTGTCCAGGTGAAATTACTGCGGGCGTTGGAAACAAAATCGTTCGAGCGGCTGGGCGGCGTAGAAGTGGTCAACGTCGATATTCGGCTGATAACCGCCACCAACCGCAACCTTGAAAGCAAAGTCAAAGACGGTTCTTTCAGGGAGGACCTTTATTACAGGCTTAATGTTATCCCATTGGATATGCCGCCGCTCCGTGAAAGAAAAGATGATATCATGCCCCTGGTTGATTTTTTTATTAAGAAGTTTGCTGCCAGAACCGGCAAATCTATCAAGGGGATTACTCCGCAGGCTAAAGATATTATAATGTCGCATAGCTGGCCGGGCAACGTTCGCGAGCTGGAAAACGCTATCGAGAGGGCGGTTGTTTTATCGCGATTGGAATTGATAGATACTGACAGTCTGCTGGCATTTGAACCGATAGATCCAGACCAGAAAATGATAACCGATAACTTGAACCTGGCCGAACTGGAAAAACAGGCAATTGCCGAAGCCCTACGGAGAACACAGGGGAACCAGATAGAAGCCGCCGCTCTGCTGGGCATCCATCGCAATACTATTCGCAATAAGATGAAACAGTATGGATTGGATGGATAGGCAGTAGGTCGGGGACTTGTAATTGTCCCTCAGGATGGAAGGAACGACATCCTGAGGGTTTATGGCCGTAGCGTCAGGATGTCACCCGCCCCAGGCGGGTTTCCATCCTGACGCATGCAAGGCATGCCTTACTCTTGCTTGTTGGTGCATGGGGACATACACCAACCACAAAAAACGCGGAAGGCATATCCCAAATCTAACAGGGCGGGTTTTCTAACCCGCCTGCGGGACAAGAATGTCCCGCCTGTTAAGATAGGTTCATGTTTTGTGTCATCAGGTCGTATAGATTCCCGCAGCTTGCTGTGGGTATCTATGCAGTGTAATCACCCACTGCACAACCATAGTAGGGCAATGAACAAATATTGTGCATTGCCGGCCGGATCATCAAAATCCGATTTTGCAACCCTTTAAACGTCAATATGATAGCCAGCCTTCATTTTGGCATATTTGTTGATTAATGATAATATGGAATGTATAAGGAGATTTTAATGAGAAAAATAACAGGTTTTATACTGACAGCATTAATTCTTGTTTTTGCAGGTTGTGATGTCGAAAAAACGGTGTATGTCAGAAATCTCCCGGTTCCGCCCTCCGGATTGGCGTCGATTACCGGCGATGGAGCGGTTCATCTTTTCTGGTACCCGGTTCTGGATGATGATATCGAATCTTATGCAATATATCGAAATACCTCCGGGCCAGATCATTATTTCGAGCTTCAGGCAACCATATCCGCCAACCATGCAAGCTGGACCGACTATGATGTCATCAATGGTGACACATATTATTATACTGTGAGCGCCTGTGATCGATTCGGCTATGAATCCGATTTATCTGATTACACGTTTGATACGCCCAGACCCGAGGGTTTCGATGTAATAATTTATGATTTTCATAGCTCAGACTATTATTATTTTACAGGTTATGATTTGTTTGAGCAGGAACGGGTTCCTTATAACGATAACGATTGCGATATTTATCTCGACTATAATTCATTTTACGATGCTTTTTACATTAATGTCCGTCATGATGATTATTACATCCAGGATTTTGGCTATGCCGATGATTTCGATGACATCAGCTATGCGCCGGAATATGGCTGGTCGGGTTTTCTCAGCGTCGAGGCAATAGAGGGGCATATGTACATATTGAAATTATGGCATTATGAACAGTGGCATTATGCCCGAATCTGGGTGACGGATCTTAACGCCGATCCGTCATCGATGGAGTTTTCGTGGGCTTACCAGGTAGACCCGGAAAACCGTGAGTTGAAAATCAGGCCGGATATTGCAGCTGATGAATCTGTAGATTTGAGAGAATAAATTATAAAGAGAAAAGGTAAAAATGAAAAACAATCAAAGAAAAAACCAGGAAAAGGCTAATTTAACAAGGTGGTGATTATGAGTAAGCTTATTAAACTAATGATAGTCATTGCAACTGTCGCCGGTTTGGCACTTGCCGCCAATGCTGGAGAAAAAAGCGGCATTCAACGGACTAATGATCTCGAAATTGACGTTTGGATCAATAAAAGCGATGGGGCTACTTATTATTATGGTGAGGACGTTGCTATTTATTTTCGAACTTCCAACGATTGCTATGTGGTTGTCTATGATATTGATCCTGCCGGAAATATCAGCCTGCTTTATCCCTCCAGCTATGATGGCGATTGTCTTGTGCGCGGGGGAGAGGTATACCGTATTCCCGATGTCTATGATGACTACCGTCTCGAGGTTACCGGCCCTGAGGGCAAAGAGTATATCTATGCGGTAGCCAGCTACAACCGGATTGATGCGCCTGATTTCATCCGTTATGAATATTATGAATACGATGACTGGGACTATTACTATGACGATTTCATCCATAGCATGCGGGGAGAACGGGCCGCTTTTGTGACTGAATTAAACAACCGAATCGTAAATGGACCATATGTAACCGCCTCGGCAATGTTTTATATCGATGATAATTACCGTCACCATCGCTGGTACCGTCACTGGACATACGACCCGTATTACATCGGATCGATATGGATAGGCTGCAATTTTGTTGGCGCCGAGGTCTGGATCGATGGCTGTTACTACGGCATTGCCCCGATCCTGGTGCCGGGAATTTATATCGGTCGTCACTGGATATGGATTTACTATCATGGCTACCCATGCTGGCAGGATTACGTTCATATCAGGTATGGCCAGCGGTATTATGTCGACGCCAAGATTAAACGCCGTTACCGTGATTTCGATTATGGACGTTCAAATATGCAAAACTGGAGATTTAAGCAGAAAAAATATCGTAACGAACCATCCTTTCTAGGCGATGCTGTCAAATATAGAGCTAAACATACACGGCCGCTGGATAAGCCGCCAATGCAGATTCAGGAAAAGTACTCAAAAAGAGTATCCAGTAGCCAGCAATATACAGTTGAAACCAGTCATGAAAAAAGCGGTCTCAAAATCAAGAGAATAGACAACCAGTTCAAAGATCGTAATCAACAAAGAGATGTCATTGATAATTCGCCTAATAAGGGTAAAAATATCAGGAAGTCCTTGAATTTGGACGATAAAGACATTATAATAGATAAAAAAGGGAAAAAGCCGGAATCAAAACAGTCGGTTACAAAGAAGCTTCCGGATAAAAAAACAAGCGATAACAAGAAAAGCAAACAGATTAAATCTAAGCCGGCTACTAAAAGCTCATCAGCGGTAAAATCAGGAAAGAGTTCTAAGAGCTCAAAGTTCGAAAAGAAAGAATCATCGAGGAGAAGCAGGAAATGAAAAAAGTAATAGCATATGTATTGGCGCTGTTTATTGCTTTATCGGGCGCTTCGGCTTTTGCCGTTCAAAAGGTGCCTAAAAAAAGCAAGAACGACTCGACTAAGATAAAAGCCGCTGAAAAGCCTGATAAAAAGTTGCCGGTAAAAAAGCAGCCGGCTGAAGATATCAAACCTCAACAGCCTGTCACAAAACAGCCGGAGATAATAAAACAACCGGTCAGTAAACCGCCTCAAGTTGCGCCTGTGCCTCAAAAAGACAGTTTTATCGATAAGGACGGTGATGGCATAAACGACAATATCAAAAAGCGTAAGACGCCGGAGATTATTAAAGAACGCCCACCCAGGATTGTAAAGGAAAAACCGTCAAAACCAGTTATAAAAAAGGATACAGAGAAAAAGCAGTCTAAGAAGAGATCGAAAAAATAAGTTTAGATATTAATCTCAGGTTTATGCCTCAGGATGGAAACCCGCTTCAGGCGGGTGACATCCTGAGGGCTTATGGCCTTAGCGTCAGGATGTCGCAAAACTTCCATCCTGACGCATGCAAAATCCAATGGACACTGCGTGCCGACCGCCTACTTTCCGCATCCTTGTTGGTGCATGGGGACATACACCAACCACTAACATGTCGAAACCGCAGGGATTTCCTTATGCCTCGGGATGGAAATGAAATGACATCCTGAGAGTTTATGGCCTTAGCGTTAGGTCGAAGACTCTACGAGATGTCGTTCGCCGAGGCGGATTTCCATCCTGACGCATGAACTTATCTTAACAGGCGGGACATTCTTGTCCCGCAGGCGGGTTAGAAAACCCGTCCTGTTAAATTCCTTTTTTTTTCATCAAATTATCATCAGAAAAAATTTTTGGGAAACTCCTTTTGACTTTAGCGGTTGACATCTTTAGTCACCCAATATAAACTTATCTGGTTATGTCAGGAAAAAAAGCAAGAGTTGTCGAGGTTTATTCATCGAAAATATTATCTAATGGAAAAATCGACTCTGCCAAAGCTGTCAAAATGTTCGAAATCGGGTTTGATGCTCTAAGTCCCACTGATGTTGGTTCTGATTTAACAGAGCAGTTATTTCCTCCAAAACATACTATTGGAATTAAAGTTAACTCGCTTGCCGGAAGACGGATGTCGACCTCGCCCGAACCGGTCCTGGCTCTGGCAGGAGTTCTTCATAAACAGGGACATAAAAAAAGCAGGGTTATAATCTGGGACAGAAAAGAGGTTGAGTTAAAAAAGGCCGGTTATGAAATTAAAACCGGAGGCTCCGATTACAGATGCTTTGCCACAGACACACCCGGAGTTGGCTTCACACGAATGCTTTATAAGCATCGGTCGATTGGTTCGCTCGTTTCGAAAATCCAGGCCGAAATGTGCGATTCGGTGATAAATTTTCCGGTTTTGAAAGACCATTCGCTTGCCGGTTTGTCGGGCTGTCTGAAAAATTATTTCGGTGTCGTTCATAACCCGAATAAATACCATGAAAACCTGTGTGACCCGTTTTTAGCCGATCTGTATTCTATGGACATCATAAAAGGTAAGCAGAAACTGGCAGTGTTTGATGCAATCCGGGTCCAGTATGAGAGCGGCCCCGGCTTTGTTAGCCGCTGGGTTTGTGATTATAAGGCGATATTAATGTCAACGGATGCTGTTGCTCTGGATGCAGTCGCTGTAAATATTATTGATACATTGCGAACTAAAAACGGCTTGAAAATGTTAAAAAACAGTGGACGTGAACCGATCGGCATTACCACTGCAGGTAAAGATGGCCTGGGGTATGCCGACCTTGATGATATAGAATGGATAAAAACAGAGGTGTAATTTCTTGATGCGAAACCTGGCAAATAGATGTTTTATTAGATCTTTTCTGATTATTCCAGTGATTGTACTGATAATTCTTGCTTTTGGTTGCGGCGGTCCGGTTAAAAATGAGAAGCCCGTTGAGCCTGAAGCTCCAATTATAGAGAAAGATACTATGGTCAGGATGCATCGCGCTTTCGACCATTTTTCCAAGGCCGGTCTTTATGAGATTTCGGGAAATCCCGAGAAAGCCGCCGATGAGTACAGTCTGGCGCTGTATTACGACCCTACCTCTATGGAGTTAAAACGACTGCTGGCAAATATCAATTTCCAGCTGAAGAGGTACGGAGAAGTACTGGATTTTATCGAAAAACTTGAACAGCCTACAGTCGATGATTTATTATTAGCCGCAGATTGTTATAGGCTAAACGGCAATATTGATAGGGCCGCCGAATATTATATCAGAGTGTCTGATATGGATTCGACGCTTGATTTTCCCATTAATTTCATGGCTAATTATTATACTGACAGAAAAGAATATTCGAAAGCCGAAGATTGTTATCACCGGTTGATAAACAATAGTGAAAACAGCGATGCCTGGCGTCTGGAATTGGCCTCGTTCTATATAAAAATCGGAAAGACTGAAAAAGCGATTGATATTTATAATGAAATGATCGCCAGAGACTCACTGGGCAACCGGGGCTATCTCGGTATTGCGGCTGTCAGGGAGATGGAAGACGACAGCCTGGCCGCCGACAGCCTGTATAAATTTCTCGCATATAAAAACTGGGATGAGGCTCAAATCCTTAATATTATTTCGCAAAGCTTTATTCGCCTCGGCGATTTCGATATGGCTATTGAAGTTACCGGACGCATATCCGAGCTGTATCCCGAAGATTATTTTACTAAAAGGCGATATGCCCTGCTTTTGTTTACATACGGTGACAAACAGAAAGCTGATTCAACGCTGGCAGATCTGTCGACATTGGTGGAATATGATCCAATCATCTATTACTATCGCGGTCGAATAGCTCAGCTTGATGAGAATTACTCTCGGGCTGAGTCGATGTATGTCCAGACGATTGCTATTAATGATACGTTAACGGAGGCCTGGATATATCTGGCATTCACCCGTCATTTGCTGGATGATTTCGACCAGACTCTGGCAACTTTTGATTCTGCGCTTGTAAAATGCCCCGGTGATTCACTCGATTTATTTTATTATAAAGGTATGTCTTTCTCCCGGGAAGAAAAATTTGCTGAAGCCGTGGAATATTATTTGAAAATCCTGAAGGCTGAACCGGAGAATATCGGTGTGATGTTTAATCTGGGGGCGGCTTATGAAAGAATCAAAGATTTTGAAAAGTCCGAAGAGATGTTTCTGAGGCTGTTGGATATCCGGCCTGATCATGCTATGACGCTTAATTACCTTGGCTATATGTATGCCGACATGGGCATTAATCTTAATCGAGCTGAAAAAATGATAAAAAAAGCTCTGGAATTTGCTCCCGACAACAGCGCCTATCTTGACAGCTATGCTTGGGTGATGTATAAAAAGGAAAAATATAAAGCCGCCCTGAAATACCAGTTAAAAGCGCTGGAGGGCGACAGCAAGGACGCTTTATTGTTCGAGCATATGGGTGACATCTATTTTGCGCTTAAAAAAATAACCGAGGCGAAGTATCACTGGAACAAAGCCCTGGAGCTTGATCCCGAAAACGAATCAGCTAAGGAGAAGTTGAAATATTAAATTGGATTTAAAATATTCATTAAGACATCATTTCTGGCTGATAACTATATTATTAATAATAAGCGGCTGTGCCAAAATCGAGGCTCCAGGGGGTGGACCCGAGGATAAAAGCCTGCCGGATATTATTCGGGTGAAACCGCCAGCCGGCTCTACAGATGTTCCTCTTGATTCTGATATCGAGATAGTATTTTCGAAAAATATGAATGAGGCTGTCACTGAAAAGGCATTATTTATTTCGCCTTTATATTTTAATTATCCGGAATATAAATGGTCCGGGAAAAAGTTGAGAGTTAAACTCCCCGGAAATCTTAAAGTCAACACAACCTATGTTTTAACTGTAGGCGCTTCAGCAGTCGATAAACGGGGCAACAAACTCGGCCAGTCGGTCTCTTTTCCATTCTCCACCGGTCATACAATTTATACCGGATCGGTTTATGGCAGGGTAATGGTTGAAAGCTCCAGAAACATGAATATCTGGGCGTACAAGCTCGAATCGGCGGAACCGGACACGTTCTGGAAAACACTGCCGGACTATATTACTCAGCCGGATAGTCTCGGTGAATTTAAATTCGAATATTTGAGCTATGGAACTTATCTCGTAGTCGCTGTAGAGGATAATAATAATGACCAATTCTGGGCTCCTCCATCCGAAAAACTGGCGCTGCCCGATACCCTGATTATTTTAAATGAAGACCGACTGGAATATGGTCCTTTAGTCATAATGACAGTTGACCGGGACACTTTACAACCTGAGATTTCCGGAGTTGTTTCACCCGATAACCGGACAGTCAGGGTTGATTTCTCCAGACGGATGGACACTTTAAGCGCTCTTTCGGGCGATAATTACAGGATATATGCAGTTGGCGATTCAACAATGTTTATAACAATAGACAATATTTATCCTGTTTCAGAACAAATGCAGGCGGTATTTCTTGATTGTTTCGGTCTCATTGCCGATGAGAAGTTCAAAATTGAAGCCTTTGGATTGAAATCATTTTATAATGTTGTTTCAGATACCATGTCTCGAGTATTCAATTCCGGAGGGATTGATACTACCGCTCCGGAGCTTATCAGCCTTGACCCGTCTCCCTCAAGCAGACCTCTCCCTGTCGGTTTTGAGATAACTGTCTGGTTTTCAGAAGCGATGGATTCATCAGGACTTACTCAGAATATTACCCTTACAGATACTACCGAGATACAGGTTTCTTTCCATGCTTTCTGGAAATATCCGAATAAGTTGATTATAAAGCCTGAATTTGTGGACGATGAGGCATATATTCTTTCTTTTGATGAACGAAATATTCTTGATAAGTCCTTTAATCCACTTGGGGATACGCTAAAAACATATAGATATTATACATCCTCCGCCGATACTTTTGGCCAGGTAACCGGAAGGGTGATAAGCGCTCCCGGACCTGAAATCATTGTAATTGCCAGGCCCACAAGAGGCGAGGATATGACAGTCAGATGCGGCAGTGAGGGCTTATTTGAATTTAACCGGCTATTTCCGGGAACTTACCGTCTAAGAGCTTATTATGATGTAAACAGTAATGGTCTTTTTGACGGCGGCAATATAAGACCCTTTAAATTTGCTGAACCGATTGCATTATATGGGGATACGGTTCAGGTCCGCTCCCGCTGGGAAACCGATGTCGGTATCCTTGATTTTAAACCCTCGTCGAATTGATATTGACACATCCAAAATTTGTTATATAATACCTTTAAGGTGAGCGCTTCATATGAGTATGAATAAATTATTATTTTTAAGTCTGTTGATTCTGTTTGCAATTTTAGTCGGCATGGTCGATAGCGCTGTCTGCCAGATTTTCCGTACCGATCTTGATCTGTATGAAAATGTTCAGGGCAGGTTTGAGTTTTATTCATCAAAAGCAGGAATCGATATCTTTACTCTGGATATTAACGGCTTTGCGAAATGTGTAAGAAAGAATTCTGAAAATGAATTCGTAGTTGATGATATTGGCTGGGTTAAAACTGGGACGCCGGTTGCCATATACTATATCGCTGATGATATAATATCCGGCGCTGATGTCAGGTTCAGTGTTAAACATGGAGACCGGATTCGGCAGTATCACTCTTCCGGGGTATTACTTGATGTGGGTCCGCTGCAGAATGTTACTAATACCTTAAGTTTCGGAACTGCCGGCGTGCAGGATACTCACAGAGTGGGGTTTAATATCGTTAGTGATTCGCTTAAAGAGAAAAGTGAAATCTGGATCGCCTTTAACGGTAATTTTTATGCTCTTGATATCGATGTCAATACAGTTACTTATTCGGATGATGATGCCAATAACGACGGCAACGAACCAACAGTTGATAACATCGATGTCATTAATCAGACTTTGATAGTCAAGCTTGACGATGGCAGTCCGGCCGCCGCTAATTCAAGGATCAATGTATCGTTTTATCCGGTCAGGAATGATACGGTCGCCGGTGATTATATAGTCACAGTAATGGTTGTTGATTCCACGGGAGCAATTGTTTACAGCCCGACCGCATCCAGTCTGTTTACCATAACCCCCGACAGCCTTGATAATATTCAGGTCACTCCCGGCGCTGATTTGGATGTACCCTCCGATTCTATTGTAGTATTTGCCGCCGCCGGCTATGATCAGTATAATAATGTTATTTCCGGTCTAACTTATAATTGGAGTATAACTGTTGACTCGTGCGGTTCTGTCAATGATGGCATATTCCAGGCAAACAAGCTGGGTGAATGTCATATAACCGCAACATCAAGCTCGATGATTGATTCATCGGGATTGATTACAGTTACAAATGGTCCTTTCAACCAGTTTGGCTTTACCGGTTATCCGTCACAAATAGACGCCGGGAATAATTTTCCTCCATGTACAGTAACTGTATATGATGTGAACAATAATATTATTTATGATTTCAGCGACTCTATCTATTTCTTTTCCAGTGATGATACCGCTTATATTGCGTATGATGAAAACAATTTATATCATTTTACCGCTGGAGATTCGGGTCAGCATCAATTTGACAGCGGTGACTTCATACTAAGACGCTCCGGTTCGCAGACAATCAGCGTTACTAACGGTAATGATACAACAACATCAGATCCAATAACAGTTACACCAGCGTCAATAGATACGTTTGAATTTCAAAATGTTGGTAATCAAAATGCTGGAGTGCCGTTTACTCTTACCATAGAAAATGCCGCCGATGAGTTCGGTAATCCGGTTTCAGGTAATGTGTTAATCAGTGCATATTCAGGCGGGGGCAATTCACCCGGAGGCGTTCCGCCGATTTATACCAATATCATGGTCAATAATGGAACAGGTTCTGCTATGCAGACTATGACCAATGCCGTACCGACCATTTTGAAGGGTGTTATCTCCGATTTAACAGTATATACCAACTCTTTTGATGTCTCTCCCGGCGTTGCCGGAAATCTGGAACTTACAAATTATCCCGATACTATCATTGTCGGTAATACTTTTCCTACCGATCCGACTGTAACAGTCACCGACCTGTATGGCAATATTAGTACTAACTATACTGGCACAGTGGAGTTTTCTGGCGCCGATTCTTTACCTGCTCCCTATGAATTCCAGCCTGCTGATACGGGCATAATTGCTT
The DNA here is from genome assembly GCA_965603725.1 of uncultured bacterium. GTDB lineage: Bacteria > Zixibacteria > MSB-5A5 > UBA10806 > 4484-95 > JAGGSN01. The sequence goes on along the minus strand of CBFDEC010000009.1, from coordinate 180 downwards.
TTGATGGAACCTCCTTTATGTTCGATTCCGCAGGTTCACGCAGATTGATCGTTACTGACCAAAACAATAGCGCTCTTACCGATACCTCCTCGATTATACAGGTTTATGCCGCTGGAATATACTCATTTGCTGTGGCAGTTGATGACACGGTTACCGCCGGTTCTGCTTTCAATTTAACGG
>CBFDEC010000008.1:0-90383 GCA_965603725.1 uncultured bacterium | reverse complement strand
GGGGCGTCCGCCGCGGCGGACGCCCCTACGCGTTGAGTTACAATAAGTTGCTTGTCATTTCTGATTGCTTAACTGCAAAATCTGGGATAATTTGATAGAAATAATGTCAGGAATCCATTAAAAATACAGTGTGTTTTTGTGCTGTCGGAAGTTACTTCCGACAACTCTGGCAGAAGAAGCACATGTTAAGATTTGTGAATAATGCGGGTTTGAGCTTTATTATTAACCAGTTCAATTTTATTTGCTCCGCTGACAAAAACCCTTGACAAGTAACTTGAAATTTACTAAAAAAGCTGATGTTTGCTGATTGACGGTTATCGAGGTGATGCTGATGAGACGAGGACCCGATGCAGGTTCAAAAATCCTGGTAATTTTTCTTCTTCTGATAGGGTTCTCGATGTGCGGGTACTGGGCTATCCAGCTATCGAGCGGATTTTTATTCCTTGGCCTGGGTACAGTGAGAAACGACAGCTATATTGCCTGGCATGTAGTTGCCGAGGTTTTAACCGGTATTCTGGCGCTCTTTTCGGCATATCTTGTACTGATTCGTCATCCTACCGGCTGGCGGCTGGCGATGTTTACCTGCGGCATGCTGTTGTACACTGGCGTTAATTCAATTGGCTGGGGCTTATTGCATGATGTCGGGTTTTTATTGTTGTTTATCATCAGTTCAATCGGCGCTCTATTCGGCTTGATTTATCTTATCGGCCGGGATGAGATGTAGAGAACATTGTTGGCAAAATCAAGTTCCTGTTGTCTTTCTATATAACTATTAAATTCAGGAGATTATATTTGAGTTATTTGCGTATTATTTCTTTTGTCATTCCCAACAGCGGGAATCCAGGCTGAGTTTGGATGGTTGAATAGAATTCAAACAACAATAATCTTTGAGGTGATGCTAAAAATGGACTCCTGCTTGCGCAGGAGTGACAAAAATAGATTACATAAAAAAATCCTGACAGTTATGATTATTGATGATTTCATATTAACCCATTGAATATTTTTCCAATTTATGGTTCTGTCAGTTCGTAACGAAGTGTGAACTGACAGCATTATTCAGCGGTAAGATGTTATTCAGATAGACAACGACTTAAACAGACAACTATCATTTTCTCAAAAGTCTGAAAAATCCTGCTTGCCAATTTGATTGCATGTTAAAAGCTTTTTAAAAGAAACTCATTTTTAACAAATCCCTTGAAAATCTCTGCAACCCCTTATACATTCATCGTCATGAAAACAAAAACAAAAAAAGGCGGCTTCGAAATCGCTATCGATTATGGCAAATGCGGCAACTGCGGCGCCTGTGTGGCTGTATGCCCGGAGTACGTCCTTCACCTTGGCATGGTGATGTTGAGCGCCGATAACGATGAATGCACCGGCTGTAAACAATGTATAATAACCTGTCCCGCCGGCGCCTTAAGGCTGATTAACAAGCCCGGAAAAGATGATGGCTGATATATATGATGTCATAGTTGTTGGGGCTGGTCCGGCCGGTTCGACCGCCGCAAAGTTTTCTGCTATGGGCGGCGTCAAGACTATATTGCTGGAAAAACATCCGGTCATCGGTTATCCGCTTTGCTGTGCGGAGGCGATTTCGGTTACAGGTTTGAACCGGGTAGTTGACCCCGATCCTCGCTGGCTCTCCTCTAAAATTGAAAAAGTTAAGCTTTATGATCCAAACGGCGCTTTGGCCACAATAAATCATCCTGATGCCGGTTATGTTTTAGAACGCAAGATATTTGATCGAGCGCTCGCCGAACAGGCGGCTAAAGCCGGTGCCGATGTCAGGGTTGGCGTTGATGTTGTCGATCTTATTCATGACGAAAACGGTAAAATTTGCGGTGTAACAGCAATTGACAACGGGCAGAAAATCGAAATTGCGGGCAGGGTTATAATCGCCGCCGATGGAATTGAATCTCAGATCGCCGGGAAAGCCGGGCTTAAAACCGTATTGAAACCCAAACAGCTTCATTCGGCTTACCAGTATTTACTTGCCGGTGTCGATATCGAGCCGGATACATTGGAATTCTATCTGGGAACGACTATTGCCCCGGGAGGGTATATCTGGGTGTTTTGCAAAGGGGGGGAGCTGGCTAATGTTGGAGTAGGCGTATGCCCCTCAAAATCTCCCATGAAAAAACCGGTTGATTATTTGAATGAATTCATTGACCGGCGGTTCAAAAGTTGCCGAATTTTAGAAATAATGACCGGCGGGATTCCATCATACGTGGCTGATCTGTCACTTTTTAAAGATAATGTCATGGTTGTAGGCGATGCCGCCCGTGTAGTCGATTCCTTTACGGGAGCAGGCATTGCCAACGCTCTTTTATCGGGTAAAATTGCCGGTCAGACCGCCTCAGGAATGATAACAAACGGTATAAAAGCGAATGCTTATACAAAAGAATTTTATCGAATTAAACAAAAAGAACTGAAATATTATTATTACTGCCGGGAACTCTTTTTGAAAATGACCGATGATGATTTTATTTCGGTGCTTAAATTTACAGATGATGTTTTCGGGGATAAAAGTGTGTCGGCGATAAATCCCTTTGAGATCATAAAGAAAATAATCTTAGCGCATCCCCGATTGCTAAAAATTGGCCGACACCTGTTGTTTTGATTACTTTGCCTGCTTTGCGGCCTGTTTGGCCATACGGGATTTTAACCGGGCGGCTTTATTTTTATGAATAACCTTTTTCGAAGCGGCTTTGTCGAGTATTCTAACAACGTCTTTAAGCTTATCAGCCGATTTTTCTTTATCGGTCTGGTAGGTTTTCAAAGCTCCGCGCATAATAGACTTAACACGTTTGTTTCGCTGACGTTCTCTTTCAGATGTCTTCATCCTTTTAGCAGCCGATTTGTGTTGTGGCAATGTTCTCCCTTTCGATTTATTTACTCGTTAACACTTTAACGCTATTTTAAGGAACTGAATATAATCATCCAACAGCTAATGTCAATACAAAATAAAAAATACAAGCCCTCAGCTAAAGACAGTTTTGTCAAAAAGTCATTTAGATTTTCCGTTTCTACAATTATATCTCGGCTGTTAGGGCTGGTTAGAGAGCAAATATTCTCACATTTTTTTGGCGCTGGGGCTGCGGTCGACTCTTTTTATGCCGCTTTCAGGATTCCCAACCTGTTGCGTGAATTTTTTGCCGAGGGGGCTCTCTCAGCCGCTTATGTGCCGGTTTTTTCACAGAAACTTAAGGATGACGGCAAACAAAAAGCCTTCATACTGACATCGACAGTGTTGTCGGTATTGCTGGTAATTCTTGGCGCCGTTACTGTTTTGGGCATAATCGTCGCGCCCTATTTAGTCCGGGTGATAGCTCCGGGCTTTGCCGACACTCCCGGCCAGTTTGAACTGACCACGAAACTGACACAGATTATGTTTCCATTTCTGATTTTTATCGCCGGCGCCGCGGCTGTAATGGGTACTTTAAACTGCTTTGGACTGTTTGGTATGCCCGCGTTAGCGCCAGCCGGATTCAACATTGGCTTGATAGTCGCCGGATTGTTTTTCCGTGATTACTTTGACCCTCCGATAACCGTTATGGCGTGGGGCGCTCTGGCAGGAGGAGTTCTTCAGCTTATTTTTCAGCTTCCGCAACTGTATGCTATCGGATTTCGCTTTCAGTTTATTTTCAGCTTTGCAGACAGATCTGTTAAGCAGATAATCCGCCTGATGGGGCCAGCCGCTCTGGGTGTAGCCGCCGTTCAGGTGAATATTTTTGTAGCCACGCTGTTGGCCTCATTATTGGAATCGGGCAGTATTTCATATCTAAACTATGCTTTTCGCCTGATGCATTTCCCGCTGGGCGTATTCGGTGTAGCGGTAGCGACAGTTTCGCTGACTGAACTGTCGGCATTGGTCGCAGGTGGTAAGAAAGATGAAGCCCTGTCGAAATATATCCGTTCGAGCAAAATGCAGATGCTGTTTTTATTGCCGTCTGCAGTGTTTCTGATTGTAGCCGCCCGTCCGGTATGCGCGCTTATATATCAGCATGGCGTATTCGGCTGGACCGATTCGATAAACGCGGCCAGGGCACTTCAGGCCTACAGCGCCGGACTGATCTTTTTCGGTTTAGTAAGACTTTCTGCCCAGCTTTTCTATGCTCACAAGAATACCGCCACACCGGTCAAGATTTCCGCAATTGCAGTTGGCGTAAATGTCATTGTTAGTTTATTGCTGATGAAGCCGCTGGGCTTTGTCGGTCTGGCGTTAGCGCCCGGCGTGGCCGCACTTGCGAATTTCTCAATGCTGGCTTTTAATATCAGGAAAAAAATTGGCATGCCGGATTACAATTCACTGATTATACACGTTGTCAAGACAGCCTTTGCCGCCTGCGCCGGAGGAGTTGTAAGCTATTTGATTTTACAAAACTTCGGCATGTATTCGGATTATGCCGGTGTGTTTACCACTTTATATCAACTGGCTGTCGGAGTTGGAGCAGGAGTTGGAGTGTTTGGCGGTTTAGGGCTGGTTATGGGGTTGTTTAGGAAGGCAAGGATATAATTTATTTAATAATACCCCATGTCCAGAATAGCCATAATACAAACCGCCTTCCCGGGTGATGTTGTCCTCTGCACGCCGGTGTTCGAGTCGCTTAAAAGCGCTGGTCATTATGTGGCCGCCGTTGTTCGCCCGCAGGCTGAACCATTGGTCAGACATAATCCGTATATAGATGAACTTATCTGCTACGATAAAAGAGGAGGAGTATCATCCTTTTTAAAGGCAGTCTCGGCATTAAAAAATGCTGAATGCGACACAGCGTTGATAGTCCAGCGATATTTAAAGAGCGCTCTACTGCCTTTATATGCCGGTATCTCCAAACGAATCGGCTATGATATTTCACAGGCGCGGTTTCTCTACAGCGATGAGATCCATTACGATAACGGCAAACATGAAGTAGAAAGATGCCTGGCGCTTTGTAAGAGCCTGTCCCCCACTGCCGGATTTTCTCCTAAAATATTCATCTCAAATAATGAGATAAACGAAGCCAACGAACATCTGTTTTTAAATCATGTTAATTTCGATAATTTCGTGGTGATTACCCCCGGTTCGATCTGGCAGACTAAATGCTGGGTTGGCTATACCGAATTGACGAAGCTCCTGAAAGAAAAACTGGCCTGTGATATTGTTTTATTGGGTTCGGCGGATGACTATTCGCTTTGTGAGGAAATCAGTAATGCCGGTTGTGCAGTCAACCTGGCTCGCAAGACTAACCTGCTTCAATCGGCGGCGATAATAAAAATGGCTCGCCTGGCGATTGCCAACGATTCAGCGCCTGCCCATATAGCTTCGGCGGTCGGCACGCCGGTTGTCGCTATATTCGGTCCCACGGTTCCACGGTTTGGCTTTACCCCCTATTCAGAAAAATCCGCCGTTATCGAAAACAGGGAGCTGTATTGCCGTCCCTGCAGTTTACATGGTCCTAAAAAATGCCCGGAAAAACATTTCCGCTGTATGAAAGAAATCACCTGTGAGCAGGTCTTAAAAGCGGTCGAAGAATTAATAAAAAGGTAAGAGGCTATCCTATCGCTACTGTTAATGATGCCGCCCAGAGTATAAGCGCAGGCAATCTTGATGTACGAATCGATATCATCGGTCGTGACGAATGGGGGGTCAGCTATCTCAGGCGATCAATTTCTTCAGTTTTGCCCTCAGGCGCCTCCAGGAGGTGGATTACCTCTGAGAACCAGAGATCAAATTAAACCATCCTCTGTTCCTTAAATTATAGATCAGAGCATCATTAAATGCAAAAACTCGTATTGATTAAATCGAACTCAGAAAACGGGTTATGGCACATCGCTGGAAGCCGGAATTGAACCGGCCACGGATGACACCATCCGTGTCGATTCAAAATCTAACTATGCCAATATTATGTCAGAAAATGATCCTGGATAATCTCGATTGATCCCGATTTATATTAAGTCAGAAGGCCGCTAATGCAAAAGGTTCATTTCAATTATTAAAATCAATTGCTGCCTGATTTGAATAAAACCCTGCTTCGAGATATTGACATTTCTCACCGACTTAAGTAACTTAGGTTTCGGCATATTGAATTTGAGGTAATATTAATTGGTGGATGATTAATGCCAAAGCGTATAAAAGGTTCTGGCCGCAAATCGGTTGATGATTTTCGCCCTCTTTCGCATCAGATATTGAACCACGCTAATCGTGGCGTTCCCAGAGTTGAATTTCTTCGCGAAACCTCAAAGCTGTTATCAGGCTTTTCTGGATGCGATACTATTGAGCTATGGTTAAGAGAGGATGACAAATATATTCATTGTGAGATTACCGGGCAAAATGAACATTCCTTCAAGTATGAGATCGTTCTTAGCATAGAAAATGGTGATGATGTGATAATTCCTCGCCCGCAAGTGAATTCATTTATCGATCATTTGCGAGCAGATATTATCCGGAAACAGTTCGATCCATCTTTATCTGTGTTTACAACTAACGGCAGTTACTGGACGGGTGATATGAAAAAGTCTTTGAACTCCATGTCGAAATTCCATGAGTATAAACATTATCGCAGCCAAAACATAAATGGCAACTACAAGTCATTGGCGATAATTCCGCTTGTTTTTGGTAATGAAAATATCGGGCTTATGCAGTTAATGAGCAGTCAACTTGACTATTTCACCGAAGATGAAATAGAGTTGTACGAAGAGATCGCTCAAACTCTTGGAATTGCGCTTTTGAATCAAAGCGCTCAGGCGGCCTTACGTGAAAGAGTCAAAGAGCTGACATGTTTGTACAGTATTGCTCAGGTAGCCGAATGGCAGGGGATGACGCTTGATGAGATTTTAAACGGTATAGTAGAGCTTCTGCCTCCAGCCTGGCAATATCCTGAGTCCACAACGGCCAGGATTGTTCTGGATGGGCATTCTTATACAACATCCGGTTTCCAGGAGGATGGACAAAAACAGACTGCGAACATTACTATTGTTGGAAAACGCCGGGGAGTTATCGAAGTGGTCTATATGGATGATAAACCAGAGCTTGATGAGGGACCGTTTCTCAGGGAGGAGAGAAACTTGATAGACGCCATAGCCGGACAAATAGGACTCATAGTGGAACGAAAAGAAGCTGAAAAGGAAAGATCGCAGCTTCAGGAACAGCTCAGACATGCCGATCGGCTGGCGACTATCGGACAGCTGGCGGCCGGCGTTGCTCATGAATTGAATGAACCGTTGGGTAATATTCTTGGATTCGCTCAGCTTGCTAAAAAATGCCCGGAAATTCCAGATCAGGCAAGCCAGGACATCGATAAGATAGTGCGTTCCTCGTTACATGCGCGGGAAATAATAAAGAAACTCATGATATTCGCCCGGCAAATGCCCCCTAAGAAAGCCCGGATTGACTTAAACCAGATAATAAATGAAGGGCTATATTTTTTTGAAGCTCGCTGTGCCAGGGCAGGAATAGAACTGGTTCGCTCGCTTTCGCCTGATATCCCAAAGATTACCGGCGACCAGGCGCAGTTGAACCAGGTTCTGGTAAATCTTGTGGTTAATTCCATCCAGGCTATGCCAAAGGGCGGAACATTAACAATACAAACATATGCCGGCGATGACAGCATTATTCTAGCTGTGGCGGATACCGGTGTTGGAATGAGTGAAGATATTATAAAGAAAATATTCATTCCGTTTTTTTCAACAAAAGATATAGATGAAGGTACGGGGTTGGGATTGGCAGTAGTCCATGGAATTGTAACTTCTCATAAAGGCTCCATTGAAGTTGAAAGCAAGGTGAATCAGGGCTCTCGCTTTGAAGTCCAACTGCCCATTACAGGACTATGACATAAATGAGGCGTTCTTTAAATGACATATTCAACTGAAAAAGGCCGCATTCTGGTTGTAGATGATTCTTTAAATACGCTGGAAGCACTTAAGAGAAATCTGGCCACGCAGGGGTATATAGTTTTCACCGTCCCTGATGTAGCGGAAGCCATTGAGATTTTAGAATCAACGCCTATAGACTTAGTCATAACAGATTTGAAAATGCCCAGGGTCAGCGGACTCGATTTAATTAAACATGTCCGTGAAAATTATAAAGATACCGAAGTAATGATGATTACCGGTTACGCCACTGTCGAGGGGGCGGTTGAGGCGGTTAAAACAGGAGCCGAGGAATTTCTATCCAAACCTTTTACAGATGAGGAGCTCTTTTCGGCGGTAAAACGGGCGCTTAATAAACTGCACGTGCGCAGAATGGGAAATGCTAAATCCCTGCAAAGACTACCGACCTCTTGCGGTCTCCTTGGTGAATCAAAGGCCATGATCAAAGTCGTTAACGCTATAAAAAAAGTTGCCTCTGCCCCAGCCAATGTGCTCATCACCGGAGAAAGCGGAACCGGTAAAGAGCTTGTTGCCAGAGCCATTCATTATAATTGCCCGCGAGCTTCTGCGCCATTTGTACCTGTAAACTGCGGAGGCATACCGGAAGGCTTGCTCGAAAGCGAGCTTTTCGGGTATGTCAAAGGCGCTTTTACCGGCGCTGCAGAGTCCCGGGCAGGTTTTTTTCAAACCGCTGATGGCGGTACAATATTCCTTGATGAAATCAGCGAAACCAGCCTTGCCATGCAGGTGAAACTACTGCGTGTGCTTCAGGATAAAGAAGTGTGTATGGTAGGCGCCAACCGTACCCGTAAAGTGGATGTGAGAATTCTGGCGGCGACTAACAAAGATTTGTCCAGTCTGATAAAGAAAGGAACTTTTCGAGAGGATTTGTTCTTCCGTCTCAATGTCATCACTATTGCTATTCCTCCATTACGTGAAAGAAAAGATGATGTTTTACTGCTGATTTATTATTTCGCCACCAAATATTCCGAAGAGTTGGGAAAATCAACGCCAAATTTTTCAGATAAGGCTTTAGAGATGCTAAAAAACTATTATTGGCCCGGTAATGTCAGGGAGCTTGAAAATGTAATCCAGCGTCTCGTAGTTATGACCGATGATGACCTTATTGAGGTCCCCGATTTGCCTTCATTGATGCGTTTTTCGGCTTTAAGGGGAATAGGCTTCAATCGGTCTCTGGCTGAAGTGGAAGCTGAATACATTTGCAATGTCCTTGCCAGTGTTGACGGTAATAAAACACGCGCCGCTGGGATACTCGGGATCAACCGTAAAACCTTGCGAGAAAAACTGAAAAACCAGGAACCTCCTTCATCTTCATAATCTCGCTGGGGAAATTCTCCCCAGTGGTTCAAAATTTCCCGAAATTTTTTAATATTTTCAAATCTCATATCTTTAAAAAACTTATACTGTCGAAATTCATCGCCGTGTAATCGACTGTTATTACATAAGATAGCCTTCTGGTTACTGACTGAAAGACTTCTATTTCTTAAAAATAAGACCATTGGCACAACAATTGCCATGTTTATATGCGGGATGAGCCATTAAAAGATAGTTTTTGACAGGTTGGTAATTGCCATGATTTTTAAGGAGGAAATACAATGACAGATACAATGCAGGGCATCTGCACAACATATAATGACGGACCAACTTGTGTTCGACAGAAATATCACGGGCAGCCTGTATGGTATTGCGAGGAGTTCGATAGTTGCGCGCCTCCTGCGGCCAAAGACATTGTTAATAAGAGTGTTTTGGAGCCTGTCAGCGCATTGCGCGATTCTAAGGAAAAAGAATTAGAATCGGCAAAATATAGCGGGCTTTGCATTAATTGCGGTGATCGCAAAATTTGCACTTTCTCTAAACTAGAATTAGAAATCTGGCAATGCAATGAATATGTTTAATATATCAAAAATATTTTCTTTAAATAAAACTCTAAATTTATAGAACAGGGATATTGAATCATGCCAGCAAGAAAGACTATTAAAAATAAAGAGACTAAAGTGATCAAAAAACTAAAGGCGCCTGAAGAAAAAACTGATCTTTACGGTAATGCAATTAAACAGTTTGATAAAGCTGCGGATTTAATGAATCTTGATCCTGATATCCGTAAAATTCTCCAAACTACCAGCAACGAGATTATCATCCATTTCCCGGTGAAAATGGATGATGGACGAATCGAGGTATTTTCCGGATACAGAGTGCAGCATAACGACGCACTTGGCCCTTACAAAGGCGGACTGCGCTATCATCCCATGGTTGATATTGATGAGGTGCGTGCCCTTGCCACCTGGATGACCTGGAAAGGCGCCATTACTGATATCCCCTTTGGCGGAGCCAAAGGAGGAATCCAACTCGATCCTTCAAAATACTCCTTCAGTGAACTGGAGCGGATTACCCGTCGATTTACTTTCGCTTTGGGCAACAACATTGGACCGGAATATGACATTCCAGCGCCTGATGTAAACACTAACGCTCAGATAATGGCCTGGATTCTCGATACATATCTGTCAATGATGCCCCCTCATGAAAGGCAGCGATGCAGACATGTTGTAACCGGCAAGCCTATTGAATCTGGTGGGAGTCAGGGACGGGATAAGGCTACAGGCCAGGGTGTTGTATACACAATAGAAGCGTGGGCTAAAGACCAGAATTTTGATATTGGCGATGCGACATACATCGTTCAAGGGTTTGGAAATGTTGGTTCCTGGGCCGCTCGATTGCTAAAAGCACAGGGCTCAAGGCTGTTAGCTGTTGAGGATATTACCGGAGCGATCACTAACCCCAAGGGCATTGATGCTGATGAACTTACAGATTATGTAATAAAGTACGGTGGAGTTAAGGGATATTCAAAAGCTGAAGATGTCGACCATGAAGCATTCCTGCGGACAAAAGCCGATATCTTTATACCGGCCGCCATGGAAAGCCAAATTACCGCGGAAACAGCGCCCTGGCTAAATGTGAAACTGGTTGCCGAGGGGGCTAACGGTCCTACGGATATCGATGGCGATAAAATTTTGCAGGACAGAGGAATCGATCTAATTCCTGATATCCTTTGTAATTCCGGCGGTGTGATTGTCAGCTATTTCGAATGGCTTCAGAATAAGCGAAGCGAATTCTGGGAACTTGAGGAAGTCGATACCAAACTTCAAAAAAAGATCATTAACGCCTACTCTAAAGTGCGCCAGGCGGCGCGAGAATATTTTATCGATTGGCGCACTGCGGCTTATGTGGTAGCGCTCTCTTGTCTGGAGAAAGTTTATAAAGAAAGGGGAATTTTCCCATAAGAACAATCGAGAAAAATTCTGACAGAAAAGTAGACTGGAACAATCGATGTCGAAAATCAAGGAATATCAAGACCTGTGTTCGACCTGTAATCATGCTCTTACATGTGTACGATTGAAAAGTATTAAAAGGCCTGTATGGTTTTGTGAAGAGTTTGATGACTATACACCGCCTCCGCCAAAAGAGGTCGGTAAAGATATTGTCCAATCAGAAGAAGAAAAATATGATAGGTCCATGGGGTTATGCTACAACTGTGCAAAACGTGATACCTGTACTTTCGTAAAACCTAATGGAGGTGTCTGGCATTGCGAGGAGTATTGTTAATAAGCAGAAGTTTTTTACCATATTTTAATTAGTTCATTAAGAAAGGTTAGATATGGATACATTTGATGTAACAAGAATTTTAGAGAAACATAAAGAAAAGCGGGGTGGACTCATTTCTATTCTTGGAGATATTCAGGCAAGTTTCGGCTATCTTCCTGAAGAAGCTTTGAAATCGGTTGCGGATAAAACTGGCCGATCGCTGGTTGATATATATGGAGTTGCAACATTCTACAAATCATTTAGTCTGAAGCCACGGGGGAAACATCTTGTATCGGTCTGTTTGGGTACGGCCTGCCATGTTCGTGGAGCGCCAATTATTGCTGATGAGTTTATAGGTCAACTGGGAATCAAAGCCGGCGAAACAACCCCGGACAAGAAATTCACATTGGAGACTGTAAACTGCCTGGGCGCCTGTGCCCTGGGTCCGATTGTTGTTGTTGATGGTCATTATTTCTCGAGTGTTAAATTAGCAGATGTGAAAACAATTCTAAGCAAGGTTCAAGAAGGCTTTGATAAGATTGAGATTGAAACAGACCAGCGAGTTTTTCCGGTAGAGGTCAGCTGTTCCCGCTGTAACCATAGTTTGATGGATCCAGGTCATCTTATTGATGGCCATCCTTCAATTCGAGTGACTATCTCTTTTGGGCAACAGCACGGCTGGCTTACATTATCCAGCCTGTATGGTAGTTATAATGTTTCATCTGAATATGAAATTCCCGAAGACACAATTGTTAATTTCTTTTGTCCATATTGCCATACAGAACTTATTGGCGCTTTTAACTGCGGAGAGTGCGGCGCACCAATGGTTCCTATGATAATTCGCGGCGGCGGGATCGTTCAGATATGTTCCCGCAGTGGGTGTAAAGGCCATATGTTGGATTTGGGTGAGACTACAATTGACTGATAGTTGAGCGCATGTTATATAAGGAGTGACTATTATATGAGAAAACTAACATCTGTGAACGAATTAATCGGTTTTCGTCATCGCATATTAGAAGAAAAAAAGATTCAGTATGACAAGCCAACTCTGGTTGTAAGCGCTGGGACATGCGGTCAGGCTAGTGGAGCCAATGATGTAATCAGAATTATCAAACGATATATTCTTGAGCGAAATCTGCACGAAAAAATCGGACTCAGGATAACAGGCTGCCAGGGTTTCTGCGAGACAGAGCCATTTATTTTGGTGGAACCCGGTGGGCATCTATATCCAAAACTGAGCATGGTAGATGTTCCCTGTGTAATTGAGGCGGCTGTGGGCAATTATGTGGTTGAAGAGCTGATTTACAGAGAACCACATGAGCAAAAAGTCTATCATTCTCAAAACGATATTCCATTTTTCAAAAAGCAAACACGTACTGTACTTGGCAATAATGAAAAAATAGATCCCATCAGAATCCTTGATTATGTCGAGCAGGGAGGATATGCCGCTTTTGAGAAGATTCTAACAAAGCTTGATCCGGATTGGATTATTAAGGAAGTTCAAGAATCAGGTATTAGAGGCCGCGGCGGAGCTGGGTTCCCAACCGGGAAGAAATGGGAGTTTGCTCGAGCTTCAGGAAAGAAAAATGAACAAAAATATATGGTTTGTAACGCTGACGAGGGGGATCCCGGCGCTTACATGGACCGCAGTCTGCTTGAAGGCAACCCGCATGCCATTATCGAAGGTATGTTAATTGCAGGTTATGCTATCGGCGCTACTCGAGGAATTGTCTATGTCCGCGGCGAATACCCTTTAGCAATTAAACATACGTTAATAGCCTTAAGACAGGCGCGCTATCTGGGTATCTTAGGAAAAAATATTCTGAATACGGGTATTGATTTCGATATTGAAATCGTTCGTGGCGCTGGCGCCTTTGTGTGCGGCGAGGAAACAGCTCTGATAAAATCTGTTGAAGGTTTTATGGGCGAACCCCGACAGCGGCCGCCATATCCTATCGAAAAAGGTATAGAGGGGCATCCAACATGTATAAACAACGTGGAAACGCTGGCAAACATTCCGGTTATAATTGATCGGGGTGGCAAAGAATTTGCCAAAGTAGGCATACCGGGCAATACCGGAACAAAGATATTCTCACTGGTGGGTAAAATCAGAAATACCGGTTTAGTCGAAGTACCTTTGGGTATCAAGATAAGCGATGTTGTTTATGATATTGGCGGCGGACCTGTCGGAGGGGCAAAAATCAAAGCAGTCCAAACCGGCGGACCATCCGGCGGTTGTATACCTGCAAGTATGTTTGATCTTCCAATAAGCTTCGACAGCTTAGCAGAAGCAGGTTCTATTATGGGTTCCGGCGGCATGATTGTCATGGACGACAATACCTGCATGGTCGATGTTGCCAAGTACTTCATGAACTTTCTGAAAAGCGAATCATGCGGCAAATGCTTCACTTGCAGAAAAGGCACCCAGCGTATGTATGAGATCCTTGAGGACATCTCAAGCGGAAAAGGGACGATTGAACAACTTGATCTGCTTAAGGAGTTAGCGCTGGTTGTGCAAGATACTACAATGTGCGGTCTCGGGCAAACCGCCTCTAACCCTGTCCTGAGTACGTTGCGGTATTTCCGGCATGAATTTGAACGTCATATAATCGATAAGAGATGCGACGCTTTTGTTTGTAAAGAACTCGTTGGGGCGCCCTGCCAGTCTGCCTGTCCACTGGGCACAGAGGCCTGGCGTTATGTGGTTCATATAACCCGTGGTGAATATAAAGAAGCTTATCACGTAATTCGTGAAGCGAATCCTTTTCCTTCAGTTTGCGCCCGAGTTTGTGATCATCCATGCGAATCCAAATGCCGTGCAGGTACAAGCGGCGGAGACCCGGTAGCTATACGATCACTTAAGAGATTTATTACAGACCGCTTTGATCCCTCTATATACAAACCGGAGCGAACCGAGTGGTCGGATGGCGAATCTCCTAACGTGGCTATTATCGGCTCAGGTCCTGCTGGCCTGACTGCGGCTCATTACCTGTCGCTAAATGGATGTAAAGTGACTGTTTTTGAAGCGGAGGCCGAGAGTGGAGGTATGCTGACATGCGCTATTCCACCCTACCGTCTTTCGAGAGATGTTATCAGGAATGAAATAGATTCTCTCCTTGATGAAAACATCACGGTTAAATGCAATACTGCGTTGGGTAAGGATATAACTGTCAATAGCCTGTTTAAAGATAATTACAAAGCAATTTTACTGGCAATGGGCGCTCACAAAAGCCGACCGCTTCAACTTGAGAACGAAGACGTTAAAGGCGTTTATCCCTCGATTGAATTCCTTAAGGCTTTCAATTTGAGAGGTGAGCTGCTGGCTAAAGGTCGAGTTGGTGTTATAGGCGGCGGAAACTCGGCGATTGATGCCGCTCGCACGGCTTTACGCCAGAAGGATGTTGAAAGTGTCACTATACTCTACCGTCGGACACGTGACGAAATGCCGGCTTTTGCCGAGGAAATAGAAGCGGCCGACCAGGAAGGAATCGAAATTATTACACTTGTTGCTCCTACTATAATAATTGAAAAAGACGGACATCTTACAGCACTTGAATGTATCAAAAACGAACTGGGTGACACTGACTCCAGCGGTCGCCGCAGGCCTGTTGCAATCAAGGGTACCGAACATGAAATCCAGCTTGATACATTGATTGTAGCGATAAGTGAGGATGCGGGTATTGACAGCATTGGACCTGCTCGCGAAAGCGGTATTGAGACAACTAAGTGGAATACGGTACAGATCGATCAAAAAACGTTACTTACAAATCGACTGGGGGTGTTTGCTGCCGGCGACCTGACTACCGGACCGAATACAGTAGTTAATGCAATTGCTGCCGGCAAGAAATCGGCGGTTATGATTGAGCGTTTCTTGAAGAATAAAGAACTTATACAACCAGCCGAGCCATGTTTGCCAAAAGTATATATTGAGCCGGTACCGATAGACGTTGAAATGCAGCAGCATGGCCGTGCCGAAACACCTCGAGCGCCTGCAGAATGGCGCAAACGCAGTTTTGCCGAAGCAGAGGTTTCGTTATCTGTTGAGGAAGCCTCTCGTGAAGCCGGAAGATGCCTCCGGTGCGATCTGGAATTTACCAAATCCAAAGAAGATGAAAAAGAATCCCTTTCAATAGGAGAAAAAATAGCATGATTAATCTTACTATTAACGGCTTGAATGTTTCAGTTGAGAAAGGCGCAACACTACTCGAGGCCGCCAGGTTCCTGGGTTTCCCAATCCCTACTCTATGCCACATGGAAGGGCTTTCGCCTTATGGAGCATGCCGACTTTGTGTGGTGGAAATTGGCGAGGGATCAAGATCGAAACTGGTAACATCATGCACCTATCCGGCAGAGGAGGGGCTTAAGGTAAGAACCGCCTCCTCGCGAGTAGTTAAAGCGCGCAAAATGGTCCTGGAGCTTTTGTTAGCCTCGTGTCCTCAATCGAAGATAATTCAGGATTTAGCCTCGAAACACAATATTCGCCAGCAACGATTCAGACAAGAACACGAAGACTGTATCCTTTGTGGACTGTGTGTCCGGATGTGTGAGGAACAGATGATGGCAAAAGCCATCGGCTTCCGTGAACGGGGAGAAAAACGTAGTATTGGCACGCCATTCGACATCAAGTCGGATGTTTGCAGGCTATGCGGTGGATGTATATATGTCTGTCCGGCTTGCCAGTTGAGATGCACTTACAACCAACCGGAAAAAGCTGTCTGCGGCGGTTGTGCGAATTTAAGCCCGCCATGCCTGGAAAAAGAGCCGTTTGATGATATGATGTGCTATATGGAACCCTGTGTCGCATGTGAAATAAAGAAAGATTAAAAATAAATTAATGGAGGAAATCGTAATGTCAATAACGCTCTCAAGAATTAACGCCTCAGCAGCCACATTGACAAAAAACAGAACTGAAGGATCGATTACGCCGTCCTCGGGCATGTGTGTAACCTGCGTGGACGGCTGTATAGGCATGTGCGAAATCGGTAAATCCGCCTATCGAGGTCATGAGGTAATCTATCCGCAACCATTTGGAGTTATTACGACTGCCGCTGAAAAAACCTATCCGGTCGATTATTCGCATTTTAACATCATGGGAACGGCGGTCGGCGCTCATGGTATAGAGGCTGACAGCGATAAAGCTATATTCCCGGCAGTTAACCTTGAAGTTCACTTCAGTCATGATAAAGGAATCAAGTTTCGTTATCCATGGATAATACCCGGCATCGGCTCAACCGATATTGCCAAGAACAATTGGGAAGGATTGGCGATCGGTTCTGCATTGGCCGGGACTGGTCTCACGATTGGTGAAAATGTAGTCGGCATGGATCCGGAATCTGTAATCAAGAATGGCAAGGTAGTCGATACCGTTGACCTTAAAAGACGAGTGAAATTATTCCAGAACAATCAACGTGATGGTTATGGCGCTACTATTGTTCAGGCTAACGTCGAGGATACCCGCCTTGGGGTCCAGGAGTATGCCATCAATGAGCTTGGCGTGGAAATCGTTGAACTTAAATGGGGTCAGGGTGCCAAGAACATCGGCGGTGAAGTTAAAATAAAAAACCTGAAAAAAGCACAGATGCTATATGAGCGAGGCTATATTGTATTACCAAATCCCATGAATCCGGACGTTATTAAAGCCTTTGAACATGGCGCCTTTAAGGAATTCGAACGCCATTCTCGAATCGGCATGGTGACGGAGGAATCCTTTGCAAGCCGGGTTGATGAACTTCGCAAAGCAGGCGCCAAATACATATTTCTGAAAACAGGCGCTTACAGACCGGCCGATCTCGCCCGGGCGATAAAATTCGCCTCCAGGTACAAAATTGATCTTCTCACAGTCGATAGCGCTGGCGGCGGAACAGGCATGAGTCCTTGGAGAATGATGAACGAATGGGGAATGCCTCCGGTAGAGCTGCACTCGCTCTTATACAAATATACCAAACAGCTGGCTGATAAAGGCGAATATGTCCCGTCGCTGGCTTTAGCAGGCGGTTTCACTTTCGAGGATCAGATATTCAAAGGGCTTGCTCTGGGCGCGCCATTTGTGAAGCTGATTGGCATGGCTCGAAGCCCGATCGCCGCGGCAATGGTTGGTAAAACTATCGGTCGTACCATCGATGAAAATCAGATTCCCGTGTATATCGAGCGTTTTGGCAATACGAAAGACGAGATTTTCGTTACTTCCGGCGATCTTCGTAAGGAAATCGGCGACAAGGAATTCGAAAAACTTCCAACCGGAGCTATTGGTCTGTATACCTACTATGAACGTTTAGCCCAGGGTTTACGCCAGCTTATGTGCGGCAGCCGTAAATTCACACTCGAACATATGACAAGGGATGACTTAGCGTCTTTAACCCATGAAGCCGAAGAGATCAGCGGAATCCCATATCTTATGGACATTGATAAAAAAGAGGTGGAGGAAATTCTCACAAACCAAGAAATATTTATTGGCAAAAAATAAAAATAACCAACAAGCCGGTTATTATGGGTTCTCCTTGCATTCCTGTTGAATCCATAAACCTAAATTTCACAAATCTAACCGGTAAGTTGGTTAATAAAAGACCCCGATGGCAGAGCCATCGGGGTTGTTTAATTAAATTACCGGAGAGTCGTTGATACGCAATGCGTGGTTTTCTGAAGACGTAAAATGCAAAGCTGCGTTTATTCGATTAATTCACATTTATAGCCCGACAATAAGGCATCCTTCCGATACAATCGTAATTGAACGGAGGTCATTGTGTTTATACAAGCAAAAAAACACGGTTCGTGGCAAAACATCCTCTAAATAACAACCAATAGATAAATATTACTTTTTGTTTGCCTCCAACTCAATTTTCCCTGTTCCAAAAAAGCGCCTTCTAAAAAACAGTGCAACATTTACCAAACTGATGAGCACGGGCACTTCAACTAAAGGACCAATCACCGCTGCGAAAGCGACGCCAGAATCGATGCCAAACACGGCCACGGCGACTGCTATGGCAAGTTCAAAATTATTGGAAGCTGCGGTAAAACTCAGAGTAGCGGATTTAGCGTAGTCAGCCTTAGCTTTCTTACTGATATAAAAGCTCACCAAAAACATCACAACAAAATAAATCAAAAGAGGTATGGCAATTTTCAATACGTCCAGAGGGATCATTACTATATATTCACCCTTAAACGAAAACATTACAATGATAGTAAACAAGAGCGCAATCAGGGTAATGGGGCTAATCCTCGGAATAAATTCTCTATGATACCACTCCTTGTTTTTTATTTTTATCAATGTGAAGCGTGTAATGACGCCGGCTATAAAAGGTATGCCAAGATAGATAAACACACTCTTTGCTATTTCACCAATAGTAATTTCAACAACGGCACCCGAAAGTCCGAACAAGGGCGGCAATTTGGTAACAAATATCCAGGCATAAACCGAATAGAACACAACCTGGAATACAGAGTTGAAAGCAACAAGACCGGCGGCATATTCAGGATCGCCTTCGGCAAGATCGTTCCAGACGATTACCATGGCGATACATCGAGCAAGCCCCATCATAATAAGGCCAACCATGTATTCCGGATGAGCGGGCAGAAAGATTATGGCCAGGAAGAACATTAATATTGGCCCGATTACCCAGTTCTGCAGCAAGCTTAGACTCAGAACTCTGAAGTCCCTAAACACCTTGCCCATTTTCTCATATCGAACCTTAGCCAGAGGAGGATACATCATGAGAATTAGTCCGATAGCGATTGGAATATTAGTAGCGCCTACGTTAAATTGATTCCAGAAATCTGCCACTCCCGGGTAAAGATACCCCCCACCAACGCCGATTCCCATCGCTAAAAATATCCACAATGTCAAAAAGCGATCAAGAAAAGATAGTTTCTTAACAACACGTCGATTATGTGACACTAATTAATCTCCTTAATTAGGAAAATATTTTTGGGAAGCAGCATCACTTGAATTTAATATATCCGCTTTAAAAAGCTTTTCCGGGCTAACCATCATTCGTTATATTTCGTCAAGATATTTACGGATTTCTTATTAGACATTCCGCCAATATTCCTTTTTCTGCAAGACCAAATTTCAAATCCGTTTCCTCATAAGGAGATGTGGAAGATATACACCAGCGAGTAATAGACACCAACTAATATGAAGATTATGCCCGTTATCCAACGCGCCCATAACTCTATTTGTGTCAGCTTGTTGAAAACATTGCTGACATATTTGGCGCCAAGTGCAAATAGGAAAGCAAAAATTATCACCGGTAAACCGGTGCCGATTCCATAAAGCGACGGTAAGATAAGGCTGGAATTATGCTTAATAGATAAAGGTATAAGACTTCCAAAGAAAAGGGCTGCAGATGTTGGACAAAATGATAGAGCAAATATAATCCCCAAAAGCCCCGATCCCCAGACGCCATAACCTGCAACACGGTTTTGCATTTTTTCGCTAATACTAAGCCCTGATAAACCAAACTTTATTACTTTAAGAAGAACTAATCCTGCCAGAATTAATATTGGACCCAGAAATATATTCATATTTTTCTGGAGCATTCTTGATATTTCAGGTATGGAAAAAATACTGGCTACTATCAATGTGCCGAGCGCTATATATGTTAACATCCGGCCAGCCACATAAATGAATCCCGATAATAAGACCAATCGGGGTTTGCTTACTCCTTTGCCTATATACGATATAGCCGCAATATTTGTAGCTAATGGACAGGGGCTAATCGAAGTTAGAATCCCCAACCAACAAGCTGTCATGGCGCCAAGAATTAATGATTCCATTATTCTCTTTCCAGGTCTTTCTCCAGGAAATTCTTCACTTCACCTTGAACATACTTCAGAAATTCATCTTTTTTACGCACCAGTTGCCAGATTTTATCGAGGTTTTTCCACTCAACTTCTATGCCATTCTCGATTTTTGAAATAATCAGCGAATTGACATAAAGCTGGTATTGAAACTCATAAAAGCTATTTTCCTTTTTATCTGTATTGATGGCATACCACTCTAATTTGCTTTCGTTCAACTCCTTACTAAAGGCTTTTTCGAGGGCGTCTTTTGAGTATGCTTCCATTTTTCTGCACTTGGCGCACCGCCTTGTTCCATGAAAGTAATACACGACTACTTTATTTAATATTTCATCGTTGTTTTTTATTGCCGAAGTGTCATTTTGGGTAAACATAGTATCTGATTTTAATGCCTTTACATTTTCTTTACTGGAGTCTGGCTCCTGCTTATCACTTTCGTTAGAGGCAAAACAGCTGATACTAATAACGACGCTAAATACAAACGACCAAAAGAATATCCTCTGAAGTTTCATTCTAAATTCTCCTTAGTATTTTTTAATTTTAATCATAGATTTACCAGATACTTTTGTTTGTGACTGGCATTAAATCTACCAATTTGTCTAATTAACCTTCTCATCAAAACTTTATTGCTTAAGTAAATAGCTTCTTTAACTCCTCTTTTGGCAGCACCTTTCCGGTTGTTTTAATTTGCCCGTTCACAACAAGTATTGGCGTAGGAGCCGGCCCGAAACTGGCTATCTTTTTGAGGTCTCGAATGTGCCGGATATCCGCAGGCAAATCCAGTTCCGCGGCCACCATCTTCACGCGCTTCATTAATTCGTCACATCTTGAGCATCCCGGGCCGAGTATTTGAATCTCTAATGTGCCATGCTCTTCTTCGACATCCTCCCCCAGGAATCGGCGATATTCGAGCAATAAGGCCTCAGCATACCTGGATTCAGCGCTATCTGGAATATAATTCGATCTTTTCACACGAGTCATTATTTCAACGGCAATTTCATTAAGATTCAAAAGGTTAAACGATTTGACCTCGGCAAATATTTTTTTCAAGCCGGTCATCCCTACTTGATGTGAACCCATCCAGATCTGAGTTATATCATATTCCATTAAATTGGTTTCTCCTTCATACTGGAATATTTAAGAGAGCATTTTTTTAATTTCATCTTCATCAGGGACCTTGCCTACTGCTTTAATAACTCCATCGACAACAAAAGCCGGCGTTATCATTACGCCGCAGGCAATGATCTTCTGGATGTCTGTTACTTTTTCGATTTCATATTCGAGTTCAAGATCATCCGCCGCTAACCTGGCTTTTTGGGCAAGTTTCTCACACCTGGCGCAACCGGTTCCGAGTATTTGAATTTTTTTCATAGCTTATCCTCTTTAAAAAAAAGTTCCATATATCATACCGCTGATTGTCGCCATAACAACAACCAGAGTAACAAAGATTGCAGTTTTTTTTGTGCCCATTACGCTGCGGATAACCAGCATGTTAGGCAGAGATAATGCAGGACCTGCCAATAGAAGCGCCAGAGCCGGCCCTTTACCCATACCGTTGCCAATAAGTCCCTGCAAAATTGGCACCTCGGTCAAGGTTGCGAAATACATAAAGGCGCCAGCAACCGACGCAAACAGGTTCGCGCCCAGCGAGTTGCCGCCAACCGACTGACCTATCCACTGCGAGGGGATAAGCCCCTCCTGTCCAGGCCGACCGAGCAGCAGACCGGCTGCCAATACGCCAAAAAATAAAAGGGGCAGTATTTGCCTGGCAAAGCCCCAGGACTGTTCAAACCACTCACCTGTTTCCCCTTTACTTGTGCTTGTGATAATAGAGAGCCCAATCACCGCCGCCGCAAAAGGGATCGTCGGTTCATGCGGGAAGATGAATGCCAGTATAGCAGTCGGCAATGCCACCAGAAATACTTTCCGCAATTTCAAGCCGAACCAGCTTACAAGCATAACTGCAAAAAATGCAGATACCACACCTGTAATAATCCATTTCGATAAATAGACAGTAAACCAGAACCCTGCCATCTTATCGGGCTCGCCCCAGTTGGCGAAGATGAGTATTGCCACCATTGCCGCAAAATATAATGCGTTCTGTCCCAGGGGACGGGTCGTTTCCGGCTCGGGCATCGCCATTTGATTATTAGCTTTTATAATCTCCTCTTTTCGGAAGATGAAATGCATCAACAGACCAATGACAATACTGAAAATAATTGCTCCCACAGCCCGGGCTATGCCAAGCTCCAGCCCCAGGACCCTTGCCGTTAGAATAATAGCAAGGACATTAATTGCCGGGCCTGAATATAGAAAGGCTGTAGCTGGACCAAGACCGGCGCCCATGCGGTAAATGCCCGCAAAAAGAGGTAAAACCGTACATGAGCAGACAGCCAGGATAGTCCCGGAAACTGAAGCCACTCCATATGCTAAGACTTTTTTAGCCCTGGCTCCAAGATACTTCATTACCGATGCCTGGCTTATAAAAACAGCAATGGCTCCGGCAATAAAGAAGGCAGGAATCAAACAGAGAAGGACATGTTCACGGGCATACCATTTTGTAAGGTATAACGCTTCATACACAGCATTTTGGAAACGCTGTGAACCAATCGGCAGATAGAAAAAGGCCAGAAAAGCCACAGCAATCCAGGCCAGCGGTTTCCATTCATTTTTCCATATCATTTAAATCTAAATTCTCCTGACTTACATGTAAATGGCTAATTGGTTGATTAACCAAGTTAAATACAAAAATAAAAAATTTCCTATTTATAACGTAATAACGCTATTTTTTCCTTAGCATTCGATTCTATTACAGCTTCAACGCATTTAAAGAAATCCAATATACAGGGAACCCTCAACTTATAATAGACCTGGAGGCCTCTCTTGTCGTCTGTTACAATACCTGCGTTTTTTAAAATCGACAGATGTTTCGATACTGTTGATGGGTCAGCTCCAATTAGTTCAGTTAATTCACATACACATTTTTCGTGCCGTGAAAGTTCATCGACAATAAATAGCCTGGTTGGATGCGCTATTGCCTTTATTATCCCGGCGCGAGCCTCGAAAAGAACTTGTTTTCTTTTATCCATATTTATCTCCGCTTTAAAGTTATCGGCTATTTGGCAAAATAACCAAATACAAAATTTTGTCAAGTGTTTTTTGAGAGATTTTTTCGTATTTTAAATTACACATTATATTGTCGGTTGTTGCTATCAGAATTTCAAAATAGGCAAAATTTGACTTAAGGAATCCGGATTGCTTAATTGGATTTTCCAAGCCTTTTAACAATATGGTGAACCAAGTTCTTTATTCAAGTCCTGCCCGCTATGACAAAAGTCAAGCCTTTTCTTCAATTGGTTGCTGTAATTTACAAAGCAATTTATTAAGATTGTCGAATGAATACTACAATTGAAACAGCATTAGCGAAAGTTTAACATGAAAATATTTGGCATTGACTTAATTCTATTCTTTTTATAATTTGCATCCGTTAAATTAAGTTATGAAAACACAAACGGCTTATTATGCAGGCGGATGTTTTTGGGGGATGGAATATTTCTTCCAGAATGAAAAAGGCGTTATATCCACACAAGTCGGTTATATGGGCGGACACAAGAAAAATCCATCATATAATGATGTTTGTAGTGGAACCACTGGCCATGCGGAAGTTATCAAAGTTGTTTACGATTCTTCTAAAACCACTTTTGAGAAGTTAACCAAATTATTTTTCGAAATTCATGATCCCACACAAATTAATCGTCAGGGCCCGGATATCGGGGAACAATATCGATCTGTAATTTTTTATGTAAATGCTGAACAAAAACAAACAGCGGAAAAGCTTATTAAAATCTTAAAAGATAAAGGCTATAAAATAGCTACCGAGCTTACGCGGGCGGCTGTATTTTGGAAAGCTGAGAAATATCATCAGGATTACTACCAGAACAATGGCAAACAACCCTACTGTCATTCTTATAAGAAAAGGTTTTGATACTTTTTCAGAAATCAAGTTAAAGCAACAGAGAGTGACAAAATAAAGTCATTGCTCAAAACAATGAGTTTAATACTTAATGCCAGATTTTGCAGTTGAACAATCAGATATAATAGTAACTTATTGCAACTCTGCGCGCAGGGGGTATGGCCATACGCCCCTATGGCGACTTTTTTGTTATTATTATTTACTAAAAACTGTTTGATAATTCTAAATTGGTAAACTACTTGATTTACCTTATCCATCTTAGAACTCTTCAACCGCAAAATCTGGGATAATATCTTTTAGTTTGCGATTCAGTTGAAATGGCTTTTAGTCTTTAGATATATCTCGTTAGCCTTCGGCTTCAAGGTTGAATTCCTGAAAATCAAACCAGAAACCGGTACCAGTAATTGAATCGATTTCAGCCTGCACAAGCGCCAGATGTCCCTCCTCGATTTCGAGAAAACGCTTAAACATTTTCTGCGGTTCATCCTCAAGCCGGTTAACCATCTCTTTATAGAAGCTGCTGGTTTCGATTTCAACGTCTAAAGCTTTGTTTAACATCTGAACCTCCCCGAACCTGTCAGCCTCTTTCATTCTGTCTTCCAGCTTCTTGACTCCTTCCTCGATAGCTTTTTTGCCTGGGATAATTGTTCTGAGTTTTTCGCAAGAGATGAGGCCAGTATTTCGCCATTCGGTAAGACGACTCTTTAGATAATCAATATGTCTCTGTTCCTCATCAGCGAGCTTTTGGAATACGCGTTTTGCGATTTCGCTTCGAGTGTTTTTTACGGCATCAGCGTAAACGTCTCGAACTTTGCTTTCATAATCAATTGCTGTTTTGATAGCTTTCTCTACTTCCATAAGACCTCCAATCCTGTCTATTGAAATATTATCAAGCAGCTAACTCATTTTTCATACATGGCAACTTTCCTGTCAAGCTTTGCCGCAACGATAGCAACTTTCTGACCTGAGAGTCTTAAACCGATTACTATCAGGTCATGGTCATATTTCATTATTTCAACAACACCATCTTCTTTGTCTCGATATAATCGCCAGCCTGCAGCTTATAGAAATAGATACCTGATGTTAGACCGGCGGCATTCCAGATGGTTTGATAACAGCCTGCTGTGTGTTGCTGATCTATTACCGTTTCCACCTTGCGACCAAGAATGTCATAGATATCGATAGTCACGTCTGAAGTTTTGGGTAAGCTGTACTTAATCGTGGTTAAGGCATTGAACGGATTGGGGTAGTTAGAACTGATCAGGGCTGAATGAGGAATAAAACCGTCATTCGCAACATGAGTACTCGCAGGTCCGTAATAGATAATTTCAAAACTGTTAGAATTATGTTCGCCGATAATTCCTTGCATAACTAACGCCCCGAAAGATCCCGGGAGAATCACAATCGACGGTCCGGTTCCGTCCTCATAATGGGTCAGTAACTCCGTATGAAACGATCCTTCTGAATTATTTGATAAATAGATATCGCCAGTATAGAAGTTCCCTGAGATTCCGGAACTGGCAATATAAACATGCCCGGCGTCTGTTACCCCGACACTGCCCTCGGTAGTTGAAAAGGAACCCGTAGCTAATTGAGCGGGTGTCCATTCCCCGGTTTGGTAGTTTCGACGACTATAATATATTTTGCCCGGAAATCCCCAACCGTCGTTCCCCGACATTGCCAGGTGGATATCGTTAGAATCATCCACAGTCGCTGAACCAGTGTAATCATCAACATTTCCTGAATACAGATATTCGATCTCCCAGGGAGATTCAGGCGATTGCTTATAGGCATGGTGAATATGATAATAAACTTCATTTACTCCTCTATAAAAGATGTGAGGGAGGTTATTGACAACAACAATCTTCGGTACAGCGCCCCACCCAAACTGTCCCAGATCGGACTCTTGTAGGATTTCTTTTGCGAGTGTGTCACTTACTATTTTCCCATATGTTATTTTGTATTCGCCGCTATTATATGTAATCCAGGCGACATGCACATCGCCATTATCGTCTACAGCCACTGTTGGTTCGCGATCCAGCTCTGCGGAGGTTGTATAATTTACTATTTCCCAGGTATCCCATGGTGAACTGACAACACCGCCGTATACATCATCATTGGCATCGAAGAATATGGTGATCTTGAAAGCGCCAAATTCCTTTGCCGCAATTGATGGTGAATATGCAGGCAATTCAGCTTCCACGATTACATCATCATCCCATCCTCCAATGATACTGAAGAATCTATAATGAACCGACCAACCATCGTCCATGCCCCGGCTTTTGGCATATGCTAAATGTAGACCACTTGGTGTCGCGGCAAATGGAAGCCGGCTTAAAGCATCCTGTAAAGTATCAGATGTTAATGTATCCCATACGGCGCCTTCAAACTGAGCGCGTGATTCCATCGAAGAGAAATAGATTATTCCAAAGACCAGTAAAATCCTTAAAATGTACCTCATAAAACCTCCTATGTTAATTTGGCTCCGATTTCAATATAATAATTTTCTAAAAAATAGATAGAAAAATCTGCTGAAATTAGTATGTTAAAAATCTTTGCCCAGAGATAATCGTGATATAATGTGCTATGAAGATTAACCAGTGTTCATAAAGATCGAGAGTTATTACCGAAACCTTTGAATTTCAACTTTCTTTATTGATTGATTATAATTACAGAAAGTGCGGACTTATCAAATCAAAGACTTGGGATTTGATTGTAGCAAAGGATTATTCCAGAACAGGACCTACTGGCCGGAGCGGCTTTTTCATATTGTCATATTGTGGACTTGGAGTCTAAGTTTCAGGATATATGAAAACATAAGGGGCGGCTAATCTGACCACCTCTTCTTGAGGCTATTTTCATACATTAAGCGGCACACTTCTCAAGCGCCATTTTTAGTGCAGTATAAATCAAAATTTAAAAGTAGCTACAAGAAAATATAACTACTTTTTGAAGACGAGATAATTTATAGTTTTTCACTCAGCCTTTTCTTCTTTTTCAGGCGTAGGATGAGCTATCTCTTTAACTGCTTCCTCAAATTTGAAGGGTTTATAAGCCGGGCTTTTTTCATTATGGCAAATAGTGCAGGTTTTTTCATCGATAACCTGCAATCCGGCCGCAATTGCTTTTTCCCTGTTTTTCATGATTGACATCTTCTTATACTCACTGCCTGGACCATGACAGGCTTCACAGCTTACTCCCTCCTCCAGAGTCAGCGTTTCCATTTTCAAGCTATCTGCAACACCAAAGGCTGTTATATGACAGTACACGCATTGATCACTTTTTTGGGGATTGTCAATACCTCTTTCTTTGCCAACTTTAATCGCCTCATCACCGGCCAGTGTCTCGTAGGCTTTGGCATGGGGGCCTTCTTTCCATATACCGTATTGTTCGCCTTGTTTGACGGTTTTATGGCACATTTTACACTTGACTGAGCCAACATATTTAAATGGCTTGGATTCTTCAGATAATGATGACGTTGCCATCATAACCAGCATTGCCAATAATGCTATAACCCTCATTGATCCTCCTAAAAATATTTTTTTATCTCTTCATCGCCAAAATATTTACTCCTCTTTTTTAATAATTAAAACATATCGAATTGAACTGTCAAGCTAAATTTTACTTTGTGAAAAATCTCATAATATCAAGCGAATTGCGTAAATTTAAAGGAATTTTCATTTAACCGGTGATCCACCGCATAAGCCGTATTAGTCATGATTTAATCCGGTATTCCCTGCGAAGCATTTTGGCAGCATCTCAGGGTATTGCTGTTAAGGTCTTTTGGGCAAGATCATGACCCCCTGACTCGTTTGACCTGCGTTCACTTGTGAGACGGGGTACAATACAATAATTTACTCACCGGTTGGAAAATACCGGGTTACTATTATTTTCTGCTCAACTTGAGATATTTTCCAGGAGGATGAGACTTTGGGGAACGATTATCATCATGACAAACAGAACAATCGGGTTTTCGTTCAAATTTTTGGTCTATATGGCAATCACCGCAATCCAGCTCTGAATGGATTTCGTCAAGCCGAAATCCGGTTACAGCATGTTTGAATGTCTCCTGATTCCAGCCGCTGTGACAGGAAATGCAGGTCTTCCTAAGTTTTGCAATTCTCTTTCCCGTAGGGTGACAGGCCCGACATTCCATATTGGCGTGATATGTGCTTAATGGCCATCCGGTAGAGGCATGTGAGAAAGCCGGTTTTTCTTTGGTATCGTGACATATTTCGCATCTATCAATATCATGACATCCGGCGCAGATATCATGCATTTCATCCGGAGTTTTGGTTAAGCTGGCAGATTTTTGGAGGTCATGACAATAACTACAGTTTTCTTTCTGGTGGCAGTCCACACAGCGAAGATTAAAAAGTTCGACATGTTGTTCATGATAGAAAGTAACGACAGGCGCCTCATCATAAGAGGTGTGATATACATCTTTAACCGGCGCAGTAATGCGGGGTTGAGGGATTTCCATTATGTCCGCTTTACCTGATTCGGTTTCCTTCAGGCTTAACTCTTCCACGGGTATATGGCAGATTCTACATTCAGTGTCATGACTCCATTGGCGGTGGCATGTCAGGCATATCTGATGATATGCCGCCTCGAGCCTTGGCTTGCGAAGATTTGCGGGATCAGCCTCTTTGCCATGACATTCACCACATGGCGGAATGCGCCCCTTGGGAATGAAATGATGGCAGGTGTTGCAGCTTTTACTCATCTCCGCCATTTCGGCATGAAGCCCATGGCTGAAATCCACCCCGCTGTACTGATTAACCAATTTATTCAGCAATATAGAAACAGGCGCCTCAGCCAAGCTGTGCCGAGAGGTGACATAAGCCTGAAAAAGCCTGGGACAAGCCTTAAGGCAAGGATTTTCAAAGGTCGGGTTTTCACAGACATGGCATTCCGAGCAATCCAACTTCGGCATGTCCGTATGTCCTTTTACGATAGCACTGACCGATACACCCAACAGAAAAACTATAAAGACCGCTGAAGTCCACTTATTAAGGAATCTATATCCATTCATTTGCTCATACTCCATTCGGATCGTTTAAACATTCTTCATTTCTACTAACTGCTCGGCATCACCTTTCCCCGGAACTGAAACCACCGGGAAGATCATGACAAAAACCCGATAGAGCAGTACCAGAGTGCAAATAAACCCCGCTGTTACAAGCATCTCCCAAATGGTGGGAAAGTAAGCTTTTTCCTGATATAACGGTTGATAAGCAACCAAAAAGAAGTTTATACGGTTGAGTACTACCCCCAGAATCACCAGTATTGCTCCGGTGAACAATCCCCCCACAGAATTTCGGTACTTCTTTGTGGAGAGGATGATAAGAGGAATCACAACGCCGAATATTAGCTCAATCAAAAAGAAAATCGATTCGGTTGATAAATCGAATGCATAAGGCAAGACTTCCCTTATACAAATGTCACCCACTTTTAAAGCCAGATAAAACCCCAAAATAAACGGCGTGTACCGTGCAATCGATGAAAGAACATCTAACTCTGGTTTTAACTTAAAGGAGCGCGAGGCAAGAATCGACTCAAAAATAACCATCGGAAAGCCAACCGCTATTGCAGATACTAAAAAGAGCAGAGGGGAAATGGGAGTATACCACAAAGGATGCATCTTGGTCGGCGTGAGAAGCATCAAAGTTCCCAGTGATGATTGGTGCAGGCAGGAAAGAACCACGCCGGCGATAATGAACAGAAACGTAACTCTACATAGGGTCTTATCCGCGATATTAATAAAAAACTCAATTATTTTATTCAGAAATGAAATTAGTGAGGGAAGATTAACCTTTCCTTTAAAGCGTTCTACGGCGATTGGTATGAACTCAATGTATAAGACGGTAAGGTAAGTCATTACACACATACCTACTTCGAAAAGAGCCGAATTACCTTGCCACATGCTGGGCAGCATCACATGCCAGATATTGTAATACCGTCCCAGGTCAGTTACAACTCCGATAGCGACAAACGTGTACCCAAGCATCGCTGTCAAAAGCGCGGGGCGAATAACAAGATGATATTTTTCCTTATGAAAAATATACACCAGAGCCGCGGTAGTAAAACCACCGGCAGCCAAAGCGACGCCGCAAGAGACATCGATAGCAATCCAAATTCCCCACCCGTATCCGTTAGTAAGATTGGTCACCGGGCCCAGCCCGAAAAGAAAGCGAAAGGCAAGGGCTATAAAACCAACGACCATTATCGCAAACAGAATCGTTGTCCCTGGGGTAAAGAACTTAGCTTTGATTGGAACTGGAATTTCGTGACTGTTCATTTTTCAACCTTCTGTTTGTTTTTATTGTTTTCCTTGGAATACATAATCAATCCCAGTAAGCCGTAAAATGCTATGGGAGGGATGAACCATTTGAATATACCATGCTGTATTTTTTCTGTTTTTGGCGGAATCGAATATGATGGCAACTCGGGGAGTTCCGTGTTTTTGAAATCAACCGTGGTCAAATACAACCAACTGGTGCCGCCGATCTCATGCTCACCATATATATGATTTTTATAACGGTCTGGATGGGTTTTGATCTTGCTGTGAGCAAGCCCTAAAAGCTTACCCCGGGCCCCGAAAATCAAAGCCTCGGTGGGACAAGCTTCAACACATGCCGGTTTCTTACCTTCCTTAAGGCGGTTGAAACATAAAGTGCATTTGCGTATCTGCGGGGTAAGAGCATTGTCGTATTCATAGGCTGGAATCTGGAATGGACAGGCCACTATACAATACCGGCAGCCAATACATTTCCAGGCATCGTAAATTACCGGGCCATCCTTAGTTTTCTCTAAAGCGCCTACAATACAGCCCGAAACACAAGCCGGCTCATTACAATGCATACACTGGACTTTCATCGTGTAAACGGCTTCGGGTTTAGCCGGGTCATGGTACTCGTTGACCACAGTGTATGACAACTCGTCCGGCCGCCTGTGCTTTTTAAATACCGACTTATCTTCGAAGTCGGCCTTGTCAGCATTCGGATCAAAATTAGTTTTTTTGCATGCCCATTCGCACTGCCTACAGCCAACGCAAACAGTTGTGTCGACCAACACGCCATAAGCATTTTCCCATTCTGATGGGCCGACACCTTCTTTGGCAATTACATCACCGGCAAGCAGAGTTAGGCAGCCGGTACCGGCTAATCTGACAAAATCCCTGCGTTTTATTTTCATTTAACCTACCTCGATTTGTTTAACATCATAAAAGGAGCATATCCCCTTGAATGTGAAACCTTTCACTAATTTTTTTTGCAAAAAAAGATTAAACCCATTTCTGGGCTTAAACATTTTTCAATTTTAACTTTCTAGGAACCGATTGTCAAGAGAATTTTTTCACAAAGAAAAGATGCTCCCGTAACTTCAAAAAAACAAGTATGAAACGATCACACCAGTTTTCATTTGATATTAGCCAATCTTAAAGGCTAAATTCCAGTCCGCTCCTGATTATGTAAAGCGAACCGGTTTCATTTCCATAAACATACCCGTTATCGTCTGTGAATTTCAAATAGATAACCTCACCGCTCCAGTTGAGTCTATCGGAGAACTTATAATTGAGTTTGAATGAACCATCGAGTCTTTTATAAGATAAATCGGAGTATGCGTGCATCTGGCTGTAGTCGTAGTTATTAGCCGCTATCTCTTCGTCGATTACCTGTTGTAATGAGTCAGACAGCTCGGGCATTTCAACTGGATCAAAATCTGCCTCGCTTATACTGTAATTGCCGCTGATAGTGACAGCCAATTTGTTAGCTGGTACAATCATAAAACTGCCGTTGATTATTTTAACATCGGTTGTGTATTTGGTAGTAGTATAGAGCGAACCATAGTGTTTTGGGCCACCAACTGTGGCGTTGGCCATGTGGCCTGCTCACCCATCGAACATGGCAAATGCCGCCGGTGCATTGGCGGTTTGTTTTAATAATGAGCCGCCGCCGAAAAAGCTCCATCTGGGTCCGCCTGCTAAGTTAAAGGAGAGGTTCGGAGTAAGAGTAGTTCTTTCATAATCGAAAGTATCCAGGTCACCGTTTTGCTCGAGCGTGTATTTAACTCCTCCGTTCAGTGACAGCCGTTTTATGGGTTTAAAATCAACTGATAAATCAAGATGATGCTTCAAAGCAGGTTGATTAGCAGCATTACCGTAGCGCAAATCATCGCGCTGAAAATAGTAAACTGCACTGTTATCGGGAAGAGGCGACGTCGTGCCATTACCCCGGGCTTCCAGTAGTTGGTTGAAAATAGTAAATGGGTTATCGATATTGGTGAATCGATACTTTGCTCTAAGTGTAGATGATTTGCTAAGGCGGTATTTGAATTTTAATTCCGAGTAAATCTTCGAAGTTTTGTTTTTAAAATTGTAATCCGGGTAATCATCACGTTGAACTCTTTCATAACCTATCTGCAAAGAAAGATTATTGTAGCGGTTTAATCTATATTTCAGGTTAGCGTCCCCGGCTAATACTGTTCTTGTTAAATTCGAATATCTTGTGTAGTCGAGATCTTGTCCGCCTCCAAGTAGACCCTCGCGCCAGAGCGGCATGTCGATAAGGACTTCATCATTTTTAATCCTGTTAATTCTTAGATTAGCGATTAACCGAACCTTTGACGAAAATCTCACATTGTACTTGAGCAAACCACCATTGCTTTTAGCCTGTAAATTGTTCCATTTGTTTTTAACTGATGATGCGATAAAAGCTCCCGCCAGGTAACCTTTGCCGGCAGGAATCTTAAGGTTTACTCTGTGTGATATCTTTTCGATTTCAGGTTCTCTGTCAAAACTGACATCCTCTCCACCATAGTTCGTCCTTGAATCGAATTCTTCTAGGGCGCCGCCATTGACAGGATGCTGAACGGTGTCGTAAAAAACTTCAGGGATTTTTACATCAGAATCAAAATGGCTATAATCGATACCGTAGCCCAGTTCAATCTCGTCAAATTTGGTTTGGGCATCAAGCGAAATGTTGTTTGTTTCTCGATCAACATCAACCTGTTGAGACTTAATATGACATGAGGAGCAATGCATTATGGCTAATTTTTGTTCTGTTCCTTTGTGAATAATTAATCGATGAGCTGCCATGAGTTTTAACGCATGTTTTTCATCAAGTGGGATTTTGAACTCAATATTTGAATCGATTTCGTGTCGGGTATATCCATAATCGGCTTCGGCAGCAGTATCCTCATGGGTCACCATCTTGCCACCAGGCGTATTTGCATCAGGATTAGTAGTTTCCCTGACGACCAGGTTTTCCAGTAAGTCCGTGCCATGATTACGAAAAAACGACCGGTATGAAACCGATCCCTTCACGTTATCCGAAGTAGAAAATTTCAGTCGGCCAAACATATTTTTCTTGTCGAAATAGTCTCCGCTGAAGATGAGGTTTCCAGAGTTGTTCGAACTGAAAAGGTCTATACCAAACTCAGGGAAGGGGTCTTCCTGTCCAAGGTAGAATTCGCCAGCTTTTTTATAGTAATCATTCAAAGCGGTATAGTGCCCGCCGATTCGAAATGTGGTCGATATGTCGGGAGCTTCAACCTGGCCTGCGGAAGTAGTGATAAAGACAAAAACTGAGCTAATTGATATTGCAATGATGAATTTAAGTTTATTTATACTCATATCACTCTCCCTATCTTGTTAATGCGCCTGGGCCAGAGATCGACTGGGCAGGCAAATCGCTGCCGTGTATTGTGGTGTGGCATTGGGTGCATTTAGTCAACATTGCTTGCTTGAAACCATCTCTTGTGGATATACCGCCTCTTTCGGGATGCATCGGCGCTGAAAATTCTCCTACAACTCCCGCTATAGATGTGTGGAAGTGGAGGGGATGACAGGACATACACAAAAAGGGTTCAGCTTGGATGAGCAGGTTATCGGCAACCGAACCATGCGGATTGTGGCATATAGAACAGTCCTCGTTTACCGGGTCATGCTCGAAAACAAAAGGACCTTGTTTATCGACATGACAGGTAAGGCACAACTCACGTTCAGTATTCAGGGAGGCGAATTTCGCTCCACCACCATGCACCTGATGGCAATCGTAACATTGTATGCGGTTTTCTAATACAGGATGGTGTGAGGGCATGGCAAACAGGGCGCGTGTATCGGCGTGACAACTAAAGCAGAGTTCTGAACCCTGCTTGCGTAAAAGATTATCACTTTCTGAATGCACAATATGACAATCGTTGCATCCACCAGCTGCGTCCATGTGGGAAAAACCGAAACTAGCTTTCAATTTTCCATGGCAGACGTTACAGGTATTTGCCTGCTCGTAGCTGTCAGCTTTTTCAGGATTGAAAATGTCTGCTGGTTCGCCGCTGTCGGTATGTTTCGAGCCCGGACCATGGCACGATTCACAGCTAACGGCTGGAGCGCGACCTGCAATATTTGCTCTGGCATGAACTGTTTTGCTGAAACTTTCCTCATATTTTTCATGACACATCAGGCAGGTTTCATCGCCAACATAATCTGTATCTTCAGATGTTGCTTTTAACGGCGGCGATAAACAAAACAGCGCCATGGCCATAAAAAACAACGGTAGAAAAAAATAGGAAAGAAAATTAATGAACTTGATTTTATTTACCATGTTGTCCCTTCATTATGAACTTCCACTTACCTTATTCTGTCTTTCATTATATATATAAATCACTTTTTACCTAAGGATCGCATATTTTTTTGATATAATCGTGCCATAAATTACGCTTTAAGGGCCGGCCAAAAATCACCTTCAGAAAAGTAGCGGGTAGAAGATCTGACAATTAGTCCTTTTCGGTTTACCGTTATCTTCATCTTGTTTATCATCAAAGTTAACTTTAGTCTATAATGACTAACTGCTGGAAACATTATAGGCAAATTCGATTTTCTTGTCAAGAAAAATTTAAAATTTTTAGCAAAAACTTGTATGCTAAAGCAAACTATGATGTTCTAGATTTTGTAAACAGCGGTTGAAAAGTGTACCAATCTTTGAGATCCAACAATCCCGGACTCGCTCATTAATCTAAGATAAATCCACATAAGAATCCAATTCCCTTTTCAGGTATAAGGAAGTTACTAACAAACCAAGCTTTGCTTATACAGGGCTTTTTCATTTCAAACCAAAGGAGCATCCATGAAAGTCAAAGTGCTAAAACTTGGCGAAGCCGCCAGAGAAGTCAAAGTCCAGGAAGGTGCAACGGTGGAACATATCATTCAAAGCTCAGGGTTCAACAGCTTCGAAAAGGTCAAACAGCCCGTTAAAACTGATTTCTTGTCTGATAATCATAATGCCATCCACCGGTTTTCAGTGCAAATGCTTTCTAATTATAGTCCTATTCCATATTTCGCGTTAGTGTCCCCGGCCAATACTGTTCTTGTCAAATTCGTATATCTTATTTAGTCGAGATTTTATCCACCTCCAGATCAACCGCCCTTTGTACTTATATCTTGGATGAAAGCTGAGCGATTCGTCTCTCTGCTATCCCTGGCATACCTGGGGATATGTCGATGTCATCGATACTAAAACGAGCATTAGCGATTGATGCCTTCTCTCTTCCCTTTTCCAGGTTCTGCATACTTTTCCCTTGACCTTTTTGAATATGTTTATTATGTTCCGCCCGTGATTGTGTTATGGTGAGTTTATGGCTAAAAGCAGCTTTGGAACATACATCTGTACAATTGAAGCTCTGGGTCCCGCTGTTATTGAGACCAAAATGATAATCGATTTGCAATCGTCCGGTTACTGTGAAAGATTTTTCCAGAAGCGTGAAATCATACTTGAATTATGATGAAGATCATTTATATTATTTATCAGGATAAATAAATTCAAAAGTGAGTGAGCGACAACGAAGACCGAGGTAATGATAGTATGCGTGTGGGCAGAGAATGAGTCATTATGTTGTTATATTATCTTTCCACATAAAACCTTAGAGCTAAAATGCGATGAAGCGCCTTTCTAACTATTTCGGAATAGGGAGTAAATGAAGATGTCTGATTGCCGGCACCAGTGGGAAATGACAAATATCCGGTTTGGTTTTGTAGTTTTCGAGAAGTGTTTTCACTGCAATGGGTTAAGAACGTTCTTTTCCATAGAGGACGCTTCCTTTCTTGGGGACAAGTATCGTGAAGGCGGCCACTTCTGGAGCCGGGTAGAAAACGCCCAGTCGTTCAGATTTGATTTACGCTGCACTAAGTGCAGCCATCTGGAGAAATTCGACGACCTCATGGGACTTCTGCATTGCACCGGATGTCTGCCTGATTGTGAGGTGGAAATTCTGCGAATGAAATACGAAAAGGAGAGAACTTGGGTTCTGGTCGCATTTGGTTTTCTCCCTGAGGCAAAGACAATGCCGATTCCCTCATACAAAATTAACATACTCACCGACTATTTCAATCAGAGGAGGGATACATCTCGCTCGATGATTAAAATTATTCCGTTTAATCTGATTGAAGACCTTTCTCGATGCAAAGGCGAGTTTATTCACGATGTGGGTATGCTTTCCCAAGAACCGCCGAAGAGTAGAAAAAGTCTATTTTGATTTCAATATGAATTCATTCCATAAAATCAAGTAGGAGAACTTTCATGACCACTCAAGACTTGGTCGAAAAGATCGGGCTTAGATCGTTGAGCAAGTTCGAACCCCGGGACGTTGATGGCGTCTTCGTTTCGGATATGGTAAGCGACGTTATGACCGGCGCCAAATCCGGAAACCTTTGGCTGACAATCCAGACTCATAAGAGTATCGTTCCTGCAGCTAATCTGGTGGACGTTTCCGCAGTCGTCATTACCAGCGACAAAAAGGTTCCGCAAGAGACCGTGGATCTTGCCAGTAAATATAATATCGCGATCCTATCCACCGAGCTCCCCACCTTTGAGCTGGTGGGAAAGCTTTACAGTTTAGGTCTGGGAACCAAATAGCCGGCTCAG
The DNA here is from genome assembly GCA_965603725.1 of uncultured bacterium. GTDB lineage: Bacteria > Zixibacteria > MSB-5A5 > UBA10806 > 4484-95 > JAGGSN01. The sequence goes on along the minus strand of CBFDEC010000008.1, from coordinate 53,249 downwards.
GCATTGATTAGGAATATCCACAAGCAGCGCCTGGTGGGTGAAGCCGCTTGGTAGTTTATTCAAACATGCGAACAAGAAAACTGACGTGGAAATAAAAATGATAAAAGATGCGTTGGAGGCTTCTGTTATCGAGGGTGAAAGCAGACTAAATTCTGATGTTGATTACGTATATGCTTCTGATTTGATGAGTGATGTTTTGGCCTTCGGCAAGTCCAATTCGATTCTCCTTACCGGTCTGGCAACCCTGCAAGCTGTTATTTCCGCCCACATGGTAGAATTCAAAGGGGTTGTATTCATTCGAGGGAAGAAGCCCAAGGATGGTTCGCAAAACTTCGCCCGAGATAACGATTTGGTTTTAATTTCTACAGAGTTGGACATGTATGATGCTTGTGTCAGAATAGATGAAGTCAGAAGGCGGACAAATCCCGAGTTAAAAGCCGGCTTGGATGAGCAAAAGGCAGAGGAATTATTACTAACTCATGAATTCTCTATCGTGGGAAACGATTTCGCGAATGCAGGAATGGTTTCTACAGAAGTGAAGTCTTCCCTGAAAAAAATAGGATTTGATCCCAAACTTGTCCGACGGGTTGCTATCTCCACCTATGAAGGGGAGATGAACGTGGTTATGCATGCCGAGCGGGCAAAGGTTAGTCTCCTGGTTACTCCCAAGCTTGTTGAGGTGGTGATTGATGACGAGGGAGGGGGTATTCCCGATGTGGAGTTGGCCATGCAAGAGGGATTTACTACTGCTACCGAAGAGATGAGAGCTATGGGATTTGGCTCTGGGATGGGATTGCCAAACATAAAGAAGAACTCAGATGAGCTGGATATCAAAAGCGAAGTTGGAAAAGGAACCAAATTGATAATGAGGTTTTTCATCTAACGTCTTGTTTTTCGCTGGTGACTTTAGAATAGTCAGTTAAATCTGACTTTTCATTGGTTAGGAGGAAAGAGAAAATGAACGGGATAAACGAACTTTTAGCTCGCAAACAGGCTTTTACAAACCATGCCTATGAATGATCTTAACATCCGCACAAAGGGAAGTAATAGAATATGGATATAGGAAGGTCTAAAAACGACGTACCAATCAGATTAACAGAGGAGAGATGGTTTCATATTACTGAAGAACATTCAGAGATGGCTGGTTATTATTTTGAGGTTCTTGAAACCGTTCAAGAACCGGAAGCAATTTACCAAGGCAAGACTGAAGAGCTGTTTGCAATCAAAGAACTTGAGACAGGAAAATATATAGTCGTCGTATATAAAGAGGTAAGCCAAGGGGATGGATTTGTTATTACAGCTTTCTTGACCAGAAGAATCAAACAAATTGAAAGGAAGACAAAACTATGGACTCAATAAATGTTAAAGAGATTCTTAACCTGGCCCCCCAATTATTGAGCATACCTTTTAAACGCGTGTGGTATAGCTATGATGAGGAGGCAGATGTTCTGTATTTAAACTTTAAAAAGCCAAGTCACGCCGATGACAGTGAACTCACCGATGACGATGTTATTATTAGATACGAAAGGGGAGAAGTGATAGGTATTACTGTTCTGCATGCGAGCAAAAGAAAAAAAGAGATGTAGCCACGGAGACCCGTATGGGAAAGAGGGCACGGCGTATAAAGGCGATATATCCGCCCAGATGGACGGGCGTCTGTGCACATTGCGTCTATACTGCTAGAAGGGGAGTATATCTTCAAGGCAGAGATGAACAAGTTATGTGAAGCCTGCACCTCAAAAGGGAATAGATGAAGGAAGAAATTAGCAAAATTCGGGAGCCTTTAGACAGAATAGAACATTCAGAAGATAACGAGCGTGAAAAGTCTTTTAAGGAATCTCTTGAATTATTTGAATTGCCTGAGATTTTCTCTTCAATTGTAGATTTCTTGCAGCCGTTACTTTTGCCATATGAAGCTGCTATTTATTGGTATATGTTCCGGCACAGCATCGTGGAAACAGCCGATTTGTATTTGAGAGTTAGCGTCAGAGGGCTTGGAAAGACCGGAACAGTTATTACATCTTCATCCGGGCAGTCGCAAGGACTAAGTTATGGAGCGGTTCAAGAAGCTTTGAAAAGACTAGAGGAAAAGAGAGTCATACAGAAAAGTGGAGATACAAATAGGGAAGGAACGTCATATAGGATTTTTTTACCGAAAGAAATTGAAATTTGCAGGAAGAAGATGCAAGAGATACAATCACAACAACTTCCCAAAATCGACCCCAAAAAAGAACTTGATTTCTTCAATGTGAAAGAAAATAGGCTTAAAAATTTCGAAAGAGATGGCTATAAGTGTTACAAGTGTGGGAAACAATTAACAAGATTTAGTGCAACGCTTGACCATATTCATCCCGTCAGTAAGGGCGGAGATAATTCCTACGATAATCTCGTCCCTTGTTGTTTACACTGCAATTCAAAAAGAGGGAATAAACCGATGATGGATACGTTAGATAAATAAATGATTGAGGTGCAAGCTTCATGTAGCAACAGCACAAACGAATTTTATTCAAACCCGACGGGTTTTGTTTGTGCTGAGCCCGTTAAATTAGCTGCAGTTTGCTTTTAATAGGAGAGCAGAAGATAAATTGGCGCAGTATTATCATGCTCATAAAGTAGTTTTAGAAAAATGTCGTGGGCATATGACATGTATGCGTCACTGCCCTACCCAAGCCATTCGAGTAAGAGATAACGGCAAAGCGATCATATCTGAAGAGCTTTGCATTGATTGCGGCATCTGCATATCGGTATGCCCCGTAGGCGCCATTATCCCGATTGCTGATCCTGTTGGCGAGATTTCCCACTTCAAATGTAAAGTGGCGGTGCCTTCCCCTGTGATCTATTCCCAATTCGAATCGAATATCCATCCCTACATCATTCATCAGGCTATCAAAAAACTCGGTTTCGATGAAGTGGCGGATGTTGGCACCTCCTCTGCGGCTTTGGCCAGCGTGTTAGTTAAATATATGAAAGGATATCAGGGTCGGCTTCCCCTCATATCATCTCATTGTCCTACTATTGTCAGGTTAATCCAGGTTAAGTATCCCGATCTGGTGGAACTGGTTGTGCCGCTGGACGTGCCCCGGGAGATAACCGCCCGGGAGATCAGAAAGAATTTGTCGGCCAAGTCCGGATTGAAACCGGAAGATATTGGAATAATTTACATAGCCCCTTGCCCGGCAAAAATTGTTTCCATTAAACAACCTGCTGAAAAAGCGCGATCCTGGTTTGATGGGGTTATCTCCATAAGGGATATGTATCCTGTACTGCTCCCTCAAATCGTGGCAATAAAGCAGACCTTTAATGAAAGTCATATTCCCAGGGATTTCTTTTTTAATGCAGGTTGGGCCTCACTTGGAGGTATAACCAGATCGGTTGGGATGGAGAATTGGCTGGCCGTATCCGGGTTAGATCATGTGATACAAATCCTTGATGATATCGAGAATTCTCGGTTAAGAAATATCGACTTTGTTGAAGCTATGGCATGTATGTTAGGCTGTATCGGCGGGCCCTTGAACGTGGAGAACCCATATGTCGCTCGAACAAATAGTATAAAGCAAAGGGAAAAATATGAAAGACTTATAGATGTCGATGATGAGGATGTCAATAAGAAATTCGAAGATGGATATTATTTCTTTGAAAACCCGATTTTGCCTCGTCCTACCGCGTATTTCGACACCGACCTCGAGACATCCATCAAGAGGATGAAAGAAAGAGATAAGGTATATCGGAAGCTTCGCCAGATAGACTGCGGTTGCTGTGGAGCGCCTACCTGCATGGCTTTTGCTGAGGACTTTGTCAGAGGAGAGGCGAAACTTACTGATTGTATTTTCCTTGCCCAAAGGGGCGAAGAGGAATGATAGAAAAATGAATACATATGAACTTGTTCAGGAAGATGTTCTGTGCGATAATGATTATGTCAATATATTTTCCGCATTCAAAGGAGAGGAGGGGGATCTGATCCCGATTCTCCAGAGAATTCAGGAAAGATTCGGATATATCTCCGAAGAAGCCATCAAACATATTTCTCCGTTTTTGAAGATTTCAGAAAATCAGATCTTTGGAGTAGCCTCTTTTTATTCCCAATTTAGATTCAGCGAACCTGGCAGAAATTCCATCAAAGTCTGTTTGGGAACCGCTTGCCATGTGCGCGGAGGGCAGATTCTCTGTGAAGCGATAGAGAGGGAACTTGATGTATCCCCAGGGCAAACAACTGAGGACAAGCGGTTCGACTTACAGCGAGTGGCTTGTTTGGGATGCTGCGCTCTGGCGCCTGTGATGCAAATTAATGAGGACATTTACAGCCGGATGACCGTAATTCGATTAAAACAGATATTGAATGAATATAATTAATCTCCAAAAAAAAATTAAAAAAGCTCAAAAGAAGTGGGATTTGCTGAAAACCAGTAAAGTCCCCGTCATTTATCTGGGCGCTGCCTCCTGTGGTCAAGCCGCCGGCGCTATGGATGTGCTGGAATCAGTTCAGAAGACGCTAAAAGAAAACAGATTGGAAGCAAAAATTGTCCAGGTGGGCTGTATTGGACCCTGTTATCTGGAACCGCTTATGGATATTACGCTACCAGGTCGTCCCCGGATAAGCTATTCTAATGTCGGCCCTAAGAGAGCCAAAAATATAATTGAATCCTATTTGATTAAAGGCGACCCTCGAATTAAACTTGCCGTAGGGCACTTTGGGGATGAGAACTGCGATTTCACGAACGGAATTCCCAGGTTTTTCGATCTTCCTATGTTGAAACCCCAGGTAAGAGTGGTGCTCAGAAACTGTGGGTTCATAGATCCGGAGGAGATCGATCATTACTTAGCTAACGAAGGATACATGGGCATCATGAATGCCTTCAGGAAAGGACCTGAAAAGGTAATCGCAGAGGTTAAGGAAGCCGGGCTTCGGGGTAGAGGAGGAGCAGGGTTCCCTACCTACAAGAAATGGGAGATATGCAGGAATTCTCCAGGGAAAACGAAGTATATGATCTGCAATGCTGATGAAGGAGACCCCGGTGCGTTCATGAACCGATCCTTGATTGAAGGCGATCCACACGCAGTTCTTGAGGGACTGCTAATCGCTGCTTATGCTATTGGCGCTAACCAGGGATACATTTACATACGGGCGGAATATCCGTTGGCCATAATTCGTCTGAAAAAAGCAATAACACAAATGCGTGAGTATGGGTTTTTGGGTAAGAATATCCAGGATTCAGGATTCGACTTTGACATCGCCATAAAAGAAGGGGCGGGAGCTTTTGTCTGCGGTGAGGAGACTGCACTTATTGCTTCTGTCGAGGGAGAAAGAGGCATGCCCCGATCCCGCCCTCCATTTCCTGCAGTAGCGGGTCTTCATGGCATGCCTACCATCATTAACAACGTGGAAACTCTGGGAACTCTGCCCAATATACTTAGGAACGGGGCCTCTTGGTATAAACAGTATGGCGTTCAGGGCAACTACGGTACCAAAACATTTTCACTGGTTGGAAAGGTGCGCCGCCCGGGGCTAATCGAGGTGCCTTTGGGAATGACGCTCAGGAAAATTATTTTTGATATAGGGGGCGGCTCGAGGAAACCATTCAAAGCAGTCCAAACTGGCGGGCCTTCCGGAGGATGCCTCTCTGAGGAATTTTTGGACACGCCGATAGATTATGAATCCTTGGGTGCAGCTGGATCAATAATGGGATCAGGGGGCTTGATTGTGATGGATGAGGATACCTGCGTGGTGGATATAGCTCGCTATTTTTTGGATTTTACTCAGAAGGAATCTTGTGGCAAATGTTCCCCCTGCCGTGTGGGAACCAGGCATATGGTGGAGATTCTTGAAAGTATCGCAAAAGGGCAAGGCCAGGCAAATGATCTGGCCAAACTTCAGGTCTTAGGTGAAACGGTCAAGAGAGGCTCGCTCTGCGGCCTGGGGCAGACTGCTCCCAATCCGGTTTTGACTACACTCCGATACTTCCGGCCGGAATATCTTTTACATGTGACGGAGAAACACTGTCCGGCTGCAGTCTGCAGGGAACTCATCGAATACCGGGTAGTGCCTGAAAAATGTACCGGATGTCAGCGTTGCGTCAGTGTCTGCCCCACTGGCGCTATTATCGGACCAAGAGCAGAACCGCACAACCTTGATCCATCTAAATGTATAAAATGCAGAGCCTGTTATGAAATCTGTCGTTTCGACGCCATCGCTGGTGATGCTATCGTCATCAGATCCAAGCGGAGGATCCCTGATGAGCAAACAAAATAAGATAGTAACTATAAATATAGACAATAAAATCCTCGAAGCTCAAATAGGGCAAACTATTCTTCAAGCTGCGGAAAAAAACGACATTTATATTCCCACTCTCTGTGCTCATAAGGACTTAACGCCTTTTGGCGGCTGTCGCATGTGTATAGTGGAGGTAGATGGGATGCGCGGTTTTCCTACAGCCTGTACTACTCCGGTCAGGGAGGGGATGGTAATAAGGACTCATACTGCTCAAATTCAGGCAGAGAGAACGGAGATTTTGCAATTGATTTTGAGTGAACATACTTCAAGTTGTTTGGTCTGTGACGAAAAGGATGAATGCAAAGAATACATGGGTACCGTCCGCAAGGCCGGTTTGACCACTGGCTGCCGATATTGTCCTAATGATGGGCAGTGTGAATTACAGGATATGGTGGAGAAGTTGGGAGTAAAGGAGATTAGCTACCCTATCTATTATCGACAGCTGCGAGTGGAAAAAGACGATCCCTTTTATGATCGTGATTATAATCTTTGTATCCTTTGTGGAAGATGCATCCGGATGTGCCAGGAGGTTCGCGGTGTCAATACCTTATCTTTTAAACAGAGAGGGCGCTATACGCTAATTGGCCCAGCCTATGACCGCACTCACCTCGATGCGGGTTGTGAATTCTGCGGGGCATGTGTCTCTGTTTGTCCTACCGGGGCCCTCTCGGAAAAAGCCAGAAAGTGGGAGGGTAAAGCTGAGCGAGAAGAGATCACAACATGTCCCTTGTGTGGAGTAGGATGCCAGGTACGCCTTCTGATAAAGGGTGATAGAATCATCGGCAGTCTGCCTGCAGAAGGTGCGTTGGTGAATAATGGACAGCTTTGCGTTAAAGGAAGATTCTGTTTTACTGAACTGGTAAATAACCACCAACGCTTGAAAAAACCATATAAGAACCAGAACGGCGTTAAGGTAGAAACCTTTTGGGAGGAAGCTATTGAGTTAGCTGCTAAAAAACTTTCAACCTGCTCACCCGAACACTTTGGTATGCTTATTTCTCCTAACTGCTGTAATGAAGATTTATACCTCGCCCAGAAATTTACCCGAGCCGTTTTAGGTTCACATAACATTGATACCACTGCAAGATTGTTCTATGGATCTGGGTTCAATGCTTATTTAAGCCTTATGAAAATGTGTGTTCCTCTTTCAGATCTGCAAAAGGCCTCGATCATCCTTTGTATAGGGTTGGATACGAGGTTCGGAAGATCAGTAGTGGGCGTTGAACTCCGAAAAGCGACTGAAAAAGGCGCAAAAGTCATTACTATCAATCCCCAGCATCACAATCTCGCTATGATCGCTGACAAATGGTTTCAACCAGTTCCTGGCATGGAAGTTGATCTTCTCTATTCTCTTGTGAAGTTAACTGAAAAAAAGAGAACAGGAACTTCGCGGACCGGGGTAAAGAAGAAGGCTGGAAGTTCCGGTGACGAGCTTTCCATAGTTGCTAAAATGCTTAAGGAAGCCCCCACCCCTGTGATCCTTGTAGGTTCGGAATTTTTGCAATACAACGGGAGTCCAAAGCTTCTTGAAGCTATCGAGAAATTATCTCGAAATGTCGGCGCCGGGATTCTACCCCTGCCGGCTCAGAACAATCTATTCGGTTCCATCCTCATGGGAGTCTACCCTGAACTTCTTCCCGGTGGGTTTTCTTCCACCAATAAGAAGAAAATCAATAACCTCAAAAAAATGTGGGGTGCGGAGGTGCCCGATTTCTCTTCTCAATGGAACTCAGAGACACTCTCATCGAGGTCGAAGGTAAAGACGCTTTACCTTATAGGAGAAGCGGCCTCTAACGGTGGAAGGCCCCCCTCCGATTTCTTGATTTATCAAAACATTTATCCCCCTGATCCTTTATGCGATGCTGATCTTGTCCTTCCTTCGGCGGCTTTTACAGAGGTGAACGGAACATTCATCAACGGTGAAGGACGAATTCAGCGAGTGAGAAAAGCCGTAAATCCTCCAGGCGAGGCCTTACCCAATTGGCAGATACTCTGCCGAATTGCCCAAAAAATGGGAATGAGCGGGTTTGATTTCTCCAGCGCCGGCGAGATACATCAAGAGATCTCCAGTCTGATAAAAGGGTTCGGAGAATTCGATAATATTAAACACAAAATCCATTTGGATCTTGGGACGGGTTCCCGGATATGTAAGAAGAAACCGGCTGTTCCTCCAGCTAAGTCTTCAAAGACAAAGAAGGTGGGCGGAAAGTTTCCCTTTCTCCTTTATGCTTCAGTTATTGAGCATACATATCAGGGTTTTCCTCTCTCTGTCTGGGTTGAGGGATTAAGAAAATTGTTTAATGAAGGAATGGTACACATAAATCCGGAAGATGCCAGAAAGGCTGGAATATTCCAGGGTGATGAGGTTGAGATAACCTCCGCCCACTTTAAAAAAATCTGGCCTGTAAAAGTTATAAGCGAGCAGCAGCCAGGAACGTTGCATATCACTTTGCCCCAGAGTGAATCCGTTGGACCTAATCCGCATCCAGTGAGAATAAGGAAGAGAAATGTTTAAGGTGATTGAAAGCCGGATGATTGTGCCTAATATTCACTTCTTGACGCTGGAAGCTCCGGCGGTTGCCTGTCAGGTGAAACCGGGCCAATTTGTAATCGTGCGAGCCGAAGAAGAGGGAGAAAGGATACCCATTTCGGTCTCTGACTGGGATACAGAACAAGGAACGGTGACTGTTATTGTAAAGAACATCGGCAGCACTACTGGCAGGCTGGCGTCGCTTGAAGCTGGAATGAGCATTCCCACGGTGGTAGGACCACTTGGCAACGCTACGGAAATCGAAAAATTTGGCACAGTTCTATGTCTTGGCGGATGCTACGGGATTGGAAGTATTTTCCCGATTGCCCGAGCGCTAAAAGAGAAAAAAAACAAGGTTATCACAGTTATCGAAGCCAGAAGCTCATATCTTTTTTACTGGGAGGATAAGCTTGAGGAAGTTTCCGATAAGATCATCCACATCACCCGGGATGGAACAAAGGGCTACCGGGGACATGTGGGAAGACTTGCCGAGGTTATCAAGTCATCTGAAGAGTCCGTTGACCGGATCATCATTAACGGTTGCACATTCCTTTTGAAGAGAGGATCGGATGTAAGCCGGCCGTTGGGCATAAAAACAGTGGTCAGCTTGAATCCAATAATGATAGATGGTACGGGAATGTGCGGTGTGTGCCGTGTTACTGTCGGGTCCACCACAAAATTTGCCTGTGTGGATGGTCCAGACTTTGATGGACACCAGGTGAATTGGGCCGAGCTTTTACAACGTCGCCAGACATACATGAAAGAGGAAGTTATCCCTCTCAGGACAAGCAGGTGCGAAGAGCGTATTAGCAAATCTTAGGAAAATGTATTATGCCTGAACGAAAACGGAAAAAACTGGACTTAAATAGAAGGGAGATGCCTAAACAGCCGCCTGAAGTGCGGAGGTATAATTTCAACGAGGTGGCGCTGGGGTATCCTGTTGAAACAGCAGTGGAAGAAGCAAAGCGATGCCTGCAGTGCAAAAAGCCAAAATGTGTTTTGAAATGCCCGGTAGAGATAGACATCCCCGGGTTTATCAAATGCATCGCAGAGAAAGATTTTTCTGGCGGAATCAGGATATTAAAGGAGAAAAACTGCCTTCCCGCAATCTGCGGTCGAGTCTGCCCCCAGGAGGAGCAGTGTGAAGAAGTGTGCGTTCTTAAAGTAAAGGGGGCTCAGAGTGCAATTGGTCGCTTAGAGCGGTTCTTAGCAGACTGGGAAGCAGAACAAGGTGAACTTGAGATCCCTAAAATTTCACCACCCACTGGAAGGAAGGTTGCTGTCACAGGCGGAGGACCTGCGGGACTTACCGTAGCTGGCGATCTGATAAAATTAGGCCACCAGGTGACCATCTTTGAAGCCCTGCATGAAATGGGAGGAGTCCTGATTTACGGCATCCCTGAATTCAGACTTCCTAAGGCTATAGTAAACAGAGAAGTTGAATATCTCAGAAAACTCGGCGTCAAAATTGTGACCGACTATGTAGTTGGCAAGACCAGAACAATAGATAGCCTTCTTGAGGAATTTGACGCTATGTTTGTCGGTTCAGGCGCCGGACTTCCCTGGTTTATGGACGTTCCTGGCGAAAATCTAAATGGCGTTTATTCGGCAAATGAATATCTGACCAGGATGAACCTGATGAAGGGCTATCTTTTCCCCCAATTCGGTACTCCCATAAAGAATCACAAAAATGTCGCGGTTATTGGGGGAGGAAACGTGGCCATGGACTGTGCCAGAACTGCTCTAAGGTTGGGAGCAAAGAGCAGGATTATTTATAGGAGATCAAGGCAAGAACTTCCAGCACGTTTAGAAGAGATAGAGAATGCAGAAGAGGAAGGAGTTATTTTCGATTTTCTGACTCTTCCCATTCGCTACCTTGGCGATGAAAACGGATGGGTGAAGGAAATCGAGTGCCTGAAGATGAAACTGGGTGAACCCGACTCTTCCGGAAGGAGAAGACCTATTCCTATCGAGGGCTCTGAAACTATCTTTCCCATGGACGCTGTGATTTGCGCCATCGGCAACAGCCCCAATCCGCTCATAGCCGCCACCACACCCGAACTGGAAGTAGGGAAAAGAGGAAATATCGTTATTGATGAAGAAACAGGCAAGACCTCCAAAGACAGAGTGTGGGCAGGTGGAGATGTGGCAACCGGGGCGGCAACCGTTATCCTGGCCATGGGAGGCGGACGCAAGGCCGCTATATCTATTCATGAGTATCTCTGTTCTTTATAAGCGGTGTAAACGGCGGTCGAAAAATGTACCGTCTCAAAAATCCAATTACTCCAGAAAAGCTATTGATTCAAAATGTTTTGAAGCTATTCAGAAGTAGCTGGTCGCCAGGGTCCATTAGATGTCTAAAACCAGCCTAAAAATACAGTGAAGGGATATGTCTTTCTCCAAATACCGGAAATCGAAAGTTGAAAAATATTAAATGAAATTTATTAAATTTAACCGGAAAGAACTGTTGTCTGCAATGGGGTAACCCGACAGACTGTTAGCCAACTTGTAAAAACGAACCTGATAACCTAAACCCACTTTCTTTCTCTGAAATTATTATCATTAGTGTCCGGCCTTTTGATAAACAATAAACTCACAACTGTCATCCCCGCGAAAGCGGGGATCTATAATGTGGTATATCCTGTTCAATCACTTCTGCTTAAAACAAACCGGAAAAACATCAATTACCATAGATTCCTGCTTACGCAGGAATGACAATTTTCGTATCTCAAAATAAAATCCATAATCTTTGAAGACAACCACATATAATATGACAACTCTAACTCCTTAAAACAAAATCGATTGATTTCTACCAATATTTCACAATCTTCAAATCATTCATCCTGTTTTTGAAAAAGCCCGGACACTAATGAATTATTATATTTATTATATGCTCAGATTTATTAACCCAGATTTTGCAATTAAACAATCAAACATAATAAGTAACATGTTGTAGCTCAACGCGTAGGGGCGTCCTACAGATCCGTATGGATATTGCGATACGCCTCTACGACAACTTTTTTTGTTATTATTATTTCTTAAACCTGTTTGATAATTCTAAATACGTAAACTACTTAATTTTACTTATCCATTTTAAAACTCTTCTACTGCAAAATCCGGGTTTAAATGTTATTGTGTAACTTGTTTCTAAATATAAAACCCGCGAGGAGTTATTATCCCCGCGGGTTTAGGAGGCTATCATAGCAGGACAGGTTGATAGCCGATGTCTATGTAGTTGTCGGTAGTTCGCTCGTTGACACGATTTTTTCCAGGTCGAGATAGATCAGCAGTCTGTCTTCAAGTTTAACTACCGACTCTATATAATCGGCGCTGGCATAAGAGCCGCTTTCGCCGGCGATAAGCTTGGGAGCATCCTCCAGTAAACTCTTAGATACTCGCAGCACCTCCGAAACACCATCAACAACCAGACCGACAACCTCACCGGAAACATCAACTACGCCAATCCGCGTTTGATTATCATACTCTCTTTCCGGCATTCCAAATTTTTTACGCAGGTCGATAATTGGAATCACCTTGCCGCGAAGGTTAATGATGCCCTCAACATAGTGTTCGGCCTGAGGCACCTTGGTGATCTCGACCATCCGGTTGATCTCCTGGACTTTCAGGATGTTGACGCCAAACTCCTCCTGGCCGAGGTTGAAGACCACCATCTGTTCGATATCTTCGGTTTCTCCCTGTTTGATATTGTCAGCCATAATTATGCCTCCACTTTAACTTCGGTCTGGGTGTTTTTTCGCAGTTTGAATCCGCCAACAAGGTTTCTGAGTTCTTCGGCCTGACGATTAAGCTGTTCGGCGGCGGAGGCTGCTTGCTCGGAGCCGGTGGCGGTTTCTTTGGTGATGCGGTCGACGTTTTCGACATTTTTCGAGATTTGTTCGGCGGCGGTTGACTGCTCCTCGGAAGCGGTGGAAATCTGATTCATCATCCCCTGAACAGCTTCGATAGCCGTGTAGATTTCATTCAAGGCATCGTTAGTTTTCTGAGCCGCTTCCTTGCCTCTGCTGACAATTTCATTTGAATCTGTCACCTGAGTGGCGGCAGTATTAACATCAGCCTGGATACCCTTGATGTTATCGGCAACTTCCTTGGTAGCTGAGGTGGTACGCTCGGCAAGTTTCCTGACTTCATCGGCGACTACGGCAAAGCCCCGACCCTGCTCGCCGGCACGGGCTGCCTCGATAGCGGCGTTCAATGCCAGTAGGTTAGTCTGATCGGCGATATCATCGATGACGCTGATAATCTCACCGATGGCTGTAGCTTTCTCGGATAATCCCTCGATATTTTTAGATGTTACATTTGAGGACTCAACGATTTCATCCATACCCCGGGAGGCCTCATCAGCCATGCTGCTGCCCTCTTGAGATTTCTCACCGGCAGTCTTGGCTTTATCGTTAGCATCAGCGATATTCTTTGTGGATTCCACAATGGTCGCTGTCATTTCCTCAACAGCGGTTGTAACCTGGCCCGTCTGGTTGGTTTGCTCTTTGACTCCGGTTGACAATTCTTCTGAAGCTGACGATATCTCATTAGCGGCGCTGGCTAACTGCTCGGTATTTCCTGCTACAGCGGCGATGATATCATGCAGTTTGTCCATGAAGGTATTAAACCAGTTGGCCAGATCACCGATTTCATCCTTGGAGTCGGATTTGAGCCTTTTGGTCAGGTCGCCTTCGCCCTGGGCGATATCTTTAATCATATCGACAACGCCATTTATGGGTTTGCTGAACTTTCCGCCCATAACAAAAGCGATCCCCATACCAACAACCAGACCGACGATCATACCGATAACCAGAATGAAATTGGATGATTCCTGGGTAGCTATCATATTTTCGCTGGCGCCAGTTGCGGCTTGTTGGGCAACGGTGATAACATTGTCGCCCAGCTCTTGCATTTGTGGAAGGATATTTTCAGTCAATTCTTTTCTGTCGTCAACCCAGGTATAGGCAGCTTGTTCATACTTTGTAGCATTTTCTCTGGCGATTCTGATACGCTCCTGGTCCCGAGCATCCGGGCTTATCTTTTCCAGTTCATCCAGCTCTGCCATCATCAGGACAAAGTCTTCTTTCATGGTTTCAAAATCTTCAGCCTTCTGATACAGCATGTATTCTTTTTCTTTCATACGGATCTGCAGGGCGAATTTCCAGATTTCGGTGCAGACATTAATCTGCTGCATCAGCAATGTATTTTCCGCTTCTTTTCGTTTATCATTTACAAAGGCTTCAGCTTGGTCGGTGACTGCCTGTCCGGCATCCTGAAGAAAAACGGCGCCTTCAGCGTTCTGTTTAAGGGCTGCCACGCCTTTATGGTAAAGCTCGGCGTATTTATTAGTTCCCTCACGCGCCTGTTTAGAATTAGCCAGAAGTTCTTCATTTGATGAAGTTGCATCTATTTCGTCCAGGCTGTTGTCTATAACATCCACCTGCTTTTTGGCTTCCTCATAGTATTTGTTATCCTCAAAAAGAAGATAGCCCTTTTCTGCAAGGATCGTATTAAAGGCTCCTCTTTCAACGTCAGTGGCCAAGAGCAGGCCCTCGAATTCGCTCCTGATACTGCCCAGGTTGATTATAGCCAATATACCAAGCACTGCCAGCAAAACTACAACACTGCCGACCGACGCCATGATTTTTCCTCTGATTTTAAGATTCATTACTTTTCCCTCCTGCCTGAAAATGTTTTAAGATTTCCTCTAAGTTTAGAAATTAATGTTTACTACAGTTTTTTACCTGTATAATCCTCCCTTCAGCGTTTATTAATTATTCAAACTTCATTTTTGCGAAATTTTAAATTAAATAACTTGCTGTTTCCGATGTTTACTCTGCCAGGTAACTGTTGATGCAATCAAACACCTCCTCGTTAAACGGCATTGTTTGATATTCAATAAAAAATCATTACATTGTTTAGTTGAATAGTTCGGGGATTAATGTTTTGTTATCTATCAGGGATAATCCTGATTTTGGACCTCGGAAAACCTGACCTGTTCTGGTGGGTCGTATTGTGTTGATAGTTATGGGGTTGCGTAATGCGTGTGCTGTTATAATTCCAGCGAAGTTAACCCTTCACGAATGGCATATTTGGTTAATTCTGCAACACTGTGAGTTTTAAGTTTCTTCATGATCTGTTGACGGTGTGTTTCGACGGTCTTTACGCTCACGCTAAGTTCCAGGGCTAATTCTTTGGTGCTTTTTCCTTCGGCTACAAGTTGAAGCACCTCTCGTTCCCTTGGAGAAAGAGGGGAATCGGTAGATATTTGATCGATCGATAATCGTTTAACATAATCATCAATCACGACATCGGATATTTTGGGACTAAGATAGGTACGGTTATCGGCTACTGTGCGTATTGCGTCTGCCAGTTCCTGGAAGGCACAGCTTTTCAGCAGATAGCCCATGGCGCCCGCTTTAAGCATTTCAGCGACAAACTGTCTGTCGGGATGCATGGATAAAGCAATCACGTTAATTTCCGGCATTTCAGTTGTAATCTGACGAGTGGCCTCGATGCCGTTTAAGCCAGGCATGGCTATATCCATAACAACAACATCAGGATATAATTCCCGGGTCAGCCGAACCGCCGTTCGTCCGTCATCCGCCTGAGCAATAATCTCCATATCATCCTGTTTCTCGAGCAATGTGCACAAGCCTTCACGCATAATATGATGATCGTCGGCAAGGATAATTTTTATACTCATATCATTTCCTCGATGTTTCTATTTCCTGGCGCTTTAAAGGCAAAGTTAAAGTGAAACGGCTGCCTCTGCCGGGCCTGGATTGAATATCAAGCTGCCCGCCAAGATGACTGAGCCGCTCACGGATACTGAATAGCCCGAAACCTCCGGTTTCTCCCTTGTTGACGCTCAGACTGGCAGTATCAAACCCATCGCCATCATCATTAACTGACACCTTTATATTATTATTGTCTCTTGTAATGGTCACCTTTGCCTTACTTGCCCGGGCATGTTTGGTGACGTTTACCAGTAACTCCCGCACAGCCTGAAACAATAACCCGCGCAGATTATCAGAAAGCGGCTTGGATTGTATGTCCCGATGGAACTCAATGGCTATGCCATGTTTTTTCTGAAATATTTCGGTCAGCCATTCAACCGCCGGTTCTAAACCCAGTTCGTTGAGCATGGGAGGTGTAAGCTCATATACTAATGAGTAAGTTTCATGAATTGTCTGTTCTATCAGTTTCAGAATCTCATTAAGATCGGCGGCATATCCTGCGGATGACAGGTCTTGGTTTAATAATTCTAACTTGAACTTCGAAACAGCCAGGTTCTGGCTGATACGGTCATGCAGGTTGGATGCGATTTGATGTCTGAGATTATCCTCGGTTTTTATCAATTCCGATACCAGCGACTTGAGTTGTTCCTGATACTTATTAATTGTCTCCTCTGCCTTTTTGCGTTTGGTGATATCTACACCCTGAGCGATTGTAGCCAGATGTGTAATACCATCTTCAGCATAAATATTCGCCGAATTCCAGAGCACTAATCGATTCTCTCCATCCTTGCAAAGTATAGGAATTTCAACCGAATCCCAGTGTTCACCGCTTGATGTCCGTTCAATTTTACTTAACCACTCCTCTCGATTTTTGGCAGGGAGAAGCATTTTTAATTCATTGCCAATGACCTCGCTGGCCGTATAGCCTGTAAGACGCTCAAAAGCACGGTTAAACCTGGTGATTTTAAATAGGGAGTCCCAGACAATGATAGGCGCATTGGCGTAATTAATCAGCTTTTCCAGATAGACGCTTATCTTCTTCAGCTCTTTACCTGTTTTTATGATATGCTCACTTAATAAAGCAACCACGGAAGCGATAGCTATGAGCATAATTGCCCGGGAGAAATTGTACGCTATCGCCGTTTCCCTTTCACTAAAAACATGACTTAATATAAGCAATGCCCCTAAGAATACTGCTACTGCTATTCCTTTTCTTTTCCACCATAGTGAAGAAAGGATAATCGGTATGTAAAAAAAGTGGCTGAAAACTATACTAATTCCAAGGACACTATGGAAATAGTAGGTGAGAAAACATGAGACAGCTAAAAGAATTGCTATCACTGCAATTTTGTATTTTTCAATATGTCCTAAAGATTTGATTTTCTTCATATTTTATTAATACCTAAATATCAGGATCAATTCATATTAGTGTCTGCATAAGATAAGTTATTATCTGCAAAGCCTTTTCTTTAACTGTCAGACCTCGGCTTACCTAGAAACTTTTAAGTCTGGTTTATCCGTGCAATCTAAATATCTAATCGTCGTTTTTAAAGAATAGATTAGGAGCGAAAAAACGGGATTTGAGATTTTTAAACTGTATTGACATATTGTTCAGCTAACAAGTTTGACTTAAGTGCATATTGCTTAACCTTGCTTAGAAGCCCTGATACGTCCGGCGACTTCATAAGACAATCATCAGCCAGCAGAATACAAGGATCGGATTTATACCACTTGTAATCGTAAACAGAATTTAAAATCACGGGTATTGAACTGTCGATGGCCTTTAATCTTTCAAGTACCTCCGTACCTCCTATATCTTCAAGTTTGATGCAAAGGACAACCACCTGCGGACGATTATTATTAAACAATTTAATCGCTTCACCGCCTGATATGGCAGTATATACCCTGAAACCACAACCTTCTAAAAGGGTTGTATAAAGATGCATTAGAAGTTTTTCGCTTTCAATTAACAATACAGTTCTCATAACATCTCCAGAGGTGCTTGTTTATTTCATGCTTGTTAAATATTCTTCATCGCTAATTAGTAATGAATTTTTAAGCTTACATACATAAAATCGGAGTCGTCAGGCTTTAGTTCTATCAGGGATATTGCTGATTTGGAGCTTCGAAATACCTGAAAAAGGCTTGATTTTTTGCAGATGCAAGCTATAATAATTTTCAAATTGAATCCACTACTGTCCGGCCTTTCTATAAATAATAAATTTACAATTGTCGTTCCCGCCTCGGCGGGGAATGACACCTTTCGTATCTCAAAATAAAATCTATAATCTTTGAAAATAACCATACATAAAGTGAGAACTCTAAAGCAGACAGGTTATAGGCTGGACGGTTTGTTTGAGGCATAACGGCCTCGTAAAGGAGATTAATCAGACCTGCAACGGAATCGCCACCCTAAGGCATTAGACCTTTTGAATCTCAACTATTTCATATTAAATATTAGATATTTAAAGTTGATAAAATCGGCCTTGTTGATTATAATCGTCACATGAAGCTGATTTCCTCTTTTACGACTCATTTTTTGAAGCCCGGTTATACAAAATTCAAATTCCCTGCGAATATTCAAAAGGAAAAATGATTTGAGCATTAAAACCATAATAAAGTTATTATTTATTATCACAGCGTTGGGGTTTATGAGTTATTATCTTGTTGAGAACTGGTCTACTCTCAAAGGGCATCACTGGCAATTTGATATTAAGATGCTTATACTGTCATCAGTTTTACTCTGGTTTGCTTTTTTGTCTGCAATATCGATGCTTCATCTCGCCTTTAAACGAATAGCCAAAACCAAGATCAGTTTAATTCAACTGTTCAGGGTTTTTAATATTGCCAATCTCGGCAGGTATCTTCCGGGGAAGATTTGGAATATTCTTGGAATGTACTATCTGGTCGGCGAATATGGAATCAGCAAAAAACAAACCACCCTGGCAATTCTTGCCAGCGAGATTTCATACAAGGGCTCAGCTTTACTTATAGGCATATGTTATTTTATTTTTTCGCCATTATATCGCCAATACCTTCCGATAATGATAGCGCTTCTGGCTTGTTCACTAATATTCATTCATCCAAAAACAATTGACAAGTTTGTTAATTACGGGTTAAGGCTTTTTAAGAAACCAGCCATCGAAATAAATTTTTCCTATAGAACAATTTTAATATTTTTCCTTTTATATATCAATGTTTGGATGATATACAGCCTGGCGTTTTATGTATTTGTAAATTCACTAACGTCGCTTGAGTCTATAAATATTATTCAATTCTTTACAATTCTGCCATTATGCTGGGTTGTTGGCTATATTATGATTTTTGCTCCGGGCGGAATCGGTGTAAGGGAGGGTATGCTGGTGATCATTCTTGGTGAATTTTTACCGGCTGAAATTGCTTTAGTAATAGCTGTTTTCCAGAGGATCTGGTTTTCAATTGTCGAAGGGATCAATATTGTTATATCCTTTGCTATTCCTGCAAAAATAAAGAAAGAATAAGGTATTGCAATTGTGGATACAAAATAAATATTCAATTAAGGTATCAAGTCTTAAACATGTGTGAAATTCAGGAGGAATAAAATGGCTAAAGATAAAAAAACTACTCTATCCAAACCAGGAATGTGGCTGAATCTTCCCGGAAAACCTATCTGGTATTACCTTGGCATATACCTTGCAGCCACTATTGCCTTGTTTCATGATTCATTATTTTCACCATCGAAGTTAATCTTCGGCACTGATTTGATGGCGGGAAATATCTTTTTCAGGGATTTTCTTACTGAATATTTCAAGATGCATTTTTCATGGCCGGTGTGGGATCAATTTATTCATGGCGGCATACCGTTTGTTGACGGTATGCACGGGGATATATTTTACCTGCCCACATTAATTTTCTATATAATTTTCGGCATCATCTACGCCTGGGGTTTTACGCTTGCCTTACATGTTTTTCTTGCCGGCGTGTTTATGTATCTGTTTTTAAAAGAAATCGGGATAAGAGATAAAGTAGCTTTTTTATTTGGTTTAATTTATCAAATGGCTCCGGTATTTATTTCACTAATTTATGCCGGACACAACGGCAAAATGTTCGTAATAGCCCTTACTCCATTGATCTTCTTTATTTTTCACAGAGCAATTAACAGCGGTAAGCTGATATATTATGTCCTGCTGTCCTTTGTGATTTTCCTGGTGATGGCAACTCCTCATATGCAGCTGGCATATTTTCTTTTTGTTACCCTGGGTGTTTACTTTATTGTTACAGCTATACAGCGCTGGCGAAAAGAAAATGCTTTCCCGTTCAAACCGGCAGTTTTATTCACCCTGGCTGTTATATTGGGATTGATGTTGTCGCTGGCGCAGTTTCTGACGCCATATCAATATCTAAAAGAGTATTCCATGCGGACAATTCGTTCAGCAGAGGGAAAAGGCTATGATTATTCAGCTTCATGGTCGATGCACTTTGAGGAGGTCGGATCGCTTATTTTTCCGGAGTTCTGCGGCGACAACCTTCAGGGGCAAAAGCCATCATACTGGGGACGAAACCCATTTAAACTCAATTCGGAGCATTTTAGTATAATAGCCATTTTCCTATCAATTCTGGCAATTGGTTTATGGCGAAGGAAGGGCAAATGGTTCTTTTTCTGGACAGCTATCATAACACTTTTCTTCGGCCTGGGGGCTAACACTCCTTTATTCAGGTTGTTTTACCTTATGCCCGGTATCAGCAGTTTTCGAGCGCCGAGTTTAATATTGTTCATCACCGGGTTTTCAATCATAACCCTGGGCGCCATGGGACTTGAAAGTTTCCTTCAAGCAAAAAAGGCTGATCAGAAATTGAAAAAGATATGGAAGATTTACACTTACGTTACCATAGGTTATTCAGTTATCGCTATGATGATAATTATTCTCCAGATGGGATTTTTCAGGATATGGTTTTTCATATTTAGTTTCACTCCCGATTCAAATAAAATGATGACGCTAGATCAGAACCTCGACCGGATTTCAATTGGCGCGCTTATCAGCCTGATTATAGTATGGTCATTATATATAATGTTGAAATTCTATCTCGATAAAAAAATCAGATCAGAGATAATTATAACGGCGCTGGCGGTGATAACATTTTTGTATATGTGGAATTTTAATTCCAGGTATATAATTACGATTGATCCTAATCCATATTATAATAAAACGCCGCTTATCGATTATCTAAAAGCTAAACAATCCGAGGAGCAGTTTCGGACGCTGGTTATGCCGAAAACTTTGCGTGACTACTACCTGTCATATCACGGCGTGGAGGAGCTGTCATTCACTATGCTTCATGGCAACCACCTGGCAACATTTGAAAAGCTTGCAGACCGCAATGGTTATTGTCAAGGCTTAATCCATCAACCTATCCGCGATCTGTTAAACACCAGGTATGTTGTAAGTAATCAACCGTTGCCGCCGCAATTCTTCCCGGCCGACATGTATAAACAGGCGCAGTCATTTGGAAATATTTTAGTTTATGAAAACCTATCAGCGCTGCCGCGAGCATTCCCGGTATATGATTACAAAGTTATTGCCGATGAGAATGAGATATTGGCGACCCTGGCAGATACCAGTTTCGATTACAGGTCATGCATCATCTTGGAAAAAACGCCGGAGGCCTCGCTATCTGAATATAAAGACTCACTTGAGTCTTTTGTAATACCCGCTCGAATCTACAATATAGAAAATGGTAGTTTCAAAGTGGATGTGGAGATGATGGCAGATGGGTTTCTGTTTCTGAGCGAAAACTATTACCCGGCCTGGAAGGCCTATGAGAACAATAAGCGGCTTACCACCCTTAAAGCGAATTTGACTTTTAGAGCGATCCCTTTGAAAAGAGGACGCCATACCGTTGCCTGCAAATATGAAAATGAAACCTATAATGCCGCTTTTACAGTCAGTAAGCTGACATTTATATTTCTTATCCTGTCGTTGATAGGATTAATCATTAAGGATAAATATATAAAGCAAAGGAAATAGCCCGCATTATTCACAAATCTTAGCATGTGCTTCTTCTGCGAGAGCTGTCGGAAGTAACTTCCGACAGCACAAAAACACTCTGTATTTTTAGTGGATTCCTGACATTATTTCTATCATATTATTATTCATATGATTAAAGGCTAATTTTTAATGATAAAATAGATTTTATCATTAGTGTCCGGCCTTTTGATAAACAATAAACTCACAACTGTCATCCCCGCGAAAGCGGGGATCTATAATGTGGTATATCCTGTTCAATCACTTCTGCTTAAAACAAACCGGAAAAACATCAATTACCATAGATTCCTGCTTACGCAGGAATGACAATTTTCGTATCTCAAAATAAAATCCATAATCTTTGAAGACAACCACATATAATATGACAACTCTAACTCCTTAAAACAAAATCGATTAATTTCTACCAATATTTCACAATCTTCAAATCATTCATCCTGTTCTTAAAAAAAGTCCGGACACCAATGAGATTTTATGAATAATTCGGGATAGTATTGTTGAGAGGAGCAAAGATTTCCTCTATACCCTGTAATTTACTGTAATCGGATATATATCTGAAATGTAATAATACGACTTACTCGGTTTTTCTGCCCTGTTCTTTATGATTGTCAGCCGCGGGAATTTCGACAATAACCCTCGCTATACGTTGACCATCAATTCTATCAGCGGTAAATCTCAGGCACTTATAATCTACAGTCGTTCCCTGTTTGGGCAAGCTGCCCACGATATCATATATCACCCCGCCAACAGTTTCAAATTGGTCCTCCGGAAGATCAAGATTCAGTTCTTCATTTAGTTCATGTATAGGCACACTTCCCTTGACTGAATAATGAGTGGCATCGATTTTTTCAATAGCAGTATCTTCAAGGTCATACTCATCCTCAATTTCACCGACTATTTCCTCGAGGATGTCCTCAAGAGTAACAAGGCCGGCAGTGCCTCCATACTCATCGACAACGATTGAGAGATGAATTTTTCTTTTTTTCATTTCTTTAAGGAGTTCATTGACCTTTTTATTTTCCGGGACAAAATACGCAGGACGGGTTTTTGTATCTAAAATCACATCGCCATAGGCAAGGCTGTCGATAAACAGGTCCTTGATATAAAGAATGCCTTTTATTTCATCATGAGATTCTCGATATAGGGGAAACCTCGAGTGGCCGACTTTTTTTACCAGTTCGATTATGTCCTTTAAAGAAGTTCCCTCCTCGATACCGACTATATCAACTCGAGGGACCATAATTTCTTTGACCACCGTTTCCGATAGATCAACCACGCCATGAATCATCTCCTTGGCGGCTTTCTCGAGTTTCTTGGTTTCCAGAGAGATATTGGTTGAGAACTCCTCGATTGATTTTTCTATAAATGCATCTCTTTGACCGGGGGTAAGTTTTTCGTTTGATTCTTTTTGAAAAAGTTTTCTTATTAAGGGCCAGAATCCTTTCCGGGGCCATATTCTACTGGGAGGCTCTGAATTATCTTTTGTTTCCATTAATTTTCCTTTATAGATATTTTGCCAAATATTGTTCCTGGACTCGCCACATATTCTTTTTATCGGCAGTTTTTATATCACCATACCCTAAAATATGAAGAAAACCATGAAGGCAAAGCCGGGCTACCTCTTCTAAATAATCCACTCCATAATTAACAGCCTGTCTTCTGGCAATTTGTAAATTGACATAAACTTCACCATCAATATAACTACTTGTATTACTTTCCGCAAGATCAAATGCCAGAACATCGGTTGTTTTTTTTATACCCTTAAAACGGTAGTTTAAATTAATCATCTGATTATCGTTGGCAAAAATGAACAATACCATACCCTGGGCATTATAGTCTTTTGCCAGATAACGGAGAACCTTTTTTACTTTATCGACGGGTAGTTTAAAGCGTTTATCCGAAAATTCGAAAGAAAGTTTTATATTGTGATCTCCTTTTCCTCGGGATATTCTATTCGGCGATGGAAGGTGGCTATGAGCGTTCTGACAAAGCTATCCTCGATTTTTTTCAGGTCACGAAAGGTGAGGTTAGAATTTTCAAGATGACCGGAGTCGAATTTGTTCATAAAGATTTTATGCACCAGATTTCTCAGGCGGGAAGGTTTGGGTTCATCGAGAGTTCGTGAAGCCGCCTCGACCGAATCGGCCAGCATTACAATAGCCACTTCCTTCGATCTAGGATTTGGTCCCGGATACTGAAAATCCTTAATATCGGCGGCTGAACCGACCTCGTTTTGAGCTTTGTCATAAAAGTAACTCATCACACTGGTACCATGATGACCGGTTATGAAGTCTATAATGCTTAAAGGCAGATTATTCCATCTCGCCAGTTCCACACCTTCCTTGACATGAGCCTCCAGTATCATCGTCGACATCGTTGGAGACAATTTCTCATGTTTGCTAACCGCTCCGACCTGGTTTTCAACAAAATATTCAGGTTTCAACATTTTGCCGATGTCGTGATAATATGACCCCACCCGGGCTAATAGTGAATTAGCGCCAATAGCCTCAGCGGCATCTTCAGCAAGAGTTCCGATCATGATGGAATGATGATATGTTCCAGGAGCCTCTAAAGCCAAACGCTTTAAAAGCGGCCGGTTCAAATCGGAAAGCTCCAGCAGAGTAACATCTGTCGTGATACCGAAACCGGTTTCAAAAAGCGGCAAAAGACCTATGGTCAGGATGGGTGAAAGGAAACCGTTTGTCACTGCCAGCCAGACATGATTTATCAATTCCGGCGAGGGCGTTAATTTTAGCGATTCAATGATGTAGACTGAACCGCCATATGTGAGGCAAAGATACAATATAGGCCGGTAAAATTCATGGCGGTGACGTACTTTTCGGACCGAAAATCCAGCCACTGTACCTGAGATGATAGTTACAAAAGCTATATCCAGTCTAAATCCTAACAACACTCCAACCAGCATGCCAAATGAGATAGTCAAAGCCAGACCTACCTCCTCATCAAAAAGGATTGTGGCCAACATCGATGCAATAGTCAACGGGACAAGATATTTCGACAGGAAATCTTGAGAGAGTACCGCATTCAGCAACAATACTTCGGCGGCAAAGAGCAGTGCAAATAACATTAAATAACCATTGGAATTGTAAATTTGCCTTCTGAAGAAATAAAGAAAAAGGACAAAAAACATAATAGGGAAAGCGATAAAAAACAGCCTGCCAAGCGGCGGCAGGATATAGTTAAAAAAGCTTTGCCCATGAAGCCGCTTCATTTTGTATCTGGCAAGCGACACCAGTTTATCACGGTGTGCTTCTGTCACTCTTTCATTAGCCTTGATTATCAACTCGTCTCTAAAGACCAAACCCTTGGTTGTAGGAATAGCTTCCAGTTCTGCCTGTCGGTTTTGTTCAGTTTTTTCTTTATCGAAAATAAGATTTGGTTCAAAGAGCATCAGGGTAACAGCAGTTATAGCTCTTGTTATCCCGGGATTTTTTTCCGCCAGTCCGGCAGCTTTATCGGCAATAAATATTCGGGCTGAGGACATATCAAACACTCGGTCACGAGCGACCGTTTTCACATTTGAATGGCTGTAGATGGTTACAAGACCTGAGCTTTGAAGCGGAACACTGTTAATGTCATTAATGACCCCGCTGGCAATTAAACTATCGATAATTTGGATTGCGGCGTTTTTTATCAATGGGAAACTGGTAATAAGCGAGATGATAACCGAGTCGGATAGTACCGGATATCTATTTTTACAAATGGCAATAGCCATATTTTGTTCGATATTTTCATTTCTTATAGAATCAGCGAAATTGAAGATATTCTTAACTCTGTTGACGACCATCTGTGAAAGCAGCGTATCATAGCTCAGGACCGGCCTGAGGTTTGTTATAACTAACTGTTTATCGTGCAGCAGTTCTTCCGGGCTTTTGAAGATCGGGAAATCAAAAGGAGCCCTGATTTCTTCAGCAGTAATTTCGCCAAGGCCGGGTGCATCAAGAGGTTGATATATTTTTTCCATTGGATATATAAAGGTTATGCCAAGAATAAGGAGAGTCCCCAGAAGAATCCGATAGATTAAGTTCTTATCTAATCGTTTTCGTTTTCGGGTTTCATTAAAAGGGAATTCGCTCTGTTTGAAGCTGTTATTATTAACCTTACGTGATTTCTTCATTTTCTACGCGCTTCGTATTTTTCGTAGGCTTTGATAATATCCTGGACCAGCCTGTGCCTGACAACGTCTCTCCGTGTCAATTCCACAAACGCAATTCCCTTGATATTGCCTACAATTTTATTGACTCTTAATAAGCCCGATCCGGACTTTTCCTCAAGGTCGATCTGGGTAATATCGCCTGTTACAACCGCCTTGGAGCCAATGCCAAGCCTCGTTAAAAACATCTTCATCTGACCATGCGATGTGTTCTGTGCTTCATCGAGAATAACGAAAGAGTTGTTTAGGGTTCGGCCGCGCATAAATGCCAGGGGGGCTATTTCAATAAGCCCTAAGTCAATAAGTTTCTTAATCTTATCAGCATCGACCATATCGTGCAGGGCATCGTAAAGCGGCCGCAGATACGGATCGACTTTAGCTCTGATATCTCCCGGTAAATATCCCAGCGATTCGCCGGCCTCAACCGCCGGCCTGGTCAGGATTATACGGTTGACAAGCTTTTGCTTAAAAGCCATCACTGCCATCGCCACAGCTAAATAAGTTTTACCGGTACCCGCCGGGCCAATTGAGAATACCAGGTCTTTTTTGTCAATTGCCTGCACATATTCTTTTTGACCGATTGTTCTGGGTTTAATTGCCTGATGAGTTGTTAGCGAAAGAACCAGCGGCTCAACATCCAATATTTGCTTGTTAGGACCGGCGCCGCTTTCTTTTATCATAATGATAGCATAATGAATATACCGTTCGGTGAGTTCGCCGGTGGCGTTAAGATGATCGGTCATGTCCTTAATAACTTTCTCAACAGCCTCAACCTGATTATCATCACCCTTAATGTGCACCCAATCTCCTCGCGCAGTAATTTCACATGGGAACTCGGATTCGATGACAGCAAGATTTGAGTTCTGAAAGCCAAATAAAAGCCGCTGGTCGACGTTTTCTATGAATATCCTTTTTTCTGCCAAATTATTACTCAGCCGTTTACTTTTTTAAATTCAGGCCCAGTTCATCGAGCTGCTCCGGTTCAATCGGAGTGGGGGAACCGTCCATGAGAGAGCGACCTCCGGTAGTTTTGGGAAAAGCGATTACATCTCTGATGGACGGACTATTGGTCATCAGGGCGATAATCCTGTCAAGGCCTGGCGCAATTCCACCGTGCGGCGGAGCGCCATAACGCAGCGCCTTTAACAAAAAGCCAAACATTCTTTCTGCCCGCTCCCTGGATAAGCCTAATATTTGCAGAACCTTTAGCTGGATGTCAGAACTGTGCAGCCTTATACCTCCGGACGCCAGCTCACTTCCATTACATACAAGATCGTACTGGTTAGCATAGATATTGGCCCAGGGGTGGTTTTCATCATCAAGCGGGAGATCCGAGTTAAACCCTTCATTCAGCTTGTCAAGGTCTTCCTCGACTGGAGAGGTGACTATATTGTGCATGGCATCAAAGCGTTTCATTTCTGCATTGTATTCAAACAATGGAAATCTGTAAATCCAAAGGAACTTCCATTGGCTTTCATCAATAAGGTTGAATTTTTTGCCGATTTCAAGCCTTAAAGCTCCCAGGCAGTTAAGGGCGACCATCTTGCGGTCGGCTGCCATTAATAATAAATCACCCTCGTGGGCGTCCATTTTATTTTTTATTTGTTCGAGACTCTCATTATTTAGAAATTTCAAAATAGGCGATTTTGGTCCCTCTGGTTTAAAAATAATATGAGCCAGGCCTTTTCCACCAGAATTTTTGACAACCTCCTGAAGGCTGTCAAGATTTTTTCTTGACAGACTGGCGCCGCCTTTAAAAACCAATCCGCCAACATAACCGCCCTCGGCAACGACTTTTTCAAATACGCTGAATCCGCATTTAGAAGCTTCGGAAGACAATTCTGTAATCTTCATATCAAACCGCAAATCCGGCTTATCAATGCCGTATTGTGCCATCACGTCATCAAAAGTCAGCCGCGGAAATGGGGTTTGAAGTTCGACACCGAGAACACTTTTGAAAAGGTGAGCCATCATTCCCTCGGTGACTTTGAAAACGTCATCCATCGTGACAAAAGTCATCTCCATGTCTATCTGGGTATGTTCGGGCTGACGGTCTGCTCTTAAGTCCTCATCACGAAGACATCGAGCGATTTGAAAGTAGCGGTCGAAACCTGAAATCATAAGGATCTGCTTAAGTAACTGGGGCGATTGAGGCAAAGCATAAAAGCTTCCTTTGTGTTCTCGTGATGGCACCACGTAATCGCGGGCGCCTTCAGGCGTTGACCTTATCAAGAGAGGGGTCTCGATTTCGACAAAGCCAACACTGTTAAGATATTGTCTTATCTCGAGCACAGCTTTATGCCTGAGAAGTATTTTATCTTTCAAAACAGGGCGGCGTAAATCAAGATAGCGGTACTCGAGACGAAGCTCCTCAGAAGCGTCAACCTCATCCTCCACCAAGAACGGTGGTGTCTCAGACTTGTTCAGGATTTTTAATTTAGTACAGGCAATTTCAATTTCACCGGTGACCATTTGAGGATTTCGCGCATTATCCGGACGATTACAGATTGTGCCTTCAATTTGAATCACATACTCGTAGCGAAGCTTTTTTGAAGCTTCCACGATATTGAGGGGACAATTTTCAGGATTAAAGGTTGCCTGGGTTATCCCCCAGCGATCGCGCAGGTCAATAAAAATGACGCCGCCAAGATCACGCCAGCCGGAAACCCAGCCGCAAAGAGTAACGGCTCTGCCAACATCATCTATATTGAGTTCTCCGCAACTATGAGTGCGATATCCAGTTTGTAAACTTACCATCAGAACCTTTCCATATACCGAGCTATGACTCTATTAATTTTTCAGTTGTCTGAACTTGATCTCCATTTAAAAAACATATAGCCGGATGATCCCGACTTTTAAAGATTTATCGACCTGTTCAGGACAATATTAAGCTGTTATCCTTACCGGTTTAATCTTTCAATTTATTTTAGCATACCTTTCTCTTATTGTAAAAAATATAAGCAGTTATAAGACCAATCGCAAGTCCAATTATATCTGCCAGCCAATCGTAAAAATTGCCATTACGACCCGGCACATACAACTGATGAATCTCATCACTGGCGGCATAAATAGCGCCAATTACAAAAACCAGGGTTTTAAACCTATTTGACTTAATTTCCAGATTCCATCTTTTAGCTGAGCGCCATATAAGCGATCCAAAAATCATAAATTCTGTAATATGAATTATCTTATCTCTAAAACTGAATTCCGGTAATTCAGATGGAATAGTTGAAATAGAAGAGGCTAAAAAAATTAACCCGGCATAAACAATCACCGGGAGGTGGTATCGTATAAATATCATCTTATGAGCAATATAATAATATCGCCATTTTTATGTCAATCACAAGTTCTAAATTATACTGCTCCGGATTTTACCTGTTTCCTTTAGGTTCGTAGGGTGTATCAAACTCGTTCTCGCCCTCTAACAACAACGGATTAGGCGGCGGCATCTCCGTAATTCACTACGTCGAATTCAAGCGGATAAGGGATTTCAAACAGGCAATGCAGGTCAAGCTCCTTGTGGTCTTGACAATAATACTATTAAAGGCGACCAATAAGATCGCCTTTAATCAATAATACTTGAAAGTAATTTTACTCGCTTAGTGCAGCTGATTTTTGCCTGCGTATAACAGCCGCAGTTCCAACGGCCAACAGCAGCAGCGCCATCACAATCATACCCCATTCGGAGAGGGTGGGGATTGACGCCTCCGGCAGGGTTGTCTCTGTGCTTTGACGGCCATACTCAGTTTCAATATTATCTCCGTTTTGAGCTTTAACTTGGAAGGAATACGCGGTTTCGGGATTTAGCCCCAGTATAGTGATAGTGCCCCATTGAGTATCCTCTTGCCATACTTCGGGATCGCTGGGATTACCCGAAGCGTTTACGAACTTGCCGTGCCATACCGGGTCTAATGTTGTACACACAATGGCAAAGGTTGTATAGATTGGATTATTGTTAGGGTTTATGTTTAGATCGATCGTGGTGGTCGTTACATTTGTGAGTTCCGGGGCTCCCGGTACATTTGCCAGCGTATACGCGCCCGCGATAGCCGAATACCCAGTTTCGTTGGGGGGCGAGGCGCTATCGCGTGCCCGGCAACGGTAGTTGTACTCAGTGTTTGGGGTGAGCCCATAATCCGTATATGTTAGCGACGTCCCCCAGTACCTATCGGTACCTCCCGGTCCACCCGAATAGAAGTCGAACTGGTACACAATTGGGGGCGTGTCGTCGGTTGCTTGCGTAGCCGTCATGGTGATGGCCGTCGGGCTCGTCGCCGAGGGGGGCGATGCAAACGTCATCGGGTCTGGGGTCGGCGGGGTTAGGTCCCCGGGTCTTATTCCTCGATAAGCTCGATCATTATAATATTGCGAACCATGATATAGATTGTCAATGGTATACCAATTGTTATACGAACCGCCCCAGCCATAATTTATATGAATTTGGTTGTTTCCACCAGAAACCCTCCAACCATCACAAACCATGGCATGACCGCCCCAACCAGCTTCATATATACAATATAACAAGGGTCGATTGGTGTTGAGTTCGTTCTGAAGCATGATAAACCAACTATCTGCTGTATAATAAGGCCTAGATTCCTCGGAAATGTCGTCTACATATCTAAAATATAAAGGTAAAATCCATTGTAAGTAACTTGCATAAGCGCCCGATCCTCCTACATGATAATCCATTTCATAAGCTACTCCCACTTCATAGGAGAGTTCGGCAACCGCATTTGCCTGGCTTGGATTATAGCCTGAAGAATAGTTTAATAATATGTTTTGCCAATCATAGGAATCGCTAAAATCAGCATAGAGGTTCTGGCCAGGTGCGCTGCCATCGCCACTCCACCAATAAGAGTGGTTGCCCGCACCATATGGAGGCCATTGCCAGTATCGCATCAACTGAGATGTAGCTGTAGCAACACATCCAACCACGCATCTTTGGCCACCATTTCCAATAGGGCAAAAGTTGTAATAAGGTATTCCCTGATGCCAAACGCTTTGAAGGAGAGGACCAATATCGAGAACCGCATTTGTCAAAAGCCGCAGCAAGTGTTTTTCAAAATCAGCAGGATCAACAGACCAAATAGACCACTTCTCTTTGTTAATCTTAATAGCAGGCAACTCATTTGCATTATCACTTAGAATAATCCGTCCCGCCAAGAAGTCTTTCACTAAGTCATTACGCTTAACAAGGTCGGCACGTAAAACACGGCAAAAACCCCATTCAGATTTTAAATCCATATATTCGGTAGTTGAATAGGCTATGATTGGCGTGATTTCTTGGTACTTAGCTATTACAACATATCCAGAAGGATTAATCTGAAATACATAAGCTAAAGTATCCGCTGCATCAATTAAATATTCAGCCATTTCTATGCTGGGATTGGTTGAACCACTCCATCTATTATTGAGAGCCTGCGTGCAATAAGATGTCCAGTTATTAGCAACATTTGAAGCTTCATCAATGCCAACGTGTACATTGCCAATTTGTCCTAAGGCAAAACTTGCTCCAAATACAAATAAAGCGAAACAGCCGACAACGATAGACAATAAATTTTTATTCATTTTTATTCTCCCAAATATAACAAATTTCTCCCGGTCAGTTACTTCCAATATTAACTAATACTAACCAACATTTTATATTTTATAAATCAATAATATTAAATAAATAAAATCTATTTCATAAGCCTCTTCAATCACGAAGAATTTGCGCTTCATTTATCATAGATCAATAATCACACTAAAATATAACACATTATAAATATTGGTCAAGACTTATTGGCACTATTGGCCAGATCACAGGTCTTTGTCATGACCTGACCATGAATAATAGTCAGATTACTCCCTTTAAATACAACCTGATGAAACCAGAAATTCGAGGGAATCAAAGATTAAATCAGCGATATATTCCATGTCTAAAAATTGTTGATATTATTAACATATTCATATATTTTCCGATTGTGATTTTATGGAGCATTCGATGAACAGTATTATGGGGAATGTATACAGCCATTTGAAAAACCATAAGTTTCCTTACATTATATTATTACTTATTGTTCTTTTTAATATTCCTGTACTTATCGACCTGGTAAGAGACTGGATACGCGACGACAATTATTCTCATGGTTTTTTAATTATACCAATCTCTGTATTTTTATTTTACCGAAAAAGAAAAGAGCTGACTTTTCCCGCAGTCTCATCAAATTGGGGCATTGCGCTTTTTGTCATCGGCGCAATCGGGATGATATTCGGCGCCGCCGCCAGTGAATATTTCACAACCAGGTTTTCACTGGTTTTAATCATTACCGGTCTATCGTTGTATTACCTCGGCAAAACAAATTTCAGGAAAGTCTGGTTCTCATTTTTCTTTCTTCTATTTATGATTCCTATTCCCGCTGTAATTTATTATTCGGCAACTCTGCCGATGCAGCTTTTTGCCAGCAAAGTCACAGACAACCTGCTTCACCTGATAGGAGTGCCATCGGTAAGACAGGGTAATATCATTTACTTAACGGAATATACTCTTGAGGTCGCTGAGGCATGCAGCGGTCTCAGAAGCTTATCTACGCTGATGGCGCTTGGAGCTCTTTATGGCAACCTGACCCTGACAGGGAAAATCCGTCCAATCATCCTGTTTTTTTCAACCATTCCAATCGCCATAATTGCCAATATAATCAGGCTGTTATTCACTGCTATCGGGGCATACGCTGTTAGTACCAAACTGGCCGAGGATTTTTTACATGGATTGTCCGGCATGATGGTATTCATCAGCGCTTTGATTATCATAATTATATTCGGAGCATTTTTGAAATTGCCGGAGAAAAGGTCTTAACTCGATAATAATATTTAAGCCGGTGCATGAGGACATACACCAGCCACAAGAAACCCGCTTCATTCATAAATCAGAAATACTATTTTTAAGAAAAAGGTACCCCACCTAACACGTGGGTTTAAATTATTTGAGTAGGGTTTATTAGAAATCTGGTTGATTCTATAAAACAATTTATTCTTGGTTTGATTAGCTTTACAACATCAAGCCTGCAGCGGCGGCATTCTCAAGTATTCGGTGGATCGATGTTTTTGCTTGAGGTCGTTCCAGACCCGTTGAACCTGATCGGTGTTTAGTTTCATTACTTTTGAGACTTCCTCAGCCGGCACATTGTTTTCAAAGGCAAACCACAGAAGATCCATAGTCTTGAATTTCAAGCCGAAGAAGAACTCCTCCTGGGTTTGTTCATCGGGATAGGTGTCGGTAGTAGGCGTCCGCTGGCGAATCTCCTCGGGGACTCCCAGGTATTCGGCCAGCTGAAATACCTGCGTTTTATACAGGTGGGCGATCGGTTTGCAGTCGGCTCCGCCATCGCCATACTTGACAAAAAAGCCCTGCTCGTGTTCGTTTTTATTGCCGGTACCGATTACCGCATAGTTGAGCCTTTCGGCATGGTAATACAACGTCAACATCCTGATCCGCTGTTTCATATTGGAGGCGGCGACGATATGAAGGTACTCTTTCAAAGGCAGCCGTTTTGTCTGCGGCTGGCCGCCGGGAGCGGTGACCGTAAGCTTGAATATATTCAACTGGCTTTTTTCAAGAATCTTTGTTGGCAGGACAATCTTGGCTTTCCAGCCCGGTTTGTATTCGGGAAAAACCCGGGCAATTGCCTCATCGCGACGGACATAACAGCTCGCCCCCTCCAAGGCTTTGCTGATATCCTCAATGATATACTCATAAGCAAATTCACCGGCCAGTTCTTTACCCAGCTTGATTGAATCGGGAGAAGAATCTTTTTCAGGCAGAAGTACTCCCAGCATCTTTTCCGGACCGAACGCCCTGGTGCACAATGCCGCCACAACCGCCGAATCGACGCCGCCGGAGGTACCCACGACAGCCCCGCCACGGTTCATCTGAACATACACCTGCTTTTTTAAGGTCTCAACAAGCTCGCCGGCGACTTTCTCACAATCGATATTCAATGAATTAACGGAAAATGGCATTATTGCTTCTTCCGGTTAATATAGTCAAACATGCGGTCGATTGTATCAAGGTTCTCAGGCGTCAGCTCGTCATCCTCGATCGTTATTTTAAAAGTCGCCTCGATGAAATTAACCAGCTCCAGCACGCCGGTCGAATCGATTATGCCCAACTCAAGAAGAGACGCCGAATCGTTAAGTTCCCCGGGGTCTCTTCCCATCATGAAGTTCTCATTTATGAAATTCTTTATCTCGGTCCGAATGTCCAATCGTCCTCCTTAAATATCCATGGCAACAGACTTTAGTGCCAGGTAAGGCGACCTGATACCACAACAAATTTTAGGGAATGATTATTCGGTTCGTCAATCATTTTTAATCTAAGAATAAATCAAATCCTTCATCTACTTAGTTTCAGATTTATCATGCCAGACTTTAAATTCTTCCTTGCTTATTCTATCGGGTGAATTAAAATTATCTATAAACTGAGCTATCAGCAACTCGGTCGACAGTATTCCTATTATCGACATATTATCTTTAAACGAAAGGTGGGCATGTGAAAGTTTTGTGCACTTGGCTTTCAACCTGGCCACGTAAGCTGGATTAAATACGCCATGGCATTTCAAAGAATCCTCCGAAAGTATCTCATCTACATATGACGGTGAATCATCCTGGAAGAAGCTGTTGGAATCAGGCGCCATATATGGCTGTTTAATCCTTTCTATAATCTCACGGGGCAGCTCTTTTTGCATCGCTTTCTTAAGTGTGAACTTTTCATTCAAGCCCAGAATTTTATACTTAGGCGGAATTCTCGAGGCAAACTCCACCACTCGATGATCCAGAAACGGGAACCGGGTTTCAATAGAGTTAGCGGCCGCAACCCTGTCGCCCTGGGACGACAGCAGGTAGCCCGACAGCAACGATTTCGCCTCGAGATACTGGGCCCGGGCCAGATGATGCCACCGGAAAAAACCTGCCGGCAGGTCCTCACCAAAAACAGCTATAGAATTGTAATCCTCTATCTGCATCTTAATATCATCAACAAAATAATCTTTGATTTTAATCGTCGTGTTTATCCTGGGTATGTGTGAGAAATAATACTTGTCAGACTCGGTAAGACCGGCTTTGTAGAATGTCTCTAAATAAAACTTCGCCCTGGCGCCGGAAAGCGGCAGGGTCGGGTATATCTTCTTAAGTAGAGCCGGACGCCAGGCAGATTCCGGATCCTTAGCCCAGAATTTGCGAATCAATGTCTCCTTGAAAATGTCATACCCGCCAAGTATCTCATCAGACCCCTCGCCGGTAAGAACGACCTTGAAATCGTGGCTGCGCACCAAATCCGACAACATCAACAATGGCGTGGGAGCCGTTCGCAATACCGGCTTCTCAGCATGCCAGATAACGCTCGGGAAGTTGTCGGCAATGTCTTTGTAGGAACATTTTACCTGGTGATGATTGGTCCCCAGAAACTGAGCCATCTGGTTCTGATATGCCGATTCATCATAAGCTTTATCATGAAAAGCGATGGAAAATGTCTCTATAGTGGTTGATGTAAAATGCTTGATTAAAGCGACAATCGCCGATGAATCGAGACCGCCGGAAAGATAACCCCCGACCGGCACGTCCGCCCGTAAGCGAAGACGAACGGAATCAACTAACAGCGAATGAAGCTCCTCCGCCCAGCGCTGAACAGGTTTTTGGTTATCATAAGTTTCCGGAAACTCCATTTGCCAGTAATGGCGCTTTGTTAACTTACCATTTATTATTTCAAGGTAAGTTCCTGGCTCCAACTCGTTAATGCTCTCAAAAGCGGTTCTTGGCGGAGAGGAAGTCCACCAGGTGAATATCTCATCCAGCCCCCTGAAGTCTATTCTTCGGGGAATGGAATTGTCACAAAATATGGCTTTTATCTCCGAGGCAAAATAAAAACGATCGCCGTGAACAGTGTAAAAAACCGGCCGAATCCCAAGCCGGTCGCGAGCTACAAAAAGCGATTGCTTATGGCTGTTATAAACAGCAAAAGCAAACTGGCCGTTGAAACGATTAACACAGTCGACACCCCACTCCTCATAGGCATGGACAATCACCTCCGTATCTGATCGGGTGCGGAACCGGTGACCGGCTTTCTCCAGGATCGGGCGCAGTTCAACATAGTTGAATATCTCGCCGTTGAACGTTATCCAGATCGAGTTATCCTCGTTGGCCAATGGCTGCGAACCGGTGGATAAATCGATGATCGATAGGCGCGACTGACCCAGAACACATCTGTCATCCAGATAGGCGCCGAACTCATCGGGGCCGCGATGACGCAATATACTAACCATCCGCAGGATAAGATCACTGTCCGGTTTTGATTTTTCTCCTAAATGAAAATATCCGGCTATCCCACACATGAAGCGATTCTCTCCCAAAAAGTAAATTTATAATAAAACTGATTAGCTTCCATTCTTATAATATCGGATTATTAAATTATTTGCTGAATAATCATATATTGAATATCTATTGCACTGTTTTAACACATAATTAAAACCTGTTCGGTAACCTGAAAGCTTCTCTTAGAATATCCTGCATCCTTTGATGGATAAGACCATTTGAAGCCAGCGCCTCGCCTTTGAACAGATCGATCTTGCCGCCGGTGAAATCTGTCGCTTTGCCTCCCGCTTCCTCGACCAGCAGAATACCGGCGGCAATATCCCAGGCGTGAAGTTTGAACTCCCAGAAACCATCAAAACGACCGCAGGCAGTATAGGCGAGATCTAACGCCGCCGACCCGGCCCGTCTTACAGCCTGGGCGCCCTTCTTGTAGAACATCACGAAATTGTTCATATTGTCATTTTCAGACTCGCGGACATCATAAGGAAAACCTGTGGCCAGCAGGCAATCTATTAATTTATCGTTATTCGAAACCTGGATCGGCTGACTGTTTAAGAAAGCTCCATTACCTTTTATGGCGGTAAAGCATTCATCAAGATTGGGATTGTAGATACAGGCAACCCGGGGCATATTATTTTTAACGAGAGCAATTGAAACACAAAACACGGGAAATCTGTGAGCATAATTTATTGTGCCGTCAAGCGGGTCTACAATCCAGATTAACTCAGAACCGCTTTCCGACTTTGTTCCTTCCTCGGCTAAGAACCTGTCATCAGGATACTCGCCGGTTATGATCTCATGAATCAATTTCTCAGAGTTACGGTCAGCCTCGGTCACTAAATCGACCGCGCTTTTCTTACCTATATCTCTTTTATCCGGCAATACTTTCAGCAGATATTTACCGGCTTCCCTGGCAGCATATTCGGCAAGTTTTAATCTATCTCCGTAGTTGCTCATTTGCTATCAGCGCCTCCTGGTCTTTATATTGAAGCTGGTAAAGCCGGTAATATATTCCTTTTGCTTTCATCAGCTCTTCATGAGCGCCGACTTCCCTGATTCTGCTTTTATGCATTACGACTATCCTGTCGACGTCCCTTATTGTTGACAGTCTATGGGCGATAACAATCGAGGTCCTGTTTGCTAAAAGTTTTCTTAGCGCCTTTTGGATTAATATTTCGGTTTCAGTGTCAACCGATGACGTAGCTTCATCGAGGATCAATATTGCCGGGTTGAACGCCAGGGCGCGGGCAAAAGCAATAAGTTGCCTTTGACCCACCGACAGGTTGGCGCCGCGCTCGGTCAGTTGATACTCATAAGTCTTATCGAGTCTTGAAATGAACCTATCAGCGCCTATTTCACAGGCGGCCCGTTTGACATCTTCTAAAGATATTTCCTCGGAACCGAGACGGATGTTGCGATTAATATCGCCTGTAAATAAAAATACATCCTGCAGCACAAGGGCAATATTCTTGCGGAGTTCTTTTTCGTTAATTTTTTTTAAGGATATGCCATCGATGAGTATATCGCCCCTGTTGTATTCATAAAACCGGCAGAGAAGACTTATAAGAGTGGTCTTGCCTGAACCGGTGGCCCCGACAACGGCAATTTTTTCGCCGGCTTTGATATCCAGGTTAATGTCATTTAAAACAAAGTTATTGTCTTCATACCCAAAACTGAGGTCCCTAAATTCAATAGAACCTTTTAATCCTTCAATTTTAGCCGGCTGTGAAGGAAGTTCAATGCCGGTATTTGTATCGAGGAGTTTAAATATTCTTTCTGAGGATGCCATTGCCGCCTGCAGGATGTTGTATTTTTCAGAAAGGTCTCGAATGGGCCTGTAAAAGCGGTCGGCATACTGGATAAAAGCTACCAGCGCGCCAAGAGTGAGCGCTCCGCCAAGTATCTGCCCGCCGCCGTAGCCAACAATAAGAGCCAGCGAAAAAGCGCCGATGATTTCCACTATTGGGAAAAAGACCGCGAAATAAAATACGGTACGTAAATGAGCTTTTTTTAGCTCTATATTAATTCCATCATAACCAGCAAAAACACGCTCTTCGGCAGTGAAGCTTTGCACGACTGAAATGCCCGTCAAATTCTCCTGCGTGAACGCATTCAGCCTGGCAGTGGTAAGCCTGACATCACGGAAAGACTGCCGCACTTTCTTGCGAAATATCACGGTGGTCAAAACAAGCAACGGCAATACAGAAAAAACTACCAGCGCCAGTTTCCAATTAATAACCAGCATCGCCGCAATAATACCCAGGATCATGAATATGTCCCCAAAAATCTCAATCACTCCGGCAGTGAACATTTCGTTTAATACTTGAACGTCAGAAGTAATCCGGGTAAGTATTCTGCCAACCGGATTTTTATTGAAAAATTTTAAATCAAGATGCTGAACATGGGAGAATATCTGCATCCGCAAATCATACATCGCCCTCTGACCGATATATTGCATCAGGTAACGCTGAAAGTACTCAAGTGTTACTGCAAAAGCCATTGTTCCTATAAGAAATAACATAATTCGAAATAGACCTTCGGAATCGCCTGCCATAATATATTTATCAATGGCAATTTTAGTTAAATAGGGAGCGGCAAGCTGAGCCAGCGACGATATCAATAATATGATTACG
Organism: uncultured bacterium; assembly: GCA_965603725.1. GTDB lineage: Bacteria > Zixibacteria > MSB-5A5 > UBA10806 > 4484-95 > JAGGSN01. The sequence goes on along the minus strand of CBFDEC010000008.1, from coordinate 14,540 downwards.
CTTAAAGCGACCAGGCCACTATATGGCTTCAAATAGATCAGAAGCCGTTTCATCAGGCGGCCATCATAGGCTTTGCCCAGTATTTCTTCTTCGTGATAGTTAGAGCTCATTCTTTAGTGACTTCATTGAGATTCAATCTCATCGATCTTTTTATTATGGCTAACTAAATCTTTTTCAAGCAGTTGCATGGTATTTTCAGTGAGGAAAACCCGATATCGAAAACCAGCGATATTTATTTTCTGCATTATCTCATTAAATCGAGGGATATCATCGAAATCAACAAAACGGGCTTCCCTGATTTCACGTGTATCAATCGGTTTCACATCCCCTGATACATATCGAGCCTTGAAAATATGCGATGTCCAGTCGATACGGTCATTATCGCTTTCAAATCTTGCCTTAATTCTCAAAACATATTTTTCAAATTCTATCTGTACGCCTGTTTCCTCGAACGCTTCTCGTTTGCCGCCATCGATTAAGCTCTCGCCCGGTTTGGCAGCCCCTGACGGAGCCCGGTATAGTTCGGATGGATAAAACGGTTTAGCTATAAATAAAAGCTGGCTGCCTTTAACTATAAACAGGGTTATATCATGTGCACGCCCATGAATCTGGCTCTTACGTATTTTGTCCAGTTCTTTGGAAGTTGTTTTTATTCGGGTGGATAGCTCAGCTGGTTTACCGTACTCTCTTTCAACCAGGTCTATATCTTTAGCTGTTAAATAGCTCAAAGCGCCTCCAATTCCTGGCTTATCAGTTGACGTTCATAAAGCCGTGTATACAATCCGCTCCTGGCGATAAGCTCATCGTGATTGCCGGTTTCGGCAATATGGCCGTTCTCTAAAACAACTATATAATCAGAATCTCTTACAGTAGAAATGCGATGAGAAATAATTAAGGTTGTGCATGCTGAAAATATTTTCCGCAGGTTATGTAATATCTGTTCTTCGGTTGCAGTGTCCACTGATGAGAAAGCATCATCGAGGATCAGTATTTTCGGACTGATTGCCAGTGCCCGTGCCAGGGCTGTTCGTTGTTTCTGGCCTCCCGACAGGGTTATTCCTCGTTCGCCGAGGATTGTCCGGTAGCCGGAGGGAAAATCCTCGATATCATCAGCAATACCGGCAAGGAAGGCAATATCCTTTATATTAAGGTCGGTCATCTTACCGCCAAAAGTGATATTGCTCTCGATAGATTGCGAAAATAGGATTGTCTCCTGAGCCACCAATCCGATCTGCGAGCGCAGCGACTGAAGATCGTAATCGTTAATATCGACATCATCGATATACAGCGTGCCTCGTTTTACGGGATAAAGACGGGGAATCAGTGAAACCAGGCTTGTCTTGCCGCTTCCTGTATGACCGAGGATGGCAATGGTCTGGCCGGGAGCGATTGTTAAATCAATATCGCTTAAAACAGGTTTGCCGTTGTAGGCAAATTCAAGCTGTTTAAATTCGATCTTGCCCTCTATGTCCTTTTTAACAGCGCCGGATGATGGCGATATTATTATCGGGGATGAATTAAATATCCGGGCGATTCGTTTCATCGATGCCATGCCTCTCTGATACAGTCCCATTACCCAGCCAAGGGCGGCCATCGGCCACATTAAAAGCATGAGATAAGCGGTAAAGGCGACAAGATCGCCAAGGGTTATCTGGCCATTAATCACCTGGTTGCCGCCAACCCACAACACCAGCGCAACCGCCACACCGGCAAAACCAAAAATTACCGGAAAGAACAATCCCCAGACACGTATCATATCAAGGTTTTTTCGTATATATTCCCGGTTCAGCCTTCCGAAGCGTTTTATTGCGTTGTCCTCCTGAACATAAGCTTTGACCACTCTAATGCCGGACAGGTTTTCCTGCACATCCGCAGTAATCTTCGAGTATTGCTCCTGGATGCTGGCGTATCTTTTATGCACCTCTCTGCTGATGAAGAACGTGAGGGCGGAAATAAATGGCAGCGGAATAAAAGTCACCAGGGTCAGTTTTATATTAATGATTGACATCAGGGTAACTGCCGCTGCAAATGTGAAAAGTGTAGATGTAAAATACATTATTCCAGGACCGACCATGGCTCTAACCGCTTCAAGATCGTTAGTCATCCTGGCCATGATATCGCCCGTTGGCATTTTGTTATAATATTGCCAATCCAGTTTTAACAGGTGATTAAACAGGTCGTTGCGTAATTCATACTCGATGTTGCGTGAAGTCACAATCATTGTTTGACGCATTAAAAATCTGAAAATTCCCTGGATAACGGTTACACCTATAATGGCAAGGGCGTAAAACACCAGTTTCTGGACTGTAACCCCTTCCTGAAGCATATTGATAGCCTGGCGAAGAATCCAGGGGGCGGCCATAGTAAACACTGTAGTCAAAACGATAGTGAGAATGCCCCATAACCAGACACGAGTATGCCTGAAAATGTAGGATTTAATTATTTCAGAAGCTGTTTGTTCCATAAGCAAAAAATATGAAAATTAAAAATGTGTTTAATGTTCTTCTAAGTCAAGTAATTAGTAAAACAGGAGTTTCCCCGAAATTTTTCCAAATAACAGATTTGATTAAAAAAACTAACTTAATAGGCAGGACTTTCCAGTCCTGCAGCGGCTCTGGAAAGAGCCGCCTATTAAGAATGAGCGCAACTCTGATGAACGAAATTCATTATTCAAGAACAGCCTATTAAAGAAAGGAATACGATCTCGTTCCCAAACTCTGTTTGGGAACGTACTGATTTCTGAAACCCTGTTTCAACATTCCGCATGTTCATTCAATTATCTAAATTGATACCTTGCCCGTGTAATTTTGCTCGAAACAGAGTTTCGATTGTCATTGTGTTACCAAACAGAATTTAGTAACAAGAAAAGCTACTTTTGAGACGGTTTCTATCAGGCGGCTTTAGAGTATTAAAAGGATTTTATCTTATATTCAGGATATCCCATGATGTTATCTGACTCGCAAACCGGCAATTTTAACAGCTCCCCGATGGTACCCATCCGGGAACAGCTGTTCAAGCCCCTTTATGTCGATCTGATTTACATCGCATGTTTCATAAACTGTTGGGACCTCCCTGGTCTTTTCATAGCTTTTGCGAAGATACCGTATGATTTGCCAGTGTTTGTCTGTCAGCTTTCCTCCTGGAATTTTCATTTCATAGGCTCTGTAGACAGCGAAAATTTCGTTCCAGTCGTCGGGATCCAACAGGAATCCGCGCACGTCTACAACATAGGCTTTTTCAGCGGCAAGTATGTTGAAATTCTCAGAAGCTGGGGATAAATAATCCCGGTTAATATAACCCTCTTTATAGGTAATGCCTGCCAGCTTACAGGCGCCTCTTAAATATCCGGTGGGGAAAAGAATCTTGATCTCGTTCAGCTGCAAGCCGTTCATTACACATGTTTCGTAAAACAGAGGACATCTGCCTATTTTTTTAAATGTGTTTCGAATGAAATATATTACATCCCAGTGTTCTTTTGTTAGACCATGGGAAATTCTAAGTTTTGGCGCCATGCCTTCTGCGAAATTTTCATCCCAATGGTTATAGTCTGCCAGGAAATCCATCGAATCTACTTCATAGGTTTTATTATTATAAGTAAAAGCGCTCATATTCATTCCTTCTTTTGCAATTATTGAAATTTACATCAAACCCAAAATGTCTATTTAGAAATAAAGCTAATGCTGGTTTAAAATGATTTCTATTTCTGTGTTATCTTACCTCCTTATATCATTCAAGCTCTATGCATTCAGAAGCAAGTAGGCACATTTTCAAGAATTTGTCAACCTAAGAATTTGCCAGACATTACGCCGTGGAGGCAGCACGGAGCGGTAAGTTCGATCTGGCTCTTCTCGACTTGAAAATGCCGACAATGGAGGGCAAACAGGCGCTTGAAATCCTGAAAAAGGAATATAAATACCCTGAAGTCATTATACTGACCGGTCACGGTTCGGTAGATTCGGCGATAGAATGCAGCAGTGCGCGGCATCCGCCCAGGGCGAACCGGTCTGCCCGTCATTTGTCCTGCCACGAAGGAGAAGACGAGGACGTCTGCCGCCCACTAAATGGTTTCCTGTTTGTGTTTGTGTAATGCGGAAACAAGACCTATAAAATAATCAGACATCATCTGAAAGCCGCTTAGTGTAATAATACACATCTTTACCAAATATATAACCGGCCTTTTTGAATAAAGCTTTAGAGGGGTCGTTATAATCCTCGATTAAAGTGGCGATTATCTGTATTCCCAGATTAAATAAAAATTTCTCACATTCTTTGATCAGTATAATAGCCAGTCCCTGCCCGTGATAATCCCGGTCGACTGCCAAGCGGTTGATCCAGCCCTTGCGGCCATCAGAGGCGCCAATCACGGAGCCGATGAGCTTATCCTCATCAAACATTCCCCAAAAGCAGGTTTCACGACGTTTCAACTCTATAGCAATCGACTTGCGCGAATCGCGACCTTTAGGACGGTAGGGCAAGCCGCTTTTTTGCCAGAGATCTATCAGGCTGTCATAATCTGAGATTTCCAATGATCTAATCAGGTAGTCCATATTTTCACAACACAGTTAGTATAACCGGCAGTCACTTTATAATCCGTATAAATCCAACACATTGCACTTGAACATAGGCATGACATACCAGGCAGTCAAGTACAAATGTGTTGCATTATCAGCAAACGACATGAGAAAAAAAATATTGTAGAAACGATACAAAAATATATGAAATAATCTTGTTAAAATTCGATAATCTAATATATTGACAATATTATAATATTTGGTTTACTCTAGGAATTATTATTTTGACAATATTCGGAGGAAAAATGCTCAGACGATTTATATTTATTTCATTGCTGGGTTTAATATTAAATACGGTATCATTTGCTCAAACCAGTCAGGTATATTTCAAATTCACAACAAAACCCGGCGATAATCTGGACAAGCTGACTCGACTTGTCTCAATTGATAACGTCAAGGGCGATACGGTTTATGCATACGCCAATGACAATCAGTTCAATAATTTCAGGACTCTTGGTTATGACTATACGGTTTTACCCAATCCCGGTACATTATATGAGCCATTGATGGCTGACAGCAAAGAGACAATACTCGACTGGGATATATACCCTACGTATAGTGCTTATATTGAAATGATGTATGGCTACGAAGAGGACTATCCCGGCTTATGCATAGTGGAAAACATCGGCTTTTCCGTTGAGGGCAGGGAAATCCTCTTTGCCAAACTTTCGGCAAATGTCGACGTTGAGGAGTATGAGCCGGAAGTGATGTATTCGGGTACCATGCATGGCGATGAGACCACCGGTTATATACTGATGTTGAGACTTATTGATTACCTGTTATCAAATTACGGTATCGATCCCCAGTTGACAGATATTCTTGATAATATGGAGGTCTGGATTAATCCGTTGGCCAATCCCGATGGCACATATTATGGCGGTAATCATACGGTTTTTAATGCCAGAAGGTATAATGCCAACGGTTATGATTTAAACAGGAATTTTCCCGATCCCGATGAGGGTCAGCATCCGGGTGGAACCTGGCAGCCGGAAACTATCGCCATGATGGATTTTTTCGACGAGCACAGCTTTGTGATATCGGCTAATTTCCACGGCGGGGTAGAGGTGGTCAACTATCCCTGGGACACCTGGCCCCAGCGTCATACCGATAATAACTGGTACATAGATATCTGCCGCGAATACGCCGATTCGGCTCAGGTTAACAGCCCCGATGGTTATATGACCGATCTTAACAACGGTATTACCAATGGCTGGGACTGGTACCCGATAGTCGGCGGCCGCCAGGATTATTTAAATTTCTGGAAAGGCTGTCGTGAAACCACGATTGAATTGTCCGCAGTGAAGCTGTTGCCGGAGAATCAGCTTGATGATCACTGGCATTACAACAGGGCGGCGCTTATTACGTACATAGAGCAGGCTTATTATGGTATCCGTGGTGTGGTAACTGATGCTTCTAACGGTCAACCGGTTAGCGCCATAATCTCTGTTATCGGTCATGATATCGACAGTTCCGAGGTCTATACAGACCCTGATGCGGGGGATTATTACCGGATGATTGAAAGCGGTACTTATGATTTACGTTTCACCGCGCTGGGATATATCCCTCTGACCGTGTATGGAGTAACTATAAACGACCACAGCATAACTATTGTAGATGTGGAGATGCAGCCGTTACCCGATGAGCCCTTGTTAGACTTCTATGGTCATGATGCGGGAATTGTCAATGCCGGAGACACTGTTTCGATGGCAATTACATTAATCAACAACGGCGGCGGCGATGCCAGTAATGTTAATGCCGTATTATCAACCGCGGATAGTTATGTAAATATCCTGCAGTCGAGTTCTGCCTATCCGGATATTATGGCTCTTGGAGGAACCGGCGCCTCGTATACAGACTATGAATTCGCAGTTTCGCCCTCCTGTCCCAGCATGCATCAGGTTGATTTCCGACTTGATATAACTGCTTCTGAAGGATATTCAGACAGCGCTTTTTTCAGTATTGCTGTCGGACTTAATATCGAGGATTTCGAAACCGGCGATTTCTCATCATTCCCCTGGCAAATGGGCGGCAACGCACCCTGGGTTATTGTAGCGAATAATGTTTATGAAGGTTTCTATTCGGCTAAATCGGGCGCAATCAGCCATAATCGAAACTCTATAATTTCAATCAACTACGAGGTTGCCTTACCCGGAACTCTTTCATTTTATTATAAGGTTTCCTCGGAAAATAACTATGACTATTTAAATTTCTTCATCGATAATAACATGCAGGATCGATGGTCCGGCGAGGTTGGCTGGGCGCAGGCAAGTTATTATGCCGCCGCCGGCGTTCATAATTTCAAATGGGAATATGATAAAGATTATTCTGTAAGCCATGGCAGCGACTGCGCCTGGATCGATTATATAATTTTCCCGGCCACTACTATCCCGTTAGAAATATTAACGGATTCTCTTCCCGACTGGACTGTCAATCAACCATACTCCCAGCAGCTTCAGGCGACAGGCGGGATCGGTGAGCTAACCTGGAGCGATCTGGAAAACGATCTGGAAGGCACCGGACTGACTTTAACGTCCGCAGGACTTGTTTCAGGCACACCGTTATCGGAAGGTGAAATCAGCTTTACGGCGCAAGTAGAGGATACGGCGGGCAACTCTGATGAGAAGTTTTTTGCCTTTACAATTAATCCGGCTCTCGAAATAGCGACGACCTCATTGCCTGACGGCTATGTCGAGCTGATATATTCATTCCAGTTGGAGGCGACCGGGGGCACCGGCGAATTGACCTGGATCGACCGTGACAACGACCTTGCCAGCGCCGGTCTTTCATTGTCTCAGGCCGGCCTTTTATCCGGAACGCCAAACGACTCAGGAACGGTAACGTTTATTGCCTCGGTATCTGATATTACAGGCGATACCGATGAAAGTCAGTTAAGCATTGATATTTATTATCTTATCTCCGGAGATGCAAATGGCGATGGCGAGGTGCGTACATCCGATGTTACTTACTTAGTCAGTTACTTCAGGGGCGATAATCCTCCGCCGGAGCCATTGTTAGCCGGCGATGTCAACGGCGATGGCGAAGTCACGGTTGCAGATGTAATTTACTTTGTTCAATATTTCCGCGGGACCGGAGAGCCGCCGCAAATTGGCGATTGCCGCTGATTTTGCGTTATGCGGTTTTCATGCCTCGAATATCTTGAAATAACAGCGTTCTATCCGGACAAACTGAAAGTAAAATCTGGATTTATTAAATTTTCAAGCAGACGTTTATATGTTTCAGGATGGAAGTTTTGCGACATCCTGAAACCAAGTGGCAACAACCTCAGGATGTCATTTCATTTCCATCCTGAGGTATAGGAAAAAAATTAAATGCAAAGACGTATACAAGCAAGTATTTAATATTCTCCTTTTCTGTCAGAGGCTTTTTCTTTAAATCATTTTTCAAGATATAAAATATCATTATTTATTTTTCCCAACCATACCAATATTAAATTCCCTAATTTCTCCCTTCCATTTAAAATAATAAATACCTAAAATAATCATTCCTTTAATTAATTACATATCACTTTTTTCACTTGACAAATATTTATCAAAATAAATATAATATTTATAATGAAAAATTTCATTATATACATTATTGTAGGTATTATTCTTATTTTTGCCGCTATATTTATAATTTGACGAACGTGGAAACATCGAATACCCTGATACGCTATCTCTACGACGGCGCCCAGCGTCTGGATTCCGTGGTTTATGGCGATAGCGCCGATGCCGATATTATCCAGCCGTTCGTTGTCTCGAGATTCGAACGCTACAAAAACGGCGGCGTCGAATCATTCACGGACACCGAAGGTCGGGATTATACCTATATTAACGACGGCCTCAACAGGGTCTCAAGAATTGTGAATGAGAGCGGTCCGGATACTCTGAACTACTTCTTCTATGATAAAGCCGGCCGGCCCGATTCACTGCATCGGTCCAATGATTCATACTCAATCTATAATTTCGATAAAGCCAGCCAGCTTTTGGATCTTAAACATATCTTAAGCGGCACGGTGATCGACTCGTTTCATTATCATTACGATAATGCCGGGGTCCGTGACAGCCTGTGCGACCTGGCCGGGTCCCATAAGTTTGTCTATGATGACATATATCAGCTTATTGAAGCGTACCACCCAATGGGCAATCCGCAGGAGGGCTACGATTACGATCCGCTCGGTAACCGAGATACATCCCATATTTCATCATCCTATACCGTTGACGCCAACAATCGCTTGACAGAGGATGACAGTTGCTATTATAGTTACGACAACGCGGGAAATATGACCTGGAAAAAATGGAAGTCATTTGACGATACGATCTATTTCGATTATAAGGCGGATGGTCAGCTAATTAAAATTTACGATGATACGCTGGAAGTTAATTTCGTTTACAATGGTATCGGCAACCGGGTGCAGAAGATGACAATAGTCAATGATGATACCACAATTGTCAAATACACTTATTTTGGCGCCAATCTGCTGTACGAGCATGATGACAGCGATACCGTGACGGTGAGTTACCTGTACGGTCCGGGTATGGATTTCATACTTGAGGCCAGCCGGAATGACAGCAGCTATCTGCATTTCACCGATGCCCTCGGTTCGGTTACCAAAATAACCAACAGCGCCGGAACAGTTGTGCGAAGTGTCACCTACGATACTTTTGGCAACATCATCTCCGAATCGGGTGTTGGCGCCCCCGGCGATCAGGTCACGTACACGGGCCGGGAGTACGACCGCGAGTACGGCTATTACTACTACCGCGCCCGCTATTACGACCCGCTCTCAGGCAGGTTTATCTCCTCCGATCCGGTTGGCTTTGCGGCCGAGGATGTGAATTTATATCGTTATGTAAAGAATAAACCTACGGTTTATACTGATCCTATGGGATTGATTACTTTGGAGGATATTGGCACTTTTGCGGTTGGTTTTGGTGATGGTGCTTCATTTGGTCTTACAAGGTGGATCAGAAATCAATCATGGTACGGTGATAGTTACGTCAACTATTGTTCAGGCTGGTATACAGGAGGACAAGCAGGTGGTTATTTAGCTAGTAGTTATGTAACAAGCGCGGGGATTATAAGAGGGATTGGGTCTTTAGGAAGGGCTATCGGCCCTCTGCGAAACTGGATAAGGATTGGTAGATCATTTAGCCGCAGCGGGCAATTTCCTACATTTGGTCTTAGGTGGGGTGCTTCGACCGCAAGGAATTACAGGTATGTAAATCAAATTAGAAGCCCAATACTTAGGAATTTAAACCAATGGCTTCGCGGGCTTCGGATGCCCCTAAACAACTGGCGAACCGCAGACCCGGGCCATTTGCACTTTTGGCGTTTATAAGGAGACGATATGTATTTAAAAGAAAAATTACAAAAAGTTGGCGGTGAATTAGACGCCAGGAGTTTATCAATCCTATCACCGCTTTTTGAAATTCCACCCGAGCACATTGATTTCGACAGGGTAACAATTGAAAAGCAAAATTTTATGATCAAGATAGATATTCACGGCAGAGAAAATAAATTTTGCCCCCTGGTTTTCATGATAGGTATTGGTAGCGAAATTCATAAGATATTTTTTGATTTTTTGGAGGTGGCAAATATTCTTTATTATGACGATTTTTCTAGTGAGGCTGGCTATGATGACATATACTGGGTCATTGACAATGTTCTAAAAAATAAAGTAGAAAAAAAGGAGTATTATATAAATAATGAACTTCATAGGATTTTATTGACGAGTCCTGTGTTAAAAATTAGTGATAAAAAACTTATTTCCTTTACTAAAAAAGTAAAAACTATTTTGCCTTGGCAAAAACCAGAGATAAGAAGTTATGAATATGAGCCGTGGATATCCTGAATTTATAAAGGGAAGAGTTTTAATACTAATCTAATATATCTAAATTTTTATAAATTTCCGCTCTTTCACAACTGAATAGCACACACCGGCCGCGAGTACGACCGCGAGTTCAGCTACTACTACTACCGCGCCCGTTATTACGACCCGCTAACCGGCAGGTTTATCTCCGCCGATCCGATCCGGTTTTGCCAGCGGGGATGTGAATTTATATCGGTATGTTTGGAATGAGCCGACGGGCTTTGTTGATCCTTTTGGCTTATTCTTCGGTTTTGGTGGGCTTGGCAGAGCAGGTGGAGGATTGGGTAGTGGAAATGGCTCCTGTGGCGGCGGTGGCGATGAAAATTGGTGGGATCTACTTGAACAAGGCTATTATTATGGAACGGGCTATGGCGATGAAGCAGTTGAATGGTGGGCAGATCGGTATAATCAATCAAGCGGGCTTTCAGCGGTTTACTATGGCTTTGGTGGAGTGGTAGGGACTTGGTGGACGCCTGATATGTGGATGACAACCGCGGGAGGTATAGCTGGATTAGGTGTAGGAAATGCTGTATATGGGACATGGTTCGCAACAGTCGCTATACACGGTGCCCATGCTGGCGGACCCCATCAGTATCCTCATTTACAAATGATGATTCGAGTTGGTAATCAAGTTGGCAGGGAAGCGACTAGATACTTACACCTGCGCTTGTGGAAATAATAAGTTAGGAGTAAAAATGGTTTGTGAAAATTGTAAGAAATCCAATTTTGTTGAAGGGACTCTTCAGGGCGTTTCTTTTGAGCCTTCCAAACAGAGAAAAAAATGGTTAACGAAAGGGGTCTATAGTATTGAAGTAAAAGTATGTATTGAATGTGGTCATGTATTTAATTTATACCTAAATACTGATGTTTTAAAGAAAATTCTTAAGGATAAAAATTGAAATTTAATAGTAGGAAATTGTTTTACAACTACTCTAAAATAGAAACGATTTATGGTATTGGGATTAATCTAAAATCAAGCTGATGTAATCCAATTGTAAAGTTTGCTCTTTCTCAACTGAATAGCGTTTGACGACCGCGAGTTCGGCTACTACTACTACCGCGCTTGATACTACGATCCGCTGTCCGGCAGGTTTACCTCCTCCGATCCGATCGGTTTTGCCGGCGGGGATGTGAATTTATATGCTTATGTTTGGAATGAACCAACTGGCTTTAACGATCCTTTTGGCTTATTCTTCGGTTTTGGTGGGCTTGGCAGAGCAGGTGGAGGATTGGGTAGTGGAAATGGCTCCTGTGGCGGCGGTGGCGATGAAAATTGGTGGGATCTACTTGAACAAGGCTATTATTATGGAACGGGCTATGGCGATGAGGCAACTGATTGGTGGGCAGATCGATTCAATACCACTGGTGGGTGGACTGATCCTATGTTCTATGTTTACGGTACAGGTGGTTTATTTTCGTCACTGTGGACATCCGATACTTGGATGGGGACGGCTGGTTCATTGCAGGAGCTGGTATAGGCCAAGTTATTGGAGTCGCAGGGATGGGGCCGTGGATTGCCGCAGTACAACAACATGGTCCACACTTAGCAAGGAATGTTCAAAGAGCCCACATTCAAGTTATCGTACGATTATATGGGCAATATACGGGAAAAAATTTAAACATATATATCCCTGGCAAAAATGGATTTATTAATATAAATATTCATTGAATAAAAGGAGCTTTTGTGGGACAGGAGTTTAGAAAACCTAAGTTCAGATCTACATTCACATCAAGGGATGTTGAAGTACGCTACAATGATAAAGATGGTGTTGATATTTTTGCTACTGAACATGGTTTAAGAAGGATAATTGCTGTATGTGAATTTCTTATAAAGGCGTCACCAGATGTCCAGCACCAACACCTTGAATCAGAAGGTATCCTTACAAGGGAATCATTGAAATGCTGCATAAGGATGTTCACAGAAGACGAGATAAAAGATTTTTAGTCAATCGATAGGACTCTGCTCTTTCTCAACCCAATAGCGTTTGACGACCGCGAGTACGGCTATTACTACTACCGCGCCCGCTATTACGACCCGCTCTCAGGCAGGTTTATTACCTCTGACCCGTTTGGCTTTGTCTCAGGTGATGTGAATATGTATCGCTATGTAACAAACAGGCCTACAAACAATAATGATCCTTATGGATTGACCTGGATGGAAACGTTATGTTTCTTAGATGAATTTTTGATTGGTTTTGGTCCAACGCATAGGTTTTTTGGACCGAACAGCAACCAAGCATTAGATATGATGGATGCACCGGGAGTCAATGAGGCTAGAAATCAATTCTATAACAAAAACTCACTTAATCTTAGGTTTGGAGGGCAATTAGAAGAACATAATACTTGGGTAGATTACGGGCTTGAAGGACTTTTCCAGGCTGGTTTTGATCCCACCGAACAATCTATGGTTATTAACAAGAATTTGTGCAAATAATATATAGATAGCATGTGCTAACTCGTGTATTTTCAAGGTAATAACGAACGGAAAAACACGGAGGAAAGCACATGCTGGTAAAGAGTATAGTTAAAAAGACCCTTGGAATCAAGTCTCATGTAGTAAAAAAGGTTGTGAGGGATGAGACAGGCATGACAATTTATCTGGATATTCACAAACGCCGACATCTTCCTTGCGGCACCTGCGGTACGCTGGCGAAGGTTAGGGATCGTCTTAAAGTAAGGCAGTGGAAGCATGTACCGTTGTGGGGAATTCCAGTCACGTTATCTTATGCTCCAGCGCGCGTAAAATGTACCCAGTGCGACAAGATTCGCGTTGAAGATATTCCCTGGTCATACGGAAAGTGTCGTCTCTCCAGCGGGTTAATTTGGCTGTTATCATCATGGGCAAAGCTTTTGACCTGGGATGTTATCGCCAAAATGTTTGGTGTGCATTGGAACACGGTTGCCGCGGCAGTGCATCGGGCTGTAGAATATGGTTTGGAACATCGAGAGATTGGTTCGGTGTTGTGTATCGGCATTGATGAATTATCACGTCGGAAAGGGCATGTTTATGTAACCAATGTTTATGATCTGCAACAGATGCGGTTATTATGGTCGGGGGATGGCCGCAGTAAGGAGACGCTCGAAGCGTTTTTCAAAGAGCATGGGAACGTCTTGAAAGACAACGTAGTAGGTGTGTGTTGTGATATGTGGCAGCCTTACATTGATACGATAGAGGAGCATTTGCCGAACGCCTCGCTTGTCTTTGACAAATTTCATATTATGCAGAAGCTGTTGCAGGCTGTTGATGAAGTTCGGCGGGAGGAAGTACGTGAATTGAAGAAGACAAACCCGGAGCTTCTCAAGCGGACGCGGTATATCTGGCTGAAGAATCCGGAGAATCTTACTGATAAGCAACGTGCCCGTTTGGATTATTTGGAAAAGCTCAATCTTCGTATCAACCGGGGATACTTACTTAAGGAGAGCTTTCGCGAGTTGTGGACATATAAACTTAAGGGATGGGCGAAAAAAATATCTTAACAAATGGTTTTGGTGGGCAACTCATTCTCGGTTGAAACCGATGCGTGATTTTGCCTGGATTCTTCGCCGTCATATGGATGGTATATTAAATTACTTCAACTTGCGTATTGACAATGGAGCGGTAGAAGGTATGAATAATAAGGCTAAGGTAGTCAGTCATCGATGTTACGGACTCCGAACCCCGAATAATTACATTATAGCGCTTTATCATTGCCTTGGAAAACTCCCTGAACCAAAATTGGTGCACAAATTTATGTGAGGAGCCAAATAATTTAATTGATTTTCAAAGTCAACCGGCTGTTTCGTTTAATAGCTTGCTATGTACATAATAAATTGATCTTCGGGTTTTTGATACTACAACAATTTCTTTGATTATGCTGGGGAAATTAACTTATTGAAATTGCGATGTTTAATTTTAGGAGTAAAGGTGATTCGATGCTGATTGTTTACAGTTTTGGATTTTTTGTTGGAAAAATGTTAGACAGTGCATATCTAAGAAGTATTTTGACGAATACTGTTTGGACACTTTTACGCTAAATATGCAATGTTTCAAGTATCATGACCTTAGTAAAAATCCACCTTCTAAGAAGGTGGCTTTGAAGAGCCTCTAAAAGAGGCCA
>CBFDEC010000007.1:0-108285 GCA_965603725.1 uncultured bacterium | reverse complement strand
ATGAAATCATGCAAACTAATCAAATCACACTTAACCTAAAGGCCGGACAGTAGTGTAAAAATATATTAAAAATATTGGAATCATACTTGTGAGAGAAATCATAAAAATAATATTCGCTTATATCAGAGGTGCATTTCTCAAATCAAAGTTAGAAACCTCTGGTTCCATTAAATCATATGGCAGAACCATAATAAGGAAGAAAAACGGGATAATTAGCATTGGCAACAGATCATGTTTGTATCCTGATGTTAAACTTGTAGCGGTTTCAATGGTAAAAGGTAAAAAAGCAGTCTTGCGAATTGGTGATCATTCGTCTATTGGTGACCGAACTCAGATTCAGTGCCGGGAATCCGTCACTATTGGTAATTATGTTTTGATCGCCTGGGATGTAAATATTCTCGAGCATGATTTTCATACACCAGGTGGTGGAAAAGCGGTTTCCAAGCCGATTGTTATAGAGAATGATGTTTGGATTGGTGCTAGAAGTATAATCCTGAAAGGTGTAACTGTTGGCCAAGGTGCGATCATTGGAGCTGGAGCAGTTGTTACTAAAGATATACCACCATTCACTTTTGCCGCGGGAAACCCAGCTAGGAATATCAAACAAGTTGCTTCATGGCGAGGAACAACTATTAATAACAACGGGCAGGCTAATATGGAGGTTAAATAATAAGACATTTGATATAATTTTGTTGATTAATCCTGAAAAACGAGTCGAGAATTTTAGGTTTGGCGGCAATAGACAGAATCCTTTCTACTTATAATGGACATGCCTGCAAGTGTTTTAAATTGTGAATTGAGGATTTATGAATTTAAAATCGATTAAAGGTATCATTCCTGCCTGATAGGAACTTGTTATAAAGATGAGGAAAAAACTCAATGTATTGATGGCTATTGAAACCGGTGGCCCCGGTGGAGGAGAGCAAGTATTTCTTAATATCGCTCGAAATATTGATCGCGAACAGTATAATCCATCGGTAATACTTTTAAAAAAGGGTTGGCTTTATGACCAACTTTCACAGGATGATATTAAAATCACGATTATCAGCAGCCAACGGTCCTGGGATTTATCCTTCCTTTACCGGTTAATAAAAAGTTGCCGTCAGCAAAAAATTGATGTTATTCATTCACATTTCACCGGTGCTAACCTTTATGCAAGCCTGGCTGGTTCTATTTTAAGAATCCCGGTTGTGGTGACATTTCATAATGAATTGATTCTTCCCTGGTGGTCATGCAGTTACAGCAAGTTTAAACATTTTCTTATTCGCAACTTTGCATCGAGAATAGTGATGGTGGCAGAATTTATGAAAAAAGACTATGTGAATATAGCAAAATACCCTCCTAACAAATTATTGACAATTTATAATGGTATCGATCTGGACAGAGATAAAGTTGATATTGATAGTACCGCCTTGAGAAAAGAACTTGGTCTTCGGGATGATGATCTACTGGTAGGGCATGTAGCCAATCTCAGACCGCCTAAAGGCCATGAATATTTAATCAGAGCAGCTAAACTTATTTGCGAAATTTTGCCCAACGTCAAATTCTTACTTGTTGGTGAGGATAACAGAGAAAATCTGAAAGGAGATATCGAAAAACAGATTTATGATTTGAACTTAAACGAAAATGTCAAACTTCTGGGCTACCGGGCTGATGTCCCAGAACTACTTCGTTTAATTGACGTATTTGTTCTGCCGTCGATATCCGAGGGGCACCCATTATCAGTTATTGAGGCAATGGCTGCCTCAAGACCAATTGTTGCAACAAATGTCGGTGGGCTGCCAGAAATAGTTGAAGACGGCTTGAATGGATATTTAGTTAAATCTGAAAACCCTTCAGCCTTAGCCGAAAAAATATTAGTTTTACTGAAAAATAAAAACCTTAGAGAACAAATGGGCAAAATGGGAAGAAAAACCGTAGAAGAAAATTTTTCCATTAAAACTATGATTGACAATTATCAAAACCTTTATAGAGAGCTTCTCTCTTGAGTATTATATTATTAATACAAATTATATTCTGGGTTTCGTTTTTTCTTATCTTTTGGACCTATTTTGGATATTTAATAACGCTAAAGACCGTATCTCTATTTTATTCCAAAGAAGTAAAGAAACAAGAATATTTTCCGGATGTGAGTCTTGTAATTACCGTCTATAACGAAGAGGAAAGAATCGGCGAGAAAATCGAGAATAGCCTTGCCCTTAATTACCATAAGGATAAACTTGAGATCATTGTAGTGTCCGACGGTTCCACCGATAAAACAATAGACATTGTAAAATCTTACCAGGATAAGGGCGTTAAACTTTTAGCATTACTTGCCCGTAATGGAAAACATTACAGTCAGGGTAAAGGGATAGAAATGGCTAAAAGCGAAATTATTATTTTAACCGATGCTACCACATTTCTTAGAGAAGATGCTGTGGAAAAAATCGTACGGAATTTTAATGATAAAAATATTGGCTGTGTCTCTGGTCTTGATGAGATTCAAAATGTTGATTCCAATATTCAGGGTGAAGGAGCTTATGTTAAATATGAAATGAAGTTAAGGGCTTTAGAAAGTGATGTGAACTCACTGGTCGGAGTCTCCGGCTCCTTTTTTGCTGTTCGTAAGCATTTGTGTCAGAATTGGATTGATAATTTATCAAGTGATTTTTATATGCCAATCATTGCTCATATGAACGGATACCGGACTGTGCTGGAGAAAGAAGCTATCGGTTATTACGAGGTTTTAAATGAACAACAAAAAGAGTTTTCCAGAAAAGTGAGAACGGTTGTACACGGTATGGAGGTACTATCACAATTCAAGGAAATTTTAAATCCCTTTAAATACGGATTGTATGCCTGCCAGATGTTAAGCCATAAGTTATCACGATGGCTTGTTCCTCTATACCTTGTTTTTCTTTTCTGGACTAATCTTCTTCTTGTTAGTCAGAATACTTTCTTCCTGATTACTCTGGCTTTACAGATTGTTTTCTATATGTTTGCGATTTTTGCTTATTTAATTAAAAGTTTAAAAAAAATACTCTTTTTCAGAATACCTTTATTTTTTGTAATGGTTAACTATTCGATTGTTGTGGCCTGGCATAATTATTTTATTAGAAAAGACTTTGTTTTATGGGAACCGACAAAAAGATAAACGTTTGCCATCTCATTTCAGGCGATCTATGGGCTGGCGCCGAGGTTCAGATGTACACGCTGGTTATGTCTCTGAAAACGTTGCCGGATCTCAATGTTTCAGCTATAGTACTTAATGAAGGAAAACTGGCCGTAAAGCTCAGAGATGCAGGACTTGAAGCAGCTGTAATTGAGGAGAGTAAAAATAACTTTTTTCAGATCTTGAGCCAAATCAAAAAGGTACTAAGAAATAAAAAAATAGATATTTTGCACTCACATCGTTATAAGGAAAATATTTTAGCCGCCTTGCTGAAAAAAAGAGGCGTTGTTCAACATCTTGTACAGACAGTTCATGGGATTAATGAGCCATTAAAAGGTATTAGATTGTTAAAAGCGAGATTTTACTCTTTTCTGAACCTCTATTACACAAGAAAATATTTTGATAAAGTTATAACTGTTTCTTTTGATATCCAGAATAAGTTAAGCAGAAAAATAGATCCCAATAAATTGGTTGCGGTCCACAATGCTATAGATCCTGCTGATATAACCATTAAAAAAACTGCTAATAGGATAAGAGAAGAACTGGGAATAGAGGAAAATCAACCCATTATCGGCACGGCTGGTAGAATGGTTCCTGTTAAAGGATACAATATTTTTTTAGACATGGCGAAAATTATTCTAGAGAAAACACCGGAAGTAAGATTCCTTTTAGTTGGGGATGGTCCCTTAAAACAAGAACTTGAGGGCATGACCCAAAATTTAGGCATTGATAAAGAGGTTATATTTCCAGGGTTTAGAGACGATATAATCGACATTATAAATTGCCTCGACATTTTCGTGATTTCATCTTATCATGAGGGCATTCCGATAGCGCTTTTAGAGGCTATGGCTTTGAAAAAGGCTATTGTGGCAACTGCTGTAGGTGGTATAAACGAGATTATCGAGAATGATGTTTCAGGTATTTTAGTCAATCCCGGTGATTCTCCAGCCCTCGCTGAGGCTTGTATAAAAGTTCTGGATGATATTAATATCAAAAAGAAACTTGAGAATGAAGCCCCTAAGAGAATTAATAGTGAATTCTCTGTAGAAATTCAAAAGAGCTATTTCTTAAAAATTTACAGGGAACTAATACAATATAGTATGAAGAAGTTTTTTGATCCGAGCTAATATATGACTGATGAGCTTAAAAATTTTATAATTAGTTTTATTATCCCAGTACTCAACGGTGAGAAGCATATAGGACAATGCTTAGATCACATATTTAGAGAGATGGATGATAATGATGAAATAATAGTAGTCGACAACGGATCCATTGATGATACTTTAAAAATTATTAAACGGTATAAAAAAGTAACGATATTAATATTTCCAGAAGTAACCATTGCAGCTTTGAGAAATCGTGGTGCTGATATAGCAAAAGGTGATATTTTAGCTTTTATCGATTCTGATTGTTTAGTGTGCGAGGGTTGGAGAAATGCCGCAGTATCTATTATGAATGATGGGAAAATTAGCGCAACTGGTTCTCGTGTTGATATTTCCTCCTCGGCCGGATGGATCGAGAAGGCGTGGTATTCCAACAGGTTACGCAAGCAATCAAAGATTAATTACATTAACTCTGGGAATCTTGTTGTAAGAAAAGATATTTTTAAGGTCCTTTCTGGATTCAAAGAGGAGCTGGAAACAGATGAAGATTGTGATTTTGGTGATAGGCTAAACAATATGGGTTGTTGCATGATAGAAGCGCCCCAAATCCGTGTAATACATTTAGGTAATGCAAAAACTCTAAGAGAGTTTTTTAAAAAGGAAAAGTGGCATGCTACGAGTATTTTGAGCACAATGTCATTAAAAAAAGTTGATAAGCCTATGATTATGACATTTATATTTATGATTTGCTTATTAATTTCTATATCCATGCTGCCATTTTTCTTATTTTTCAATTTAAATCCAATTATTATTGCCTTGCTAATACTTCTAGCGCCACTAATGACAGTCTTATATCGTGTTTATCAATATAAAAACTATCGATATTTTTTCCATTTAATTATTTTATATTTCTTATATTATCTTGTTAGGTCTATTACTGTGATGAAGGCTTTACTTACGTTTATATTTCGAAGATAATAGGAGTTTGTCTGAGAAGCTCATGCTGGAAAAGAGCGTACTCTATAGATGTCTTATAATCGACGATCGCCCGTCAAGAGGGATGTCCAAAGTCAACTATTTTTAATCATATGAGCGATCTAATCTATAGATCATTATGTCGTTTTTCTTAAAATACTCATGAAATTTAATATTGCTGGCCATGTTTTCGATTTGCGCTTTAAGAGATTGTTCAAAGTATCTATCTTCCAGTTCCTTTTCGTCAAAGATGACTTTTGCCACGGCTGATGGCGCATACGCCTCCATGACATAAACATCTGCAAATTCATTTAATAATTGCCTAACGCTTTCCACATTCAATTGATCTATGTCAATCCATCTTTGATTCCCCATTGTTGTCTCAATCTCTTCTTCTGGGTTATATCTGGTATAAAAAGCAAAAGCTACCCCATGCCAAAAGCTCGCTATTAGTATATCATTATCCGAGATTCTCTCTTTAAATGCAAGCATCTCATTCTTGAAATTATTGTCGGGAGTTATTTGTGGATGAAATATCTTTGCTGGTCCTATCCATATCATTACACTTAAAATTATGTAGCAGGGCAAAATTATCATGCCAAAGGCATTTCCTATCTTCAAGTTGTTTTTAAGGTAGATGTTTATGAATACTATCCCATTTAGAATTAATAGGGCAAAGTAAACAAATATCGGCAAAAAAGCAGTTTCAAGATCAAATCTACTAAGTTTAGCTATTACGTAAGAATATGACAACCAAAGTATGCATAGGAGCAGAAATTTTGATTTATCTTTAAACCAATAGATTATGTGCCCTATTAAAACAAAAGGCGCAAGGATGTTAAATGATTTTATAAGTACAAACACTATGTTTGACACTATCATTTTTAGAGAATTATAAGGGAGGTTAGAACTAATGCGTAATAAACCCCTTCTTCCCCAGAGAAGTTCATTATATATAGATAAGAATATTGGCAGGTAAATCACCATAAAAGGTATTATGAAATACAGCATTTCTTTTATAGAACTTCTTCGTTTCACTGCAATGAATATATAATAGGGTAAGACAAAAACGGAAATAGGGGTTATTAGAAGGGCTGCGGCATATAATAACCCGGATAATATATTTCTTTCCTTGTAAAATAAATACATACTTGCTAAAATAAAAGCCACTTGAGGAATGTATATTTCTGCCTGTGTAGAGTATTCTACATAAGTGCCAGAAAATAATAAGATAGCTGCGCATATAATTGACAATTTGTGGTCATACAGTATTTCATATACAAATAAGTAAGCAAATACTACTCCAACGGCGCCGAATATATTTGACATTAAAATTAACGAAACATCGACAGGTGCATTAAAAAGACTCAATATCTTATGAAATATATATCCTATGAAATAATACCCTATATGTATAGAGATATCATTAAACCTGGTTCTTAAAATGTTATCGGCGTAAATACAAGCATCACCAAGAAAATAAGACCATCTATAGATGAAATAAAACAGAAACGCAAAAACACCAAGCAGCAAAATATCAATTTTTCGTTTAGTTAGCATCTTTTAAAAATTCGGGTTATTGAATTCTATCTGCAATCATTTTTAGCATTTCATTTATAATAATATGCCAATCATGATTTTTCAAGGACATTATTAATATTTCTGGATTTGATTTAGATCTACCTACAATAATATATAATTGCGGCAGGTGTACGTCCTCGTGCACCAGTCAGCATACGAGTTCACCTTAGGCAAATGCCAATTACCTGTTTGAATTTTATATACACCTTAATTGAAACAGCGCTAGAATGATCTTACCCCGTTTTAACGGACACACAATTAATGTAATTTGATTCGTTTAGAAAGTCAACCAGCGATTTATAGCCTAATGCTGAATGTCTTCTTTGCCCGGTTATAAAATATCTCGATATACTCAAAGACACTTGATTTTGATCTTTATAATGAATTTACTTTTCTATATTATATAAACATTCAAACTAAAGGACATTTTTCTGACATGTCAAACTCAAAATTGTAAAAAGCGTTACAAAATATACCTGTCAAAAAGAATCATTATTTATCAATATTGCTATGATATTTGATCTAAACAACTTAAATGGTGTCATCATTAAAATCCTTATCCATATTAGTTCAAATATCACGAGAGGCGGAATTATAGATAATACGGGAGTGGATACTATCATTTTAAGCTTAAGTACTTGAAATCCTGATTTTGAAGCCACATTTAATATTTTTTTTCTTGAATTTACTTTATAATGTACATCAAAAATATCTTTTTCTTCTCTTCCCTCCAATAGTTTAATAAATACTAATTTAATTTTATCTGGCACCAACCTGGCAATAATAATCCACAAATTAAAAATATTAGGTGTATGCAAAATGAATATACCTTTAGGCTTCAAAATTCTTGAAATTTCTTTAAACTGAATATCAGGTTCATTTAAATGTTCAACAACCATATTCGCCGTTACTAAATCAAAATATTTTTTCTTAAATGGTAATTTAGTAATGTCACCTCTTATCTTTATGTAAATACTTTTATGGTTTTTTAAAGAACTTAGATTATAATCGATACCTACAACAAGCTGGCTTATATTAACTAAATTTTTTTCTTCTTCGTAAAGCCAGAAAGGTAATATTCGATGTCCGCAACCTAAATCCAACCAATATATATCGTGTTTGACATAGTTTTTTAGAATGTTGTTATATATGGATTGTGAGTGTTTTAATCCAGGTATCATAAATCCCTGGATCCACCAATAATATTTCAATAAGATTTTTCTTATACCCAATACAAATTCCCTGTACCACGCTCATATTTTCAATAACATCAATTACAATGATCTGGCAATGCTGTAAATTCCTTTCTTACCGTATTTCAAATTCCTCAGGCGGCATATATCCAGATAATGAATGCCATTTATACCTCTTCAGCAGTTTCCTTTTATTTTAAACATTCTTAATAAAAAATTCAACTCTTTTATATTTTCCAATATATACGATTGCCATTATACTCCGGATATATTAGACTTAAACTAATAGGTTACTCTAAAAGTATTATAAAATTGCGCAGAAACTACACATTATATTATAAAATGAACATAACGTAACCTGCAAATAATTAGTAATATCAAACTAAAACTGTAATATCTTATACAGCATGGAGGTAAAAAGAGTAAAAATAACACTTGTTCGGTGTGGCTTTTGCTTTATATAATGCCGATATAATATATTAAGTTCATTATTCCTTTAAACTAATAATGAAAGGAGAGGAATATGTTCAGGCGAATGACTTTAAGCGTTATAATCAGTTTAGTGATAATCGGCCATTCATTTGCAATAACTTATTATGTCGGCAATGATGGCGATGACAGCAATAATGGCACGTCCACAGAAACGCCCTGGCAACATCTGTCAAAAGCCTGCACAACATCGGCTATTAGTGCTGGTGATACAATATTTATCATGGGTGGAGTTTACAGCGAACAAAGGACAACACATTGTTTTTATGAGAACCAGCTTAGTCCGGCGAGAGATATGTGGGACGGCCCCATGCTCATTGATTTTGATGGTTCGGAGGGCAACGAAATTGTTTATAAAGCTTTTCCCGATTCAAGCAGGCCGGTAATAGACGGTTCTGGTTCAATGTCTATTGCCTGTTGTTTATATGCCTGTAGTTATATAGTTCTTGACGGCCTGGAATTTAAGAACTCTTTTAAGGGTGGCATTTATATCGTTCCTGATGGGCCACAAAACGCATGCCACAATGTTACAATCAAAAATTGCGTTAGCGACAGCAACTATGTTGGTAATGGCGACCAAGATCAGAACGGAGGGGGCATCTTTTTTCAATGGGTCTTGGGTGGTGAAGAACAGCATAGCAATATTACAATTACCGCCTGCACTCTTTTCAGTAACAGGTCGTTTGAGAATCATAATGCAAGCGGGATACATTGTTACGATACAAAAAACTGCATATTTGAATATAATGTGATGTATGACCACCCCATGGTTGGTGAATTACCCGGGAACGGAATTTGCTTCAAGGAGGGTGACACACTTTACCAAAACAATACAAGCCATGACAGTTTAATAATTAGATATAATACAATTTATGATTGTGCCAGAGGCATAAGAGGAAACGGCTATGATATTTGGATTCATAATAACGTAATTTATGATATTCAATGGGCGGCGATTATTTATGAGGGTACTGCTATAGCTAATGATGCTCGTCATCAGGTTTATAATAATACTATTTATAATTGTGGGGCGGGTATAAGATTGTCTATTCATGCTGGCGAAACGGGTTGGATTTATGAACCCGCATCTTGGAATAACATCGTTGTCGATAGTTATGGGTCAGATGGTTGGTATAATGCGCTGGCAAAATCCTGGTATACTATGTCATGCGATTCATTTTCCGATTTATGGTCTGATTATAATTGTTACTGGAATTCTGATGGCCATGCAGATTTGTATTGTCTTCAACACGCTACTAACCCGCATACAGGCACAGCTTATACTCTTACTGAATGGCAGGCTCTCTGGGCTGACAGCACACAGAAAAACGGCGAACATTCGCTTAATCAGTATCCTGTATTTATGGACACTACTGTTGCTGGGGGCTATAATCTCCGACTTGCAACAGGTTCGCCATGTGCTGTAAGCGGACGTGGCGGAGATTTCTTGCCATATATGGGAGCTTATCCTCCCGGGTCAGATTCAACTCCTCCCGGAACTATAGAAGACTTAAATGCAATTCCAGGAGATGAACATGGTGAAATAATATTAACCTGGACTGCTCCCGGGGATGATGGTTATATAGGTTTAACTGATCATTATGTTATAAAATACTCCACCACAGATATATCTGAATCAAACTGGACAGAGGTTCTGTCAATATTAAATCCCCCTCAACCTTTATCTCCGGGAGGTAGCACTTATTTTGCTTTTGATACTCATGAAGATGGACATTATTATTATATTGCTATGAAAGCCTATGATGAGGTAGGTAATGTTTCTGATCTGTCGAATGTCGCTTTTTCCTTCTCCGCTGGTATCATGATGCCAATTCAAATTGAAACTTATATTGATTCATTGTCAAGTTTAGTTACAGTTTCATGTGAATTAGTGGAATCATATCAATCAATTTACTATCTTTTTGCTCTTGATTCTGTAAGTGTTTATTCCAACCCCGAGTTTGTAATTGATTCTCTAGCTAATCTGCCAAGTGATGTGGCTATGGCTGTTTTCGAGGGATTATCCGATGATGTTAATTATTATTGGCGTTGTTGTGCTATTTCTACAGATTATACTGATTCCAGCGCCTGGACCCCTTCTATAGAATTCAATTTGAATTTTGGACTAATATCATCACTGGCAGAATCCCATTGTCGATACCCAACTGAGGGCGAAATTGTTCCTTCCGGTAGGCCATATTTTATTGTACAAAACCCGCAGAATATTTCTGAATTATATTTTCAGGTTGATGATAACGATAATTTCAGTTCACCCGTGGAATCAGGATCGGTGCCACCCACTCCAGGTGATGAAACCAGATGGCAGCTTCCTGCTACAGACCCAATTGAGCAGGGAATTACTTATTACTGGCGTGTAAGCAATAATAATGCTGTCTGGACATCTCCAATTAGTTTCAGTGCGCTTCTTGAAATTCATCCTTACCCGAATCCGTTCAGGGCATCGGAGGGACATACTAACATTACATTTACGAATTTGCCGCAAGACAGCAGTATAATGATCTCAACAATTTCGGGGGATATTATTCTCAGAGAAGACAACATTGGTCCTGAAGATTGGGCATGGGAAGTGAAAAATGACAGAGGTAATAACCTTGCTCCCGGCGTTTATTTGTATGCGATTAATTTCCCTTCGGGATCTTCTAATGGGAAGTTGTTGGTCATTCGATAAAAGTTTGTTTCGAGATGTCGTTTGCTAAAAAGCTTTAAAGACAAAAGACTTTATTCCCCTAACAGAAATACTTTCAATATATTTCACTTTGCTTTTTAAGCTTAAATCCTAAGCCTAAAAAAACATCGTAATAATCAAAAACACCAAGTTATTCCAGCTTGGTAAAGAAGTATTTATCTACAATATGAGGATTAACTTCTTTAACTCACATCATCCAAGAACTTTGCCAGACATTGATATCCATTTCGCAATACTTGCGAGATGAAATACCTGGCCAGTTCCAGCTTTTGTTCCAGAAGCGATGGCTTTGAATGTATTAGCGATGTTTTTTTCGTCGATTATACCTCCATCGCGAAGGAGTTCAGCTGTATTTTCCCTGAGAGCCTGGCTGTTTCTAAGCCATGCTCCCCAGCTGTTGGCGTCACGTTCCCTACCGTGCGTTTTACCAGTTAAATATGGGATGTTCCAACCTTTATTCAACAACGTGAAAGCAAGTCTTGTACGAAAAGCAGAAGTACGCAACGGCAAGAGAGTGCTTCCATAAGGTAGATCGGCATATTTCGGGAACCGTCGACGATAGAGTTGAATATATTGCCGATTATATGCAGAAACCCTTGGCTTAACCTGCAGCTGAAGGCGGTGGTGATCAAGGTCGCCACAAAACGGATAGTAAACATTAATGAATGAGCGACACATCACTCCCTGCTGTGCATGTTGATGAGGTCCCCGATTGGAAGAGATGTACTTGCGCCAAAGAATCGCCAGCGAGTCATTTGCTGGAACAAGACGTTTGAGTTCATTATAAACGTCTTGTTTTATTTGAGACTTTTGCTTTGAAAGCTCTGCTATAAAATCTGCAGAAACAAAATCGCCTAGAGAGTGGCGAACGAGATGTGACCCTATTAAATAATTAGTTAATTTCTCGGTTATTTGATCAAGGCCAATAGGAGACACTTTATGGTCTATAAACACTGTTGCATACCTTAAAATTCTCGAAATAAGGGAAAAATAGCGATCACAGTCATAGCCACCTGGATGTATTTGAATTCCACCCCAATAACCATCGGTTACCCATTTATGGCCGTCTTTTTGCATTTGACGAGCCGAAAAATATCGGTCTGGCCATATTATCATTCCACAAGCATTAAATAGATTAATAAGGTTTTTTGCCACCTCATCGCCGTCCAGCCAGACATGAATCCATTTAGAACCCCTTAGATCTGCAATCGATCGCGCTATATCAACCTCTAGAGATTCAGGATCTCCGTAAGTGTAACATGGTGGATTATATCCATCTGGCCATGAGGCCAGGATAAGCCGAGAATCTTTACCAGAACTCTGGAAATGTGCTGGTCGTGGTTCAATTGAGCTTAATCGCTTGCATCCCTCGATAAAACTGTCTGCCAGTTGGTCAACGGTTGGTACAGTTTTTGAAGGAATTATATCCCATGGGCTGTTGTTGTTTTCCTCAAAGTGCCCTTGAGCATTATTTCTATTCCATTTAAAGGATGTATGTGGAAAAGCCAATTTTATGCCTTGCAGCATATATCTGTCACCAATTGTGCTGCCAGCATATATCCATTCGGTACACGCAAGCATATCGATCTGATTATTAATCAGCCCTGATTGCGCCAAGGCAACAGGATTAGTGCTTAACAACCAGCCATTATTAAGCTTACTGTAATACAAAGGCAGGGATCCTACATGGTCATTAACCACATAACAGTGTGATGAGGTTTTGTCTACAACAACCAGAGTGTAGGTGCCGCTGATAATAGAATGTAATCCCGCGGAGAATCCCTCTTTACTGCAGGTATTTGCAAAAGAGCGAATATGTTCTGCAAGACTGGCGCCAATGTTAACCTTATTAGTTAAAATGTAGCCATCGACACAGACAGCGAGTCTACGATCTTTTGACCAAACAAAGCCTGGATCTTGAGTAAAGGATAATGGAGTAAAACGTGCTATCTTAACATCTGGCAGCTCTGAAAGAACATTGCATTGAGCATTGGATGGCCAAGAGGCCCTTATTCTTTCATCACTAAGTGCCTGTGCCACGGAACCAACAGCAATAAATAATCCAAACAGAAATTACTCCAATACTCTAAACAGTTCGTTTTTGCCTAGTTTATTTCCAAAAGCAGGTAAGATATTTTGAACCCTGATTCCGGATAATTTTTTTATTAGATAATATCGGCAATATTAAAATTATGTCAAGATTCATTTGAAAGAATGTGGCATAAAAAAGGCTTGAGACTATACTTTCTTGTATTTGGCTTATCTATATAGTATAATATTATCAATGGGAGGATTTTGACATATAAATTAATCGTCAAACAAACGTTCGTAATGAATTGAATAATGGTTTATTGATAGAAGATGAATTCTGATAATTATCAATCTATATCATGTTTGTAAAGAAGAATATATCCATAATATTTTTACTTCTTGGATTTTGCAGCATTATATTGATTTTTTTCAATCTCGAATTGCCAGATGATACACATTTGTGGAGGGAAATCCATAATACTGGTCACACACCATTATTCGGGATGTTATCTTTGCTGTTTCTGAGTTTATCATCACTAATTCTCGGAAAAAGATTACTAAAACAATATTTTCATTATCTTATTGCTCTTGTTCTCACAGTCTTAATGGGTGCTATAACTGAACTTATTCAAATCTATGGACCTGGTGACGCAGATATATCCGATCTAATAAGAGATATTCTCGGAGCAGTTTCCTTTCTGGGGCTTTATGTGGTTTTTAATCCCAAAATGATTGTCTTTTGGAGAAAACGGAACAATATAAGAATTTTTACTTTTGTTAGTGCGTTCCTATTACTTTTCCTATCGATTATACCGGTAAGCATGTGGGCCTGGGCATATCATCAGAGAAACCAGGCTTTCCCACAAATTCTCGGTTTTGAATCTTCCTTGGAAAACAAATTTACAAGGACTAACAATGCTGAACTTGTAAAGACTCATCCGCCAGCAGGGTGGAAAAATCCGAATAGTCGCCATGTAGGGCAATTAACTCTATTTAGGGATACATACCCGGGATTTAGCTTAGAAGAACCTTTCCCTAATTGGACTGCTTATAGGTATATGAGTTTTTTTGTATACTCTGAATTAAATACAACAGTAAATCTTACTATGAGAATTGAGGATATCCATCATAACAATTTTTATGATGACAGGTTTAATTATTCAATTATAATTAATCCGGGTCTTAATCAGATTTCTATTCCTCTGGAAAAGGTTAAGAATGCTCCCTCTTATCGAGAGATGGACATGACTGCAATTTACGCTATTTATTTTTTTGTTGTAAGACCTGGCAAACCTTTTATTCTTTACTTTGATGATTTGCGGTTAGAATAGCAAACGTGTTTTGCCTGAATTAAAATAATCTTTGAAATAGAAAAAGTTGCATAATTTCTTTATTGCTTTAAAACACCCACAATCCTCGGCGCTGTCTTCCCATCCCAAAGCTCAGGGATGCTCCCACCTTTGTACTTGCCGTTTGTTATTTGACTTACTATTTGTAAAACCTTATCAGGATCAATACCTGCATTAGTATTTGTGCCAACTTCAACAGTTACAGGTCTTTCGGTATTTTCCCTGAGCGTGATGCAGGGAATCCTCATGTAAGTAGTTTCCTCCTAGATACCGCCGGAGTCGGTCAGCACAAATTTCGACTCGCTCTGGAGTTTCAGGAAATCAAGATAGCCGACAGGCTGCAATTACCTGTTTGGGTTATTGAAATTCTCGAAGGAATATTATTGAAAATTACTATTGACATTGATAATTTATTATCTAACTTTACGCAAAGATGATTTAGTTAAGCTTCATCTAATGTATTTGCTGTTAGATGTTCTATTTTAACCGAAAATATTATGTGAAGTAAATCGAGAATGTTTTAATAGTAATAACCTATAAATAGGGGAAAAAGCATGAAAAGGTTATTTGTATTGATCCTCTTGTTCGCAATCCCGTCTATCGCTTCTGCCCAGTTTAACGATCATGACGGGCAACTCGAGGTGACCTGGCAGTCGCCTGATTATGGTAATCCGCTTGACCATTATATCTGGTCATACACTATCAATAGTGTAGTGGATTCAGTAACCGGGAACTCGGCAGCAGCGGACACGCTGGACAATTCGGTGACATTAGCCGACGTTGGAGACTGGGCGATATTTTATATTCGCGCTGTATCGGTAGTAAACGATACATCTGAGGTGGCATTGTCCGATACAGCCTATTACGATACGGAGACCGGCATAGGCCCTCCGCGTGGGGTAACCTGGATCCAAGGCCCATAGCCTTCGGGCTGCAGGCTTACCCCAATCCATCAAATACGGGCCTTGTCCTAAAATGGCAGGTCGTTGAGGAGGACTTCTACGACGTGTCTATATATAATATTCTGGGTAGAAAAGTAAGAACTCTTCATCATGAATGGATGTCAGTTGGTTTTTATTCTCAGTTTGTTGGTAAGAATTTAAAGTCGGGAGTGTACTTTGCGATTATTTCTAAGCCTGATGATCGTCGGGTTTTCAAGTTTGCAGTTATACGCTGATATCGGTCCACCTCGAAATGTCAGTTGGATAGATATTGTTACTGGAGCGATTATAACTAATCATAATTCGTCAGCAGATTTTGAACTCATCCCGGAATCATATTTTGAGCAGATAAGGACAGACTATAGAATATTCTATGGTCGCACCTCACATGGTTATCAGATTATAGTCGGACTCAATGAACTGGAGGATGAGAATTCTTTGTATAATTTACCCACTTTCCATGAATACAGTGACGATCTGGGACACATTGGTGACACTTCCTGGGTACCACCTACCCGGGACTGGCTTGATAATCATCCCGATTACAATGTGGTGATGTGGTCATGGTGTGGCGGTTGTTCGAATAATAGCGAAGAGGGCATCAATGTTTATCTTAATGCTATGAATCGGCTGGAGCAGGACTACTCTGGTGTAACCTTCATTTATATGACTGGCCATCTGGACGGTACAGGTCCTGATGGCAATCTTTATGCCCGCAACAACCAGATTCGGGAGTACTGCGTTACTAACGATAAAGTCCTTTTCAATTTTGCTGACATCGAGAGTTATGACCCTAATGGCAACTATTATCCTTATGGTGGCGATGGCTGTGAATGGTGCCATGACTGGTGTTCCTCGCATCCATGTCCTACCTGCAACTGTCCTCATTCGCATTGCTTCAATTGTTACCTGAAGGGCAAAGCGTTCTGGTGGATGATGGCCAGGATTGCGGGCTGGGATGGCTACTGAGTTCAGAGATCTTTATTTCGCCAAGATAAAGAATGAAATGCGTACTCCCAATATAGAGGTTATCAAATCCCCGAGGGGTAATTTGATATAGGATGAGGTTTTATACTGCCTCATTTCAGTAATGGGCTCATTTTTATTAATAAGATAAAAGCTCTTTCAGAATTTTAAAATCAAGTATCCAAAATATTTCAAAAACACCTGTATTTACTCAACCCCAAATGGCCCATTTTATCCCTGCCTCTTCACAATCTCATCAGCAATGATCAGCCTTTGCATTTCGGATGTTCCGTCGCCGATTTCGGTGATTTTGGCGTCCCTGAAAAATCTCTCCAGCGGGAATTCACGGGAATAGCCGTAGCCGCCAAATATCTGGATGGCATCCTTGGTGATCTTCATCGCCATTTCTGACGCAAACAGTTTTGCCTCTGATGCGGTCTTGGTAATGTCTTTTCCATCATCTTTCATAACAGCGGCTTTTTGCAATAACAATTCGGCGGCGCTGATATTCATTTCCATATCGGCAAGCATGTTTTTAATAGACTGAAAATGATAAAGATATTCGCTGAACTGCTTTCGTTGTTTCACATATTTCAGACAATGTTTCTGCGCGCCCTCGGAAATCCCCAAAGCAATTGCCGCCATACCTATCCTGGCGCTTATTAAAATATCATGCAATAACTTAAATCCAAAATTTTTTCTGCCCAGCAAATTCTTTTCAGGAACTAAAGCATCCTGGAACACCAGTTCGCCTGTATCTGCCCCTTTCATTCCCAGCTTTTTCTCTTTTTTCCCGGATAGAGTAAAACCGGGCATGCTTTTTTCAAAAATAAACAGGCTTATCCCCATCATACCTTTTTCAGGCGATGTCTTTGCCGCTACTATATAAGTATCGGCTACATTTGCGTTTGTGATAAATATTTTCGATCCGTTTAGTATGTAATGACCGTCTTTTTTCACAGCTTTGGTTTCCATTGCGGCTATATCGGATCCGGCGTTTGGCTCTGTCAGCCCAAAGGCGCCTATATTTTCGCCATCAAGAAGCGGTTTCAAGTATTTTTGTTTTTGCTCCTCAGTTCCATAGCTAAATATGGGATAAGCGGTCAATGTAGTGTGGGCTACTACTGTCATCGCTGTTGAGGCGCAAACCCTGGCAATCTCTCTTATAATCGTTGAATAGGTCACATAGTCAAGGCCGGCTCCGCCATATTGTTCAGGATAGGGAATCCCCAGCAAACCGAGTTTGCCCATCTCCCTAATATTCTCCAGCGGAAATTCCTCTTTCTCATCAATGAGGCTGGCAATCGGCTCAATCCTTTTCGTGATGAATCCACGGGCTACCTCTATTGCTATCTTTTGATCTTCAGTGTATTCCATCAGGTTAAATCCCAAACGCTTTATGCCATAATTCCAACGCAATCATTGCATAAGATGTTCTAAAAATGGCGAGATTGTCAATATTTTTAAATTTATTCCTTTTATGGAAAAAATCATCGGTTTCCGTTTTATTAAAATATCCCGCTATCCTGGAATTTCCCGATTGCACAAGGTCGTTGGCGGTGTTTCTCTGGCTGATGACAGACTTTAGATCGACTGGAAACGGGAACGGTTTCTTCTTCCTGTTTAGAATATCGGTTGGTATAAAATCCCTGAAGCTTTCTTTGAGTATATATTTTTCAGAATCGTCCTTGATTTTATATTTTGACGGGATATTCACGATATGCTCCACTAAGCGATGGTCAAGAAACGGCACTCTTGTTTCGACTCCCCAGGCCATGCTGGTTTTGTCCTGACGTTCAAGCATTTCAAGCAGGTATATCTTAATAAACAGGTACAACACCTTATTTAAAAAATCATCCGTTTCAAATTTATTTAATAGATCGTGAAGTGTGGATTTTACACTATCTCTAAACTTCGTTTCCCTTGCAATATCATCATTTAACAGCATGGAGACCTCATCAAAATAAGGCGCCCATGGAAATTCTTTCAACCGATTACTCTGAACCTCCTGAAGAAAGAAGAAATACCCGCCGAATAGTTCATCAGACCCCTCGCCCGATAATACCACGGTAACATATTTCTTTAGATTCTTATGCAGAAGATACAGTGATGGTGTAGTCAGCTCCACCGGTTTTTCCATATGCCAGGTGACTTTTTCATGAAAGCTGTAATACTCCTCAGGTTCAAAGATGAACTCCTTATGGTCTGTATGAAAAGCATCAGCCATCAGGTTTGCATACTTTGTATCTGAGTCTGCCTGTCCCAACTCTATATTCTTTGAATATTCCATTGAGAAAGTTTTTAATTTCTGGCTCGCATGTTTTGTCGCCAGCGCAGAGATAAGGCTTGAATCCAGCCCGCCGCTTAGTAAAGAACCGAAAGGAACATCGCTCATCAACCTCATCCGGACTGAATCATCAAGAAGAAATGATATTTGCTCCTTATACTGATCAAAAGAGAACTCATCGTCTTGAACATTTTTTGATTTGATATCCCAGTATTCTGCAACTTTGTGTGTACCATTTTTAAAAACCGCAATATGCCCCGCTGGCAAGGAATTGATATTTTTAAACATGGTATTACTTTTTAAAAGCGATGTGCAAAACAGGTATTCGAGGATTGAATTTATCTCAACCTCAGCTTTTATTAATGGATGCTTCAGAAGCGCCTTTATCTCCGAGGCAAAGACAAAATTGCCATCAGAGATAGTATAATAAAGCGGCTTAATACCAAGCCTGTCCCGGGCTAAAAACAGCGTTTCGTTTTTGCTGTCCCAGACAGCGAAGGCAAACATGCCGTTGAAATGCAGTACGCAATCAGTTCCATACTGCTCATAAGCATGAACAATGACCTCAGTATCGCAGTTTGTTTTGAATACATGCCCTTTGTTTATCAGATGTTTTTTCAGTTCCCTGTAATTATATATCTCGCCGTTATAGGTAACCCATATGGTATTATCCTCGTTGCTCATAGGCTGTTGGCCGCTTTTGATATCAATAATGGGCAGCCTTCTATGACCGAAACCGATAAACTTGTCAGTATAGATGCCGCTGTCATCCGGACCCCGGTGGGCTATGGAATCATTCATGATGTTCAGGGTGTTCTCAGATACAGGCCTATCCTTATTAAAATTGTATATGCCGCAGATTCCACACATAGTTTTATATGCTCATAGTTCTGTAATTACTCTATTTCAGCTTCTTTTCAACCTTCTCAGCAAGTCCGGGTGTTATGTTATCAGGATCTTCGACCCTTCTTAAGGCCTCCTCGCGGCTTATCTTGCCAAGGCGGACTAGCATGCTCATTTCATAATCATAGGGATGGAAATTCAGTTTCTCTTTATGCTTAACAATGCCAAGGGAGTTTAGCTGACAGTTCGAGGAATTCGGATCGACATCCTCGGGCCTTCGCCAACCGAGTTCCGAAATAGTTTTATAGATTGCGGTTTCATCATAACCGATTATCGGAAACGGATTTATTGTATGGGGGAACGGTTTAGTTTGATAATCCTTTTTATCCAGCAGTAGATATTGATAAACCTCATCACCGACTTTATCAGCCAACGGCTTAAAGAGTCCTTTCTTTAATTCATAGGGAATACGGTTATCCTGGTAAATAATCTCATTTTCAGATTGAATCAACTGCCCAGGACTGTTTCCCAGCATCACCATAGGGATATTCTTTTCGATGGCGGTTTTCAATGACAGGTTATTTACCATTCTTATACATGAAATACAAATTGAGCTGCCAAATTTTAACAGCGAGGTCGGGTATATATCATCGCTGGCGCTGGTGGAAAATATTCTCTTGATAAGATCATGCCTGGGCTTAAATATAATATGATCTACAGCCAGCCTTTCCATAACTGTTCTCATATTGGTAAATGTAGATTCCGATATGAATCCATTGTCGAATGTGAAAGCCAGTATATTTAACCCGTATGTTTCTTTTAGTTTGTAAACAAGATAGGTGCTGTCCTTACCACCGCTGAAAGCGACCAGGGCATTGTATTTTGAATCATCAGATTTGTTTTCACTAACAAGCTGATCGAACTTCGTTTTTAGTTTCTCAAGCGATGGGATATGCTGTTTTTGCTCGTTAAATATTGTGCATACCGAACAAATTCCCTCGGAATCGAATGTGATACCGGGAAAAGATTCCGGAAGTATGCATTTTACACATCGTATCATATTATTAACTCACCGTATATTTATCATATCAGCACAGTTCAGATCTATTGATTTTATTCGTTGCAGTACGAGGCAGATCACTGCGAAATTCTACGATGCCGGGTACCATATAATTGGGAAGCCTGTTCCGGCAATGGCTTATTATATCTTTATCTGTCAAAATGTATCCCTCTTTGCAGACAATTATTGCTTTTATCCTGACACCTGTTTCATTACCCGATACGCCAATAACCGCGACCTCTTTTACACCATCGACCTTGAATATGCACTCTTCTATTTCCTCGGGGCTAACACGAAATCCCTGGGTTTTTATCATGCTGTCCTTGCGTCCCATGAAATAGAGATAACCACCTTGGTCCAATTTCCCCAGGTCGCCAGTATAAAGGGATCCATCCTTGAACGTTTCAGCGGTTTTATCGCTGTCATTCCAGTATCCCGGCGATACGAACACCCCTTTATGGATGATTTCTCCGGTTTCGCCCGGCTGGCAGATGTTGTTTTGCTCATCAACTATCGATATATCCACGCCCGGGAACGGTATCCCTGCAGATGATTTCTTTCTCTCAAAATCCTCCGGGGGAAGATAAGTAGACCGGAAAGCTTCAGTTGTGCCATACATCATGTAGAACTTTGTCTTATTCAGTATCATCCTTAAGTTATCCAGATGATTCTGAGGGAACACCTCGCCAATAATCGAGATATACCTGAGATCGGGATAATCATATTTTGCAAACGGCGAATGCTTTTGAAGAAGTATGCTCCAGAGTGACGGCATCGCATGGAAGCCGGTTATTTTTTCATTTAACATCGTATTTACAATATCTTTGGGGAAATTCGACTGCTGTTGGACAAGTGTTCCGCCAACATAGCAGGATGTGAAAAGCTGACTCAGCGCGCCATCGAAAGAAAACGGAGTAACACATATTAAACGGTCATCGTGATTATTTTCAAGTATAGAGGCAGAGATTACTGTAGAGTCATGAAGTATCTTATGAGTAACAATGACGCCTTTCGGCATTCCTGTTGAGCCTGATGTGTAAATAATCGAGGCTATGTCGTCTTCACTTTGCTTATCGCTGGATATTTTATCGGGTGATGGTTCTTTAAGAATATCATCGAGATTACGAATATTCTTAAAGACATCTTTATTCAGATTCAGCTTTGATGATAATGAAATAACCAGGTCTATTGGACTTACTTCCGGGTATGCTTTATTAAGGACCGTCGATTTATAGTCATTTACAAAAAGCGCCTTAATATCACAATCTGAAATCACATGAGACAGTTGGCTTTCCTTAAGCTGAGGATTTATATGGACGAATATCCCGCCCATTTTCAGGATGGCGAAAATGGCAATTGTCTCTTCGATATTCTTATTCGTGAAGATGCCAACCCTGTCTTGGTAGCTTACTCCATGAGACCGCAAGAAATTTGCCAATATGGTTGATGCCTTATTTAGTTCTTTATAGGATATTCGGTTGTCTCCACAGACAATTGCTTCTTTTTGGGGAAAATCTGCTGATGACTTGGTTAGTATTTCATGAATCATTGGCATAAAAGGCTTCGTTACTCTTGTTTCGCCTTTTCAATATATTTTACCATGCTGTCAATCGAACCAAAATTTTCTATCCCGAGATCGTCATCCGAAACGGTGATATTATAGGTGTTCTCAATAAACGAAAGAAGGTCTAAAACATCCAGGGAGGATAAAAAACCGCTTTCAAACAGATTCAGAGAATGATCTATTTCGTGCCCATTTGTCAATTTTGTAATATACTTTTCAACTTCTTTACGAACAGCCATATTCTGTCAGTCCTCTCATTGATTCACAAAATTGATCCAGCATCGCACAAGTCAAGATGCACCTAACACAAAATTAAAGGATATATCTTGTGATTACAAGATATTTATTATGTCGGCAAATGTCTTTCCTGCATGAATAAATTACAGCACTAAGTTGTTATAATAAGATACGCTTATATGATTTGATGTTTTGAGAGATTGAAACAACGACTAACAAGTATATTATCCTACCAAATCACATCTCACCAGCCAAGCATTTTCATCAGCTTTTTCTTGGTTGGGTGCTTGCTTTTAAGTGTCTGCTTTGTTTTGCTTAAGTAATCTGTATCGCCCAGTTCTTTCAGCTCGCGGTAATATAGGGCAAAATGTTTGTAGTGATTTGAGGTTTTCATTTTATCTATTTCAGCCTCAAGCAGGTAGCGATACAGCTTGACTGAAGTTTCAGGATGAATAATGGTGAATTTTACCGCGTAATCCTCTACCATCTCTTTATAGAAAATATGCCCATGTTGGGTTGGCGGACACAACAGCTTGTAGAAATCATCGTATCGCTGAAGAAACACGAGCAATCTGAGGCGATCAAACAGATGAAGCTTGCTGTTTAAAAGCGCATCTATAAACTCATCCCAAACCGATTTTTTTGATTCGCCGATTGCCTGGCGAAAACGTTTCAGCTGCTCTTTATCAAATTTATCCAGGATGCTTTCTTTGTAGAACTCTATCAGCTTATCGGTTTCGTTTAATTCCAATAACGCCTTTTCAATTAGTTCGTTGATATCAAAATGATCCCGCATATCCCAGCCGTATTTTAGGACCTCCTCATGCCTTTTATTTCGTGAGAGAAATTCAATGAAATTGAGCTTTACCATAAAGTCATTTTCCATTAGATCCATGGCCAAATCCTCATATTTTGACGGATTATGAACCAGGTAAAATGACATCAGCGAATGAAGGCCGTAACTCCTTTCAAAACCAAAATCGTTATCCTCTTTAAACTGAGTTCTTTCCAGTTTTGTTGTAATCTCTTCCAGTATGTGAGGGTCATCCGCAATACCCAGAATTGTATCAACAATACCAATATGATAGTCAAATGAGGATTCCTTCCCCGTGTATTCATAGAAAATATCCAGCGCCTCCGTCCCCAGTTTATCCAGGATACTCA
This sequence comes from uncultured bacterium, assembly GCA_965603725.1. Lineage (GTDB taxonomy): Bacteria > Zixibacteria > MSB-5A5 > UBA10806 > 4484-95 > JAGGSN01. The sequence continues at coordinate 84,644 of CBFDEC010000007.1, read as the reverse complement.
CTGATTTTTCGATTATTTCCGATATTAGCTCGTTAAGAACACCGTTGGAATCGTCAATCTCTGTCATTTTTTCGGTAATCCAATAGCCCTGCCGAAGTAGAAACTCTGCAGTACTTTTAGTAAAAGGCAGAAGGCTTATCTCTGAACGGACTGCATCCACGGCATCACGCTGCCTGTGCCAGTAAGAATCATACAGGACTCTGCGGTTTATGGAATTTATCTTCTGCCTGATACGCTTTTCAACAGCTTTGTAAAACGCCTTATCCCTGGGAGCTGTAAGGTTAACAAAATACCTGCAGACCTGCGGCAGCTCAGACGCCAGGTGCTGGATGTGTTCCGCCATCTCGGCCTTTGAAAGTGATTTAAGAGCGGGTTTCAAATCAAAATCTGTTTTTTCAATAACAGTCTGCCCGCTGTGCTTGATTTTGGGCGGTTTGGCGGGTTTTATCTCGCCATGTAGTTTTGTAAGCATCACCGCCACCAGATGCTTGCAGACTCCTATCCTTCCGAAAGCAGGACAATCACAAAACATATCAAGGTTGGAAAGATTAATTTCCACCTGATAATGTCCGGTACCGACAACTGTCGCCTTAAGCTCGTTGTCCCTGTCAATGTAATCGGTAACCCGACCCTGCTGATAATATTTTTCACCCCGTTCATAAGATTTCGGGTTGCAGAGTTTTTGAATTAATCTTTCCGATAAGTTCGCCATTTGCAATTCAGCCTATATCTTAAGCGTTTACATGAATATATTAAGTTGCGATACCGGGTCAAGTTTAATGTTAAATTGTCCTGAAAAACAGAAGGGACACTTTGCCAGGTAAGGAATATTCTCATCCATTGAACCATATGTGGCTTGAGCAGAATTTTGCTGGCGGTGTTGCCATGCGTTTGCATCTCTTGCCATCTTTGGTCTTACCGCCGCACCTGATTTTTTTCTTTGCTGGCATTGAAATCCTCCTTGAATGAATGTAGAGTGTTTATAGCCTACGTATTTTTATATCAAAATAACGTTTGTTTCAATAGAAACGGTATTGATGATATGCCCCCAATGATTACACCTCATCTTAACTTAATCCTGCATTAGCTGAAGTCAAGTTTGTTTGAGGTTTTATAGCTTTGAAAATTGTGTTTCGTAATTTAAAATACTACTTGTCAGAATTCATTTGAAAACGTACACTTGTCATGTGCCTGATTCTTGTCGTCGGCGTTATGGCTGTTTATCGGATATCGTGGACAGCTTGAGAAATACAGGTCATTTTCAAACAAGGAGAAACGAAAATGGGTGATAAGGGGAAAAAAGATAAAGGCAAAAGGGAACAACAGAAAAAAGCCCAGCGCAGCCCAAAGGAAAAACGAAGATTAAAAGAAGAGAAGAAGAAAAAATAAATGCCCAGTAGTGTCCGGTGATCCAAAATCAGGCAGGGAAGTCTGGAACCGCAATAGCCCGCCTGACAAGGAGTGAGCAGTCCCCTATACAATTGTTTTCCAACGAGTTCCGTCGACATTTTTAAGGTTTGTGGAAATTGCGAATTCAAAAATCACAAAAGTTTGTCCGTAGGACCTTGGCGGCTGAGAGTGAGGTCGGGGCCGTTTTAGTTGTTAAAAATCATCTTCGCCGTAATCTTCACCGTCACGATCCTGGTCGCGTTCTGCTTTGAAATTGTTGAATGTGTAACTTAAATTAAACATCACAATCGGTGAATCCCGTACAAACGATGAATATCTGATAAAATTATCACCTTCGGTGGTATTTTCCCGTTTAGTGGTGCCGAAAATATCGTTAACCAGAAGCGTGGCTGTAAGAGCTCGATAGATCAAATCATATTTAACAGCCGCATTCATACTAAAATAACCCCCACGAGTCCCCTGAGCCGAAATAGATTTGCCGTTATATCTGCTGTTTGTCTGCAATCGTGTTTTGCGGCCGATAGTCCAGGTATTATTGATTCGCATTTGCCAGGTATTATTATCAGTTGAAAAATCTTCGCCATAAAGTTCACCCTCCACACGGTAGTGATATAGATCTCCAATAAGATTTATATCCCAGAATCGAAACGGCAAAAGGTTTACCATGATCTCTGTACCTAGAGAATAATCGGCGCCGACATTTTCAACCGTGTTTAAGGTAATGTTTTCATCATAAACCGAACGGACAAACTCGACTTTATTGTGAGTTATCCGGTAATACGCTTCCACAGAAAACATATTTTCCCCCAATGTTCGCTGGTAACCCAGTTCATAGGAATCGATATATTCCGGTTTGAGATCAGGATTACCTTTTTGAATATTATAAGCATCCCTTCTGAATTCAAACGGCTCCAACCACCATCCCCGGGAACGCTTAATCTTGCGGGCATAGCTTGCTATTACCTGGTTATTATTTTTAAGTTGATAAGATACATGAAAAGATGGGAAATAATCCCATCTGTCGATATTAAAGCTTTTGTTATCATCCAGGATATTGATATCTCTGTAAGTATATTCGCCCCTGATTCCAGCTTGGTATCCAAAGTTACCTGTTTCACCTCCAAGCATGGTGTAAACAGAATGAATATTCCTGACATATTCCGTAGTATGGCTGTAGTCAGGAAAGAATTCATAATCGCCGGTTGAATCATTGTATTCGTATTGCTTGGTTATATCTTCCGAACTACCTAATCTGCTCTGATAGCCGGATTCTAATTTTCCAGACTCCCCCAGCGGCATCAAATAATCCAGCTTTATACGCCATCTTTTCGACGGTCCTTCCTCTGTTGTTTGTTGCCCCGATGATATCACACTACCATTAGTGAAGATTTCACTGATTTGATCCTCCTCCATATCCCTGAGGCTAAAAATAAACTGACTTGACAACTCTTGGTTTTTTCCGGGGAACTTATGAAGATAATCCATGTTAAACACATAGAAATTTCCCGACTGTTCAGATTCATTACAGCTTGAATATAATTCGTGCTGGAGATCGCCTTCATGCCATTCTTCGTGATCAAGAACAGACTCTCTCTTACCACCTCTTCCACCATAACGAATACCGAAGCTAAGGTTATCAGTTGAAGTTATATTGAGGTTAATACCGCTTCTGATACCATAACCTGTTCTATCTCGTGTAGAGTTGCCGGTTGAATTGGCATATGAGATAGTATCGTTGATTGCGGTTTGATTTTCCTCAATCGATGAACCGGTGAACGACCGTTTGTTATAATCGAGCCGCAGGAAAGCGTTGTAGAAACTGTTGCGATAACTTAACAGGATATCGCCGCCATATTTATCATCGAAACTACCCGAAGAATTTATCATACCGCTTATGCCTTTAAGTTCGTCTTTCTTTGTTACAACATTGATAATGCCTGAAGTACCGTCGGGATCGTATTTAGCGGAGGGATTAGTAATTATTTCGATATTGTCAATAGTACTTGCCGGTATCTGCTCAAGGGCATCATTAGCGTCAAGTATACTGGGCCTGCCATCGATAAGGACAGTGAAATTGGCACTACCCCGCAGTTTGACATTGCCCTCAATATCAACACTAACAGATGGAGCATTTTCCAGTATATCCACAGCGGTACCTGATATAGCTGTTTGAAGTTGGCTGACATTGATAACTTTGCGGTCGATTTTATATCCAAATGTCGGCCTTTCAGCGGTTACTTGGATATCCTCAACAACCAGAGCGGCTTGAGTTAAAGAGATTTCCCCTAAATTGATCTCTCTATTTCCCGGTGAGACACTTATAGTGTCGATGGTAGTAGCCTCATAACCCAGGAAGTTAATTTTCAGATAATAACGACCTGGCTTGATTCTATCAAGAGAAAAATCACCATCCTGGTCCGTGCTTATTCCGCCTATCTGGGTGCTGTCATTTTGAGAAAACAGAATAACTGTAGCATATTCGATTGGAGTTTTTTGAGCCGAATCATATACATGCCCAGTAATTGAACCTCCTACCGATCGATGGCCTCTTACTCCTTGGCGATCCTGAGCGAAAGCGATTGTGGTCATTAATATGATTATAATGATCAATAACGCCGCATTCTGCCTTTTCATACACCCTAGCCTTTCATTAATAATTGAGCAATTCATAAATCGTACCAGAAACAGAGTTGGTTCTTTCCAAAGTTACAATCCCCAACTAACATTTTTGACACAAAATTAATACAATAGTTTAATGTAGGCAAAGAAAGACTGCTAAATATATAAATATTGGAAATTCATTAATAGATATCGTTAGGACGTTTGAGATTTTCTTTACGAGTTAGAGATACATATAAGATTTCAAGAATCACTATTCTATTTGATCCTCTCTTAGGATTGCTGTAATAGTTTTCATACAATAATGGAGCGAAATCTCCCCGGACCGAACTCGAACCAGCCTTAAACATAGACATTAAAACAAACAAATCAAAGAAGGTTAACTGAAGAAAATCACTCTAAACAAAAACAATCAAAAAGTCCAATTTGTGCTTGACTATTACAAAAGCTTATCCTACATTTTATCTTAAATTGTCTTAATTAGGATAACGATGTACATTCACGGGAGGAAATTCATGATCAGAAAAACGATTTTGACGGCTGGACTTTGCGTCCTTGCAGTTTTGGCTCTAAGCGCCTGCCAGTCCGCCGGTCTGCTACAGGGTGAAGGCTTTGTTGAGGTCACCGGCGGTAAAGTGTGGTATAAAATTGTCGGTAGCGGGGAACGTACGCCGCTATTGGTATTACATGGCGGTCCGGGCTCATCGAGTGTCTATCTGAAACCGCTGGAAGCCCTCGCCGCTGACCGTCCAGTGATTTTCTACGACCAACTCGGGTGCGCCAGCTCCCCGGGTCCATCAGACACGACATTATGGACGATCGAACGTTTCGTGGAGGAAATAACTCAAGTACGTGAGGCATTAGGCTTGAAAGAAATTCACCTTTACGGACACTCCTGGGGTACAATGTTGGCCGTTGACTATATGCTCAATCGGCCCGCCGGTGTAAGTAGTCTTGTCCTGGCGAGTCCCGCTCTTAGTGTTCCCCGCTGGATTCATGATGCCGACAGCCTGCTGGGTGCTCTGCCGGATTCCGTGCAGGAGGTAATCAGGCATCACGAACGGGAAAAAACAACAGATTCACCCGAATATCAATCTGCCGTAATGGTCTACTACGGGCAATATTTAGCGCGCAGGCAGCCCTGGTCAGATGATGTAAACAGCGCTTTCGCGCAGATGAATCTGGCTATGTATGGATACATGTGGGGGCCAAGTGAGTTCACTTCTACAGGGACACTCAGCGATTACGATCGTACCGATCGCCTCGGCGAGATCACAATACCGACTCTACTCACAGCGGGCCAATTCGACGAAGCCACACCTGCGACCGTCAAGTATTACCAGAGCCTGATCCCCGGCGCAGAGTTTGCACTATTGAAGAACTGCGCCCATTTTACGATGCATGACGATCCTGAGACTGATATCAAGATCATACGTGATTTCCTGGCACAGGTAGAGAGTAAATAAATAGAGTATCTTCTGGCGCCAACAATACGATAATAAACGCCGGTATATCTACGGTGTTTTCTGGATAAAAAAAGGCAGTCGGCGACTACCTTTTTTGTTGAGAATAGGCAAATATTAAATCTGCCACAATTTAGCCACACGATGCTGTAAGTCGTTGGTATTTAATGCGGATAATGGGGTTCGATTCCCCCCGCCTCCATTATATTATAAGTCAATAAAATACAACAGGTTGCAATAATTATAGGTTCGTTGAAATAACCTCCAGCAAATTTCTTATAACTCCTTCCATCACAAGAAATGGCGGAATACCTTGGCGTGAAGGTATCTACTATTTACCAGTGGACTCATATCGGGTATATTCCGCATATGAAGTTGGGCAGGTTTGTTCGTTTTAAAGAAAAAGATGTTATCAAATGGCTTGAATCGAAAACTAATAACGGCAGGAAAACAAAAAAAATTGATATTCCGCTTTAGAATAGATATAATGCTGCATAATTATATAAACAGGTAATGATGTTAGGCGATATCAGTAATGAGCTTATTCAGAAAACAAAAGACGCATGATCTCCAAAATATGACCATAATATACATGATATTATTTTTAAAAAGTGCTAAATTGTTTTAAATTAGAACATAGGGAGAGGATAAAATGGTCGACTTTAAGAAGCGAATGGTAGGAAAGAACGTAAAGAAGCCAATTGATCCCTTAATTCTCTATGATGATCTGGATCGTGCCCACGACAAAGGACCTCTTCGACCTGCCCAGGAATCTGTACTAAAAGAATGGTATTTTTATCATCAAAATAATCGTGATATTATTGTAAAATTACATACTGGTCAAGGTAAAACCCTGATTGGTCTATTGATGCTTCAATCACGATTGAATGATTCAAAAGGACCTGCCGTATATTTGTGCCCAAATAATTTTCTAATTGATCGAACTTGTGAACAGGCAAAGCAATTTGGAATATCTACATGCAAAGCAGAACCTGAATTACCAGACGATTTTATAGATAGTAATAAAATCTTGGTAACGTCCATTCAAAAACTTTTTAATGGATTAACAAAATTTGGACTGTATACAAAGTCCATTAGTATTAACTCACTTTTAATGGATGATGCGCACGCTTGCTCGGATTCAATTCGTGAAGCATGCAGAATTCGCATTCACAAAGAAGAAGAAACATATCATAAGTTGAGGTCACTCTTTGAAAATGAATTGGAACAACAAGGTGTAGGAACTTTTTCAGATATCCAAAACAATAAAAGGGATTCCTTTCTTCCTGTTCCTTATTGGGCTTGGTTCGATCGAGAAACCGAAATTGCGAAGATCTTATCTGCAGCCAAAGATCAGCAATCGATTAAATTTGCGTGGCCGCTCTTGAAAGATCTACTAAGTCATTGCAAATGTGTAATTTCTGGAGCTGCTATCGAAATCGAACCCTATATTCCACCACTATATGCTTTTGGTAGTTATTGGGAAGCAGAACATAGAATATTTATGTCAGCAACAGTTACCGATGATTCATTCTTAGTAAAAGGACTGCAACTCTTACCAGATACTATAGTTAATCCACTTACTTACTCAAAAGAAAGTTGGTCTGGTGAAAAAATGGTTCTATTGCCCTCACTTATTCACGAAGATTTAAATAGAGAGGAGATTGTAAAGTACTTTGGCTCATTTACATCAAAGAAGCAATTTGGTGTTGTCGCATTTACTCCAAGTTTTCTACGTACGAAAGATTGGGAAGCTTATGGAGCCGTGGTAGCTACAACAGATACTCTTACTAATATTATTCAAAATCTACGAGAAGGAAAAAACGAACATACAATAGTTTTAGCAAATCGTTATGACGGCATTGATCTTCCAGATGATACTTGTCGAATTCTGATTTTCGATAGCAAACCTTATTCTGAAAACCTTACCGACCTTTATGAGGAATTTTGCCGACCCGATAATGAAGCAATACTAATGCGAACGATAAGAACTGTTGAACAAGGTTTGGGTAGAAGTGTTCGTGGTGAAAAAGATTATTCTGTTATTATTATTACGGGACCAGATATTACAAGGCTTGTACGTGACAGGCAATCTCGAAAATTCCTTTCACCTCAGATGTCGACTCAAATTGGAATTGGTGTTGAAATCGCAGAAATGGCAAAACTGGATTTAGATGACGGTGAAAAACCATTTAAAATATTTATTGCATTACTTAAACAATGTTTGAATCGTAATGGAGACTGGAAAGCTTTCTATGCTCAACAAATGGCCAGTGTCAAGCCTTCTGGTGCAAACAAAAATATTTTAAATATTTATACCGTTGAATTAAACGCTGAACAATCGTACCAAAGCGGGGATTATTCAGGTGCAACAAACCAAATACAAGCATTCCTTGACACAGCTAAGCACGATGATGCCGAAAAAGGTTGGTATTTACAAGAGATGGCAAGATATAACTATCGGGCTAATCGAGCGGAATCACAGAAGCTTCAGGTTTCGGCTCACAAAAAAAACCGATTTCTGTTGAAGCCACCTTTCGGTGTAACAGTAGTAAAATTGAGTGTTATTAGCCAAAAAAGAATGGAGAGAATTGCTGAATGGATTAGAAATTTCGAAGACTATGCTCATCTGGATATAGCACTTACAGATATTTTAGGTTCTTTGGTTTTTGGTGCTAAAGCTGACAAATTTGAGCAAGCATTGGATGAACTCAGCAGAGCACTTGGTTTTGCGGGTGAAAGACCTGATAAGGTGTGGAAAGAAGGCCCGGATAATTTATGGGCATTGGAAGATGCACAATATTTATTATGGGAATGTAAAAATGAAGTGGAGATACGAAGGTCAGAAATTAATAAACGAGAAACGGAACAAATGAATAGTTCAAGTGCTTGGTTTGAAAAAAACTATGAAAATATGCAAGTTAAGCGAGTGATGATTCATCCAACTTATAAAGTTTCGAAACCGGCAGCATTTACTTGTGAAGTAGAGGTTATGACAGAAGATGAGTTGAAGAAGTTTATTAAATGTATTAGAGAATTCTTTAAGGCATTTGAATCGATTAATTTAAAGGATTTATCAATCCCTCACATTCAAAAGTTAGTTGATACATATAAACTCTCGGTTTCTGACCTACTCAAAAAATATTCAAGAAAAGTAAAGTATGTGAAGTAGCAATAATTGAATTTCTAAAATGTAAAAGTAAAAAGGCAATAAACGCATCTATATTTTGTGCCAGATTTGTGCCAGATTGAGGTCAAAACAGATAAAAACAAACACAAACGAATAAAACCAAATAAAAAATGGAATCCTTTGGGAATCAAGAGGTTGTGCTGTAATTGAAGGTGTCTCTAGGGGTTACGAAAACAGCGCATGTAGATTCCCCCCGCCTTCACCAAGATAAGTCATTACACTACAACGCCTTACAAATGGGACGGGGATTTAATAACCCCATTGCTACGTTTGTAACTGTATATCCCCCAATAACCACGAATAACGTGCAACGGTTTTGGTCACGATTTGGTCACACCAAAAATGACTTCACGGGTTTGTGACTCAATCACCGATCCGCCGCTGGTGAATTTCCTGAAAACAAGCAATGCATGACTATTATGATTCAGGGAGGAACTCTGTACTTTCTCAGGATTCCATATGGAAAACCCGGCGGATGTTACCATCGGCCGGGCTCAATCAACTTACAGACGCAGTCTCGAAAGCTAACGATCAAGCACTATCTTTTGAGTTTCCAGATAGTCTCCTGCGATTAAGCGGCATAGATAAGTTCCCGGCTCAACTTGGTTGCCGTCAGTATCCAGTCCGTCCCAGACGACACTATGTATCCCTGCTAGCACGATATTATTCAGCAGGGTACGAATCTCGCACTGGTTTTTATCCAGGACATGAATTTGTACTTTGCTTGCCTGTGGAATCATATAACTGATGACAATGCCATCCGTATAGGGGTTATCGGAGTCAATTTTGTTCAACTGAGGACCCATCTCAGATACGGGAATCTGGCCCGGAGTATCGAACTCCATCAGCCAGAAGTTGTAGCCCATCTTCTCCAACTTGCGCACATCCTCGACCTCAGTAAAGTCAAAGCCCACCAGGTGTCCTTCATTAGTTTCAACATATAATACTGTTTTGCCATTCAGCATTGGATTCCAGCCACGATCGTCGGGCTTCATCTTTAATCCTGGCATCCAGATACGGGTCTTTTCTCCCTGCCGGTCAATCAAAATTCCGGCTGTGCTGTCAGCCTGTCGATTCTCGTCCGGTATCCACAAAACGAAATTATCCCGGGACAGTTCATCAAGGTCATCGACGGAAATATGGACATGGCCGGTGTTCTTACGTGATGATGGCGAGGAACGGGCCTTGTCATCCAGCAATAATTCCCAGATGGTCCGTTTCTCCCCCGGCTGGGTAGTCGCCAGCACCCGATGCGACCCACCCCCACCCAACGAATCGAGCACTGCGATTAGGCGTCGCACCTGAGCAGTATCCGCTAATGGCGCGATTTTGTATTCGGTGCCTACCAAGCTCTTACGGACTTCTACCCGTGCGTCGTCCATATTTAGCGCCGCCAACATCTCCTCAGCGTTTTGTTCATTCAGGATCAGCCCCTCTGCCGGCGCGGCGAAGGCAACCTCATATTTAATCGCATGCTCTGTTCTTACGGGCACCAGAATACTTGCCAAAAGCAGAACAGACATGGCCGCTGAGGCTATACATAACCGTGGGCGCCTGTAAATGGTCTCACTTGCCTGTTTCATGATTCTCACTCCTAAATTTATTTTCTTTTCTGATTTTTCCCGGATGGATATCCGTTCACGGACCTGCTCGACAGTCATGATATGGGACGGTTCCAGATGACGAAGCTGTTCGCAATCACGGGTCAACAGCTGTTCAGCCAGAGCCAGTTGCGTACAGCGCGAACACTGGTTAAGATGCTGGTGTAAAGCTTTATGTTCGCGGCTGGCCAAAGAGCCATCCGCAAGTTCGATTAGCTTCTTTCTTGCTTCGCGACAGCGCATTGTTTCGTGACTCTGGTCATGAGTGAACATTTACCCGTCCTTTCGTAATACCTTCGTAAAGCCTCCCGCATCTTTAGTCGGCAGCGGGTCAACCTTGTTCGTAGGGTGGCCTCTCGACAACCGAACATCTCAGCCATTTCTGGATACGACCATCCTTCCAGTTCATGAAGCGTAACCAGGGACCGGTCTTTGGCTGACAGACTTGCCATAGCGAGATTCAACCGTTCGCGTGCATCGCGCAGGCGGGCATCTCTGTCATCCGCAATGTCGCCTGCAAGCGGCACGGTTTGACCTGCCCGCTTCTTGAACTGCCTCAGAGTCGTCCGGTACCGGTTGATCACGATCCGATAGAGCCAGGATCTGAAGGCCGTGGCTTCGCGAAGCCGCCTGAAACCCTTCCAGGCGTCATAGAGGGCATCCTGCATTAGGTCATCGCCCAGATCCGGGTCTCCGACCAGTTTCTGACAAAACGCCTGCAGGCGCGTCAATTCTGGCTCCAGCAATTCATAGAAGCGATCCTGTTGCTGATTATCGCCTCTCATCTAACTATTAAGACGACAATTACTGTTAATTGTTACATTGCGACTGCAGTTATCTGATGGGTGGATTATTCTGTTCCCGATGACCCTGTCTCTTTCCAAGTTAGCGCTGTGATCGTGATGTAATCAGTGGTATCCCCAATGGAGGCCGGTCGAGTTTCAACTGGACTATTTTGGACGGGGGAACGGTCAGTCTATGTGGACAGACCGGACAAAATCCTGTCACAATCTGGTCACAATACGGTATAAGTCCTTGTATTCCAGGCATTTGAGGGCATGTCTCATGTCAAGTATCCTTGAATAACTATCAATAACTTACAACGCTTGCCTGGGTTGTGCAACTATCGCTTTGAGAGCAAGCGGCTATAGAATCCCTGGAGGGGCTGGTCATCATTGCCGGACTATTCAGTCATTGAAGTTGTTCCTTAATCCTGATCCGGAGCTTATCATGTCTCTTGAAGCCATTAGCAAGAAGAGAGCAATGGTGAGTTACGATGCTGAAGGAACTTCTTCAGAGACTGAGGTAAATGAGGCTATACTCCTGGCAAAGGATTTGAGAAAATTACTTTTAGAATTGTCCTTTCTATCCTAATTACAATATAAATCAGAGTTTACTTTTAATTGCCTGAGCAAGCAGATCAAGACTTTCATCGACCGTGATTGTTTCCACTCGAAAATCACTAATGTTGAATCGATCTTTTGGCTCTTGATTATCAATCGATTTCACCTGCTTGCTTTTCTTGACGCTTACAAGCCTTGCTATCAGAGGATCAATGAACTCGGGAATAAGCTTGCGTAATCCCAGTCTGAGCGCTAATGACAAGAAAAATCCCTGCCTAATCCTGTGCGCCTCGATCCGATGAATCTCCTCGGTAGCGCTGATTCCAAAAACTTCAACGTTACTAAAAGTGTTTTCAATAAGAGCTTTAAGCTCATGAGCATAATACTCCCTGACATGAAACCTATTCCAGGGTTTTTGGCCGGGTCTGAGTCTGGTTGCCTTATTTGGTGTGGATAAATAAAGCTTGCCGCCTTTTTTAAGTACCCGGTGAAGTTGGCTGATAAAGCCAGCGTCATCATGTATATGTTCAATTACCTGGAACGAAATTACTACATCAAAGGTTTCATCATCAAAGGGAATAATATTGCCGTCATAAAGCCTGAATGAACATTTATTAGTGCCGTATTTGTTAGCAGCATATTCAACAACTTTTTTTTCGACATCTATTCCGACGATCTCTTTACATGTCTCCGATAGCATTTTAGCGCCATAACCCTCTCCGAAACCTGCTTCAAGGACTTTTTCATCAGTATTTATTATACTTTTAACATGCTCATAAACGAAAAGGTGACGCAATAATTGTATATATTCGATTGGCGTTCGAATGTCGTCCGGAACAATTCGCTCTCCGGTCATTTTTAAATCTTTTGCCATATTTATACCCAGACGCCGTTAGAATAATATGTCTTTACATTATTAAATTTAATCTTTATAAGACATTAAAGCAACCTGAATTTATTAACAATATTTAAGTCTCAAATTATCCGATATAGAGTATTATTATTGATAGGAATGCCGTCTGATTTATATATAACGATAGATATATAATTTTTTCATTTCATCAATATCATCTTTTTTGTACCTGAGAAGTCACCCGCCTGAATCTTATAGAAGTATATTCCCGATGGAAAATTATAGGCATTCCAGGGAACCTGGTAAAGACCGGCAGATTGCTGTTTGCCGGCTAACGTTTCAATATTGCGACCAAGAAGATCATAGATATTAATAGTTACATAAGCTTCATCGGGCAGGCTGTATTGTATAATTGTAGAGGAATTAAACGGGTTTGGATAGTTCTGTGAAATTAATATCTTGTCCGGTAAACCCTCTGAATGATCGTCTATACTGGTTATGATTAACTTAAGAATTTGCAGTGAAGAAACATCTTACTCAACATAAACTTCGTCCACCAGCTTAAACCACTCCGCGGCAAACTCCGGCTTTTCCACATTCCGCAATTCACCTATTACGATTTTGTCGCATTTGAGTTTTTCTTCATCTGAAAGCTTTTCGTACCGCGATCTGCCAATGGTATTTCTCTTATACCACAGAAGATTTTCCGGCCCATCCTTCAATTTATTTTTTCTGCCGTAGCCGATTGGGCAGGGAGTGAGAACCTCTATGAATGAGAAACCTTTCTTTTCGATCCCCTTTTTTATTGCCATCATAGTTTCCTGGGGATAAACAGTAGTCCATTTAGCCACGTATGGAGCCCCCGCGCCTATCGCCAGAGCAGAAAGGTCAAACGGGCTTTCGATATTGCCGAACGGCGAGGTCATTGTGAATCCCCCAATCGGTGTGGTAGGCGACACCTGAGCGCCGGTCATTCCATAGTTATAGTTGTTGATGCAGATCACGGTCATGTCGACATTTCTTCTCGCCGCATGGATGAAATGATTGCCGCCAATGCCGGCAAGGTCGCCATCGCCGGTGAATACAATGATATCAAGTTCGGGATTGGCAAGCTTCACGCCGGTAGCAAAAGCGATTGCTCTGCCATGCGTAGTGTGAAGCCCATCAGCGTCGATATAACCGGGAAGCCTTGATGAACAGCCTATGCCCGAGATAAACACCGTTTTATCTATATCCAGACCGACTTTATCTATAGCCCGAAGAGAACAGTTTAACGCGGTTCCTATTCCACAGCCCTGGCAGAAAATCGACGGCCACATATTTTCCTCGAGATATTTTTCTCTTATATGTTTTACCTGTCTGAACATTAATCGGATTTCCTGTTAATAACGTCAATAATCTCCTGCGGTGTATGCATTAGACCGCCGGTTTTCCATACAGGCACAACCTCACACCTGCCTGCGACCGCTTCTTTAACGCTATGACAAACCTGGCCAAGATTCAACTCCGGGACGATAATTCTGTCAACTCTTTCGGCAAGTTCAGCAACCTCGTTTTCAGGGAACGGCCAGTTGGTGATAATTCGCAAATGATCGATTTTCAATCCCGTTTGCCGCAATTGTTTCACTACATAATTGACCGTTCGCGATGTGACGCCATAGCTGATTATACCGGTAGTTTTATCTTCATTGGTATCCTGAAAGTCGCGTTCTACCTGGATGATTTTTTCGCTGTTTATTCTTATTTTGTCACACAGACGTCTAACAAGGCGATCGTGATCGGCTTGATTATCCGTGCTCGGGTAACCGCTTTCCTTATGAGTCAAACCGGTGATATAAGCATGGTAGCCAGCGCCGAATGTTGACATCTCCGGGATTTTTGTGCCATCATCTTTGAATGGTTCATATTTATCTTTGGGGGCCGACGTTTCCTTACGCCAGACAAATTTTATATCTTCATATTCGGGCAGGACTATCTTTTCCCGCATGTGTCCGATGATGCCATCGGTAAGCAATATCACCGGAACCTGGTAAGTCTCCGACAGATTGAAAGCCTCAATAGTCAGGTCTAAACACTCCTGAACCGTGCTGGGTGATAAGGCTATCAGTTCATAGTCGCCATGGCTGCCCCACTTGGCCTGCATGATATCGCCCTGGGCGCCTTCGGTTGGCTGGCCTGTTGATGGTCCCGACCTCTGAACATCAATAATCACGCATGGCGTTTCAGTCATTGCCGCATAACCTATGTTTTCCTGCATAAGCGAGAACCCGGGACCGCTGGTAGCGGTCATCGATTTAGCCCCACTACGTGAGGCGCCGATAATCGCCCCGATTGAGGCAATTTCATCCTCCATCTGGATGCAGACTCCGCCAATCTTAGGCATCAGAAATGACATCATCTCAGCGGCTTCCGTTGCCGGAGTGATCGGATACCCGGCAAAAAAACGGCAGCCGGCCAGCAAGCCGCCATAACTTACAGCGATATCACCCTGAGTAAACATAACCTTTTTACCCAGTACTCGCCTGACCCTGCTAAAATCATCTTTGGTAAAAGGTCTTGATGGCTTATACCTTGCTTTGATTTTGAAACTGGTTTTCTGCTTTTTCATTTCTTATTAATATTTTTTTGTTTCACGGTCTGCTGACCGATTTTATAACCTTCATTAAAAGCTTTTATATTAAGTTCGAGAAATTTTTCCGGTACATTGGATTTAACTGCCTTCAGCAGACTCTCTTTGCCGATTACTCCTGTTATTGAACAAACGCTGCCAAGCATAATGGTGTTCATGACTATTCTGTTACCGAGCCTGTCGGCTGCTCTGGCAAATGGCAGTTTGTAGAACGCACATTCTACAGGAGGCTTTTCCGCATCCACCAGGTCTTCATCAATTATGACTGTGGACCCGGGTTTGATTTCAGCAATATACTTATCATATCCCGGCTGTGACAAAGCAATTAGGAAATCAGCCTCTATGACCATCGGGTAATCGATTTTTTCACCTGAGATTATTACCTCAGCTCTGGCGGCGCCGCCTCTGGATTCCGGGCCGTACGATTGAGTCTGGACAGCGTTCTTGCCATCGTTGATAGCGCCCTCGCCGAAGATAACACCGGCTAAAATTATCCCCTGGCCGCCGAAAGCTACGAACCTGATTTCGGTCCTCATTGCTGAAATCTCTTCTTCATTATTTTATCCTTCAGCAGGTCACGCTTCGCTACGACCTGCCGAAACTATTAATCTCGGTCTTCATTCTTTTGATCTTTTTTAAATCCAATTAGCCGTCGCTTCGATTGCGGAGGGGCCATCAATTGACGAATAGCATCAAAAACAACTCTAAACTGCTTATCATATTTTTTCTCTAAATTGTCAAGCCGCTTTTCTAAATCTTTATGTTTTGATAATAATTGGCGAAGCTTGACAAAAGTTCTTATTATTTCGATGTTAACTTGAACAGCTTGGTGACTTCGTAAAATACTGGAAAGCATGGCAACGCCTTGTTCAGTGAAAGCATATGGAAGATAACGGCGGCCACCCCTGTTTGAGGTCACAATTTGTGATCTCAAATCTCTAAATTCTTGTTTAGTCAGGTCGTACCCGCAGGGGTGACCTGACGGATTAATCTCGGTCCTCATCGTTTCAGCCTTTTCTTTCCTTTCATCTCCTGCTTAGCAATCTCGATACCTTCATGCATGGCATCGAGGTTCATCTGTTGAGTTCCGTCGGGAACGTTTTTTGAGATGGCATCCTCCAGCGCTTTATCCGATACCATGTTTAGCAGCGTATTCATAAAACCAAGCAGCACCATATTAGCCACGATCTTTCGTCCAAATTTCTTAAATGCAATGTCAGTTGCGCTGATACCATATTTTTTTATGCCTTCAGGTTCAAGGCTGTTGTCGGTTACCACGAGATCTTTATCTAATATAAGCGTGCCGCAGGGTCTTAAAAGAGCGATGAATTTATCATAAGCGGGCTGGGTCATGGCTACTAAAACATCATAACAGGTCGGTTCTAGATCGAAGATTGCCTCATCGGAAATGACCACATCGCCGCGGCACTCGCCGCCGCGTGATTCACTGCCGTACGACTGGTTCTGCAAAGCTTTCTTGCCATCAAAAACAGCCGACTGCCCCATGATATAGCTTGACAGCACTATCCCCTGTCCGCCAAAACCGGCAAAACGTATTATCAATTAAGGTTTCCTCATTTTAAAGTCTTAATACTGCTTATTTTTCTTCATTCGGCAGGTCACGCTTCGCTACGACCTGCCGAAACATAATATTCTGTCATTGCGACCCGTAGGGAAAGCAATCTATGCAATCCTGGTGCTGTCGACTCTCCGCGGTCGACAGCTTTCTTTCTGCAGGTCATTGTGTCGACCACCGACAGGCGGTGCCAAAAGTCCATATCGGGTGCTGCCCGAACAATGATTTCGGTAGCTTAATGCATGTATTCTATTGAGCTACTATAAGATGCATGAACCTCGTTTCGGGAGTCGTAGTTCGCCAAACACAGAGACACGCTTTTGGCACAACCTCCCGAGGGTCGACACCACGTTTAGCATACTTCTTAGCTGTTAACTTTTCTCCTTTTTCACTCCCTCAACAAGCTCATTTGTGAGCTTATGCAACTCTGACACATATTCAGGCCTGTCCATATCGCAGAATTTGCCGATTACAATTTTATTTTCGAGCTCTTCTTCAGACATATTTTTAGTTTTCTCAATCCGTATGGACTGTTCTTTAAATCGCTTCAGGAAATCGTTGGCGGTTCTCAAACCGATCCGGCGACCGTAGTTTTCCGGGCATTGAGATACAATCTCAATAAAGCTAAACCCTTTCTTTTTAATAGCATTCTGCATCGACTCCATGAGCGGGAAAACATGATAGGTCGTCCATCTGGCCACATAACTGGCGCCAGCCGCAGTCACCAGGTCGGCCGCTTTGAATGCGGGCTCGACATTTCTATGCGGCGTCGTGCTGGTCTTAACTCCTACAGGCGTAGTAGGCGCAACCTGGCCGCCAGTCATGCCATAGATCATGTTATTGACCATGAAAACCGAGAGATCGATATTACGCCGGGCGGCATGAATGAGATGATTGCCGCCAATACCGGCAACATCCCCGTCACCGGCAATTACCACAACTGTTAAATCAGGTCTCATGATTTTAACGCCGGTTGCGAAAGCTATCGGTCGGCCATGGGTGGTGTGAAGCGTATCCGATTTGAAGTACGGGCTGGGAATCCATGACGAACAACCGATACCGGAAACGCAAACCATCTTTGCGGGATCAAGGTCGAGACCGTCAATTGCATTTGTAAAGGCATTCAATACAGTTCCGCAACCGCATCCCACACAAAAGCGGTGAGGCATAATCTCTTCCCTGACATAGTCCATCAGCCTGTGCCTGTATTCGCCCATCAGGATACCTCCTGGATGGCATTATATATCTCATCGACTGTGTGAGGTACACCGCCTATCTTTGGTACAGAGACTACATCGCAGTTCACAAACCGCTCGATTTCCCTTGATAACTGCCCCAGGTTCATTTCGGGAGCCAATATAACATCAAGATTTTTACTGAATTCGGCAACCTGCTTTCGGGCAAATGGCCAGATAGTAATCAGTCTGAGGAAATCTACTTTTATGCCATCAAGGCGCGCCCGTTTAACTGCTCCGTGCGCCGGTCTGGCAGTTGCTCCATAGGATATGACGCCGACCCGGGCATTTTTATTTTTGGAAATATCTTTCTCGACACGCACGATTTTTTCTCTATTGGTATCGATTTTTTTATAAATTCTATTTATGAGAACATCATGAACCTTCTGTGTTGATACATCTCTCATACCGCTTGACAGATGAGTCGATCCGGTAACATGAACATTATGACCCTTACCGTAATGAATCATTCCCGGCACAAGCTCGGAGCCGCCGAATACTTCCTCGCCGGGTCCAGCTAACTTCCTCGATACATGTTTGATAGTTGAAAGTTTCGGCATGGTGACACTTTCCCTGATATGGCCAATTTCTCCGTCCATCAGCAGAATAACCGGGGTTCTGTAGATGTCGGCAAGATCGAAACAATCCAGCATTAGGTCAAGGCATTCCTGCACGGAATTAGGAGCCAAAGCAATTATGTTATGGTCTCCATGAGTTCCCCAGCGTGCCTGAAGCACATCTCCCTGAGCGGGTTTGGTGGCCTGACCGGTGGAGGGTCCAGAACGCTGGACATCAACAATCACACAGGGCGTTTCAGTCATTATTGCATAGCCGATATTTTCCTGCATGAGCGAGAAGCCGGGTCCGCTGGTGGCTGTCATGGTGCGAGCGTTGGTCCATGAGGCGCCGATAATTGCCGACATACTTGCCAGTTCATCCTCCATCTGAATACAGATGCCGCCTGCTTTGGGAAGCTCCTCGGCGATCAGTTCGGCCACTTCACTGGCTGGCGTTATCGGGTAGCCGGCAAAAAAATCACAGCCGGCATAAATAGCCCCATAAGCGCAGGCCTCATCTCCAAGGATAAAATAGTTTTTACCTTCGAGCCGGTTAAGATATTGCTTTCTGTTTTCGTCAATTGCCATGGTCTTTACATATATTGTTTGCTATTATTCATTCATTGGTAACAATTATGGCAAACTCCGGGCAAAGCATCTCGCATAGGCGGCATCCCACACAATCATCCTCATTGGCAACAATCGGGACATAGTAGCCTTTTCTATTGAGCTTCTCTGACTTTTCAAACACTTTCAAAGGGCAAAACTCGATACAGATATCGCATCCTTTGCATAAATTATCGTTGATCTCTATCAGCCGGTATCCTCCTTGATGTCATTCAATGCAGGCTTAAATACATCATGCAAAAGCTGCGAAGCGATTCTGATGCGGTTAAATATATTTTTAATCGAAAGTACTCTGCCATAGAACGCTTATCTTCTAAGTTCAATAATCAAACACTCTTCCCGATAACGTTTCCGCAATCATTTCATATTTAAATCAAATATAATAAACACGCCTGATCTTTCAAAACCATTTTTAAAAGCTCAAAAACAGAACCAGATCAATTTTAGTCCCGAAGATTATTTAACTCAATCTGGTTCAGTATATCTTAACCAGAAACCTTAACAACGCATCCAGCCGCTGTATCACCGGCCGCACAGCCGCCGAATAGGCCATAACCGCCGCCCTTAGCCGCCAGTTCCTCGATTAATTCAATAAGCGCTCTTAAAGCTGTCGGTCCCTGGGGATGTCCCCAGATAATCGAACTGCCGTAATTGTTCATGTTATTTACATCAAACCCCATCTCACGCGAGAAATAGATATCGTTCACGGCGAAGGGATTGTGTGTTTTGACCGCGGCAATATCAGACATTTCGATTCCAGCATCTTTTAGAGCGGCTTTTGATGCAGGCACTATAGCTTCAGCCATGAAACTTTTCTTCGCGCGGGCGGTTCCGAAACCTACAAACTGGATTTGTATTTTCGAATCTGATGAAATTTCCGCCGCATTTTCCTTTGTTGTTACAATCATCCCGGAATTGCCGTCAGCGGGATGGGTCTGCGAGCCGAAAGTCACCGAGCCGTCCGGCAGAACCGGCTTGAGAGATTTAAGGCCATCTAAGGTTGTCGGGAAAATACCTTCATCTGCATCTATCACCTTAGCCCTCTTTCCTCTGCCAACTTCCACCGGCATCATGTAGCGTTTTTGGAACGCCCGATCATCAGCAAGAGCGGTCTTGTATTGGTCATAGCGTCTCTGGGCGACTTCATCCTGCTCATCCCTGCCGATGTTATTTGCTTTGGCAACATTTTCAGCGGTTTGAATCATCGAATTTTTTGCCCAGGGATCGCTGCCAAAATTATCCCATACCCAATCCTCGGTTTGCCCTAAACCGCCGGGGCCGGTCTGGGATGGGTAATAAAGATGCGGACCATTAGAGCACCTGTCGGCAGCTACAACCAGGCTCGTTTTGGCAATGTTCCCTTCGATATCCTGTGAGGCGTACTTAACACACACTACGCCTGTTATACAGGCCTGGTTGATTACCGGCCCGGTGATGTTCCCGTTGCC
Organism: uncultured bacterium; assembly: GCA_965603725.1. Lineage (GTDB taxonomy): Bacteria > Zixibacteria > MSB-5A5 > UBA10806 > 4484-95 > JAGGSN01. Next base: position 64,093 of record CBFDEC010000007.1, on the reverse strand, counting down.
GAGGAGACCGGCGATCCAGGGTCCGCCATAAAAGCAGTGAAGCTGGGGAATTGTCTGCCCCAGGTAAAGGTTGTCGAACTTATCCGGATTAATGTTGCGCAACTCAAAAAATTTGCGTGCCGTACCCGCGGCAAGTTCTATTGCATTTAGATTTGCAAAGCTGCCCTGCCATTTCGAATAGGGGCTGGTCCAGTATCCCCCGTAGGGTATGTAAGCTTTTGTAAAAGCCATATCAGACCTCCTTTAAAATTAATTTTAGTTGTTCTCTAACACTTTCAATGTTATTCGTCAACCGTCAGGTGCGGCCATACGGCTCGTAGAGAGACCTGATGGCACACTAAACAGAAATTTATTTCCGTTTCTCCAACTCCTTTACAACCATATTCCCCATCTCAGCAGTCGGGATGCCCGATTTAGCATCCAGGGACTTAATCTGTTTTGATTTTAAAAGAGAGGTCACAGCATTCTCAATAGCAACAGCGGCTTTCTTTTCGCCGAGGAAATCAAGCATCATCTGTGCCGCCATGATAGCCGCAATTGGACAGGCTACATTCTGTCCTTTGTACTTGGGAGCTGAACCATGAATAGGTTCAAACATCGAGACCTGGCCGGGATGAATGTTGCCGGAGGCGGCAATGCCCATTCCTCCTTGAACCATGGCGCCCAGGTCGGTGAATATATCGCCGAATATATTAGTTGTAACGACTACATCGAACCACTCAGGGTTTTTAACCATCCACATACAGGCGGCGTCGATATAGGCATGGTCATGAGTTATATCGGGATACTCTTCGCCGACCTCCTCTACGGTACGGGTCCAGATATCCTGGGCGCGGATAGCGTTAGCTTTGTCCACCAGAGTAACTTTCCTGTCTTTATTCCGTGACCTTGCCAGGTCGAATGCATAACGGGCGGCACGTTCGCAACCCTTACGGGTAAAAATCATATTGGCAATAGCCACTTCATCCGGCGTCCCTTTTTTCATAATTCCGCCCAGGCCGGTATAAACATCCTCGGTGTTTTCTCGCACTACAACCAGATCTACATCCTCAGCTTTTTTATCTTTGATAGGGCAAAGCGATTCATCATAGACCTTTATCGGGCGAAGGTTAATATACAGGTCGAGTTTGAACCGTATGCCGGCGATGACCGCCCGCTCTACCAGGCCGACCTCAACCCTGGGGTCGCCGATTGCCCCAAGCAGGATAGCATCATGTTCACGATATTCAGAATAGACCGATTCCGGCGCCAGTTCGCCGGTTTTAAGATAATGCTCTGAACCGAATGGATATTCGGTAGTTTCATAATCAAAACCGAAAAGCTCAGCCGATTTTTTCAGTACCTTTAATGCTTCGTTTGTGACTTCCGGGCCGATACCGTCGCCCCCTATGACTGCTATTTTGTACATGTATCACCTTTACTTTTAATTAGGTTTTCTATCCTTTTCCCAGCTTTTCCATCACCCAGCCTTTAAGGCCGCCTTTTTTGATGATGGTCTGCATGAATGGCGGGAAGGGCACAAATGAGAATTCTTTTCCTTTTGTAATATTCTTAATCCTGCCGCCGAACATATCTATTTCGACTTCGTCGCCGGCTTCAGTTGATTCGGCACATTCAGTCGATTCAAATATCGGCAGACCTATGTTGATTGCGTTACGGTAGAATATTCGGGCAAACGATTTTGCCACCACGGCAGAGATGCCAACTGCTTTGATGGATAATGGCGCCACCTCACGGGAGGAACCGCAGCCGAAATTATTATCCGCAACAATTATATCGCCGGTTTTTATCCTCTTATGGAAATCCCCGTCGTAATCCTCCATGCAGTGTTTGGCCAGTTCAGTATCATCGGTCAGATGGCACCAGCGTCCCGGCATGATAACATCGGTGTTGATATTATCCTCCATTTTGTACACATTACCTTTAAGGACCATCCCGCCTCCAGATTATCACCGTTATTATTTTATCACAATCACAGTTCATCGGGCAATCCTATTCTCCCCATCACTGCGGAGGCGGCCGCAACCGTTGTATTGGCTAAATACACCTTTGATGACAAATGTCCCATCCGGCCGGCAAAATTTCGGTTGGTTGTAGAAACACAAATTTCATTTTTATCAAGGACGCCCATATGCCCGCCTATACATGGCCCGCATGTAGAAGTAGAAAACACACAGCCGGCATCAATAAAAATCTGGGGTAATCCCATATCAAACGCCTGCCTGGCGATACGCTGTGAGCCGGGTATAACTATGACCCGAACGTTTCTGTCAACTTTTCTGCCTTTAAATATTTCAGCGGCCCTGATAAGATCGTCCAGCCAGCCGTTGGTGCAGGCGCCGATAACAACCTGATCAATTTTAACATCCTTTATTTCTGCAACCGGCATGACATTATCGGGCGAGAAAGGACAGGCGATCTGCGGCTCGATATCTGTCACATCGTATGTTTTTTCAATTATATAATTAGCGTCATTGTCCGGCCTATAGGTCTTATACGATGGCTTTTCGGCTTTAAACCTCGGCGTCGATTCCACCAGCTCTTTTGTTTTCCGGTCAAATTTGAATATACCGGCTTTACCACCCGCCTCGATAGCCATATTAGCCATAGTGAACCGGTCGGCCATGGGCAGCTCATCGAATACATCACCATGGTATTCGATAGACATGTATGTTGCGCCGGATGTTGTCAGGTCTTTAATCGCGTAAAGTATCAGGTCTTTGCCGTAAACATGCCGATTCAATTTGCCGGTGTAGGTCAACTTCGCTGATTGCGGAGTCTTTAACCAGACCTCGCCGGTAGCCCAGGCACAGGCGATATCGGTTGAACCCATACCGGTTGCCAGGCAGTTTAAAGCTCCGGCGGTGCAGGTATGCGAATCACCGCCAACCATAATCTGACCCGGAAGTATTACACCCTCCAATGGCAAAACCGCATGTTCGATACCAGCCCGGCCTACCTCGAAATACCACTTCACATCATGTTTATTAGCGAACTCTCTGACTATTGTAGAAATACGGGCGGCGTTTAAATCCTTATTGGGAGTAAAATGGTCGGGGATTAAACATACTCGCTGCGGATCGAACAGTCTATCTATGCCCCAGTTGTTCAATTCTTTTATTGATAAAGCCGCCGACAATTCGTTTGCCATGGCTATATCAACTGGCACATTTACTATCTGTCCTGCGGTTACACTTTCGAGTCCGGCATGGTCCGCTATTATTTTTTCGGCAATTGTCTGACCCATAATCTCCTTAATGGTGGGCTTAAAATCTTATTATTAAATCAAACGCAATGTTAATACCGGGATAAATCATTGGTTTTTTTTATTTCTTTTTCTTTGGTTTGATCTCTTCATCCCATTGCTTAATAGTATCAAGCGGCAACTCATTGGACAAATGCGTTTGGAATTTGATTGTCTCTTCGATTTCTTCATCGGTAAGAACTCTATTATGCTGTTTTGCTGTCCGGAATATCTCATCGACGATTTCTTTATCCGGCTTAATGCCACGTGTTTTCAGATAGTAGACTATATTCGAAACTCCCGACATAAACCCGATCTCAATAATCTGCTTTAAGCCAACCATTCCTGCCGGTACACCTGAATAAACACGGTCGGCAAGCCAGTCATCACCTTTGTTCTGGGCTTTAATTATGGCGGCGGCATGAACACCTGTGGCCGTTCTGAAAGCATCCCGACCCATAACCGGATAATTCGGTGGAATCTCTACATCGCATATTTCCGAGACGAAATGGCAATACCGCGAAAGCTGGGTAAGATCACGATTGTATATACCTTCAAGATTAAGATTAACCAGCAAGAGATCAATCGGGGTATTACCAACTCTTTCGCCGATACCCAAAGCGGTGGCATGTACCCGGTCAACTCCCTGTGCAATAGCGGCCATAGTATTGGGCAGCGCCAGAGAACGATCCGAATGACCATGCCAATCGACTTTAACCTCGGGATCGATTGTTTTTACCAGTTTCATTATATATCTCATCAGATAGTAAACACCTATAGTTGTGGCATGGCCAACTGTATCGCAAGCACATATACGCCTGGCGCCTGCATTAATTGCGGTTGTGTATAGCTTTTTCAATGTCTTGGGGTCGGCTCGTGTGGTATCCTCTGTAACATACATTACAGGTAAACCATTATCCACGGCATAGCTTACCGCTTCCTCGGTCAGCTTGATCATTTTGTCAAGCGTCCAATCCTCGGCATACTGTCTGATAGGCGATGAGCCAATAAAAGTGCTTGCTTCAATCGGATAGCCTACTTTCTGTGAAATAGCGACAAGGGGCGTAATATCCGCTTTAACTGTTCGGACGGCGCAGTTGGGTTGGATTTTCATTTTGTTTTTCTCGATATGCTTGGCTATAGCCAAGATATCGCTTTGTGCTCTTGGGCCGGAACCGGGAAGACCAATATCAGCGGAATCTATCTTAAGTTCTTCCATCAATTCCAACAATTCGATTTTTTCTTTGATGGTGGGATCTGTAACAGAAGGAGACTGAAGACCGTCCCTTAAAGTTTCGTCATCAATTTGGAGGGTTGGCTTATGGCGAAACCTGAATCCCTTGCTTTTATTCCAGTCATATATCAAGGATTTTTCGGATGGCTTCTTACTCATCATTCCTCCCCGGCAATATTTGATTGCGGTTTGATATTTTGAAGCGATATCAGAGTACGGTAGAACTGATCAGCCTCGGACTGAAGAATTTCTTTGTCCCTGTCGCTTAGATATCTGAATCTTCCCTGGAGTTTTATGTACTCGGAAACGGGAAGGCTCCGGGATTGATAATTCAGTATATATTTTTCTCCGTTGTAAATTTCATAAAGAGGAAACAGGTTACATTCCACGGCCAGCCTGGAAATGGCGATGCTATCCTTGGGGTCGGATTTCCAACCTGGAGGACACGGGGAATACAAATGAAGGAATCTTAAGCCGGTCATATTTTTTGCTTTTGTAACTTTCATTTTCAGATCATCAATAAACGCCGGCGAACAGGTGGCAACATAGGGCGCCCTGTGTGAGGCCATGATGAAATCGATATTTTTCTTGGGTTCGGATTTCAATCGCCCCTCCGGCGTTGTGGTAGTCCAGCTTCCGATAGGCGTGGCCGAACTGCGCTGGATGCCGGTGTTCATATAAGCTTCGTTGTCGTAGCAAACATAAAGAATATTCTCATTTCTTTCTGCAATAGCCGAAAGAGACCCCATCCCGATATCGAAGGTGGCTCCATCGCCGGCCCAGGCCATTACTGTCACATCCTTACGACCCGACATATCGAGACCGGCGCGGACACCGGCCGCCGCGGAGGGAGTCGCATCAAACGGCACATGCAAAAACGGGACCGGCGAAATAGTATGGGGAAAGACGCCGTCAGTAACCGCGGCACAGCCGGCAGGGCAAATAATTACAGTTTCCGGACCAAGAGCTTCCAGGACATGCCTGATTAATATCTTTTCACCGCAACCGGGACAGGCCATGTGGCCGTAAAAACTATGACTTGCGCAAAACTCGTAATCCGGCATTTCATTCATAGGTCAACTCCGGTCTTAGATTTTGGAAAGTAATTCTCATAATGATAAAACTTATTAAATAAATTTACTTATTGTTTTCCCTTCACACCGATCCAGTTTATTCCCGATGTATTAATTTCGCCATTCGCAAGCTTATTAAATATCTCCATGATATGTTGTTCGGTTATATCTCGTCCACCGAGACCGGCGACAAATTCGCTGACCCGATTCTGCCGGCCGTGACGGTTTAAAACTCCTCTTATCTCCTGGGTGAACACTCCGCCTGTGCCCGGTGAAAGATTACGGTCCAGTACACCGTATTTAACATCCGGCTTCATAAACGATAAAAACGATTTCTCGGGAAACGGCCGCAATTGCCTTAATCTCAGGAAGCCAACTTTCTTTCCCGACTCCCGTAATTTTCTCGCCGTATAATATACCGTTGATGCCGCAGAGCCGGAAGCCATTAACACGGTTTCGGCATCATTAAAAAAATACGGTTCGATATCTTTGTATGAGCGGCCGAATATATTGTTAAACTCGCCGTAGGTTTTATCTATCACTTCAGGCGCCTGTTCGAATGCTTTTTGAAGTTTATAGCGGAACTCCATGAAATTATTCGGCAAAGTACCGCCCGAAAACGTTTGCGGGTTTTTCGTATCAATGTAAGTTTCTGCTTTTCTTGATGGCAGGAATTTATCTACATCCTTCTGATCGGGGATATCCACGGCTTCATAGGTATGCGATATAAAGAAACCGTCGAAACAGACCATGCAGGGAATCAACAGTTTTTCGGCTATCTTAAATGAGCAGATGACGCTGTCTAATATTTCCTGGTTGGACCAGCAATAAAACTGCATCCAACCGGTATCGCGCTGGGCGACAGAATCGGTCTGGTCACACCAGATAGTCCAGGGAGCCGCCATGGCCCGGTTAACATTAACCATGACAACAGGCAATCTAGCGCCTGATGCCCAGAACAGCAGCTCATGCATCAACGCAAGTCCCTGAGCCGAGGTAGCAGTAAAAGTGCGAACGCCGGTGGAGGCCGCCCCGATCAAAGTCGCCATGGCTGAATGTTCCGATTCCACCTTAACGAACCTGGCATCAAGTTCCTCCGAACCGCAGAGTTCAGATAGTTTCTCGGCAATCACCGTCTGCGGGGTTATGGGATAAGCCGATATCACCTGAACCCTGGAAAGCTTTACCGCCAGAGAGGCCGCCTCATTACCCGACATCACCTTCTTCAACTCTTCGCCTCCATAATCAAAGCGCCGCGAGGACATTCATTGGAGCATATACCGCACCCCTTACAGTAGTCGAGATTGATCTGATACCCATCCGAGGATTTAATCACGGCCAGGTCGGGGCAGAAATTGTAGCAGTTGTCACATTGATTGCACACACCGCAGGAAAAACAGCGGCTGGCTTCCTCAATCGCCTTTTCTATATCGGGAATACTGCCGTTGATGGTTAGATTTTTCTGCCATTTTGCTGCATTGACCTTTGTGAAATAGATATAATTAACGTCATCAGGACCAGCAACCTCGGCGATATTCTTTTGAGAATCTAGCAGTTCTCCCTTTAGAAACGCCTCAATTTTATCAGCGGTCAACCTTCCTGTGGCAACCGCGTGAGGAACTGTCCTGGGATTAGGCAAAATATCTCCGCCGACGAACAGCTTTTCGCGCAGACTTTTTTCTACTCCGGCAAAATCAAATTCGCCGCTGTTTGAAATAACCACCTTCGGAAAGAATGACAGGTCGGGGTCCTCACCGATTGCGGCATAGATTTTATCCACGATCATATCGAAACCCGAACCCTTGATTGGAACAGGTCTTGAACGGCCGGATTGGTCGGGTTCTCCAAGTTTCATTTTTGTGAATAATACTTTCAACCTGCCATCGTTTTGCCTTTCAATTCTCTCGGGTTCCGCCAGAAACTCTATTTTAATTGGTTCGGATTTAAGCTGTTCAACCTCTTCGGCGAAAGCAGGCATTTCTTTTTGGGTCCGCCGGTAAACAAGGTGAACATCGGCGCCGAGACGATAAGCGGTGCGGGCAACATCACAGGCCGTGTTGCCGCCGCCAATAACAACAGCTTTTTTCCCTTTGAGGTCAACAGCAACGCCGGAGTTCACATTTTTTAAAAAATCAAGTCCGGGTTCTACTCCGGTGAGTTTCTCTCCATTAATATTCATTTTTTTTGACAGATGTGCGCCGGTTGCCAGGAAGACCGAGTCGAAATTTTGTAAATCACCGATACCAAAATCGGAACCGAATTTCATGTTCGATTTAAACTCGATTCCTTCCATTAGTCTTTCAAGCTCAGTTTGCAGGATATCTTTATCGAGCCGGTATGATGGTATGCCGTAATGCAGAATACCGCCCGGCAAACCGTTTTCATCATAGAGTGTTACTGCCAGGCCTTTCCTGCGAAGGAAATACGCGGCGGCCAATCCTGCCGGACCTGCTCCGATGACCGCTATCTTATGGTGACTTAAATCAGGAAGTTCTGTTTTTAATTTGTTTTCGATTCCCCAATCGCCTATGAATTTTTCAAGCAATCGCACCTGTACTTCGATATCGAAATCATGACGATTACAGTTAGCCTGGCAGGGATGAAAACATACCCGCCCGCACACAGCCGGAAGCGGATTAGTCTTGGTTAGAAGGCTGAAAGCATCGCTAAGCTGATTTTTCTTTATTAAATCTATGTAACCGCGTATATCCTCACCGGCAGGGCAGTTGAAATTGCATGGCGGGGTCTTGTCCCTGTGAACAGGAGTGGACGATCGCCAGGAACCGGTTTTATTCCAGTCCATTGGCGATCCGGCAACCGCCATCTCCGGCATCTCATCGACCGAATTAAAAACGATTAATTTACTCAAAACCTATTACCGATTCATATGCTTTGATTACAGCTTTTATGTTCATATCAGTTTTTTGCGGCACGCTGCCTTTGACTGCCTCCAGCAGGTTGTCCAGTTTCAGATCGCCCGATATTTTAGCAAATGCTCCAAGCATTGCGGTATTGACCAGCGGCTGAGCCTTTGACCCCAGACCATATTCTAAGGCGATGCCGGTGGCATCAACATAAGAAGCTCTAATTCCATCAAGCTGAGGCAACTTTTCTCGGGAATTTATCAAGATCACTGTCTCGGCTTTTAATGTTGGTTTAAAGATTGGCGCATTAACTATATCAGGGGCCAGGATCACGCCGAAATCAATTTTGTATATCATGCTTCTGAGATATATGAACTCCTTATCGACTCGTAAGAACGCCATAACCGGCGCCCCGCGCCGTTCAACGCCAAAAGATGGAAAACTCTGAACCTGGTAACCCTCATGGAAATAAGCGTCGGCAAGCATTTCAGAGGCAACTACAGCGCCCTGTCCGCCCCTGCCAAAAAACGTGATCTCTTTCATAATACTGTCAGAAAAGCCTATGAGGCTGTATATAATTCTCAGTCATCGTGAGGAAACAGCGGGATGACAAATCAATCATGCAAACTCTTAGAATGTTTGGAAGCGTCCCGGAGTTTCGTTTCACTCTTAAGAAACAAATCGATTTGGGTAAACCAATGCGAAGACATATAGATCGCAAGCTTTAGTAGGACAGACTTTCAGTCTGTCCGGGCAGGTTGAAAATCCACAAGACCTTGACGGCCTGTCCTGCGGCCGGGCTTACATTGCTATTTTGTTTGTTTTTCAAATCTCTCGCCTTACGGGTCAGATGCTCGCAATGACTTTTCAGAGAATCACAATCAAGATTCATTTATTACTACAACCTCTTATTCTCCTTATAAAACTCCTTTTCTATTTTCCTTTGAGAAGGTTTCTGGCGATAATCAGCCTTTGCACCTCCGATGTCCCCTCGAAAAGCTCGGTTACGCGGGCGTCACGGTACATCCTTTCGACCTGGTAATCCCTGATATATCCATAACCGCCAAGAACCTGAATCGCTTTATGAGTCACTAAAGTAGAAATTTCCGAGGCGTAAACTTTAGCCTGGGCCGCCTGCAATGTATAGGGCATTCCTTTATCTTTCATCCAGGCTGCCCGGTAGACCGAAAGCCGGGCGTTTTCTATCATAATAGACATATCCGCCAGGTGAAACTGAATAGCCTGAAACGCTGAGATCGGTTTGCCGAACTGCTCGCGTTCCTTCGAATATTTCAAGGCAATTTCAAAAGCAGCCTGAGCCAGACCAACCGCCATCGCTCCACAACTGATCCTGCCGCCATCCAGGGTAGACATCGCCACCCGGAAACCTTTCCCTTCCACGCCAAGCATATTCTCTTTAGGAACAAAACAGTCATTGAATATTAATTCGGTCGTGGGTGACGCCTTAAGTCCCATTTTCTTTTCGATTGTGCCGATATCAAATCCCTCGGCGCCTTTATCGACTATGAAAGCGGTGATGCCTTTGGGACCGGAACCTTTTTTAGAGGTTGCGAATACTATAACGCTGTCCGCCACAGCGCCCATGGTAATAAATATTTTTGTGCCGTTAAGCACATAGCCGTCGTCCTTTTTTTTGCAAGTAGTAGCAACGGCCGCGGCATCGGAACCAGCGCCGGGTTCAGATAGTGCAAAGGCGCCTACCTGTTCTCCGCTGCAGATGCCGGGAAGATATTTTTGCTTTTGTTCTTCTGTTCCAAATTCGACAACCGGATAGCCGTAGAGAGAGTTATGCAACCCTAAAACAGCTGCATGAGAGGCGCAGCCTTTAGCCAGCTCCTCCGATGCTACCATATAGGATATCGTATCCATTTCACCGCCGCCGTACTTTTCTGGGAGAGTAATCCCCATCAGGCCCAGTTCGCCCATTTCTTTCAATAAACCGCTGTCCATCTTGGATTCGGCGTCAAACTCCTCAGCCCTGGGTTTCAGTTTCTTTTCAGTAAACCCTCTGGCTACCTCCTGAACTGCCAGCTGGTCTTCGGTTAATTCGAAATTCATTCGTTCTCCTGTTTAAATCATGTATTTTTACTTAAAATCATATTTAAGAAATCTTTATCCATGATTTTACTTGTTTTAAATAATTTAACTTTTTCTGACAACCTGGATTTAATATTAGCGGGCGTATATAGTTCTTCATGTGCTTTTTCAAAATTATTATCAGAGACAATTACACTTAATCTAATATCCAAATTTGGAGCAATTGTAAGTAAATTTCTAAATCTATCGTTAACTGCCTTGTTAAAAGTTGAAATAGTAGTAGCAACCTCAACAGCGGCTATGATATTAGAACCTTTCAATATTATAATATCAATTTCTTGAATTAATTTGAAAACTTCAGGGGGCAATCCCAATTCAAAACCTGACAATTCCAGGCTTAAAGCTTTTAATGTCGGGGATTTTCTTTGTTCTGTTTTACCGACATGAACATTATAACCGGCATTGTTTGCTGATTCTGAGATGATTTTAATTATATTATTATGATCCAATGCAATGGCAGTATCAAAACCCAGGGGAATCTGTGTTGACAATGCTTTTTCAATCTGTTCAGGAGTTTTCACCTTAGGATTCCAAATATATAGTTCACGTTTTTGGCCTTTTACTTTCTTTTTCTTACAATATTTATTTACAACTTTATCTATTGTGCTAATCTGAGGCCGGTGAGAGTTAACAAGATTTTCATAAATGACGACTAAAAGCTCATCCATCGTTGCCTGCTTATGTTCAAATAAATAACTATGGATAAGATTTTGGACAAACACTTCAGCATCGATCATATTCAAAGGTTTTAATGAGCCAGTTGGTTCTACCATGTCCTCCATGAACCATTTTTTTTCTTTAGATAGGAATTTGAAAGGTCCATTCTCCAGTAATATATTCAAATCATATTTACCGATACGATGCAGTAATGATGCCTCGTGCAAATATGGAATAAGACCGGTCATCAATGTTGTGTCATCAGCTCCGCCATGATATCTTATGATTTCCTCTGCCTTATCTTGAAGTTCTTTTTCTTCTTTCAATGTCAATTGTGCTTTAATTGCTTCTAATTGAACAGGGGGAGCTGCGGGCTTAAAAGATAATATAAAATCACCCAGCATAGAACCGGCCGCCCGTTGATGAATAGTTTGAGTATAATTTTGCACAGGAGGCTGATAAACCATTCCTCGATTAGAACATTCGTTTTCCAAAGGAAGTCTGAAACCAGCCCTTAATGCGGCTCTATGCAAAGACATCCAAACACCTATGTCTCTATTGTGAAACGTTAAGACCATCCAGCCATCTGGTTTGATGACTCTTCTGCATTCTTTAAATATTAAATAAAGCATCTCTTCATAAAATTCTCTATCTTTTGCCTCTTTAAAACCTTGATTACGCGTTTCAATGGCCTCCATTGATTTATCAGAAAGATTTTTCAAACCTAAGAACTCTTTAAGCCATACTAAATAGAAATCTGACAACTCGCCATATTGAACATTACCTCCAAATGGAGGGTCAGTAATAATCGCATCCACTGATTCGTCAGGTAATTTGATATCATGGCTTGATTGAGTCAATATCCAACAGGTTAAACCATTTTCTAATTCATCCCAGGGTTTTCTCGATTTTGGAAATTTGCAGTATTCTCCAATAAATTTTTCCTGCTCTATTTTGCCGTTTATTAGTGCCTTATATTTTTTCTTAATTGGATTTAATGGATTCAATTCAAAATAGCAAAAAGGCATCCAATAATTATGCCCGGCCCACTCAATAGGTTTGCCGCTTTGCCAATTTGAACTTTGAAACACAAACTTGTTTACATACCGTAAAGAAGCAGAGAAAACATGGTATAATGCATCTATCTCATTTGCTTCTTTATTCCGGGGAAGATATCTTTTTATTAAGCCTAATGAAATACGTTGTCTGACAGTCATCATATCTTTAAAATATTTAATACCTTTGCCGAAAATATTATCGTCTCTGGCACGATCCATATCTGGAAATTTTTCATTTGGTATTTTGATTTTTTCTTTTTTGATGTATTGTTTTTCATCTTTTAATATCTTTTTATATCTTTTTATATCATCCGGGATAGATTCTCTTTTTATAACTTTTTTACAATTTTTACAATCTATCATAACCGTTAATATAATATCCGGTTTTCTTTCACATTTATTTGGCTGAATGCGGGTTTTACATTGTTTATTATTGCATTCAAATAATCCGGGCCTTATTTTTTTGGTTCTTCCTAATATTACATTTTCCTCACAGTTGGGACAAACTACTACATTCGACCATTCATACCATTCAGCAATGCCAAATTTTCCGCATTCTGTACATTTAGCTTTAAATAACTTTGGTATATTTTTCTCAATTAATTTGAGCCACTCATTATACAATTCTTCCAAGATTTCAAAATCCACCGGTTCAACTTCAACTTTAGTTATCCAGGTGGCTAACGGATTTATATCAATCCCAATGACTCTACGTCGTAATTTCAATCCCTCAAATACTGTAACTCCTCCGCCGCAAAACGGATCCAAGACAATATCTCCTGGATTTGTATAATGCTCAATCAATTTAGCGAAAACATTATGAGGTCTTCTTGCATAATAACGATGCATTTTATAGACTGCAGTATGAGGCTTGGCTAAAACAGGCGCTACAAGCGGTTTAACAGGTTTGGGCTTAAATCCTTCTTTTTTTACCTGTAATTCAATCGCCTCATGAATGCTTTTGGCATTTAGATTTAGTTCTCTATTCATATTTAATTCTAAAAGGGGCAAAGGCTTCCTTTGCCCCTGTCTATATAACTACTTCCCTTTAAATTCCGCCTTGCGTTTTTCTAAAAATGCACTTGTGCCTTCAGTTTTATCCTCGGAAGCACAGATACCGGCGAATAAAACCGCTTCATGTTCACAACCTGATTTGATATCAACATCGAGGCCAAGGTTTATCGCTTCCTTGGCGGCTTTTATAGCCAGCGGTCCTTTTGATACGATTTTACCGGCCATCTCTTTAGCTTTTGCCATAAGCTCATCCGGCGGATAGACCTCATCTACCAGCCCGATGCGATACGCCTCGGCGGCGTTGATAAAATCACCGGTGAGTATCATCTGCTTGGCTTTGCCGCGGCCGACAAGGCGAGCCAGCCGCTGGGTGCCGCCATACCCGGGAATGATGCCGAGGCTGACTTCAGGCTGTCCGATTTTCGCCTTTTCCGAGGCTAAACGAATGTCGCAGGCCATAGCAAATTCGCATCCGCCGCCAAGAGCAAAACCGTTGATAGCCGCAATAACGGGCTGAGGGATATTCTCGATTTTAAACAGCAGTGATTGCCCGCGATCGCATTTAGCCCGGCCGGAGATCACATCACAGACCGCCAGTTCGCCGATATCGGCTCCGGCTATGAACGATTTTTCTCCGCCGCCGGTTAGGATGACACACAATATCGAGCTATCGTCGGCAATAGATGTGAAGCAATGATCGAGTTCGGCGATCGTTTCATCGTTTAAGGCGTTCAATACTTTTGGACGGTCAATTGTAACAGTTGCGACAGCACCGTCTTTTTCAAATTTAATATTTTTATATTCCATAACTCTTACCTACTTCTTTGCATAATCATAAAAACCGCGGCCAGCTTTACGCCCAAGATAACCGGCTTTAACCATTGCCTTCAAAAGAGGAGGCGAGGCATAATGATGGTCTTTGAACTCATCGAAAAGAATTTCGGCGATATAGTAGGTCGTGTCCAGGCCGACAAAATCAGTCAATTCAAGCGGTCCCATCGGATAACCGCAGCCAAGCTTCATCCCGTTATCGATATCCTCTTTGCTTGCCACGCCGGCCTCAAGAGCCCGGATAGCATCAAGCAGGTATGGCACCAAAAGACGGTTGACTACGAAGCCCGGCGAATCGCTGCATGATACCACAACCTTCCCCAGCTTCTCGCCGAAAGCTTTAGCCGCCTCGAAAGCAGCGTCTGAGGTGGCCACAGTCTTAACGACCTCAACAAGCTTCATAACCGGCACTGGATTGAAAAAATGTAAACCGCAGAACTTATCGGCGCGGTTAGTCGATGCTCCCATTTCCGTTATCGATAACGACGAAGTATTGGAAGCGAAGATCGCGTCTTTTTTAGCAATAGAATCGAGCTCTTTGTAAAGCTTAATCTTCTCCCCGAGATTTTCGATTATAGCCTCGACGATTATATCACAGTCAGCCAGATCATTAACGCTGGTTGTCCCTTTGATTTTATCCAGGACTGCTTTTTTACCCGTCTCGTCAAGCTTGCCTTTGCTGACCGCGCGAGAAAGAGACTTATCGATTCGACCCATTCCCTTTTTCAAAAAATTATCATTTACCTCGCGAATAATAACATCCATACCGGCCTTGGACGCTATTTCGGCTATACCTGAGCCCATAAGCCCGCATCCGCAAATACCAACTTTCTTAATCTCCATTACCACTCCTTGTTTTGTTTCAATAATTTATAAACTTACATTCTTTCCATGACCTTTAGTTTTCCAAATGTCACAAACATGAGTAAAACTTAAAAAATTTCTTCATCTAATCTTTCTTGAATGATCGATATTGTGAAGCAGATTTTATTATTGTCTGCATACCCTCCATTGGACAGATTTAATCATCTACAATTGCCTGACCATCAAAGTAGGATACGAAATTCGTTTGCTGATATCAAGTGTTTAGACGAATTTTTATTGACCTTTGTTGTAAATGGAAATCATGGGATTTCCTTTACGCCAGTACTTTTTATCAACAATTATATCTATTAAAATAAAGGCTAAAAGGTAATAATGGATCTGAGTCCTTCGCCTTTTCTCAGTAGATCAAATGCATCATTGATTTTATCTAATGGAAATCTGCCTGTTACCAGTTCCTTAACCTTGATTTTTCCCACACGGCAGAGTTCAATCAGTTTGGGGTAATCGACTGGCCGGCAGCCTAACGAGCCGACAATCTCCATCTCGCGAAACATTATCCTGCCGGCATTCAATGAAATATCTTTATGAGTATAACCCAGTACGACCAACCGTCCCCCGATTCTGAGTGAGTTGAAAGCGGTTTCGATTGTTGCTGGATTTCCAATGGCCTCAATGGCAATATCTGCGCCGCCGCCGGTCATCTTCTTAACGGTCTTGGTCCATTTTTCATCTTCTTTAGGATTGATTGTGACATCAGCGCCCAGCTTTTTTGCCCACTCAAGCTTTTCCGGCGAAATGTCAACCGCAATAACCGACCCGCCGACGGCCGCGGCTACCTGGACTATGTTTATCCCGATACCACCGCAACCCAATACTACCACTGAATCGCCGGGTTTTACCTCGGCGCGGTTCTTGACAGCATGAAAAGGCGTTGAGATGGCATCGGCTATGATTGAACCTTCCTCAAGAGGAATCTCTTCCGGAAGATGAAAAGTATCCTTAGCCGGAGCCAGCAGGTATTCTGCGTAAGCGCCGTCGATATTGTTGCCGAACATAACCATCGATACACATATATTTTCCCTGCCGGTACGGCAGAAATCGCACCGACCGCAGGTTAAAACCGCAGGTAATAAAATCCTGTCGCCTTCTTTGAAACCGCCGACTCCCTCGCCAATGGCGGCAACAGTTCCGGATGGTTCATGGCCCAGGATAAGCGGCGGCTTTTTAAATGTCGGCACTCCGTGGTCTATATAGTGTAAGTCGGTATGACAGACTCCACAGGCCGAGGTTTTAATTAAGAGCTGACCGGGAGCCGGCTCTGGCGTCGGGACCTCTTCAATTTTTAATGGCTGGTTTGGACCATAAAATACAGCGGCTTTCATCATAATCTCCTTTCCCTCATATCAATCTTTAATATTACTGTTGTTTTCTAAAGACAGCTAATCAATATTATCATACAGTTCATCCACTATTTTCGCATCAGTTTTCCGGGTGAAAATCATAACCGTTTCATCGCTTTCGTCATCAAAGCAGACGCTGCAGCCATCATTAACCAGCTCTCTTGCCGGAATTGTCATCACCTCGAAGCCAAGTTTCCGGTAATTATCGACAGCTTCCCGCAGTCTTGCGCCCGAGGCTGAAAACTGCTTCTGCCATCCCTTGGAACTCAATTTATTTAATAAATCATCAGCCATTAAAAAAGATCGTCATTGAGTTCGCCGCCCGATGGGAGTTCGCCATGTTCCTGAAGATACTGCTGTATCAGTTCACTTTCGCGTTTAGTATACATAGGGTCTTCCTCATAGATAAAATAAACAACATCTCCGGGATTTTCAAGACATTCTGACAAGTCTTTTTTGATATTGGCTGTTCCTGTAATTTGAATCACCTTCTTTTCGGAGTTTAGAAGTTGAAATACGCCTTCTGTTTCGGTGATAGAATCCACAGTTTCTTTTTTCAGTGGCAGCCACTTTTCCGGAGGCAAAATGTCTGGTGTAATCATCTGGCGAAGATGACACTGCAAGCATCGCCGGGCTTCCGCTGTTGCCGCTTCCTCTTTGAAAGTCTCTTCAATCAGTCCGAATCCCAACTTGCGTTTTTCGGGTTTAGAAATCTTTGCAGTATGTCTGCTTTTTACAAACGATTCAGCGGTATAGTCTATTTTGGGACCGTCAAGTTCCTCAAACTTATAAATAATCTCATCAATACCGCTTCCGCCGAGGTGCTTGTCGATAGCATCGGCGGCTTTACGTCCATCGGCTATGGCCTCGACAACAGATGAAGGACCGCGAATCACATCACCGGCGGCAAAAACATCACCGATGCCGAGAGCATAGTTTTCATCAACCTTTAATATATTACCAGTAATTCCCGTTAAGCTTACAATATGATGAAGGAGTTCACTATCGATTTCCTGGCCAATAGTAATAATCACATGATCGGCTTGTATATGGTGCATTTCTTCATCATTGTATTCAGGAGAAAACCGGCCATGTTCGTCAAACACCCTCGTACAGCGCTTTAAATCGACACCCGCTACTTTGCCTTTCTGGCCGGTAAAACATTTTGGTCCCCAGGATGGATTTATCTTGATGCTTTCTTCTTCAGCCTGCCTAATTTCCCAGTCATGAGCGGGCATCTCATCACGCGATTCCAAGCATACGAGTTGAACAGTTTTTGCCCCAAGCCGTACCGCTGTCATGGCGGCATCAACAGCAACATTCCCACCGCCAATGACTACAACATTGCCATCCAGTTTCGGTTTATAGGGCAGTTTTGCTGATTTTAAAAATTCCAGACCGAGAGTAATTCCATCGAGATTTGAATTTTCTACAGGCAGACTTATACTTTCAGATATCCCCGTGGCAACCAGAATTGCATTGAAGCCCTGAGATTTTAGTTCAGGGATTCCAAAATTATCGCTGATTGGGGAATTCAGATGAAAATCGATGCTTAGCTTATTAAGAGATTCCAATTCTCGTTCCACAGCATCCTCTGGCAATCTGTAATCAGGGATGCCCTGACTGAGCATGCCCCCCGGCTTACCGGTGCTGTCGAACAGTTCAACCTGATGACCCATAATACTAAGATAATATGCCGCTGTTAAGCCGGTTGGACCAGCGCCAATGACAGCGATCTTTTTTCCGGTATCCGGCTGTTTTTCCGGCAGTTGAATATCATCAATCGATACTTCATCGGCGACGAAACGTTTAAGGGCACAGATAGACACCGGCTGGTCGATTTCTTTTCTGCGGCAGACATCCTCGCATGGATGAAAACAGACGTATCCCAGGATACCGGGAAAAGGCACATAGAAGCGAATGAGATTAAGCGCATCACGATAACGACCGAGAGCGATCAACTTTATATAGCGCGGGATATCAATGCCCGCCGGACAATTACCTACACATGGCAAGGGGGCATCTTTTTTGATTGCCAGTATGCCTTCTTTATCTGTCAATGCTCCGGTAGGGCAAATCTCCACGCAGGCGCCGCAAAACCGGCACTCAGCTTCTTTAAGTCCCGGGCCATTAATCGTCCCTACCCACGAACGACCGTTCTTCCAGACAGCTCCGATGGCATTGACGCCCCTTACATCACGACAAACCCGTACGCATCTTAGACAGCCTATACAAAGATTGTAATCGCGATCGAAAAGCGGATCATCTTTAATTACAGGAAGATGCTTGGGAATATATTTTGAAGTATCGCCTGGAATGCCTATGTAATCACAGACTTTTTCAAAATGGCAGTGTCCAAGAAGCTTACAGCACCTTTCATTTTCAGGCACGTTAGTTGAGCAATCTGTCCGACTGCAGCCCTCTTTCTGGGCGCATGTCAGGCAGGCATGCGGATGATCAGCCAGAATTCCGGCAAGAGCCTGTTGCCTGTTTTGAATTACCTTATCGGTATCCGTTTTGACAATCATCCCATCCTCGACAGGCGTAATACAGGATTTTACCGGCTCGGGATTTCCATTAATTTCAACGAGACACAGACTGCAATGAGCGTCTTCTCCAGCTTTTTCACCCGGTTTTTCACCGACGATTTTTTTGTCACCCTGAAAAATGTAATCTGCCCAGGTTGTTTCACGAGCAGCCGGCAAGTCTGCATGATAACACAAACGCGGTATATAAATACCCGCCGAGTCGGCCGCTTCGAGTATAGTTTTACCCTCGGAACACTCGATTGTTTGTCCGTCAATTTTAAGAGTCAACATCGCAATAGCGCTCCCGATAACTACCGTTTTGCCAGTATAGTTTTAAAGTTATTCAACTGCTCTGCTAATCTGAAAAATGATTTCCGCGTTACCATGAATGCGTAATAGCCCCTGGCGTACAGGCCTCAACGCATGGTAATGGCGGCCGATCGGATACCGGTTTACAGGCACTGCAGTCGTATTTCACTTTTTTACGGTGTTCCTCTTTAATAGCGGCAACTTTATCATCGTAATCATCCACAATGATTTCAAACATGCCCACAGGGCAGGCATCCACACACCCATGATGAGAACATTCGATACAGAGGTCGGTATCGATCGTGATAAAAAATTCGCCGCTGCCGTCTAAATATCCGTAATTAGCTTTCATTTGGCCTTCATCCTCTGTTTTTCTATCAGTGTTTTGCCGAACAGAGCGGCGCCAAGCGCCCCGGCGATCTGGGTATCGTAGTTTGATTTCAAAGACGTGAGATTCAATTCCTTTTCGAGTCTTTTTATTACGCCGATATTTTTGGCGATGCCGCCGGTAATAGCGAAATCCTTTTCCACACCGACACGTTCCAAAAGAGTGACTACCCGATGAGCCATAGCCGAACAATAGGCGGCCAGCACTTTCTTCTTTGACCATCCTTCCCTGAGCAGAGATGTGGCTTCAGATTTAGCAAACACCACGCAGGTTGATGATACCGGCGGCGGCTCCTCCTCAACATCAAGCGATTGTTCGCCGACATCTTCAATAGAAACAGCCAGCAGATCGGCGAAAACTTCCATGCCCCGACCGGTTCCGGCGGCACACTTATCATTCATCAAAAAATTTGACACCTTTCCGCGTTCATCACAGCGAATAGCTTTGCAGTCCTGACCTCCCATATCGAGGATAGTCCGGACAGTTGAGCCATACATCATGTTGCCGCCGCGAGCATGGCAGGCGATTTCGGTTATGGCCCGGTTAGAGAAAGGTACATTAACCCGGCCGTAACCAGTCCCAACAATATAATGAATGTCGTCCAGAGTCATGCCGGTATCTTCCAACGCCCAGCTCATGGCCTTACGGGCGCTGTCGGGGCTGTCGGAGCCGGTGCGCATGTTTGAATATGCGTACAGCTCGCCATCAAGCATTATCACAACCTGTGAGCTGACTGAACCAACATCCACGCCGGCAGTGATTGTCTCGACTCCTTTCCAGTCTTTGGCTTCATCATGCCAGTTGTATTCTTTCCAGCGCCAGAATTCTTTTTTCTCCTCAGTCATTTTTATTCCTTTCAGCCGCGACAATTGCCGCTCCCAGAGCGCCAGTATACTCAGCGTTTTCCGGGATAATAACTGTAGTTTCCAGCCCGCGATTTAAAGAATCTACAAACCCGGGATTATAGGAAACGCCGCCAATAAGAGCTACGTCATTATTGATGCCCACTCGCCGCACCATAGATACTATCCGGCTGGCAATAGCGTCGTGAACCGCCCGCGCAATATCAGCTTTAGGCGTTTTGGCATGCACCAGCGAAACAACCTCGCTCTCGGCAAATACAGCGCATTGGGCGTTCATCGGAATCGACTTACTGGATGTAAGAGAAATTCTCCCGAACTCATCAAGCGGCACTTCCAGCGCTCTTGACATTGCTTCGGTAAAAGAGCCGGCGCCGGCGGCGCATTTTTCGTTTATCGCAAAATCTTCTACTTTGCCCTGCTCGTTGCATTTTACAGCCCGGCCCTCCTCGGCGCCCACTTCGATAATAGTGCGCACAGATGGATGAGAATGTGTCACTCCTCTGGCGGCGGCGCCTACTTCTGTAATAGAATCCTGAGCAAAAGGCGCTGCTTTTCTTCCGGCACCTGTGGCGAAAATAGCATTTACATCTTCCTTGCTTAAACGTGATTCAGAAAGAGCCTTGCTGAAAGCCTTCTCGGCGGCTTCTACAGGCTCGAATCCGGCCATCTCCTGAGCTTTTGCCATGATCTCGCCATCTTTTAGTAACAATACTTTGATAAATTTCGCCCCCATATCAATTCCGGCGGTAATCATTCTACCTCCTTTAAATAATCTCGTTTATTGTCATGAAGCTGCTTCTATCAGACGGTCATCATTTGCAATCCCAGTGTTTCCATAAAGGAATCGATTCTGGTCATGACCTGTTTTTCATCAAATTCCCGTTCATCTCCCATGTTGCCCTCAAATGTCATAATCGGCGTTCCGGTTTTGGCGATACCCAGGCGGTTTTCCATGATACCGCAGGTGAGTCCCTCACAGCCGCGGTTTAGGTGAAGCATGACTCCATCCAGTTTCCACTGTTTGACTATCTGAAGCATCATTTCGGTTTTAAGGTCGGGGTCATAGAAATGCTGCCACTCCGGTTTGGACAGGTTCCAATCAGCCAGTATCCTCAACGCCTGATCGCGGTTGGTGATCTTTTCACCTTTCTGCATCGGGGTGGTTCTTGGACCCCAGGCGCCATCCGGTTTTGTTTCCCAGATGCCGATAAGGCCAAAGGTGTAAAGCGACCCGATTGATATTGCGCCATATTTTTCAAGATAACGGAATACTTTTAAAAATCCCCATGGCGGCTGTGTATCAGACATTAGGCGGCACTTCTCATTGGGCAGGGCGGCGATATTGTTTTCCACCCGGTATTTGACCTCATCACGGAGTTCTTCATAGAAGTCTGCTACCTCTTTTTTATGTTTGGCCAGGGTGCCATGAACATAAAGCGAATACATCGTTTTTTCATCAAGCGGCGCCGGTTTAGCCATATTAAGACAGCAGATCTCCGCCCAGGTTGATGTTGACCGGCACTCATTCTCAACAGCCTCAATCAAAAGCTCGTCCTGGTACTTGCGGCCGGTGGTCTTTTCCATCCACTCAATCGCTTCATGCAACTGGTTGACTACAAACATCAGCCTGTTTTCATCGAGCTCATTGTAAGGTCCGACCGATACATCGACGCAGAAATAAGGTGTCTTTTTGTATTCAGCCACATGCTGATACCATTTGGCATGACTGCAGCAGATATGATCCTGGTAACAGAAATCGGGTTCAGGATATTCGCCGCCAAAGGCAAATTTATTGAGATACATCGAGCCCCAATAATTTCGCATGTAGCTGCACAGGTCGCGGGCCCAGCCTTTAGCTTCTGTAGCTTCCATACATTCTAAAGAGAATTTTTTATCGAAAGCTATTGAAGCGCCATAAGGTTCGCCGGTGATATTATAAACATCACGACCAAGTCCGGCTGGAACGGCATCCAGAGCCCAGGCGCCGCCGGTCCAGCGGATACCGCCTTTCTTGTGCGCCTCCTGGTAATCCTTATAATATTTGAGCCGGAGTTCTTTGGCCTTATTCCAGCATTTCAACGGCTCGGTTTTATATTCAGCCATATTTTCTCCTATCTCTTAAGGTCAGTTAAAACAGTTCCTCTTCGCTCAACATCTCCAAAAACGCCTCAACCCTGACCCGCATCGGCCCAAGCGGCACAGTCACATCAAACTCGAGGAACAACGTCGGAAAGCCATTTTCCTTAAGATATTCTGATAAAATCGGAATGTCGTTCTCATGGGGATCGCAGAATTTTTGCTGAATAATGATAACGCCGTCAATATTGAAATCCTTTGCCATTTGAAGAATATGCGGAAATCTTGTGCGCTCTTCCCAGTCTTTGGAGGGACAGGCGGGACGGTCTATATATCTGTCGGCTAAATCCTGAAGGATATCGCCGTTCTCAAACTTTGTTTCGTTCCAGAAATAACGCGTTCCCGTACAATGGTCGTCACAAATAATAGTAGCTCCGACTGATTCAACCATTTTTATAAATTTGGTATCGTCATTCTCGGAACCGACTATCATAAGACGAGAACCGGTTTCTCGGTCGAGTGTACGGGATTTCAGCTCGGGCAGGATGCGTTTCAGCTCGGCGTTGTGATCTTTCTTATCGACAAGGAACGACGAAACCACCATGACCATTGCCTCTGATCCGGTAACCGATGGATTGGGGTCCTTGCGCAAGTCGTAAACCTCATGCATAAGCCGGCGGTTTTCGTTGTGAAGTTCTGCCGACTCTCTGAGCGCTTCATTGCTGATTCGTTTGCCTGTCCATTCCTCAAGCGACTTAATATACCTTTCATATTCACCTTTGAGGTAAGGACGGGCATGTCTGGTCTGAACCTTACTGGGCATTGGCAGGTAATAGGCGTAATCGACCGGCACATGGTTTTCCCATGAGGTGAACGACTGCCTCAGGTGAAGACATGACTGGGCGATTGTGATACCCTTCATGTAATCGCAACGTCCTTTTAATCCCTGCGCCAGGACGTCACGGCAAAACGGGCAGAACATGCCGAAAATGTGCGGCTCGGTGACATCCTGCGGTTCATGCGAACCGAGCAGGCGCACCGGCAAAAGCCCGGCGGCATAAATTATCTCCTCGGGGACATAACTGCAGAAACAACCGACTACATCGCTGTTGTTTTTAGCAATCCAGTCCCGGGCATAATCGTGCCTTTTCTCATACCATTCGAAAAATTGTTTAAACATAAGCCTCCTACAGCGCTTAAGTTGCTTTTATACCATTTAAAAATATCGTTAACAGTTGGTCTCTTAATTTCGTTATATCAGGATTTTCCTTGGGGTTATACCACATATATATCCAGTTTAACGACCCGAATAGGAATAACGTCGCCAGGTTGACATCATAAAGACCCGGCTTTTTTATTATCTCTGCAACAACAGACCTGACCAGTATGAAATATTCTCTTCGTATTTTCAGGATTTTTTTGTAATAAGCTCCCGACAGCGATCCTATTTCATGCACACACACCTTGAGGTCATCCATGTTGTTGATAAAGAAATTGAAATGATTTTCGATGACCGCTTTCAATTTATCCTCAGGCGTACCGGCTGTTTCGAGCCTTTCTTTAAGGGTTTCAACCAGAGTGGAGAAGGCATAGTCTTGCAGGGCAAAGAGCATTTCGTCCTTGCTGTTGAAATAGTAGTAGATGCCAGACAGCCCGATTCCGGCTTTGGCGGCCACCTTGCGGATGGAGGCGCCCTCGAAACCGTCCCGGGCGATTATTTTCGAGGCGGCTTTAAGTATCGAGGCTAACCGTTTTTCGTATCGCCTGTTGCGCCGGGTTACGGTTGATTTTAATTTAGCAGTCGGCATCTTCAGTCCTCTCCAGTCCGTAATAATATCGAACGTTCGTTCTAATAATAAATATATCGGCGGGTGATGTCAAGAAAATAATGAATTTCAAGGGGGTATTATGGGCCGGTGTTTGGTATATTACTTGACAAATGCATAAACTATTCTATCTTTAAACGTCTTGGATATAGATTAGAAAAGATTTAAAGATATTACTTGGGGTAAATAAAATGACATTGCTTGAAGAGATTAAAAATGATGCTGTAAATTCCTCCAGCGATCTTGGGGCATTGCTTAGAAAGTGCAAAGTACTAGCTGCTAGGCTTAATAGCAAACCATTAGAAGATTGGTTATTATGGGAATCTAATGGTTATCCCGATAATGTTGATGTTCCTGATTATCGAAAATGGCCCTTGGAACTAAAGGGACATTTTTCTGGACCTTTTGGGTCTGGATTAAGAAACGCTCCAATTCCTTGGATAAGTTTACCACCGGAAGCAAAAGAATTGCAAGATTATCACTGCAGGCAAAGTATTGCCAGTATCGAACAAACTGTCAAAGATGGTAAGGTTGACACATTACAAGTACCTACTGGCGACCTAAATGTAGTTTTAGGTATGAATGTATATGAAGGTCAAAATTGTTTACAGGCATGGGCTGAATTTGGCAAAGGGAATCTTGTTGAATTATTAAATGCCGTACGAAATAGGATTCTAGATTTTAGTCTAGCTATTTGGAAAGAGGAGCCCACTGCTGGTTCCAATATTAATGGCACCGGACCAGAAATCGAACCAGCTAGAGTTGAGCAAATCATCAATACTACAGTTTATGGCGGGGCAGTTAACGTTATAGGGTCATCTCAAGATTCTCAGTTTACTATTAATATAAAGCCTAATGATGTTGAATCGTTAGAAAATTTCTTGCGTGAAAAGGGAATACATGACCAAGATATTCATGAGCTAAGTAAAGCATTGAAAAAAGATACACCTCCGACTTCAAAAGATCAATTAGGCTCACATGTCTCAAAGTGGGTAGGTAATATGGTCAAAAAGGCTTCCGAAGGAAGTTGGAATATCGGTATTGGCGCAGCCGGTAATCTACTCGCAGAAGCAATTTCCAAATTTTATGGATTTTAAATATACACTGGAGTTCTATTAAAACCTTCGTCTATTAACATCACCTTCCAAATAGCAAAGTAGGACAGTCCGCCGTGGCGGATGACTCCTGCCGGTAGTTGGCAGTAAGTAGGTCGGCCTCCGACCAGCGGGAGAAGGCCGACAATTATATCGTGTCGGGTTTTTCCCTCCGGTCAGAACCCGACCTACTATACTTGTTCGGCTTTGATCGTATCGCACGCCATAAGTTAATCCAATCTGAATATATCACTGGCGGTCAAATTGCTTGACTATTTACATGACCTTTCTATTTTAATCTTGAATGGGTGATACAATTATGAGAATAGTCGGAGTTATATTAGCCGCGGGCGCCTCCTCGAGGATAGGCAAAAATAAGCTTTTGCTGCCTTTCAAGCATCATACTGTAATAGAGGAGGTAATATACCAGCTGTCGAAATCCGATGTTGATAATATCCTGCTTATTACCGGTTTTGAGAGCCGGCGCATTGAAAAACTGATTGACGATAACGCTGCCGACAGGATAAGAATTGTTTTTAATGATAAGTACCGTCTTGGCCGTGCCGAGTCGATTAAATGTGCTGTAAAGAGCGCCGGCCGTGATACTGATGCTTTATCGTTTATGGTGGCGGATAAGCCGACCGTTTCAAGCGGCCTGATAAACAGGGCGATTGATATGTATAAGCAAAAGTCGCCCGGAATTCTTTATATAAAAACGCCGACGGGTCGCGGACACCCCATAATATTTTCGAAAGAATTCTTTCCGGAACTAATGGTTCTTAACGGCGATACTGTGGGTGAAGAGTTAATCGCCGGGTATAAAGAGAAAGTGATCGAACTGGAAGATGATGAAATACAGGTTGATATCGATACGCAGGATGATTATAAATCTATATTAAAAAGAGTTGATAAGCGCAAATCTTAAACTGAGGACCTGCAAACACTATGGACATTTTCACAGAAATAACAAAAAAGAAAAGTGCCGGCGAGACGTTTGTCCTGGCTACAATAGTAAAAACCGCCGGTTCATCGCCCAGAGATGCCGGAGTTAAAATGCTGGTCTTTCCCGATGGCTCAATATCGGGAACTATTGGCGGCGGCTCTTTCGAGAAACTGGTCATCGAAGACTGCCTTGATATGATCAAAAATAACAGCCCGCATCTTCTAAAAACGTATCAGTTCTCGTCAAACGGACCCGAATCCACCGGTATGTATTGCGGCGGCGAAGCGGATGTTTTCATGGAGCTTTCCGGCAGGCCGGACAGGCTGTTTATTTTCGGCGGCGGACATGTAGGGCAGGCGCTGGTTAAAGCAGCCGCCGGATTAAATTTTAAAATAGCCGTAATCGACGACCGTCAGGATATATTAAACCAATACAACGCCCCGGTTGAGACCGTTCTTACCGACCCTGATTTTAATGATAATTTCCCGGCGTTGGATTGTGACAGTTATGTTGTCATAGTTACACACGGTCATAAAGGCGACAGGTCAGTTCTTGAAAAGGTGATAGGTCAAAATTGTGCGTATGTCGGCATGATAGGTTCAAAGGCCAAGATTGCCAGGATCTTTGAGGAGTTAAAAAAATCCGGGATCAAAGAATCTCTTTTAAAGAAAGTACATTCCCCCATTGGTCTTGATATCGGCGCTGAAAGTCCTTATGAGATTGCAATCTCCATAGCCGCCGAGTTGATAGCTGTAAAAAGAAAAACCTCTACGAGTAAAGATTGACCGGTCAATTTGTCGAAAACAGAGCGGTAATCAGAGGCGCCGGCGAAATGGCCTCGGGCGTTATAAGACGTCTTTTTATGGCAGGTTTTGAGGTGGTTGCCCTGGAGCAAGAATCACCCAACTGCATCAGGAGGACTGTATGTTATGCAGAGGCGGTTTATCAAGAAAAGGTCACGATCGAGAGAGTAACCGCCAGGCTGGCAAAATCGTTTGATGCCGCTCTAAATATAATCGACGAAAACTGTGTTCCTGTGCTGATTGATCCTGATGCTGGGCTGCTTACAAGCTTCAAGCCCCTATCTCTTATTGACGCCCGGATGTTAAAAAAGGAAAATGATACCCGGCTGGATATGGCGCCTGTTGTTATCGGTCTTGGTCCCGGCTTTACGGCAGGGAAAAATTGCCATGCGGTTGTTGAAACAAACCGCGGATTTAATCTGGGACGAGTCATTTATCAAGGAACTCCCCAGGTCTACACAGGCATACCTTCGGCTGTGGACGGCTATGCCAAGGAACGAGTATGGCGGTCTCCGGCTGACGGTATTCTAAAGACATATTGCAGTATCGGCGATAATATAACGGCGGGAGAAGTTGTTGCCGAGGTTTCCGGCAGTCAGGTTGTTAGTCAAATTGGCGGAGTAATAAGAGGATTGGCCCGTGACGGTTTGAAGGTGAATAAAGACGATAAAATCGGGGATGTCGATCCACGGGGCATTAAGGAATATTGCTTTAAAATGTCGGATAAAGCCAATGCTGTTGCCGGCGGTGTCTTAGAAGCTATTTTTTCAATGAAAAATGCGCTGAATATGAAATAATTCAAGGCTCTTTCGGAATACCTGCCAGGCGCTAATGATACCAGATACTGTGGCAGATTCATCGTTGAATCCAATCGTTGAAAACATAAACGCCTGCTTTTTTGCCCTTACCGTTAAATATTCTTGCTCCTGCAAACCTTTTTACTTAAGTTCACGGCGGAAATAGAAATAAACCGGAGGTAAATTAAATGACTTCGAGTCTTGACGGAATATTCAGACCAAAATCAATCGCTGTAATAGGGGCATCAACAAAAAAAGGAACCATAGGCCGGGAGATTCTTCATAACCTTATTGAATCCGAATTCAACGGCAAGGTGTTTCCTGTAAATCCGAAAGCCGGTGTAATCCACTCAATAAAATGTTATTCAACTATTCTTGATGTACCCGATGCGGTAGACCTTGCGATAATTATTGTCCCCCGTGATTATGTTAAAACGATAATGGAGCAATGCGGTGAAAAAGGGGTAAAAGGGGTTGTGGTAATAACCTCCGGCTTTAAAGAGACCGGCGAGGAAGGCGCAGAGAAAGAATTGGAATTGCTGGAGGTTGCCAGAAAATATAACATGCGTATGGTCGGCCCTAATTGCTTTGGCGTGTTGAATACTGACCCGAATGTTTCAATGAACGCTACTTTCTCAAAGACCAAGCCGCTATTTGGAAAAGTAGGCTTTACGTCGCAATCGGGCGCATTGGGCGAGGCTATTTTAGATTATGCCAATCAGATAAAACTCGGGTTCTCGATGTTTGTATCTGTTGGAAACAAAGCGGATATTTCAGGCAACGACCTTCTGCGTTACTGGCAGAATGACCCGAACACCGAAATCATTCTTCTTTATCTGGAAAATTTCGGAGATCCCCGACAATTTACCCGGATTGCCCGAGGCATCACTCGCAAGAAACCCATTATAGCAGTAAAAGCGGGTCGGACTGCTGCCGGCGCCAAAGCGATCAGTTCACATACTGGAGTTCTTGCTGCTTTGGATGTTGGTACGGAGGCATTATTCAACCAGTGCGGCGTTCTTAGAGTGTCTTCTGTGGATGAGCTTTTTGATGTTGCCCTGGCGTTGTCCAATCAGGAATTGCCCAAAGGCGACAGAATTGCGGTTATCACAAATGCCGGCGGGCCGGGAATCCTGGCTACCGACGCTATTGTGAGTCTGGGCATGAAAATGGCTGCATTCGAGGATAAAACTCTTAAATATCTTAAAAAGAACCTGCCTGCCGTAGCCGCTACCACCAATCCTGTTGATGTAATCGCTTCCGGCGGTCCGGATGCTTACCGGGCGGCAATGGAT
The DNA here is from genome assembly GCA_965603725.1 of uncultured bacterium. Taxonomy (GTDB): domain Bacteria; phylum Zixibacteria; class MSB-5A5; order UBA10806; family 4484-95; genus JAGGSN01. Next base: position 34,853 of record CBFDEC010000007.1, on the reverse strand, counting down.
GCGGTCCTGTCGGATAAAAACGTCGATGGAGTAATCGTTATTTTTGTTCCGCCTATCGTTGTTGATCACAGGTCTGTAATAAAAGCCATCGTCGAAATGATCGAAAAGCATAAGAACAATAAGACTGTGCTGGGTTGTTTTATGAGCGTTCCCGATATTATAGCCGGTTCGGAGGAGATGGCTAAACATAAAATACCGATCTACACTTTCCCCGAATCAGCGGCCAAGGCGATGTCGGCAATGGTTCGTTATCACAGGTGGACCCAAAGGCCCGAGGGGAAAAGTGTAAAATTTCAAGTTAAAGATAATAAAGTTCAAAAAATCGTCGATGCTGCAGTTAAGGCCAAACGGAAAATGATAGTCGGCGAAGAGGCGCTTGATATACTTGACGCTTACGGAATCAATGCCGCCAAATCTAAGAAAGCAAAGACCCCGCCGGATTTGAAAAAAGCCGTTGCAAAACTGAAATACCCTCTGGTTATGAAAATAGACGATCCGAATATTACCCATAAGACCGACGTTGGCGGTGTAATAGCAGACCTTCGCAGTCAGGCGGAAATAGCTGAAGCATTCAAGACTATGAAAAAGAATTTCACCAAGCCCAAAAAAAGTTTTGCCGGCGTGATCATTCAGGAAATGGTCAAAGGCGGCGTGGAAATTATAATGGGGATGAACCATGATCCGTCTTTTGGCCCGATAATGATGTTTGGCATAGGCGGCATATATGTCGAGGTTATGAAAGATGTAGCCTTTAAAATACATCCGCTAACCGACTACGATGCCGATGAAATGATCAAATCGATAAAAGGATATCCCTTATTAACGGGTTTCCGCGGAGCACCGGCAGTCAATCTTGATGTTGTTAGGGAAAATATTTTGAGGCTGTCTCAACTGGTTACCGATTTCCCGATCTTTGAATCTTTGGATGTTAACCCGTTTATCGCAACCTCAAAAGCAGAAAAATCCAAAGCAGTCGATGCCCGGTTTGTTTTGAGTTTAGAATGATATTTTTGCAGCCAAGTCGGGGATCCTACAGATCCGAAGGATCCACACGGTTTGTAACCTTAATAATCTTACACTGCAAGAAAATGATCTGCTAATCGCAAATTGACTTCAATTTCTCCTTGCGGTTAATTTTCAATACTGTTATTATTTATGAAATTTATAAGCTGGATACTAAAGCCAGCCAGAATTTTAATAATTCCCGGTTTAATCTGTTGTAATCGGCTAAACTTGGTGTAAGCAATAAATGAGTTTTTAAATAACATATAACAGAAAATGAGGGAGAACATGAATTATTTTGAACCCAAAACTCCAGAAGAGTATGATTTTAAAGAGGTCATTTACGAAAAGAAAGACTGGGTGGCTCGTATCACCATAAACCGGCCTAAGTTTTACAATGCGTACAGCACCCCATGTTTAAAAGAGCTGATAACAGCTTTCACCGACGCTAAGTGGGATGATAATGTTGGAGTCGTAATTTTTACCGGCGCCGGCGATAAGGCGTTCTGTACCGGCGGCGATGTCAAAGAGTATGCCGCCTACTACACCCAGAAGCCACGTGACTATTTTAAGTATATGGGAATTTTCGCGGGTTATATCGAGTCGATTCTCAAGTGCGGCAAGCCGGTCATCTGCCGTCTAAACGGCATGGCTATCGGCGGCGGCAATGAATCACACATGGCCTGCGACCTCTCGATTATGGCCGATGACACTTATATCGGTCAGATCGGCACCAATGTTGGTTCAGTAGCCTGTGGCGGCGCAACTCAATGGCTGCCAATATTTGTCGGCGATAGGCGAGCCAGGGAGATACTTTACCTTAATGAAAAAATAACCGCTGGTAAAGCGTTGGAATGGGGTCTTGTCAACCTGGTCGTGCCCCGCAACAAACTTGATGATGCCTGTAACGAAATGGCTCAGAAATTACTGAACAAGTTTCCGGAGTGTATGCGCTATACTAAAAGCCAGGTCAACTATTGGAAAGAGCAGGTCTGGTTTGCCACAGTCGGTCATGCCAGCGACTGGCTGGCTTTGCATTTTGTCTCATGGGAGCCGAACGAAGGTATGCAGTCATTTGTCGAAAAACGTAAAGCCGATTATATGGGGCTGCGCAAGCTTGCGGCAGAAGGCGGTTCGTCCGAGTTCAAATATGGTCCGTATAAGCATACCTGCAAAGCCTGCGGCGCTACTCAGCTGCCCGGCCTGCATAAGTTCTGCGGCATGTGCGGCGCCAGATTGGAATAGCAAATGCCAAAAAAACAATCAGGCTGGTGGAATGATTTTTTCCCGGCTTTTCGATCAGCTTTTGATATGATTCCTCAAAGGGTTTCTAATGCCGAGTCACGGTATATTATCAAGAAGCTTGGCCTGAAACCCGGTAGTAAATTTCTCGATTGCCCCTGCGGTATCGGCAGGATCTCGATTCCTCTGGCTAAGAGGGACATCAAAGTTACCGGAGTGGATATCACCGAATCATACCTGGATGAGCTTGATAAAAAGTCAAATAAGAATAAATTGGGAATAAAAGCGGTTCATTGTGATATGAGACGAATCGATTTCGACTCGAAGTTCGATGCGGCCGGTAATCTCTGGACATCATTCGGTTTTTTCGACAAAGAATCGGACAATCTGCTTGTTTTAAAAAAAATGTATAAAGCCCTCAAACCCGGTGGAAAATTCATGCTTCATATTATAAACCGCGATTGGATTATGGCAAATTATTCATCCAACGGCTGGTTTGAGGTAAAAGGCGCAATAATTGCCGAAAAACGGAAGTTCGATTACAGCAAATCGATCAATTACAGCGTCTGGCATTTTATCAAGAACGGTAAAGAACGGGTTTTTGAGATAAACCTCAGGATGTATTCCTTTCATGAATTAATTGCCATGTTTAAGTCTGTTGGCTTCACCAATATTGAAGGTTACGGTTCGCTGAAAGATGAACCTGTCAGCCGTGATAAGCAGATGATGTTCATAATCGGCGCCAAACCGAAGAGGAGATAATATGTTCGATTTAAAAGGCAAAGCCGCTATTGTAACCGGTTCATCTCTGGGGATCGGTTCCGCCACCGCGTTATACCTTGCTGAGTGCGGCGCAGATGTGGCGGTCAATTATCGCACTCACGATGCCGAGGCAAACGCTTTAGGATCTAAGATAGAAAAGCTCGGATGCCGGGCAATGGTAGTTCAATGTGATGTCGCCTCGTTTGAGGATGCCAGCAAGATGGTCAATGAAGTTATCGCCAGGTTCGGCCGCCTGGACATACTGGTTAATAATGCCGGTATCAACCGTGACGGCGTTATCTGGAAGATGACCGAACAAATGTGGGATTCGGTGCTCAATACTGACCTCAAAGGGTATTTCAATTTCATCCGGGCCACCGCTCCTCATTTTCGTGAACAGAAATCGGGTAAAATCGTCAACGTGACATCTATAAATGGCCTGCGAGGCAAATTCGGGCAGGCCAACTATTCAGCGGCCAAAGCCGGAATCGTCGGGCTTACCAAGGCGGTAGCCCGGGAACTGGGAAAGTACTCTGTCAATGTCAATGCTATTGCGCCGGGAATGATACTGACTGATATGATGGCTGGACTGCCTGAGGATGTCAAGCAGAAAGCGGTCGATGAGACCGTTCTGGGACGGTTGGGAACGCCGGAAGAAGTGGCCTCTGTCGCGGCGTTTTTATGCAGCGATGAGGCGAGTCATGTAACCGGTGAAGTTATCAAGATTGACGGCGGACAGTATATTTAGTCTCTCTCATATATAATTGTAGGCGGTCGGCACGTAGTGTCCATTGGATTTATCTGGCCGCAACCCTGTCGGGGACAAGTCCTACAGGTCTGTAGGACTCCCAACCTATTTCCAGTATCCCCGATAAAACTTATACATCGCCACCCCGGCGGCGACTGCTGCATTGAGTGATTCCACTTTCTTCGACTGTTCGATTTTAAACCTGTAATCGGCTTTGGCTTCGATAGCCGGGCTGACGCCGGAAGTTTCTCCGCCAAAAACCAGCGCCGGCCTTTTAATACGGGGCGCTTTCGACAGCCATTTTTTTGCCTTGCCGGAAAAAGTGACAATATTAAACTGATCGCCAAACAATTTTAAAAACTCTGCTGGTTTGCCAATATCAACAACTGGGAGCGTGAATATTCCGCCCTGGGTTGATCGAACTGTTTTCGGGTTGTATATCTCGGCGCAATTGCCCACACAGGCAACCAGGTCATAATCGAAAGCGGCGGCAGTGCGGATAATTGTACCGAGATTGCCCGGATCGGAGATGTTGTCGGCAACAACGATCTGTCTGGCTTTCTTGATAAGGCTGCGTATATCTTTCTTGAAATCCTTGATTTTTACAACAGCCAGTATCCCCTGGGGAGTTTTCGAGGGAGACAGTCTATCGAATTTTGTCGAATTGGTAATGGCAACGAGTTGTTCCGGCAGAGTGAGCGTTTCGATAAAGTCACGATTTTCGTACCTGATGATGATTTTCTTTATCTTCCAGTCAGAATTAACAGATTCCTGCACAAGGTGAGGACCATCGGCAATAAACAAACCGCGTTCACGTCGGTATTTTTTCTGTTTAAGCGAAGCGTACCGTTTTAATTGACTATTTGTCAATCCGGGTATATCATTTAATGATGTTTGCTTGATTTTCTGCCTCCTCTGCGATATAATTTCATCGGGAATGAATTGCTATGAAACGATTGATATTGGTTTTATCATTACTTACCATAATCTCCATCGGTCACACCTCTGACTCCACAATTATTATAGGACCGGATTACCGGTTTAATCAACCCAATTATGATAATAGTCCCTACCGTCGATTTCTTAAAAATGAAAACGGGGTAGCCCTGGCGCTTTCAGGAGGCGGAGCCCGCGGCTTTGCCCAGATTGGAGCGCTTGAGGTACTTAATGAAAACGACATCCCGATAAAGTTTGTCGCCGGAACGAGTATGGGGGCTATCCTGGGCGGGTTGTACTGCGCCGGTTATTCGCCCGAGGAACTTCACCGCCTGGCGCTCTCCGTTAACTGGCCTGACCTGTTCTCATCCGCTCCAATCAGGTCATCTATTCTGGTTTCCGCCAAGGGACGCCCCGAAAAGGCATTGGTTAAGATCGGATTAGAAAGATGGCGTCCGGTGGTACCGCGGGGCATAACCTCCGGACAAAAGTTGTCGACCTTACTGACCAAGCTCTGTTACCGGGGCGGTGTTAAGTCCACCATAAGTTTTGACTTGTTAAACCCGCCGTTCAGGGCTATAGCTGCCGACTTAGCCACCGGCGAGCTTGAAGTGATTTCAAACGGCGACCTGGCCGAGGCCATGAGAGCGTCAATGGCTTTCCCGATCGGTTTTACTCCTGTTGTTACTAATGGCCATCTTTTCGCAGACGGCGGTCTGCTTAATCCAATTCCTGTTGATTTGTGCTGGGAAATAGCCGGAGGTCCAGTAATAGCAATCAACACTACAGCGCCGTTGTTACCGGTTGAGAATGTCACCAATGCTATCGATATGGTCAACCAGTCAACCACGGTGATGTCGCTAAACAAGCTTAAAGAACAGCTTGGCCTGGCAGACGTTGTAATTACACCGGACATCGGCTTTCAAAAGACATTCGATTTCAAAAACATCGAAAAGGCAATCAACGCCGGCAGAATGGCTGCAATAGAGCAGTTGCCTTATATTCAGGAGGCTTTAAAAAAAGGGGAAACAGCCAGCGACCGCCGGTTTAAAATATCTGAGACTGAAATCACGGGGCTGAAATATATGCCAAAGACATTTTTCCTGACCACCCTGTATAGCGGCGATACGTTGACAGAATCTGAAATCAAAAACAACCTGGCGGTTATTCTAAGAAGCGGCTATATAATTAGCGCAAAGGCCGAGCTTCTAAAACAATCGGAGCATTACAGAATAAACTACATTCTTCAGGATAATCCCCGGATAAGCGGCTTCAGTTTTTCAGGTTTGACTCTGTTTTCGCCGCAAACTGTAATGAATAATATAAAATCAAACCCCGGGCAAGTTGCAAATTTAAATGCCCTCGCTTCCGACATCAAATGGATAGAAAAACTTTATACTGCCTCGGGCTACACATTGGCAAGCGTAGAATTTCCCCGGATCGACCAAAACGGTACTGTTTCGTTTTATATCAATGAGGGTAGAATCAATCATATCGGCGTCAAAGGCAACAGCCAAACCAGGGACTGGGTGATTATGCGTGATTTCCATCTTCATACAGGCGATATTTTCACTGTAGAAAAAGCCCAGCAAAGCCTTAATGACCTTTACGCAACCGGCCTTTTTAGTACAGTCAAGCTGACTGCCCTGCCCTGCAGTTCTGGCGTCGACCTGATAATTAAAGTCGAGGAGAAATCGTTTGATTATGTCCGGGCTGGCATCAGGTACGATAACGAATATAAAAGCGCCGGCTTTGTCGATCTGGTGGGAGATAATATCTTTGGCACCGGAAACGAGGTTTACCTGTCGGGGCAGTTCGGCGAAAAAAAGCGTGGAGGACTTTTTAATATCAAGGCCGATAGGATTTTCAAAACCTACCTGACATACCACCTTACTTTCAGCTACTCAATATTTGAGAGGAATCATTATATCGATCACGATTATTCGCATCACCTTGAGGAGGAAGCCACCGGTGTCGAATTTGAGATCGGCCAGCAGTTCCCGCGATTGGGCAAGCTGTCGGCAGCGCTCAATTTATCCCGCCATATAAACGATAACCCTGATGGTTCCAAACCGATTGACAAAACCCGGACCTCGCTGTCAATCCGTTCTTTGGTCGATACATTCAACTCGCTGCCGATTCCCGAATCGGGCAAACTTCATTATTTCGATCTTGAGTTCGCCAACGATGTACTGGGCGGCGAGATGGTCTACACCCGGTTTTATACCAGTATTGAGGCTTACTATCCGCTTTATGGCGGTTTGAATTTTCATCCCCGGGCAGAGCTTGGCTTTTTCAACAGAACGCCGCCATATTTCAGGCTGTTCAGCCTTGGCGGACGGAACTCATTCTACGGCCTGTATGAACATGAGCTCACCGGGGAAAAGATATTCAACGGCTCGATGGAGCTTCGTCAGCGGATTACCGGCTACCTGTATACCGCTGTCCGTTACGATTTCGGCGAGGTCTGGAACAAACTGCAGTCGATCCGATTCGATCAGCTTCAGCATGGTTTCGGCGGCTCGCTGATTTTAAAGACATTGATTGGTCCGGTAGGCATCGCCTATGGCCGGACAACAAAAGGCCAGCAGGCTGTTTATTTTTACGCCGGGTATGATTATTAAAATAAACGGGTAACAGTTCTTAGAAAAAACAGCCCAGCTTTTCTTTAAACAGACTTATTGGTGTCCGGGCTTTTTAAAAAGCAGGATGAATAGCTTGAAGATTATAAATATTAATAGAAATTATTCTTTTATGTTTCAAGGCGATAGAGTTCTGGCGTCATGTATGGTTGTTTTCAAAGATTATAGATTTTGTTTTTAGATACGAAAATTTATTATTTATGGAAAGACCGGACATTAATGAAACAAACTATTAATTGATTTATTATCAGAATACTTTTAGATTTCTAATATGATTATTGCATCGATTTCAAATGTTTCCAAATCGTACCCGTCAATATCTGTGCTGGATGACATCTGTCTGGCTGTTAAAAAAGGGGAGAAAATCGGCCTGGTCGGGGCAAATGGCTCAGGTAAGACCACATTGTTAGAGATTGTTTGCGGTTTGATAGATATCGATTCCGGATCAGTCGACATTATCAAGGGGACCAAGACCGAGTATCTGCCGCAGTCGTTTGACTATTCGCTTTCGGGGAAACAGGCGCTGGAAAACAGCCTGTTTGAATTTGTCAAAGAGGGATTTGGCGATCTGCTTACATTAAAAGAAGAAATTTCAAGACTTGAAAAGAAGATTGCCGATGGTCAGGCAATTACCATAGAGAAAAACCGTTACGGTGAGGCTCTTCACGCCTTCGAGTTTCGAAGCGGATATGGTATTGAGGCTAATATTGAAAAAATCACTGCCGGCCTTGGTTTCACAAAAGAAATGTTTGATATGCCGGTTGCCTCGTTATCGGGCGGCGAGAAAAACCGCGCCTTGCTGGCTCGTTTGCTGGTGGCAAATCCCGACGTGATGCTTTTAGATGAACCGACAAATCATCTCGATATCGAGGGTATCGAGTTTTTGGAAAATTATCTGAAAGCCTCACCGGCGGCCGCAGTCATTATATCGCACGACAGGAGGTTTTTAGACCGAACGATCGATAAAGTCTGGGAGATTTATGCCGCCAGAATAAAAACATACCCGGGCAATTATAGCGCTTATTTGCGGGCAAAACTAAAACAGGATGAACTGGAGCTGAAGGCATACACTCAACAGCAGGAGTTTATCAGGAAAACTAAAACGTTCATTGCCAAAAATATTGCCGGGCAGAAAACCAAACAGGCTCAGTCCCGCCGGAAGATGCTCGCCAGGTTGAAACGTCTCGATAAACCATCCTCAGCCCAGAAAATTATCGGGATTAGGTTTAACGATGTTAAAAGGTCGGATCGCATCGTCCGCTGTTTTAAGGATGTTGATTTCAATTATGAAACGAAACCTGTATTGAATGGCGTTGAATTCACTATCGAGCGAGGTGAAAAAATCGGCCTTATCGGCAGTAATGGATCGGGAAAGACAACCATCCTTGAACTAATCGCCGAAACCTATAAACCCGATCATGGTGAAATCATAATGGGAAAAAAAATTAATATCGGGTATTTTCGTCAATCCCGCAACGAGTTCAATCCTGAAGACAGGGTTATTGATATTATCGCCAGAGTTTTGCCTGATTCCACTGAAGGAAAACATCGCGACTATTTAGCGGGGTTTCTTTTTCAGGGTGAGGATGTCTTCAGGCCAATTGGCACGTTTTCCGGCGGTCAGCAAAGCCGTCTGGGGCTGGCGGTTCTCATGGCCAAACAGCCAAATTTCCTCATCCTTGATGAGCCAACCAACCATCTGGATATCCCCTCACGGGAGGCGTTGGAACGGGCTCTGGATGATTACAATGGAACATTATTAGTGGTCTCACATGACAGATACTTTTTAGACGATGTAGTTGATAAAATTTATGTTATCCAGGAAGGAGCAATTAAAACATACCTGGGCAACTATTCATATTATGAGTCTAAAAAACATGAAATGACGGCAACAACTGAAAAAATCGTTAAAACAAAAAAGGCAAAAACGTCAAAAGCAAAGATCAAAAGAATAAATCCTCAAATTATTCAGAAAATAAAGGATGAAATCGAAATTTCAGAAGCGAGATTGCAGGACACTTATAATGAAATCGAATCGGGAAAATATGTTTCCGATTGGGAAAAACTTCAAACCCTCCGGTACGAGCAGGAAAAGCTGGAAAAACGGCTTATTTTGATGTACGAAAAGCTGGAGGATATTTCATCTGATGAATAGCAGTTTAAGTCATAAATTAAGCATAATCCACATCCTTTTTTTATTTTTCATCCTTATTTATCTATTACTACCCAACAACGATCAGGGCAACGATTCTTACAGTTATGCCCTTGATGCCCGGGATGGCAAGGAGCTGATTCATCCGCATCATCTTCTCTACAGCCTGTTTGGTTTTATACTTTACCAGTTATTCAAGTTTACCGGTTTTGGCAGTATGAAGATTCTTTCGCTTGCCAACTTAATCTTTGGTGTAATTGCATTGATTTTGATCTACAGAATTACTAAAAGCTATTCAACAAAGTTTATGGCTATTACCGGAACGCTCCTGATAGGTTTTTTATTTTCGTTCTGGTATTATTCAACCTCGGTGGAAGTAAACATGCCGGCGTTGATGTTTTTACTATTAGCGCTTTTTTACTTAATAGTCAAACAACGACCTATGATAAATGCGATATTGGTATATGTATTTCTTTCAGCAAGCATCTTGTGTCATCAGATTATGGCGCTGGCCGTTTTACCGATCTTGATTTATGATATCAACCGCAGCAGGTCTTTTTCTGAAACGATTAAACTTGCCCTTCCCGGACTGCTGCTTGGATTATTTATCTACATGGCAATTGCCCTGACCCAGACTTCTGAAAAAAGTATTATTGGAATCTATAGATGGCTGACTCTTTATGGTCACCTTGACGCCTGGGGGTCGCTTCAAGCCATTAACTTCACTGCCAGCGCGTGGGGGCTTTTAAAGACATTTTTTGGCGGTGATGTTATCAGGCAGGTATTTTTCGGAGGCGCCTGGTCGTTAACGGCAATCATATATTTAATAGCGGTTGCGGTCTTTTCTATCGCCATGCTGTGGCTTGTTGTGGTTGCCATCAGAAAATTATTTAAAACCAACGATGCTTGTCTATATCTGCTTTTATCGCTGGCAATTATTTATAGCCTGTTTGCATTCTGGTGGGCGCCTGCCGATGATGGTTTCTGGCTTTACCCGATAGTAATGCTTATAATTTTCATCTTCAGTTTCGAGCACAGTTCATCTGCCGGTAATAAAATATTAGAAAAAGTTTCATTTTCCGCTCTTGTGATACTGGTATTTTTAAATGTCGCTTTCGAATTCATTCCTGCCGCCGACAAAAATAATTCGGTCTTCTGGAGGGGCGCAACGGCATTTAATCGTCTTGGCTTAACCTCGGATGACCTGGCGCTCACCAGCTATAGCCAGATGCGGAAAGCATACAACTACCATTACAATATCTACCTGCCGACTACCTGCGTTTTATATCAGCAAAAGGGCGATAAGGATGAAATCATCCGCAACTATTATACAATAATCAACGATGCCCTCCAGAAGGGAAGGGTAATCGTCTTTGAAAATGAAATCTACCCTGAACCTGAGTTATATTATATGTTCGAACGGTTTTCGCTTGAGGAGTATGTCAAAATCTACAGCCCCTACCTGGATTATCTGATGCCGGTCGATTCGATCATGGTGCATGGGAAGAATGTGCGATTGTATGAGATTGCAGCAGAAGCGATTGAAACGGGATGGGATACTGAATAAAGGAAGCAGCTGCAGTTCTATAAGTAACCTGAAAAACTTTGCATCTCCATTGAATATTTCCCGTATATAAGTGTATGGTAATATAGAAAGGAGTTATAATGGCTAAGAAACTGTACAGATCGATTGATGACAAAAAGATTGCCGGTGTCTGCGGCGGTTTGGGCGAGTATTTCGATATCGACCCGACGATAATACGGCTGGCGTTGGTGGCGCTGGTTTTAGCCGCCGGTTCGGGAGTGCTGGCTTATATCCTGGCCTGGATTATCGTGCCGGAACAGCCGAGAGTGCAGGTGGTGGAGGAAGGGATAGTGGAATCATAGGTTAAAAGCGCTGGCCTTTTTAATATCATTAGCGGTAGGCCGAGTTCCGATTGAGTGAAACGAATAGACGGATGAAACAGGTGGCGCTGTCGAGATCCCCCAGGAAGCGTTCTTAGCTATCCTCCAGAGTGAGCGGTAGAATAAATATTCTTTATCAGTATAAGCAGACCTTGCGTCTCACTTTTTTATATCATTAATCAAAGTAGAAACAAGTTTAACAGCTACTCGTTTGCAGCCTGTCCCAATCCAACCTTAGCCAAAGGCGTATATGTCGGGCCACGGGGCGATAGGTCTGATTTAAAGACAACTACCTCATCAACCTGAAACTGCTCCGGCTCAAATTCGGTATTTTGCAGGCTTGTTGTCAATTGATCAAGTCCTTTAGGATATTTAACCCGCCCGATCGTTAAGTGCGCCGAAAATGGCTTATCGGCTTTTTCGAATCCGCTGTTGCGGCAGGCAGACTCAACTGACCGTGCCAGCTTCTTCAGCTCATCCAGGTCGCCATCCGCGCCTACCCAGACGACTCGCGGCCGTCTCATGTTCGGGAAACAACCCAGACCGGACAGCTTTAGAGAAAACGGTTTGACATCGACAAGATTTCCTTTAAGGTTATCCTCCAATATCGAAATCGAATCATGTTCTATATCGCCCAGGAAACGAAGAGTAAAATGCAGGTTGGCGGCTTTGACCCAGCGTACGCCGTCGGCCAGCGGCTTTAAACCAACAATCAATTTGTCGGTTTCACGCTTGAGATGGTCGGGCAGTTCAACAGCGATGAAAGTACGTACCTTTGCCATGGTTAAATAATAGTATAATATATTCAGCCAAGCAAGATAAACAAAAAAAGCCCGCCTGAGGCGGGCTGCAGCATATATCCTTATTACTATTCTCGGAATGTATTAAAATCCCTTTAGCGGTTTGTTATAAATCTATACCTCATTCTTAATCTCGAACAGGCTTTTACAAAAATCATCGATTTCATCCTCCGTATGTACCGCCATTGCGGTTATCCGCAGCCCCCAGCGATTTTTTACGTTTACCGGCACAACAAAATATCCTTTGTTCCTGAGCCTGTCTATTACCCTCATTGTTGTTTTCTGAGTTTCGAAATAGATATTTATAATATGTCTATCTGGACCGTTTAATTGAAAGTCCTGTCGATTAAAAACATCGTAGAGCCGTTTAACGTTGGCTCTCATTTTTACAACTAATTCAGGTTCCCGTTCAAGTATCGATAATGACGCCAGCGAGGCGGCAACCGATGGCGCTGAGATCGAGGTAGAATATTTATATGCTCTAAGTGGATTTTTCAACTTTTTCTCCGCCTCTTTTGAGAATGTCAAAAATCCGCCCTGCGAGCCGAGCGCCTTGGAGAAAGCGCCCATTATGAAGTCGGCTGCGCCTTCAAGCGAATATAATTCCTCCAATCCTCTGCCGGTTTTGCCAATACAGCCGGTAGCGTGTGCCTCATCGAGAATGAGAGTAAACTGGTATTTATATTTAAATTTTACAAACTCATCTAAAGGGCAAACGGCGCCGTCGAGAGTGAATACCGAACAAGTTGTGACAATTTTATGCCTGCAATCAGTCTCTTTCAACAATTTTTCCAGATGGTCGACATCGATATGCCGATAAATCCTCTGCGGACAGCCCGATAGTTTTATACCGTCGCCTATAGAGGGATGGTTTCTCTCATCGCTGAAGAATATTGTGTCTTTATCGCTCAGGCTCTGATGAAGGGCTATGTTTGCAGCATAACCAGATGGGAAAACATAACCTTTCTCACGCTGTTTGAATCGGGCTATTTCATTTGCCAGCCTGACATGAAGCGACGTTGTTCCCGAGGTCCCGGGAGCGCCGCCGGTCCCGCAGCCAAACCTGTCAATCGCCTCGGTCGATTTTTTGATAACCTCGGGGCGATGCGATAGACCCAGGTAATCGTTCGAGGAAAAAATTACAAGCGACTGACCATCAACTGTTATATACTGCGCCTGGCGAGACTGTAAAGAATGTTCCACCGATCCTCCCCGTTAAATATCGCTTTATCTATCAAATCGGTCAAGTATGAAAAACATTCATAGATGAATATGTACAGTTTTGTGCTGTCGGAAGTTACTTCCGACAACTCTGGCAGAAGAATCCGCCTATGGCGGATGCCAGCACATATTAAGATTTGTGAATAATAAGGGATAGATGAATATATACAATTTATAGATATAGGGAAAACGGTAAAAATAAACTACTGCATTAAGTCATCTGTTTGCATCGCAAGGTTGATAAAACCGCTAAGACGGTTTAATGTTGTACCATAACTATCAAGCAAGAAATCCTCAAGCGCTGAAAAATCAGTAATTGTCGAGTTTTCGATAGTTGTTAAGTATTCATCGCGGCTGCGATAATCGACTACACAATAAGTCATCCCGCAGTAAAGCAGAACATAATTGGTCAGCGCCCGCGCAATGCGCCAATTGCCATCGCGAAACGGGTATGTATGAATAATCCGACGCTGAATATCGGCGGCCACGTGAAAGATTTCAAAAAAGTTGCCAGGGCTTACCGGTCCCATAAGCTTTAAAAGACCGTCAATCCAGGTTAAGTGCTGATATATTATCTCGTGAATCTGTAAGTAATGCGGCGGTCGAAGTTTTATTCCTCTTATACGAACGTCGATATCCCGAAAACGCCCGGCAATATCCGGCCAGCTTCTTTCAAATAGAAGCTGATGGATTTTCAGCAGAAATGATATAGTTAATTCTGCTTTTCTAAGAGCCTTTTTCTCGAGGTATTGAAGCATCCTGTCATGACTTTTTACCTCTAAGAACGCTTTACGATATACTGGATTGGAAAATTCCTTCACCCGGATGTTCCCTCTGTATATGCCTGATTGTAAAAAAATCGAATCGATAATATTATTTTCAATAGCATTTGAGTTGATTATATTTTCTATTCTAAGAGCGGTGGTTAACTCTTTGCAGGTTAACGGTGATTTGCTGTATACCTCCTGTATCTTGAAAAAAAGATCTCTGGTCCGGTTTTTGTCAGGTTTTTTCATATTAATATGTATGATATAATAATTAACTTGTATATAACAAGCAGATTTTTTACATTTCTGAGCCTCATGTAAAACTCATATATTTACAATTCATTGATATCTGCAGTTTAAATATGAAACTCAATAACATCCTTGTCCGACAGGACATAACTGTTTTTAACGCGTTGCCCCTCGAACTTGCCCTGCCCCCAGATTTTGGCATATTGAAGCTTTCTGGCGAAATCTTTATGCAGAGCGTAGGCGGCATCATCAACGGTCCCGCCTATGGGAAGGATAACCGGATCGCGGTAATCGGCATCATGGCCGACACGCTTGGTGTAAATCCGTATAATTCCAAGCGCCTTAAAAATTGCTGCCTTGAAATTGTTCAGGGACTCGTCATTAAGAATAGATGTCGGTATAATAGTAAAATCGGGATATTGCTTTTTTAATTCCTGTAAACCTGTTTTTCCATTTTCATCGAGGTACTTATGAGCGGCAATGATCGTTTTCTTAAAAGCGAACTGGGGGTCGTCAATTTTTTCGGGAACCTGAGGAGTTAAAATAATCCTTTTTTCTTCCATTCGCTCAAACAGGACTTTTAAGCATTCGGCAAAACCAGCAACTGAGACATCCACAACCAGCGCTGCCAGGTCTGCCTGACGGGTCAAGTTAAAGAGGTAGGATTCAAGATACTCTGCCGAGATCGGCGGAGTGTCAATAAGCTGAAATTGAACGGTATCGTATTCCATCATTCCGCCCATCGGTTCACGAGTAGTGTATGGATAGTCGCCAATCAGCGGTTTGGAATTTGTCAGACTGTCCAGCAGGCTTGATTTGCCGGAATTGGGCGGTCCGAGCAGAATAATCTGAGCCGCCCCCTCTTTTTCGATATGAGTCAGGACATCTACATGACGGGCGCCGTGCTTTTTAGCGCCGCCTTCGATCTGCTTTTTCAGTCTGGAAATCTTAGCTTTAAGTTCGGCTTGAAGTTTGTCGGTTCCCTTATGCTTCGGTATAGTTGCCAGGCATTCTTGGGCCAGGCGCAATTTTTCATGGGGGTCCGTTTCCTTTTTGAATTCTCTCTCCAGCGCGTAATACTGGGGCGGTAGATTTGCCGGCATAATATAACTCCGTAGCTGAAATTTAATGAATCAGTATCGGATTATCAAGGGGAAATCGATAGAGGAGTTTTCTCGATTTTTTTAGGGCCCTGGGTGCCCCATAGCTTGCTATGGGAATGTTGTGTTCTGGCACAAGCCCTAACCATCAGCCTAATCGTCAGGAGCGCACGGCTCCTGACCTACGCTGCTAAGTTGCCTACACCTCATAGCTTTCCTCTTTCCCCGGAAATTTCCCATCACGAACGTCATCGCAGTATTTACCGACAGCCTTGCGTATTTGCGGGGCTAATTCTGTATATACACGAACGAATTTCGGGCGGAACTCCTCGAACAGCCCCAGCATATCGGAGATGACCAGCACCTGGCCGTCGCAGGCGACGCCGGAACCAATGCCGATAGTTGGTATCTTAACCGATTCGGATATCTCCTTAGCGACTTCCGGTACGACTGCCTCCAGCACCATCGCAAATGCACCGGCTTCCTGCAGGGCTTTAGCCGAATCGAGCATATATTTCCGCTGGCGTTTGGTTTTGCCCATGATCTTATAACCACCGAATTTATTCACGGATTGCGGCGTCAGCCCGATGTGCCCCATAACCGGAATGCCCAATTCGACCATTCGGTTTATCGTTTCGGTCATTTCCAGGCCGCCCTCGAGCTTGACTCCTTTAGCGCCCGCCTCCTTGAGGAACCGTCCGGCATTGGTTATCGCCTCGGCTATCGAGGACTGATAGCTTAGAAAAGGCATATCGCCGATGACCAGCGCGCGCTGGGTCGCCCGGACAACGCTGGCGCACAGAAACAGCATCTGATCCATGGTAATCGGCAAAGTAGTCTCATGTCCGGCAAATACAGTGGCGGCAGAATCGCCCACCAGCAGGCAGTCGACGCCGGCCTGGTCCAATATTTTAGCGGTAGGAAAATCATAAGCGGTGAGCATGACTATTTTTTGGCCCTCTTTTTTGAATTTTCTGAGGGTCTTAACGTTAATCTTCTTCGGCTGATTCGAAAAGTTTTCCGGCATCTATAATCCTTTCTACTTTTTGCGGCGGATCGATTTCGGCCAGATACTCTTTAAGCGGTTTGAAGCTGATCGGGTGAATCTGGTCCGGGTTTATCTCAAGCAACGGTATCAGCACAAACGATCGGCTCGATAGTCGTGAATGAGGTATCATGAGCTCCAGTGTATCGACCTCGAGATCGCCGTACAGCAAAATGTCGATATCAATCGGTCGCGGCTGAAAATGGCTGTCCGGTTCCCGTCCCATGGCAAATTCAATCATTTTGACCGCTTTTAATAACGATTGCGGTGAGAGAGTCGTTTTAATCTCAACTGCACAGTTATAGAAATCATCCTGACGGGAAGCGCCGACCGGTTCAGTCAGGTATACTGAAGAATATTTTATGAGCGTTATACCCGGTTTCTTTTCAAGGATTTTTAGAGCTTTTTTTATATTTTCTTTTTTGTCACCCAGGTTTGAACCCAGACCAAGGTAAGCTGTCCTGTCTGTCTCAAACAAACCTATTTTGTCCTTTCAACTTCAACCTCATAATAATCGACATCTCCGGTTAAAGGCGGATTTGCCTTGCGAACCCTTATTTTGACCCAGGCCAGGTTGAACGAGTCGAGTACGGCATCGGCCAAACGCCGGGCCAAGGTCTCCACAAGGTTAAATTTATTGTTTAATATTATATCGCTGATAGTCTCATATACCATGAAATAATCTATTGTATGTTCCAGAGAATCGGCAGTCGAGGCTTTATCAATATCTAAATTAAACTCACAATCGACCTCAAACTGGCAGCCGATCTCTTTTTCTGCCGGTGTGACGCCGTGATAGGCGTGAAATATCATATTGGTTAGACGGATTAGCGCTGGTTTTTCCCCAGACAACATTTAAACCTCAACCTGACGGCACCAGGTAGCTGGTACCGGGTTTCATATTTTCAAGTTTCTCAAGCAGATATTCAAACTGGTCCGGTTCGCTGGTAAAGTCGACATATTCAGTGTTGATTACCAAAAGCGGCGTCTGGTTGAAATGGAAAAAGTATTTGCTGTACGATTCACAAAGCGCCGCCAGGTATTCGATATCAATATATTTTTCAGTATTGCGGCTTCGACGTTTAATTCGTTCTATCAATATACGGGGCGAGGCGGCCAGGTAGATTATCAAGTCAGGCAGCGGTATATTTTTTTCAAACAGCGAAGCTACATGATCATAAAGGGCAAGTTCTTCATCATTGAGGTTCAAAGCGGCAAAGATTCTATCTTTACCAAAGAAGTAATCGGATATAACATGTGAAGCCAACAGTTCAACCGAGAAAAACTCCTGCTGCTGTTTAGCCCGTGATAACAGGAAAAAAAGTTGAACCTGGAAGGCAAATCGTCTGCGGTCTTTATAGAAATCGCTTAAAAAGGGATTAGCTTCATGATGCTCCGTGACCAGCCGTCCACCATAATGTTTAGTTAGCATATTTGCCAGCGAAGTCTTACCCACTCCGATCGGTCCCTCGACTGCGATATATTTTACTGCCATTTTTAACTGCCTTTTTTTCGAAACATGGATCGTTTCTCACTGATATTCTCCAATGCCCGGGAAATTGCAGCATTTGAAGTTGTTAGCGAAATGCGAATGTGACCTTCACCGTTCTCACCGAAATCGGTTCCGGGGCGGGTCCAGACGCCGGTACGGACAAACATCTTCCGTGCAAAACCGACCGAGGTTGCCCATGATGGAACCTTAGCCCAGATAAATGGCGTTAGCCGCCCGGCTCGCACATTCCAGCCAATCTCTTTTAAACCGTTCACTAGAAGCCTGCGCCGTTCCGAAATAGTCCCGATGAAATGCTTCGACAGTTGATCGTGAAACTCTAAAGCGTTCAGAGCATACTTGACCTGGGATTTTGTGGGATGAAACCCGCTGGCTTTAATAATCTGTTCGAGGTTGGCTATTGCTCCACGATGACCGGTGGCGAACCCCAGCCCCTCGAGACCATAGGGGAAACCGAATGAATGAATTTCTAGAAAAAGATGGGTGGCTTTTTTTAATTGAAGAGGAAGCTCAATAGATGGTTCTGAACTGCCGCAGAATGGCGAGTCCAGGACAATCAGTATATTATCATAACGCAACTGGTTGATAAGGTTACGGTAAAAATAAAGCTCGGCTTCCGCCCCGGTCGGATTATGCGGGTAATTTAAAAATACAAGTTTCAGGTTTTTAGGCGGCGGCTCAAATAAAGCGCTGATATTAGGCAGATAGTCATTTTTTTCAAGTAATGAGTATGTTTTGGGATCAGCTCCGGCCATAACTGCGGCTATGCGATACGATGTCAGACCGGGATCAGGCAAAGCGACTGCATCTGAGGAGTTGACCAACGCCAGACATAAAAGCATTGCCGTAATACGGTTGCCGGGCGTTACAGCTATATCTTTAACAGGGTTGAGCTTGCGATTATATATGTTCCGGTACATCAAAGCAAGCGACTCTTTAAGAGATATTACATCGGCATTATCAGCGGCAGTGACATCATGCAGACCTGATTGCTTTAATTTGTCAATAAAAGGCTGATAATCCGGCAGTTCGGGAACTACCGAATCCAGGTCGATATATTCAAGACCGCGCCGTTCGAGGAGCTTTTCCGTTATACGCATACTTCCCATTAATGCCTGGGGCGCTCGTAACAACCTATTGGATTTATCTATGACTACTTTCATTATATCAGCTTCTTCCTTTTGGTTTTACTGCTTGCCATCTGCAACTTGACCTTATCATATCCTGGGATCTTAGCGGCCAGCTGTTTTGGCAGCTGAGAGGGTTTTCCCAATATACTGGCGGTAATTAATATACGAGCGTATCGTTCAACCATCTCCATTTTATTGAAGGCGTCATCGAGGTTTGTACCCAGTGTAACCATGCCATGATTCTTGAGCAGAAAAGCGTCATGGCAATCAACTATGTCTGCCATTTTCTCAAACAGCTCCGGTGTTCCGGGAGTACCGTAATCAACTAAGGGTATAACGCCCAGAGCGCATATAATCTCCGGCAATATCATTTTATCGAGAGCAATCCCGGCTACCGCAAAAGCAGTGGAACATATCGGGTGAGCATGACAAACGGCGTTTATATCGCGGCGATGGTTGTAAATATCCAGGTGAAGTCGATACTCGCTTGATTGAGAGAATTTGCCCGATATTTTTTTCCCTCCTGATGATATTATAACCATTTCGGACGGTTTCAAATAGCCAAGGCATTTCCCCGCCGGTGTGATAAGGACTTTTGCTCGATCAAGCCTGACGGATATATTTCCTTCAGCGCCTCCGACATAATCACGTTTGTAAAGACGTTTGCCAAACTCGACTATCTGGCGGCGTAACTGCGGGACGTTTTTCATAGCTATCCCTTCTGTTCATCATATAAAATTGCGTTGGCCACGGCATGTTCGCGGGTATGAGACATCGAAATCTTGATTTTCTTTTTGCCGATAATATTCTGTATTTTTTCGCCCAGTCGTACTGTGGGCTGTCCCCTTTCATCGTTTACAATTTCCACAGATGTCCATTTTATCCCGTCATTATAGCCGGTACCGATGGCTTTTAACACGGCCTCCTTAACGGCGAAACGGGCGGCAAAGGACTGTTCCGGAAACTTCTTGCGGCTGCAGTAATTAATCTCCCAGGGAGTGTAAACACGGCGAAGGAAACTGTCACCCCATCGATCGATGACATTTTTTATCCGGGAAACTTCGATGATATCTATACCGACAGATTCAATCATAAGCTGTTACTCAACAAGCTTAAAATATAGATTTCAAATAAGTGAATGTCAAAGCCTTATTTGCCGATATAAAAAATGTCTTGCAAAATTTGAGATTTATGCTAACTTAATATTGGCGGGATGAGGGGGAAATTGAAAACCTAACACCAAACCGATGAAGGCGGCGCCCTGGTGCTGAGCTTACGCCATGACCTTCGGGTTCCGAAGAGAGCGAATGCGAAACGTATCAGGTAGCTCTAAAACGCCTTTAACGTACCTTGAAGATGTGTTTTCATTTCGATAACTCCCCGTTCCGCCTTAAAATTTTGAAACCGGCCAAATTGAGCCGGTTTTTTTTTATATTGAAGACTCAAGGGGAACTATTGCTGAAGTAAATGAAAAAGTGCTAAAAGGTCCTGAAACATCATTACAGGACCCGTATAGAAGCGGCTGGTTAATTCGCCTTAAACCCTCCAATTTTGATTATGAAATAAAAATGCTTGGGTTATGACCTTCTTTAACAACGGTCTTTATCCCCTATAAACTGCTTGCCCGCCATAAAATATTATAGCCTTGTAGAATTTTTCATGAATAGAATTATGCTTTTCAGGAACTTTTACATCCATTTTGTAGTTTTTTAAAAGGTATTAAAGGAGAATGTTTGTAACCATTCAGTTTTGCAATTTTCAGGAGGTAGTTTGATGTTTGAGCGTATCGCAATTATAATGGTTGTATTTGTCACGATGGCTGTGACGGTAAACGCCCAGAAATGGGAGTTTGACAAGGCTCATTCTACAATCGGTTTTTCTGTCAGGCACATGGTAATATCAAAAACAATCGGCAGGTTTGAGGATTATTCCGGCAATGTATTTTTTGATGGCAAAAACTTTGTCAAGGGGAAGGTTGAAGTCACAGTCCAGATAGCGTCAATCAACACTGAGAACCAGAAAAGGGACGATCATCTGCGATCAGCCGATTTTTTCAATACCGAAAAATTCCCGATCATGACATTCATGTCTAAAAAGGTAATCAGTGAAGGCGATGACAAGTTTAAAATAATCGGCGACCTGACTATTAAGGATATCACTAAAGAGGTTGTTCTCGATGTCGAGTTTCATGGTATTGTTACAGACCCCTGGGGCAACACCAAGGCCGGCCTTGCAGCTCATACAACCATCAACCGCCAGGATTTTCATGTCGCCTGGGATAACAAATTGCAGGATGGCAGCCTTATCGTCGGCAATGACGTTGACATTAATCTTGAAATTGAACTTGCAAAGGTGGCCAAATAGTAAGGACGAACATCTTAAAATATGGCCGGCGCAATGTCTGCGTCTCCTTTTTTCAACAACACCTGTTTCAATCCGGATAGTACAACTGCTTACCGGTTAAGCCGGTTTAACTGATCGCGGTAGGGAAGCTGTTTTTTAAAAAAATAATTTAGAGTCATCAGCTTGACAAGTTTCGACAGCGCGATAATTGCTATCAGATTGGGAATGGTCATTAAGGCGATGGCGAAGTCGCCGAACCCCCAGACCGCCTCCAGCTTGGCTACGGCGCCGATGAACAATACAACCACATACAGATAGCGGTATGGCATCACTGCGCCGTTGCCGAACAGGTACTGCACCGCCCGGTCGCCGTAGTATGACCAGCTTATCATGGTAGATGTAGCAAATAAAAGCACTCCGGCGGTGATGATATAACGCCCATAGCCCTGCAAAAACGGCAAACCGATTTCGAAGGCATAAGCTGTAAGCGGCGAGCCGTTCAATGCCTGCCCGTCTATCGTAACAGTCCAGGCGCCGGTGATAATGATGCACAGACCTGTTATAGTACAGATAACAATCGTATCGATGTAAGGCCCCATCATGGCAACCGCTCCCTCTCGTACCGGCTCTTTAGTTTTAGCCGCCGAGTGGGCAATCGCCGCCGACCCCTGGCCGGCCTCATTGGAAAAGAGCCCGCGTTTGACCCCCCAGACAAGCGTATACATAAAAAACGATCCGGCAAAGCCGCCGATCACCCCCGGCGGCGAGAAGGCATATTGGAAAATCAAATTGAATGTTGCGGGAAGCTTATCGGCATTTAAAAACAGAATAGTCAGTCCGCCAGCTAAGTAAATTATTGTCATGCCGGGCGCCAGGATTCTGGTGACTTTAGCGATTCTGCGTATTCCGCCGATGATGACTGTGGCCACGAAAAGCGATATCACCAGCCCGGTAATCCAGGTGGGAATGGCGAAATCCGCGCGCAGTTGGTCGGCAACTGTAAACGCCTGGATTGCATTACCCTGCCCCAGTGAGCATATTGCCGCCCCGATAGCAAAAATGACAGCCAGAGGTTTCCAGCCCAGTCCTCTTTCGATATAATACATCGGGCCGCCCGAGGCTGAACCATCCGGGTTTATCTTGCGGAATTTCATCGACAATGTGCACTCGGCATATTTCAGCGAGGTGCCGAAAATGCCGGTGACCCACATCCAGAACAAAGCGCCGGGACCGCCATAATGGATAGCGGTAGCCACCCCGGCGATATTGCCGATACCGATAGTCGCCGACAGTGCAGTCGACAGCGCCTGAAAATGAGTAACATCGCCGGCGTCTGCCGGATTATCATAGATGCCCCGGGTGACATCGATAGCGTGTTTGAGACGCTTGATCTGCACCCAGCTCAATCGTAATGTTATAAACAGCCCCGTGCCAACCAGTATGATTACCATTAATGGCGGGATGCTGCCGCCTGTGGCCTCCGAGGGGAAATCCCAGGCAATTTTATTTAGGAAATCGATTATCGATTTGATTGTTTCCATCATGCCTCCGGCAACGTTGCATTGACTTTAAGACAGGCCGTTAACCTGAATTTTTCAGCAAACTACTTAGAATTTTATTATAAATATGTTTTACGGGCAATAGAAATATTCTATGGATGGCGAACGTCTTGTCTGCTAACAAGCAATATTATAGATTCCGGATCAAGTCCGGAATGACAGAAGCCAATTTGATATCGCGTAGGGGCTTATTGCATAAGCCCAGCAGGCCGACAACCTCACTTCTTAATCAATCCCGACAAACCGACAATCAGCAAGGATGAAAGCATCCAGCCGGCGATTATTTGAATCCACATCCAGATTCGCAATGTTCCGCCGGTTGTAAGTTTGCACCATGAAATATGTATAACAGTACTGCCCCTGTTGGCATTGGGCATCCAGTATTCGGCTTGATGAAAATTAATCAGAGGCACGAACATATCAACCGAATACATAAGTGGAGATATTTTCGGGTAATCATCCGATAACACTTTAATATCAAAACCGTGAACTTTCGCTTCAACATAAGCGTTATTCTTAGTTGGCGACATTAAACTGCAATTATCTCCCCACCAGAATAATAAAGAACCTATAAATATAATACCGACAACCCACTTAATTGCCAGCGAGGGCCGGTGGCCGTAACCTATGGACAAACCCAATATGTGATGCCATACTTTTTGTAAGAATGTAAGCCGTTTTATCCGTTCCGGGTCCTCGTTTTTGGCAATCAGGATTTTCTTTGCGTCTTCTGAACGCCCGCTTTTTTATACACCTCTGCTAATTGTTCATACGGCTGAGGATAAAACCTGCCTTCAGGCTGACGGCGCAGCCATTCGATACGAGCATCCGGATATAACGGCGCTTTCTCAAAGATTCCATTATAAACAAAACCATCAAGATGAATCTTGCCTTTATCCGGCCAACTTTGTTTATCATCCCAGAGCGTTCCTATTTTTGCATACCTGAGATCCAGTTTTGACTTTGACGGTGATTTTACATCAATCCATATAAAAATACCATCGATAACGGCTCCATTAAAATACACTATGCCCTGTGTTTCAAATTCCTTACAAAAGTAAACATTACCTTTAACCTTTAGCAACTCGGCAGTTATGGAGTCTCCATTAAGATTAATGAACTGCCCACAACTGCAATCAAGATCTCCTCCGATCTCGGCGCCCGGAAAACGCACTTCGCCCTTGGCATTGAAATTATTACGTAAATAAACACCGCCTGTAACTTTTAACGCACCAGCATTAAGAGCTATCCCTTTAGGGTTAGTGAATTGACTCGAATCACATTCAAGACTTCCTCCTATTTCGGCTCCTACCAAACGCACTTCGCCCTTTGATTCAAAGCCATCACCTAGAAAAACACCTCCTGTGACTTTTAGCCCATCTGCACTAATTGCTTTTCCTTTAGAATTGGGATTTATGAAATAACCTGAACTGCAATCAAGACTTTCTCCAATTTCAGCTTCTATTAAACTCACTTCTCCCTTCGCATTGAAATGATTACGCAAATAAACACCGCCTGCAACCTTAATCAAATCAGCACGAATAGCGCACCCTTCAGGATTAGTGAATTGACTCGAATCACATTCAAGATTTCCTCCAATTTTAGCATTTGGCAAACGCACTTCGCCCTCTGATTTGAAGCCATCGCGAAGAAAAACACAACCACTAACTCTGAGCCCGTCGGCAAAAATTGACCCGGTATGAGTTCCTATAAGATTTAAGGCGCGAAGTTCACAATAGTTAAGATCCATTTCTTCAGCTATGAAACATTTCTCAAGATAGAACGGAAATGAAATTATGGCAAAAGCAAGGTCAAGTTCCCCGTCAATGCGCGCTCCTGCAATCTGTATGCCTTTACGTGTTATCAATTCAGAGGCTTGCTTATCGGTGCACAGCCAGGCTATATGGTCGGCTTTCAGTGTGCGGCTGTCATCCCAGTTTTTCGCGCTGGCCGGGTCGTTGTCCTCCTCTTTTTCGGAACTGTAATCGGCAAGTTCCCCGTTTGCCGTTGCCGCAAAAAGCTTCTTTTCGGCCTCTGTCAGTTCGCCAAACTTTTCGCTGGCAAGTTCTAATAATTTGTCCTCGTTTTTCATTTTTAATTTACCTCCCGTTATTGCAAAGTTAGTGTGTCGTTTCATCCAACACTCGATAATATTTATTACATGGCTGTCGGGCGCAAAAAGCCGAAAGCGCGTATTCAAATTTAATATCTTAAGATAAAACGAAAAAGATTATAAGGCAAGCAGAGGATTTCGTTTTTCAGCCATAGGGGCGTATCGCAATGTATAGTTCCATGAGATCCGTTACATCATGTTTCATGACATTAGTTACAGATTTGAGGTATAATTCTCTCAAAAAAAAGGAGAGGGAAGATGCCTTGGAAAGTAACAGACATCATGGAAGAACGGATTAGATTTGTAGTTCGAGCGGAGAGCCGGCAGACAGATTTCAGTTCATTATGTCGCGAATTTGGGATAAGTCGAACGACCGGTTATCGATGGTGGCAGCGATTTTCAGAGACAGGCAGCATAACTAACCTGCATGAACGTTCGCGCCGACCGCATCGGAGCCCGGGTGCCCCACCCCGGCTTTTGCGGGGTGGGTTATTTTTATGCATCTCCCAAGTTTGTAATTTTGGTCATTCCAATACCTTAAGGCAAGTTGAATACAAGTTATAGATATTTGTTGAACTCTAAAATGTCCCACCCCCGCTTCGAGCGGGGGATGGGGCACCAAAGCAAGTTCTAATAGTTTGTCCTCGTTTTTCATTTCTAATTTACCTCCCGCTATTTTAAATCACTCATTTAGTGTAAAGCATATATCGCATATTTAATCATGCACTATTCTGGATTCCGGATCAAGTCCGGAATGACAGGGTTTATTATTTATCGTGTTTATATATCATTCCCTCCCCCATGATACAAGTCCCATCACCGTTTTAAAATCATCCCTGTTTAAGCCGCCTGTTAATATAAGCATAACTCCGAATACAACTGCGCCTATGATCACCCGCAGTATTATCATGATTTCAGGGGTAAGCTTAATAGCTATTATCATAATTACAATAGCCGGCGCCAGCCGAATCAGCCACGAGAGGAATAATTTCATCGGCAAGTTGTGCCTTAATATGATTAGAAATCCTGCAGCCGTGATCAACTCGGCGGCAACAGTAGCCGATGCCGCGCCTATGAAACCGTACGGCGGTATCAGTATCAGGTTTAAGATTATATTGGCGGCCGCCCCCGCGCCGGTGAGATACATCAGCCATTTTTTCAAATCACGAGCTATCATAAGGGCATTCTGCAGGGCATTGACAAACATCAAAGCCAGCGCCCAGATGAGAATCCTCAGGGCAAAAGCGCCAGGAATGTATGACTCGGGGTAAATCAATTCGTAAACAGGTTTTGCCAGAAAAGCCGTACCGAACGCCGCCGCCAGTCCGAAAAACAGCATATATTTCAACCCGGTCTGATAAAGTTGATTGAGCTTTTCAGGACTGTGAGTAAAGTAACCGGACAGACGCGGCAGAAGGGTAGACGAGAAAGTCACCGAAACCAAAAGCAAACCGTTAACCAGCGCATAGGCCGAGTTATAATAGCCGACTTCTGTATCGCCTCGCATGAAAGACAGCATAATGAAATCTGCCCGATAGTAGATTGTCATCAAAATGACAGTTATACCAAGCGGAGCCGCCTGTTTTATGACTGTTAACGCCTCACTGAAAAGCCCATCCGGCGAAAACCTGCAAACTGATTTATATACTACGACCGCAATAACAATGCCGGATACCAAAACGGTTATAATATTGGCCATGCCGATGCCGGGTAATCCCCAGCCAGAGTATAATACCATAAATCCCAAACAGGTTCCCATCGTTTGTGTGCCGACTGCCAGTAAACTGTAATGCCTGAACTTTTCATAGCCAAGTAAGACGCTGACAAAACTGCCGGAAAGGCAATTGATAATCATGGTAACAGTCAGCAGGCATAAAAAGATTTTCAATGTGAGAGGTTTATTAATCAATAAGGATATAATCAATATTACACTTGCCGAAACAACGCTCAACAAGAATCGGGATATGAAAGAATTAGCTATTAAAGCTCTGGCTTTGCCGGTATCGTGTAGGACAGCGGTTTGACGGGTTTGATAATTGTTGATTCCAAAATCGGAAACTACGGTAAAAAAGGCAACTAAGGCGATTGCAAAACCATACTGACCAAACTGGTCGACTCCGAGAACACGGGCAGCGTAAAGAGTAAAAAAAAACTGAGGACTTTCACCACGGCTTGAGCCGACAGCATTACCACTGAGTTTTTAGCGACACTTTGACTGGCAGGCCGAGTCATGTTATTTCAACTCCCGTTCAACCAGGCTGATAATGATATGACCAATCGTTATATGCGCTTCCTGAATCCGGGCGACATCATTAGATGGGACTAACAGCGCTTTATTGACCAGGCTGATTAATTTTCCACCATCTTTGCCGGTGAGACCGATAGTATATATCTGTTTTTCGTGGGCAGTCTGAACCGCCCTAATCACATTAGCGGAGTTTCCGGAGGTCGATATCGCAATCAGCACATCGTCCGGATTACCAAGCGCCTCTATCTGACGGGTGAACACATGGTCGAAACCGTAATCGTTGGCGCTGGCAGTGAGGATCGAGGTGTCTGTAGTCAGGGCAAGAGCGGGTAAAGCCTGACGGTCAAAATCGCCGGTTAGCCGTACTACAAGCTCGGCAGCCAGATGCTGGCAGTCGGCGGCCGATCCGCCATTGCCGCAAAGCATGATCTTGCCTCCGTGTTTGATTGATTTAACACATATCCCGGCGATTTCAGAAATAAGATCGCAGAACTTATCAGCCAGTTGACGTTTTAAATCGGCTGATTCAAGCAATTGTTTTTTTATCGAATCGTTCATTGAATTTATTTTGTATGTACGGCCCTGGCGAATTGCCCTACCATACCGGGGCTTTCCTCAAGCATATTACCTATTACAACAAACGATGCTCCTGCCCGGGCAACCTGACCGGCGTAGTCGGCGTTCCTTATGCCGCCGCCGGCTATCACCGGCACATCGATATAATTGCTGACCGACTTTATCATCTCAAGCGGCACCGGCTTTGCCGCACCGGAACCGGCCTCGAGATAGACCAGTTTCATCCCGAGATACTGACCGGCCAGCGCATGAGCACAGGCGATATCGGGCTTGTCACGAGGGATAGGCAGAGTGTTCGACATATACGAAACGGATGTTAATACTCCGGACTCAATAAGCATATAAGCCGTCGGGATTGCCTCAAGTCCGATCTTCTTGATAAGCGGCGCGGCCTTAACATGTTCGTCAATCAGAAGATTAGGATTGCGACCTGATATCAACGATAGAAACAGAACCGCATCCGCCCGTGATGAAATCATCGATGATGAGCCGGGGAAAATTATCAGTGGTATGCTGACAGCTTTTTTTACAGCGATAAGCGTATCTTCGAAATGGTTCTCCATCATTAAGGATGAACCGAACAGGAAAGCATCCACGCCCGCTTTTTCGCACCTGGCGGCATAGGCGGCGATATTTTCAGCAGACTCACGGTCGGGATCCAATAAGACCAGAAAGCCGCAGCCCTTTTCCTTTTTGATATCTAAAAGCTTCTGATAAACTGTCATTTTGTAAACTTCCCTTTTAATGCTTCAATTGCCTTATCTATTTTCTCAACTGCCATTGCGCCTCTGATAGTCGGTTTGCCGCCGCCTTTAGCGTCACTTGACTCCTTAAGACTACTATTTACTTCAATTGCAAAATCATAATCTGGTGAGGCAATGGCATACTGACCGGTGGAACCTGAACAAACAATAACCGTGTTATCCTGATTGGTATTTTTAAAGCTGTCGAAATAGGTCATGAATTCCTTTGGCGATTTATTCTGTACAATATAAGCAAGCAATTTTCCTTTTGCAGTATTTATGTTTAAATCTGGTCTGATAACTTGTGCATTCGAAGTAATCATTTCTCTGTGTGTTTTACTTTTTTCCTTTTCCAGCTTCTTTATTTTATCGAGAATGTCTTTCAGGCCGCTGTCGAGATTTTCAGCGGTTAATATTCTATTATGAATCGAGCTTTGCAAGCTTTTAATTTCAGCAATCGCCCTGTCGTCAATTTTTTCTGTTGGTTTGGCGATATAGCCCTTCAATTGTTTTATTTTTTGATTCTGTATATTCAAGTACTTTTCAGCTTCTGTTCCGGTTATTGCCTCTATACGGCGAATTCCGGCGGCGATTGCGCTTTCGGATAGTATAAAGAACCGGCCGATATCAGCGGTATGTTTAACATGAGTGCCGCCGCAAAGCTCCATAGTAAAATCGCCTGTCTTGACAACGCGAACCTCATCGCCATATTTTTCGCCGAACAGCGCAATTGCTCCCTTCTGCTTGGCCTGCTCAAAAGTCATATTTTCCCAGCTAACAGGAAGGTCTTCTTTTATTTTATTATTAACTATTTGCTCGACCTCATCAATCTCATCGAGTGTCATCGCTTTGAAATGGGAGAAATCGAATCGCAAGCGGTCGGGTGCCACTAACGAACCGGACTGGTTGACATGATCGCCCAGCGTCATCTTAAGGGCTTTATGCAGAAGATGAGTAGCCGTGTGGTTGCGTTGTATGTCGGCGCGGCGGGCGGAGTCGATTTGAGCAAAAACCGGTTCGTACATTATCTCATCAGGATTAATATCTGAAGCATTTTCAATTAGTTTTCCAATATGAATTATATCATCTCCATATTTTTTTGTATCCTCAACAACGAACTTCAATCTATCAGACTCAATAATGCCTTTATCACCAACTTGACCGCCGGATTCCCCGTAAAACGGAGTTTGCTTTAAATAAATCCTTTTCCTATCACCCGTTAAAACCACCGTTTCAAATGAATCATATTCGTATCCAACAAACTCTGACTTTTCACTATTAGTCGCCTTTAATGTTTTGCCATCATCTACCCAAGAAAATGAATCAACGGCTTTTGACCGCTCCCTCTGCCTTGCCAACTCCCGATTAAACCCGTCCCAGTCTATCTCGAATCCTTTCTCATGCGCCATTATCTCGGTTAAATCAGCCGGGAAGCCATAGGTGTCATACAGCTTGAAAACATCTTCGCCCGGGATAATCTTCTTGCGTGAAGAATCTACTTTATGAACAATATCCTCAAAGCGGGCAATGCCGATATCAAGAGTGCGGTTGAACTGCTCCTCCTCGGTTTTAATCACCAATTCAATATGGCTGCGCTGGGATTTGATATCGGGATAAATACCACTCATATAATCAACAAGCGGCTGGACTATTCTATACAGAAACGGATCGGTTAAGCCAAGCTGATGGCCATGTCTGGCGGCTCGTCTTAATATGCGGCGCAACACATAACCGCGTCCCTCGTTGGAGATGTTGACATTTTCGGCCAAAGCAAAGGTCAGCGCCCGAATGTGGTCGGCGATTACACGATGGGGTACCCCGCTTTCGTCTTCATAGTAGAGCTTGCCAGAAAGCTCTGTTACTTTATCAATCAAAGGAACAAACAGATCGGTCGAGTAGTTCGAATCGACGTTTTGCAAAATCATACAGAACCTTTCCAGACCGGCGCCGGTATCCACGGATGGTTTAGGTAATGGCGTTACCTTGCCATCCTTATCACGGTTAAATTGCATAAATACCAGGTTCCAGATCTCCATGAACCGGTCTCCCTCACCGTTAAGTTCACCCGGTACCGATTCGCCGCGATCGTAATGTATCTCCGAGCAGGGTCCGCAGGGGCCGGTATCACCCATCGACCAGTAGTTGTCTTTCTCGCCAAAACGAAGCACCCGGTCGCCGAGTTCGGGAGCGATTTTTTTCCATAGCTTTTCAGCATCATCATCCTCGGTAAAAACTGTGGCATATAGACGATTCGGATCAAGCCCAAGCGTTTTTGTTACAAATTCCCAGGCGTAATAAATCGCCTCCTCTTTGAAATAATCGCCAAACGAGAAATTGCCGAGCATCTCGAAAAAAGTTTGGTGACGGGCTGTGAACCCTACGTTATCGAGGTCGTTGTGTTTACCGCCGGCGCGAATACATTTTTGCGATGAGGCGGCGCGTTTATAATCTCTCTTTTCCAGACCTAAAAAAGTATTCTTAAACTGCACCATGCCGGCGTTGGTGAATAAAAGCGTGGGGTCATCAAGCGGCACAACCGGCGAGGACTGCATAATACGGTGCTGGTTCTTCTCAAAATAGTCCAAAAACGCCTGTCTAATTTCGAAAGATTTCATAAGTTTAATAAATAAGGTATCTTTATAAAAAAATCAAGCGCCCAGTATCTCCAAAGCGGCATATTTTATCATTATCTTTTTAGCGCCGGTTTTAAATCGAATCTCTAAAATCATGTCCTCGCCGCTGCCCTCCCTGTTGATGACCTTGCCGACTCCAAATTTTGCATGCGATACCACCATACCAACTTTAAGCACATCATCAACCGCATCATCCTCTTTATCATAATGGTCGTTATCATGATGAGAAATGTGCTTTTTCCGACGATGTTTATTGTTGTGATGTGAATTAGTGTTTTTCTGCACCGACCAGCGATCATTGTAACCGTAATGATTGAACCGTTCGATCTCAATCAGTTTTTCCGGTATGTCATCCAAAAAGCATGATGGCATGGCAAAGTTGGGGCCATCATAGCGGCGACGAAAACCAGCCAGCGAAAGATATAGCTTGCTTTTAGCGCGCGTGATACCAACATAACAAAGCCGTCGTTCTTCCTCTATCTCATCTTTAATAATAGAATTTCTGATTAACGGAAATAATCCCTGCTCCATTCCAGTCAGAAATACAGTTTCAAACTCCAGTCCTTTGGCTGCGTGCAAAGACATCATCATGACAGCATCATCATTATCGCTTTGGTTATTGACTTCGGACAACAAGGCAACTTCTTCGAGGAAGCCAGCCAGTGAAGGTTCAATATCCTCCTCAGCTTCTTCTTCTTCAATCCTGAACATGTAGGCTTCAACTGCATTTACCAACTCTTTTACATTATCAGCCCGTACATCAGCCTCAGGGGACGCCTCATTCTCCAGCATTTTAAGATAGCCGATCTTATCGATGAGTCGTTTTGTAATATCATCCGGCGCCAGCTTGTCCAGTTTTGCGGACAAATCATTAAGTATTTCATACAGCTTTTTCAGTTCATTGCCTGTTTTTCCTTTTAGTCCTGTTATTTCCGGCTTATCAAGAAGTTCATAGGCGGAAACATTTTCTTTTTGGGCTGCTTTTAAAAGCTTTTCGACAGAGGTTTTGCCCACTTTACGTCTTGGCACATTGATAATCCGCAATAGCGATTCAGTATCGGCAGGATTTACCAATAACCGAAGATAAGCAATTACATCCTTGACCTCTTTACGTTCATAAAACCGCGTACCGCCGATGATTACATAGGGAATGCCTTTATCGCGAAGAGCATCCTCGAGCACGCGCGATTGGGAATGAGTTCGGTATAATACCGCAAAATCAGAGAGGCATTTATCATCTGATATATCAAGCTGGATCTTCCCTGTAATAGCTTCAGATTCATCTCGATCGTCGCCGCACATCATGAGAGTAACTCGATTGCCGGCGGATATATTGGTAAACAATTTTTTGGGTTTTCGATTTATGTTTTTACGAATTACCTCCCAGGCGGCATCGAGGATAATTCTGGTCGACCGGTAATTCTGTTCGAGCTTGACAACTTTACAACCAGGAAAATCTGATTCGAAATCAAGGATATTGCGAATATCGGCGCCGCGCCAGCCATAAATAGCCTGATCGTCATCGCCAACCACGCAGATATTCTTTTTTTCACCTGCCAATAACTTGACCAAACGATATTGAGCGTAGTTTGTGTCCTGGTATTCATCCACCAGTAGATAGGGGAATTTATTTTGATATAATGCCAGCAATTCGGGAAACTTATCCAATAATATTATGGCGCTGAATATCAAATCATCAAAATCGAGAGCATTGTTCTTTTTCAACTGACTTTGATACTGCTCATATATCCTTGCCACATTCTGAGAAATGAAATCATTCGCCGATTTCATATAATCTTCTGCGCTAAGCAGTTTATCCTTAGATCGCGATATAGCGCTTTTAGCGCCGGCTGGCGACGGTTGATTTTCAGGAATTCCCAGATCTTTTATGATTCGTTTGATCAGCGCTTTGCTGTCAGCTTCATCGTAAATCGTAAAACTGCGCTTATAACCCAGCATCTCGATATGGCTTCGCAGCAGACGGGCACAGAACGAGTGAAATGTCGACAGCCAGGTAAATCTGCCGACTGGTCCAAGAAGGCTGACTACCCGTTCTTTCATTTCACCGGCTGCCTTATTGGTGAACGTGACCCCGAGGATTTGGTCTGCTCGCACAACCCGTTCGACTACCAGATGAGCAATACGGTGAGTGATGACCCGGGTTTTGCCAGAGCCGGCGCCGGCAAGTACCAGCAGTGGACCATCTAAATGACAGACAGCCTCCCGCTGGGCAGGATTTAAGCCTTGAAGGTGATCTTTTGTCATAACAGACAGGAATATAATCAATTTGATATGGGAATGGTAAAAGTTTGTTGAAAAATTAAGATATAAAGGTCGATATGATAAAATGAATTTACATAATTGCCGATACACTTAAAGTATTTCTTGACAATCATAAACTTACGAATAAATTAGGCATCTGATGGCGGCGTAGCTCAGCTGGTCAGAGCAGTGGAATCATAATCCACGTGTCCGGGGTTCAAGTCCCTGCGCCGCTATTTGTGGTTCAACGACTTACAGGGATTCATAGATTGAGCATTTATGCCACGGTAACACTGCGGTAACATTTTAGATAAAAAAAGACCACCCGAATGTTCGAGCGGTCATTGTTTGGAAAGGTATCAATCCCTAATAAGGAAGCCTTCCCATCATCTCATCCTTATGTTCAGCCGCCAGGTGTGAATATATCATTGTCGTTTCTATCTGAGCATGCCCCAGCAATTTCTGCAACGTCAAGATTGGAATTTGGGCCATACAAAGGTGTGACCCGTATGTATGCCTGAAGGTATGACAGGTTGCCCATGGCAATCCAATTTCAGTGAGAGTCCTTGAGATAAATCTGCCGACCCACCATTCACGCCATTGAGGAAGCTCTTTACCATTCTTGTCAAATGGTCCAAAGACCTTACCATCGTCACGTTTCTTCATCGACTTCAACATTTCTTTGAGACCAGATGAGAATTTCAACGGTATCACCCGGTTGCGTTTTCCTTTTGAATTGATACCTTTAATAATTACCTGATTTCTCTTGAAACTAACATCATCCCAGGTCAAGGAAAGAGCCTCTCCCAAACGAGTGCCTGTAACCAAGTAGAAATTCACCAGTTGTGCAAAACCTGTATTTTTAAATGCGGCCTTGACCCTTTGGATTTCCTCCAAACTCAAATACCTGGGGTATTCCGATTGAGGTACTCTGATATAGCGAATATTATCGAGAGGATTTTTATCCATTAATTCCCACCTAATTGCCGTATTGAATGCAACCTTGAGATGGCGAAATTCAAGATTAACGGTTGATGGTGAGATACCCTTGTCCAATCGATGCTTTCGATAATTTTATAGAGTCAAACCCATCTTCTACAGTTCGATTTATCAAGTGTTTTACTTTGAACAACTTACATTGCACCAAAAAGTGTAGTGCCTCACT
>CBFDEC010000006.1:0-111663 GCA_965603725.1 uncultured bacterium | reverse complement strand
ACAACCAAAGCCGTTCGATAATGATATTCTGGTCGAGGTTAAGAAAAGACTCGGTTTCTCCGAGGATGAATTCGAGATGATTATCAATGCTCCCAGAAATACATATCGGGATTACAAAACATCCAAGCAGGTGTTTGAACGCTGGCGATGGTTTTTCTGGTTAATGTATAAGTTTAACCTGGTTCCTAAAAGTTTTTATATTAAATATACTAAGAAATACACAGATGAAGATTTAAAGATCATTGCCAGCCAGACTCAACAATATTTACCGAACGATAAAGAGAAAGAACAGGCGGCGGAAATCAAAACCGTTTACAAAAAGGTTGAAGAAAAGGAAACGATAGAGACATAATTGGCGATTCAATTTACTGTTATATAGTATTCCATATGCAATGGGAAGCTCTGAAAAACGGTCAGCAGGCCGTTTTTTTTTATTGAGTATTAAGCTGCAGACTTTAACAGGTTTTGATTCCTACATCATTTTTATAATATTGCCAAACGATGCAGTTTTGTCATAAAATACCAAAATCGGATTTACAGCCAGGAGGTCGACATGGAAAAGTTAAATGCGAAATTTCTTAAGCTTTCTGCCGGACAAATCGAAAAACAGGTTGAGCTGTTGGACAAATTAAAAACCGGTTTCGACAACGAGTCGACTAACGCTAAGATTACTATACTCCGTAAATTATCCAGCGCCGAAATAATCGATGCTGAAACGCTTGAGAGCTATCATGACATTCTTTGTTTTGTACGGGCATATCCGGACAGCCGTCTTGTAATGAATATCGCCGAAAATGAACTGCAAAATTTTGGCGAGCGCATCAAACACTACACAAAAAATTCTAAAGACCGCCAGGCTAAGAAACTGCTGGATTCGGGCATCGTTGGTACCGTTGTGAGCTACGAATTCAGCTATGAACTCACAGTATCACTGTCCGAATGGTTTGAAAACCTGGTGGAGATCGACTGGAACAGATATGAAAAAAACGAAACCAATAGTATCACGGCAATTTTACCGCTTCTTGTCGCCTGGCAGGAGAACGACACCCTCGAAAATGACTTAACAATTCCTACTTCCGAATGGCTAAACTATGGAAGGAGCAAAAAAGATCATACGGATTTACAGGTCCTTCTCAAAATTCTGCGTTCATCCGGTTTGAGCCGTGCTGTTCAAAGACATCTTTTTGAAAGCGCGGAAATACCTGTAAAATGGGCGCTGAAAGATTGTAAAGCCTCCAGGACTCTACAAGGCATTCCTTTCAAAAAAATATTTTTCCAAAAAAAGCCTCTTATAAGCAGAACAAAAGACCTTAGAACAGAACTGAAAAAAACGCCCGTACCGCTTAAACTGTTGACACCGGCACAGGGCAAAAACCAGGTGCGAAATATAAAAGAGGTTCTCGGCGTGCGATGCCGTGAACTCTTCCCTCTTATCAATTCCAATCCCACCGAGGTCTATATCAACGAACCGGACAGAGGAGTTATGCTGGTAATTCTTGGCAACAACCCGGATATACGTCTGCCGCTGGAATCAAACTTCGGAGCTATGCTTGTCCGAAACGGAATACCTATTGGCTATGGCATCGGCTGTATGCTTTTCGAGAGAGTAGAAATCGCCATCAATATCTTCCCCGCTTTCCGAACCGGCGAATCGTCATTTATAATTGAGCAGTTCTTCCGTCTTTTCTATCATCATTTCGGGGCAAAACTGCTTCTGGTGCGAAGCTATCAGGTAGGTGATGACAATGAGGAAGCGCTCGAATCCGGTTCGTTCTGGTTCTATTACAAACTCGGGTTCCGCTCGGTTAACAAACGTGTCCGCCAGCTTGCAGATACCGAGTATGAAAAGATTCAAGCCGATCGATCATATCGCTGTTCAATGAATATTTTGAAAAGACTGGCTAAAGGCGATATTTTCTTTCATATCGATTCAAACAAAATGAATGATTACAAAGAACTGCCCTTGAAAAATCTCGGTTACATTGTCACTAAATACATTGCCGACAAATTCGATGGAGACCGACAACTGGCGATTAAAAAATCGGTCTCGCAGGTTGCCCGAATTTTAAATATTCAAAACTGGAAAAGTTGGTCTGATGATGAAATAACCGGGTTTGAACGTTTGGCACCAATTATAGCCAATATTCCTGACCTTCATGCTTGGACGAAAAATGAAAAAGCCGCCATGGCCAGAATCATTCGAGCTAAGGGTACAGTCCGGGAAAGGGATTTTGTGAGGTTAACTCAGAAACACAATAAATTTAAAGAAGCAATAGATAAGATGGCTTTTGGGTGGGAAGGTGGTTCTGATTAAAAACGAATCTTATCGTACCATTTTGTGGTGTCGACCCTCTGCAGGCTGTGCCAAAAGTCCATATCAGGTGCTACCGGAACTATGATTCCGGTAGCTTCATACAATCATGTTGTTGGACTACAACAAGATGTATGAGCCAAGTTTCGGGAATCGTAGTTCCCGAAACACAGAAACGGTCTTTTGACACAGCCTCTCTGCGGTTGACACATGGTCATTATACAGCAAATCAGATATTCGGTAAATTGAAACAAATCACCTTCGGTTCGGTCATCTCCTGAAGTGAGAACTTAAGACCTTCCCGGCCGAGACCCGAATACTTAACGCCGCCAAATGGCATGGAATCAAGGCGATAATCGGTAGAATCGTTAACCATCACGCCGCCGCAGTCAAGGTCGTACGATGCCTTGAAGGCAACATCGACATTGGTGGTAAAAATCGCCGCCAGCAAACCATAGGGCAGTGAATTCGCTTCCTTGATAGCCTCATCGAGGTCGTCTATTGCATAGAAATTGACCGTCGGACCAAATACTTCTTCATAATGAATTGTTGCGTCCGGTGGTACATTTTCGAGAACAGTCGGTTCATATAAGGCGCCGCTACGCTTTCCGCCAGCGAGAACGACAGCCCCTTTTTCGACTGCAGAATTCACCCAGCTTTCTACACGCCTGGCTTCCGTTTCGGTGATCATCGGACCCATGTCGGTCTCTTCTTTCAATTTGTCACCTATCTTGTATTGTTTCGTAAGCGTAATAAATTTTGCTTTAAATTCGTCATAGATGTCACTGTGAATCAGCAAGCGCTGGACTCCGATACAGTTTTGACCGGCGGCCCAGAATGCGCCTGAAACACATGATTCAACCGCCAGTTCGAGATCGGCGTCCTTCCAGACAATAACCGGCGAATTGGATCCCAACTCCATACCGATCTTTTTAATCCCAGCCATCTTGGCGATATGCTTGCCCGCTTCCACACCGCCGGTGAAAGAAATCATTCTGACCCTTTCATCAGACACCAGAGGATCGCCGATTTCTGAACCGTACCCGGTAACAACCTGAATTGCCATAGGCGGCAGGCCTGCCTCCAGCAATGCCTCTACCAGCCTAATTGCCGACAGCGGAGTAACTGTAGCCGGTTTGAGAATGACAGAGTTGCCGGAGGCAATGGCCGGTCCCAGTTTATGTGCGACCAAATTCAGCGGATCATTAAATGGAGTAATCGCCAGGATTACACCGATAGGAAATCGATAGTAATAGCCGCGACGTTTTTCGCCGCCGGGGAACGAGTCGAATGGAATTGTTTCGCCCAGGATTCGTTTTGCCTCCTCGGCTGAAACTATCAGAGTATTAACACAGCGTGACGCCTCTTTCCTTGCCTCCCTGATAGTTTTTGACCCTTCGCGGGCGATGATTACAGCGTATTCTTCAAGATCGTCGGCAATAATCTGTGCCGCTTTGTACAGGATTTGCGCCCTGTCATAGACAGTCATTTTTTTGGTGATTTCAAAACCATCGACTGCCGCTTTCAAAGCGGTTTCAACATCCTGCTTTGTCGCTTTGGGGATAGTGTCGACGACAGAATTATCGAAGGGATCAATTACGTCTATTTTTTCATCCCGGTCAACCCACTGACCATTAAGCAGCATCTTCATTTTATTCCTCCCACATGAATTATATCAATCAAAGCGCTGTAGCCGGTTTCGGTTCTTCCTGCCCCGGGTCCAACAATGGTTACATCGCCAAGCGTTTCGGTTGTGATAGTGACAGCGTTCGCGGCTCCCATGATTCCGGCCAAAGGATGAGTTAAGTCAACTTCCTCGGGCGCAACACTCCCTTTAACATCATCGCCATCCCGCCAGACTTTGCCTATCAGCTTATAACGTTTGCCGCGGGATTTTGCCTCAGTAATGGCCTCGGCGGTAATACCGGTGATACCTTTACACGGAAAATCGTCCGGCTTACTATGAGAGCCAAATACAGTATTGGCCAGAATTGTCACTTTAGCCAGCGCATCCCAGCCAAGAACATCGGCATCGGGAACAGCCTCGGCATAACCCAGTTCTTGAGCCTTTTTAAGGGCATCCTCGTATAAGAGTCCCTCTTCCATTCTGGTAAGGATATAGTTGGTAGTTCCGTTTAGAATTCCCTTAATTTCAGAAATAGAACTGCCGGCGAGAGTTTCCCTGATAAGGTTCAAAAGCGGCGTTCCACTCATAACAGTTCCCTCATACAGGAATTTCACATTCTTATTTTCAGCCAAAAGTGAGAGTTCATGAAAATACAGCGCCAACGGACCTTTGTTGGTAGTGGTTACATGTATCCCTTTCTCAAGAGCCGCTCTAATATGTGAAGTAGCCGGTTCGGCGGTTTTGATATCGGTATAGGTTGCCTCAACCATCATGTCTGCATTAGCTTTTTGAATCAGGCTCAATGCATCGCCATCGTATGCATCAGGCAGTGTAGAGATTTTATCATCCGACTTTGCCAGTTCCAGGCATTTCTGTATGTCTATGCCGCCGGGATTGTACACGCTTCCTTTAAGCATGTCGCCGATACCAACAACCTGAACATCTAAACCATACTGATTTTGAAGCTCCTTTTGTTTTCCAATGAGCAACTCAGCCAGCCCCTGTCCGACGGTTCCAAAACCGATTAATATTAGTCGCATCATGTATTATCCTCCTTTATGATAAGCTATAATATCCCACAGCGTAATGCGGCCGCTCCTTCCACGACAGCTTTATTTTGTTTTATAACGATCAGGTGCATCAAAGATATCGATGACATTGACCCGCGATAGGAAATTGGCCGAATGAATGACATCTTTGGGAATATAGTATTGATCTCCCTTGCGATAAACCTTTGTATCGCCGCCGATAGTCAGCGACATTTCTCCCTCGAGCATTATGCCCCACTGTGCACAATGTGAATGCGGAGGAATTTCTCCGACTGGCTGAATATCGAAAAACACTGCCTGCTTGCTACCATCCTGCAGCAGCCAGCCACGGATGCCATCGACTCGTATATCAATTTCCGGCAGGTTCCGGATCATATCGGGATAGACTGTGCCATCCCATTTTTTAATTTCGTTATCCATATTTAATCCTTATGATTTATGAACGGTATGCGATTTTAGCGAATAGGGTTTTATGTCCGCGACGCATGATCTCCTTGGCATCTTTATCGCAACGTACACATTTATGGTAAATAACATCGCCGATAAATTTCGCTTTTTCATCTCTTTCTTTGTCGGAAAGGAAGTACGTCTCCATTGTATCATGGGGACGTGACTCACCGTCGCTCTCATATTTAATTGTTATATCACAACCACCGTCGAGCACTTTGTGCGCATTATCTGTCCAGTTGAAACCCTCTATGCCAAGATCGGGATTGATTCTCAGGTGAGCAGTCAGCGCAATCGGCGGCAGGTCGGATTCTTTAAGCTCCCGGGCGCACTGCATGAATGTTTCAGGGCTGGCCGCATTGCCGATATTGATCTCGTAAATGGGCGTGGTGCCATCATCACGTAAAAACTCTTTAAAAATATTCATTAACATCCTGAACTGGATAGCATTTTGGGTAGACAAAAGCATAGATATCTTGAAGCTAATGACTGGAATTTCCCTTCCATAATAGCAGGCGGCCACTATCGTTGACCAGCTCGGATTGAGGAAGAAATTGCCGCCGCTTTCAAGCGCCGCTCGTGTAACGCCATCGAGGTAGACCAGATGGTTGTTATCGCCGACCTCGACGCCGCCAAGATTTCCAAAAGCCGTGCCCATATTCTTAAGAATCAGCTGACTTATTCCGTCGCCCATGTCCCGCCGATCGAATTTTTCTTCAGTGATCTTTTCAATTTTTGCAAACCGTTCTTCCAGCAATGGCGTGCTGACAAGATTGGTTGAACAGAACTTGCTTGCTCCCAGGATATTTTCCGACATCGCCAGCGTCGCCAGCAGATCTCCGGAGTATACATAGTGGTCGGTAAGGGCGACTACTGAAATCATTTCGGTTGGAAAAAGCACGTCCCGATTTTGAGCAACAAGACGCATACATTCAAAAGTAACATAAGCTCCCTGGAAACCGGATACCTGAGTTATACAAACACCCTCCTTGTCAGTTTTTATTCCCTCTTTGGAAATGAAATCCTCTACTTTGGGGAATTCATTAGCATAACCTTCTGCTTTTTCAAGCATCTCCCCGAATCCCTTTTCACCGGCGGCTTTTTTTCTGGTTTCATAATTTCTCATTTCGCTGATCCTGTCACAGATCGCTTTTGGACCGCCATAGGCGTCAATCAACGCATCAATTGCCTTCATGTCTTTGTTGCTTAAAAGCTTGAAGTGCATCGTTTTTCTCCTATTTTGTTGTACTTCACGTTCTTAATTGCATCCTTGACCAGGATATCCAGAGCGAAAATCCCAGCGATTTGAAATAAATGTGCAAAAAGATAAAAAATAAATATCGCCATTTCAAGCTAATTTTGATTAAGGCTTTTTATGATTTTTTCAGAAATGACCTAATTGGCCTTTAAGTCGCCTATATCACCAGGAACACCAGTGAATAATAATGTTTAGGATAATACCGCAGGGTTTTTTAAACATAACAATAAACATGGATTTCAGGTTTCTAAACAGTGTTTATTGGAAGGATATGATTCTTGTCTAGGCTACTATATCCTGACATCAGGACAGGATTACCAATATTGCTAAAACTATATAATTCTATTTATTAATTACGGCTGTTTTTTTATTTATTAAAGCCTCTTTAGATATTTCCGGAAAATCCTGAGTGGCGGATTGACTTAAAGCTTCAGCCGAAAACCAAACAGTATACTCCACGGGGCAATCCCAGCCTTCCCATTCACAAGGGCCAACCCACATCCAGTAATTACCAGGAGGCACATCTGCCGCTATTCTAACAGAATCACCAGCCTCAGATGACGAATCAGCCCTTACAAAATAAATGGGACCATTACATCCACTGGGGCCATACAGTATATACAAAGCCAGGGGGAAATCTGCCACTCCGCCGAAATAGAAGTGCGTGTTTATGTATGTGATAAATTGGTACCAGTCGGTATCACGGGCATAATACAGGGTATCATTTTGAAGATAACGATAGTTGCCTGACTTGCCGGAATATATCTGGTTAATTCCAATATTCTGAAAAACCGGCGGATCACTGAAACACCCGCCATTATAATTATCCAAATACTGGTCTTCGCAATCCGGTTCGCCTTCATAGGTTATAAAATTTACCCCTATAAATTCATTGTTTTCCTCAAAAGTTAGATTTTGGGGATTGGATTCATAGATTGAACCGTCTTCAAGGAATTCCCAGAAGTAAAACTCATATCCGGGATTTGCGAAAGCTTCCAGCGCCACAGTTGCGCCAGCAGGATAACAATCTTTATCCGGAGTATAAATAACTGATCCGGCATCTGCAGTATTGAATTGCATTGTTATCGTGTAGCCGATATCGAAATCTGCAGTGAGATTGATATCATTACTGCCGAAAGTTATTGATATTTCCTCTTCGAGTTCAAGGTTTTCCTCGAAATTTACATTGCCGCTCCAGCCATAAAAAGCATAACCTCCATCCGGAATGGCAGTTACATAAACCTCGGTGCCTTCATGATAACATGATGAATCGGGTTCATATTCAACTGAGCCATTGCCGCTGATATTTATATTCAGATCATAACAGGTTTTCGAAGAAGTACTGTTATCACTTGAACAACTAAAATAAAGCAATGACAGAAGTATAGTGCCAGATAGGATTATCAAAAAGATTGTTACGAGTTTCAATTTGCCTCCTTTGCTATAATAATCACTTGCTAAACATAATTATAATAAATGTCCATATGGATGTCAATTATATTACAAAACCCCCTATTAAGTGGCACCGCAAAGACACCTGCCCTTTTTGATTGTTTGTTAACCCGTTGTAATTTGGCGAAATAAAAAAGCGTCCCCAAGGGGATTCGAACCTCATAATCATATTATATATTAATAGGTTATAACCAACCATGACGCAACTATGACGATTTTCTAATAAACGATTTCAAAGATTCTCACTTATAGATAACTTTATAACTGTCTCTTAGATCAGGTACTTTAGGCTATTTAACCGAACCAGTCGGAATAACCTTAAGGTTGTTGATCACGGTCACATCGCAATTTGGCCAGCCAGCAGGAGCTGTCGGAGGAAGAGGAGGCCAGACTGGCTCATAATCGGGGCAGTGCGTAATACTGCCGCCGGCAACAAAGTAAGCCACCAGGGCAGTTACATCGCCGCCGATGATCAAACAATCGCCGTTAATATCGGCAGAAGCCCAGAAATCATCCAGCAGGCATGACTCCTGACCGCCGCCAATGAAGTAACCAACGAGATAAGTAACATCGCCGCCGATAACCGTTGGCGGCCAGATACCTAACGCCATGTTGACATCGCCAGGGAGGTATTGATAGCCTACCGGGCATTGATACTCTATGCAATCTTCACCTTCATACCAAGTGCCAGGGCGAGCTTCACACTGAGCCTGCGTCTCAGTTCCCACGCAATCTTCCTCGATACAACAGGCACCGAGAGGGGGCGGTTCGCATGGCGGGTCAATTTCGTCGCAGGTTACGCCCCATTGCCAGCGAAGCGGCGGCTGGCAGAAGTGTTCGTAAATGCCATCTGTGCAAGTCCAATTTGACTCATCACAGCAGG
This sequence comes from uncultured bacterium, assembly GCA_965603725.1. Classification (GTDB taxonomy): domain Bacteria; phylum Zixibacteria; class MSB-5A5; order UBA10806; family 4484-95; genus JAGGSN01. The sequence continues at coordinate 102,636 of CBFDEC010000006.1, read as the reverse complement.
CGCCAACGAGAGCCCTCGCTTGAGCCCGGATACATATATCAACCTGGTTCTCTTCTCCCATGTCATACCAGGTGCCATTTGCACCGGAGGAGCTTATATAGGTGGCCTCTGTCAAATATAGGCCTTGATCATCGACTGGGAGGGGATAGCCGTAACTCTCATTAGTAAATTTAACGACCACATAATAAGCCCCCCATGAAGGCTCAACGGGAGAATCCAATAACACCGAATGGTAGCCCGCCTCCTCGAAACTGTTATTCAGCTTGCTTGCTAATAAGTTGCTCAAGTTTGATCCGTCGAAATCATCGTAGATATAAATATCGATGTCGGTTGTGACATCCGTTGTCCAGAATTCTACCCTGGTGATTTCAACTCCCGGCGAGACCAGGAATCTACACAGCCCCCATGCTGTAAGGCTGGGAGAATAACCCCAACTCATCGTCCAGCCGCCCTCATCATGAAAATCTAGCCCTATTAACTCGTGAGAGTCCTGCCAATCATATATATAGGAAGACCATCCCCCCATATTAGCAGAGTAATAAGCGAGGGTAAAATAACCTCCCTCAGCGCCATAACCGCAGGGTCCCCCCCAATCGGTACCCCAGCTGTTCTTCACAATCCAGGCTCCCGTTCCTCCGTCATGCGGAAGGTCGTCATCCCATCCCACGATCAATACCGCATGATTTTGAGGTTCGCCATAAGGATAGTAAAGTGTATATGAGCCATCATAAGTTCTGAATTCATCCCTCCAATCAGTATCAGCGTTATCACCGGCGTAAAAGGTGGTATATACCGGCCCATAGGTGTAGATGTAGTTTTTAAGATAGGTCGTTGTGGGAATCCAGCTTGTTGATATGATTCTCCAGTCCAGCAGGGTTTTTATGTTGGGACAATCCCAGTCGCAGGCCACATCGCTTGCCACATAAGGGTCGCACGATTCCAGTACAGTTCCCCTTTTTGAAAACAGGTTTGCCATCTTATAATAGTTGCCTCCACCGCAACTTGTCTCATACCAGTTGCACTCTTTGGCATTGTTTTCCGAAAAATCATAAGTCCCCTCACTATCTATTAACATTTTGGATTCAATGTTGGCTAAGGAGGCGAAGGCATAGCAGGAGCCGCAATTACCCTGGTCTTTAATCGGTGTAACCTTACCCTGCTCCCTCCAATCCCATCGGGTTGGCAGTCGCAGGTTCTTAAATTTCTCCGGTATCTCTTGCTTCTTCAAATGTGAGAGATCCATCTGGGGTGGGACAAAACCTGTGCCTGGGGGTAGTTCCCTTTGAACTTCTGGCAACCTCGGAGCCATCGTTGGCATCTGGGCATTTGCCAATGGGATAGTTGAACCCATAAATAATCCAAAACCAACAAACATCATAATGATCTGTAACTTCATCCTCATAATAATCCTCCCTAAAGTTATATAAAAACTAAAATCATTAATCAACTGTACCCCCTGTTTAAACGCTTCTGGTTAGAATAGTCATGATTTTCGTTTTTCCCTCCAGTTTAAAAATATTATCAAGTTTTTCAGCTAACCTTCCTTGAGGTTATGGCAGTATTCTCAAACGGGCCTGATACAACATCCCCGGCTGTAATTATGAAACCAATATATATTTTATTATCTGGCCTGTCAAGTAAAATCGTATTAAACTTTGTTGCTCTGCGCAATGACTCTTGTGCAGAAAAAAAATCAATCAATTAATGATTATCGATTATTCAGAGGATAAAATTTATAGTTGTATGTAACTCGTTATTATTAAACCAAAGTGGAGCCGACGAGGCTCGAACTCGTGACCTTTTGACTGCCAGTCAAACGTTCTCCCAACTGAACTACGGCCCCATTGTATGATTTCAAGCTCTGTCAATATACCTGACAATGCAGTCCTGTCAAGCGCTTTTATCGGCTCAGAATGACATATCTTTATTACTACAGGGCTAAAATTAAAAAGCTATAAGCTCATTATTATAAGCTAACGATTAATGGAAAACAAATCTGGCGGCTGATGATGCCAGCGTAAGCCAGTTGTCAGGGATTATGCCGATCCAGACAACCCCGATCAGGGTAATAACAATTGCCACCATCAATGATGGTGAAATAGAGATATCAACCAGACGCGGTTCCGGAGATTTCATATACATCGAGACAACGACTCTCAAATAGTAATAGATCGAAACGACGCTGTTTAAGACGCCGATTACTGCCAGCCAGTAAAAGCCATTCTCGATGGCGGCTTTGAATATCATAAACTTGCCGATAAAACCGGCCGTTCCGGGGATTCCGCCCAGAGAGGCTAAGAATATCGTCATAGCGATTGCGGCAAAGGGAAACTGATGACCGAAACCGGCGTAATCGGAAATGTTTTCGTAAAACTCTTCTCTTTCGGCAAACAGGATGATAATAGCGAAAGCGCCGATGTTCATAAAGGTATAGACAAGTAAATAGAACGCCGCCGATGAGATGCCATCCTGCCCGCCTACGGCAATAGCAATGAAGATATATCCGGCATGAGCGATAGATGAATAGGCAAGCATTCTTTTTACATTATTCTGAGTCAGGGCAAGTATGTTTCCCCAGGTCATGGTTATTGCGGCTAAGACCCAGAAGATCGTGGTAAAGTCAATATCTGAAACAGGAATGCTTATCACAAAAATACGAATTATTGCGATTATTGCCGCCGCCTTCGGACCGGCTGACATAAAAGCGGTTACCGGCGCCGGCGCGCCCTCGTAAACGTCGGGTATCCACATATGGAACGGTACGGCTCCAGCTTTGAAAGCAAGCCCGATCAGAATCAAAATCATCCCAATACCGACATAAAACAAGGAATACGGTTTGCCGCCGGTAATCAGTATTGTCGAAATCTGGGTCAGGTTCGTGGTGCCAAAAGCGCCATACATGAAAGCGATGCCATACAGCAAAAAACCCGCGGCAAAAGCGCCCAGCAGGAAATACTTTAACGCCGCCTCACGACTGCGGTAACGATTGCGGTAAATGCCTGCTAAAACATACAACGGGATGCTCATCATCTCAAGACCTAAAAATATCGTAATCAGGTCAACCGAGGAAGCCATGACCATCATGCCGAAAGTCGACAGGAGAATGAGAGTGTAATACTCGCCGATATCGGGGAATTCCCGTCGCTGATAGCTGATGGAGATGAATATTGTAAGGATCGTACCTATGCAAAATATAGTTTTGAAAAAAGATCCAGCGGTGTCGTTGACTACCATACCAAAGAATGAATCGGCTTGAACGTTGAAATTCCTGAAAACGAAAATCAACGCTGTAAGAACGCCAATGAACGATATAACGCCAAGCCACCATTTGTGCTGTTTGGGCAAAAGCAAATCAACAATCAGGACTAAGCCGGCGGTTATACACACTGCCAGTTCGGGATAAATGGTCAGCCAGTTGATATCGGGAATCATTTTATCATCTCCCGATCTGTATGTATATCCGGTTGAGGTTCATCCGGCATATCAATAGCAATAACAGTCTTATCCTCATAGCCAAACATTGAAGCTTGATATTTTTGCTCGACTGTCTCGACAAGATTTTTCACGGAAGGTTCTATCAAATTCAAAAACGGTTTCGGGTAAAAGCCGATCCAGAACACCATCACGATTACAGGAATCAGCAAAAACCTTTCGCGCCAGTTGATATCCTTTAGGATCTTATTCTTTTCGTTGGTGCATTCGCCGAAAAACACCCGCTGAACCATCCACAACATATAGACTGCCGCTACAATAACACCTGAAGTTCCCAGTATCGCATAAGTCATGTTGGTTTTAAACATCCCAAGCAAAATCAGGAACTCGCCAACGAACCCGTTTGTACCGGGCAGGCCGATCGACGACAGGGTAATGATCATAAAGCTGGCCGCAAACACCGGCATGACATGAGCAATGCCGCCGAAATCCTCTATCAGCCTGGTGTGACGGCGTTCATAGATCATGCCTACCAGCATAAATAAAGCGCCAGTCGATATGCCGTGATTGACCATCTGCAATATAGAGCCGGATATTCCCTGCGTGTTTAAAGCAAACATGCCCAGCATCACAAACCCAAGGTGAGCCACCGATGAAAACGCTACCAGCGATTTAACATCCTTCTGAACCGCAGATACCAGTCCCCCGTAAAGGATGCCGATCAATGCCAGGATACTTATTAACGGCATAAACTTGTAAACAGCCACCGGAAACAGCGGCAGACAGAACCTGACAAAACCATAGGCGCCCATCTTAAGCAAAACTCCGGCAAGGATAATCGAACCGGCAGTAGGCGCCTCGACATGAGCGTCAGGCAGCCATGTATGAAAAGGAAACATCGGCACCTTGATGGCAAACGCCAGAGCAAATGCGCCAAACAGCCATAACTGGGTAGTCGCCGCCAGGGGAAGATCAAACATCAAAGTCAGATCGAAAGTGTAAATCCCGGTATACTGGTAATTTTGAATATATAAGAAGATAATTCCCAAAAGCATTAACAGCGAGCCGGCCATCGTAAATAAAACAAATTTTATTGCTGCATAAATTCGCCGTTTTCCGCCCCAGACTCCGATCAAGAAATACATGGGCAAAAGCATCGCCTCCCAGAATACATAGAACAGAAACAGATCAAGCGCCATAAATACGCCAAGCATGCCGGTTTCAAGTATCAAAAAGGCTATCATAAAGCCTTTGACCTTCTCTGTAATTGCGGTCCAGGTTGAGGCAATGGAGATGACGCTTATAAAGGTAGTCAATAGAATCAGCAGGATCGAAAGACCATCTATTCCGATATGGTAGTCGATGCCGACAGACTTAATCCAGCTAACCTTTTCGACGAACTGGAAATCGGTATTGGAACCATTAAAACCCGAAACCAAAAACAACGACAGGATAAAATCAGCAAATGAGAAAATCAGAGCGACGCTTCTAAGCAGGTTCTTTTGATTTTTGTCGATTATTAAAAGCGGAATTACGCCAATCAACGGCAAAAATATTATCCAGGATAGAATCGGCCAGTTGTCCATCAGTTACGCACCATTTTTAATGCAATACGAGATTGCCTGTTTATAACCAGATTTGCAGTAACATCAATGGCCCGCCACATCCAGAACGGCATCCAGCGGCAAAATACATAATAAAAGAAAGTAACCAGCAAAGCTTTATTGATAAATTTATAATACTTCTCGATTTTAAATCCCGCATTCCGGAAAATATTCCCCAGCGACTCCTCGTCAAAACTATGAAAGTGGGCGTTTACCGGAGTCGGCTTATTGCAGTGAATGCAGAGATAATAGATCAAGTTTTCTTTATAGGGCGCCGAGATATAAAACCTGCTTCCCTTTTTCAGACAGCGATATATTTCATCAGCCGCTCTATCGGGCTCTTCAATATGTTCATATACATCGTTTGAAGCGGCGCCATCGAACATACAGTCTTTAAACGGGAGACGGTTCAAATCTGCCACGATATAAAAACCTTTTCGCCGAGGGTCATATTTATCCTGAATATGCTTTAAATTTTTATCGGAAAAGTCGACCGATACTACAATCATATCCCTGGCCAGATATTCTCTGGCAATCCAGCCGTTTCCGGAACCGCAATCGATAATGAGACTGTCAGATGGAAATTTTATCTTCCTTTTTAAAAACTGCATTCTTCTTCTATCCTCATCCGCGTTGACCGGGTTTTCAATATTAAAATAATCAAATTCCTCAGCATCAGTCCTGTAGTGTTTAATACGATCAGCTAACATCACCTTAAAATGTAATAACCTGTCAGGATTATCACACCCAATAAAAACGATAAAGCATAATTTCGCACCATACCGGTTTGCGCAATCCTAAATCTTTCCGATGCGAACCCGAACGTTTTAGCCAGCCCATTAGCAAAACCATCAACAATGCGGATATCGAATATCTTCCAGAAGATCAGCGAAAGTATGTATAACGGATTGACCACAATATAATCATAAAGCTCGTCGATATAGTATTTATTCAAAAGCAGTCTGTACAACCCGGCTGCTTTCAGCGCCAGCGCCTTGGGTTTGTCCGGGTTTTTGATATAATACATATACGCTATGGTTATGCCCAGGAGCGCCGCAATTATTGAAGTCAGCATCAGCAGATATTCCGTAGAAACAGTATGATGAGCGGTTTCATGTGTGCCAGGCACTGCGGCCATAACCGGAGCCAGGAAATGATCAAACCAGGCGCCCCCGCCAAGTATGGGAGGCAAGCCGATATAGCCGCCGACAATGGCAAGAAATGCTAGAATGTACAAAGGTATCAGCATGACAGAAGGCGATTCGTGAACATGCTTGTCGGCTTCAGGAGTTACATTAGACTTGCCATGGAACGTTAGATAAAGCAATCGGAACATATAAAACGCTGTCAATATAGCGGTAATCAGACCCAGCAGCCAGAACAGGGTACTATCTAAATAGGCGTTCCAGAGGATTTCATCTTTGGAGAAAAATCCTGAAAATAGGGGGATTCCGGAAATAGCCAGTGTGCCCACTAAAAATACCTTGTATGTATGGGGAATCCGGTTTTTCAGGCCGCCCATATATCGCATGTCCTGTTCACCCGAAAGAGCATGAATCACTGAACCGGAGCCCAAAAACAAAAGCGCCTTAAAGAAAGCATGTGTTGTCAGATGGAAAATCCCGACTGCAAAAGCGCCCACTCCACAGGCTAAGAACATATAGCCGATCTGGCTGATTGTAGAATAAGCCAGTACTCTTTTAATGTCGTTTTGTACCAATCCAATAGTTGCCGCAAAAAGAGCGGTCACTCCACCGACTATTGCTATAATAGTCATAGTAAGTGGCGACAACACGAATAATGCCGAAAGCCTCGCCACCATATATACACCTGCAGTTACCATAGTGGCGGCGTGGATTAACGCAGATACAGGCGTTGGGCCTTCCATTGCATCAGGCAGCCAGACATATAATGGAATTTGAGCCGATTTACCGGTAGCCCCAAGGAATAAAAGCAGTGTTATTGCCGTTACAACGCCTCCGCCAGCGATTAAAAGCTCGGGTGATTGATGCAATATGCGAGATATTTCCTGAATATTCAAAGTGCCAAGGGTCCAGAAGATAAGCATGATACCCAGCAGGAACCCGAAATCGCCGATCCGATTTACAATGAATGCCTTCTTGCCGGCATCTGAAGCCGATTTCTTATGAAACCAGAATCCTATCAGCAGATAAGAGCATAATCCGACTCCCTCCCAGCCGATAAACATCAAAAGAATATTATCAGCGAGTACCAGGACAAGCATGGCAAAAGTGAACAGATTTAGATAGGAAAAGTAACGTGAGTAGCCTGTATCCTGTCCCATGTAGCCGATGGAATATACATGAATGAGAAAACCGACTGCGGATACTACCAATACCATAACTGCGGCCAGCGGATCAAACACAAAACTTACAGATGAGCTGAACGACCCGGAGATAATCCAATCAAAGAGTCTGGAGCTGATAAAACGCGAACCGGATGGCATACCCAATATCGTGAAAAACGAGATAACACCGAATGCAAACGACATGAAAACCGAACCGCAGGCTATCAAGCTGACCGCCGGTTTGGGCAATATCTTATTTGTAAGGCCGATTATTAAAAAGCCTGCTAATGGGAAAATCGGAATAAGCGCTACAATAGTTTCCATCTATTCTACCAAATCACCATTTCATAATGTTAACGTCATCGACATTAATACTCTCTTTAGCCCTGAAAATCGATACGATGATAGCCAGTCCGACAGCCACTTCGGCGGCGGCGACAGCCATCACCAGAAATATAAACACCTGTCCGGAGAAATCTTTCAGGAAACTGGAAAATGCCATCAGAGTAATATTGACTGCATTCAGCATTAATTCGATGCTCATAAAGACGATTAAGGCGTTACGGTTTCTAAGCACGCCCCATACGCCGATAGCAAACAACATCGCTGATAGAATCAGGTAATGATTTAACGGCGCCATATCTTTATTATTCTCCCTTCTTACGGGCGATTACTACCGCCCCAAGGATAGCCGCCAGAAGCAGCACACCGATAATTTCAAACGGATACAGATAAAAATAAAACAGCTTATTGGCAATGCCGGCTATATCGCCAATGGACATGTCAATCGGTCGACCAGGTTTCGAGGGAAATTTCGTCGCCACAAGTACCAGCTGCAGCATGAGTATTATGCCAAATGCAAGCGCAAATATACGCTGGAACACCCGTGAATCGAATCCGAACTCATCTCTTTTCAAGTTCAGCATCATAATCACAAAAAGGAACAAGACCATAATCGCGCCGGCGTATACAATAATCTGAAGTACTCCGATAAAGACTGAACCGAGCTGGACGAATAAACCGGCGATCGCAAACATCACAATAACAAGAAAAATAGCCGAGGACACCGCGTTTTTCCTGGAAACTACCATCAGCGCGCCAGCAAGAGAAATCGCCGCCAGTATGTAGAAAATTACAAGGCCCATGTTTTAATGAATATCTCCCGCCGGTTTTTTAAATTGAAATTTCTCCTGTCGAATAAATGGTTTATACTTTTTAGCCACCCGATTTTTTTCAATTTTATCGAAATTATTAAGCAGCATTTCCTTTGTCCAGATAAAATCTTCACGGTCTCCGGAAGCGAATTCGAATTCGTGCCCCAGAAAGACAGCCTCCTCGGGACAGGCCTCCTCGCACATGCCGCAGAATATACATCGCAGTTCATTTATCTCGTAAACTTTAGCGTACCTCTCCCCTGTTTCCGATTCAGCCGGTTCCATATAAATAGCATCAGCAGGACAGGCCTCGGCACACAACCCACAGCAAACACATCTTTCTGTGCCATCAGAATACCTTGTCAAATAATGCAGTCCGCGATAGCGAGCTTCAAATTGTGGTTTTTCATCGGGGTATTCCTCGGTTACCTTTTTCCTGAACAAATACCTGAACGTAATAGACAACCCCTTCGGAATGGCAAAGAATACAGATCTGAAAGTACCCCGCATAATTATCACCTCAAAACAGCATTATCGCCGCTGTTGCAACGATATTAATCAGGGTTAAGGGGAAAATCACCAGCCAGCCAAACCGCATAAGCTGGTCATACCGGAAACGCGGCAGGGTTCCTCTCACCCAGACATAGATGAACATGAAAACAGCCACTTTAATTAAAAACCATATCACTGGCGGCAAAAACGGCCCGGACCAGCCGCCAAAAAACAGGCTGGCAGCAAACATCGAAACTATTATCATATGCGCATACTCACCGAGGAAAAAGACACTGAAACGCATACCGGCATACTCGGTATGGTAACCGGCAACAAGTTCGGATTCCGCCTCCGGAAGATCGAACGGGATACGGTTTGATTCGGCCATGGCGCAGATGAAAAACAGGAAAAACGCAGCCGGCTGTTTAAAGAAATACCAGCTTAAAATGGAACCACTTTGTTGATTGACAATCTCAGCCAGCGAAAATGTCTGCGAAAGCATTATCACGCCAACAACAGACAATCCCAGGCCAATCTCATAGCTGATCATTTGAGCCGAGCCGCGAAGACCCCCCAAAAGCGAGTACTTGGAATTGGACGACCAACCTGCTAAGACAATGCCATATACGCTTATCGAACCCATAGCGAATATAAATAAGATACCAACGTTCAAATCGGAAATGATTAGTTCAATATTATGACCGGCGATAGTAATTGAATCGCCTACCGGAATAACCGCCAATGATAAAATAGCTGGAATAAACGCCAGCATCGGGGCAATGGAGAATAATATCTTGTTATTAACATCACGCGGCAGAAAAGTTTCCTTAAAAAGAAGTTTAACAGCATCGGCTATGGGCTGTAAAAGACCGAACGGACCAACGCGGTTGGGACCAAGCCGGCTCTGTATGAATGCCACAACCCGCCTTTCAAACCAGGTAGCATATGCCACCATAGTCATCAGGGCGGCGAAAATTACTATTACCTTAACAACGTCTATTACAATCGAAATCCACATCTTATATCCTGGTTATCTTAGCATAAACCGGTTTATTGAATCCAGCCATAAACTCACCCGGCGGCTTATCCTCTGAATAACCAAACAGCGTCAGTTCGCCCGGATTGATCTCACTGCTGACAGACAATATAAATTCTCCCCGGCTTGCGGCGGTTTCAAGCTTCACCAGCATTCCGTCTTCTACATTTTCTTTTCTGGCGTCATCAATATTAATTATCAGCTTTTGCGGCGAAGTCAGCTTTTGCAGTGTTTGAGATTTTGTGGTTATTCCAGAGGCTCCATAAAAGACACTTCTGGAAAATGACAGCACATATGGAAAATCAGCAGGCGGCTTGATATCGATGAAGCTGGCCTCGCCGCCAGCGCCATTATATTCAGAATGTGAAAATACATGCCCCTCAGATAAACCGTATTTTAAACCTTTGAACTCATTAATGGATTCAGTCATCAGGGCAAATACCTCAGAGGCTGAATAATACAAATTTCCGTCAGAGTCTGTTTTAAGGTCTGTGATAAGTTGAATTAAAGAGACGATTCCTTTGTTCAGCGTATACGGTTTTTTCATAAACTGCAGTCGGCGTTCGACATTGATATAAGAACCAGTATTTTCTGTGGGCAATGCTGACGGAAATACTAACGCCGCATGCTTTGATGTACTATTAATGAAAGCGCCCCAGTAAATCAGGTAATCGAGTTTCTTGAATGCGTCAATAATCCGTTTGCGGTCCGGATAAACGTTTACCGGGTCGCCGCCGGCTATAAACAAGGTCTTTATCTTTCCGTTTTCTATTTTCCGAACAATATCATCAAAAGTTGAGTTCATTTGACCGCAAAGATTAACTCCCGAATAATTGGTTTCGGTGGTTAGAACCGACAGTTTCGCATTTATTGATTTACTCAGCGTTTTAATTGATTGGAGATATTTTTGCCGGTTCGGATTTGCCAGGAGATCATAACCGGTCAGGATATGAATATTATGAGATTTTTCGATATCCATTTTAAGTTTATCTTTTATTCTTTCGTCAATAGAAACAGAACTATCGCCATTCTTTAAGGCTATAATATTTTCAATGGTTTCATACTCTTTACCATATTCAGATTTTATATTGAACACCTCGAACCTGCCAAGCTTCATTTGCCGCGAGCTGATAAAATATATCGGCGCCCCTTTTCGAATAAGCTTTTTGACCCTTAATCCGAGTATGGGATGTTCCGAGGCCAAATCACAACCGGCTATGAGCGCCATTTCGGCATTTTCCAGTTCGGACATGGTAACCGTCAGCCCCAGGCTGGTTGCAGGATAATCGTTGCTTAGAGCAAGTTCGCTGGCTACGGCTATAGATGAGCCGGGAAGTTTGGCTTTGAAATATTCTGAAGCGCAAAATGCTTCCTCGTTCGTCAATGTGGTATCCAAAAGCAATGCGGACGTTTCCCCGTTTACCTCGGACAGCCAGTGGACGGCTATAGCTAACGCTTCATCATAGCTTATTTTCTCAAGCGTTCCCTCGTTATCGGCCATCGGCAATCTCAGCCGGTCGGGATGCGAGGCTATATCGAAACCATAGCGGTCTTTATCGCATAAAAAACCCTCTTCAACATTATCGTTACGGCGGCTTGAGTGACGGTAAATCCTGTCCTGATTATGTTCGACAGTCATATTACTGCCGTCCGGGCACAGCCAGCTTACAGAATCTGTTTTGTCAAGCAGCCAGTTACGTATTTTATAGCGAAACGAATCAGACATCAAGGCGCCAACCGGACAAAATTCGACTGTGTTGCCTGAGAATTCATTGCAATACTGGACTTCAGATGGAATATCAACTCTTGCGGAGACGCCTCTTTCGAATATTCCAAGATCTGCGCCGCCGGCAAGATCACGGTTGATACGGACGCATTTAAAGCAGATAATACAACGGTTCTTGTTCATCCAGATTTCAGGACCGAGTTTGACGTCATCGAATTTCTGATCCGGATCGTCCTGTTTGCGGATTTTATCCTCGGTAAATCTGCTGGTTGTGTTTCCATATTTAAAGGTCTGATCCTGTAAAGGACATTCACCGCCTTTATCGCAGGTGGGACAGTCCAGCGGATGATTTAAAAGCATGAACTCAAGTACGGTTTTCCGTGCTTTGACAACCTTTTCGGAACTGGTCTTTATTATCATACCGGGACCAACCGGTGTGGTGCACGAGGCAACAAGTTTAGGAGATTTTTCAACCTCAACCAAACACATCCGGCATGAACCGACAGACCTCAAACGATCGTCATAACAGAAAGTGGGTATCTCGATTCCCAACTTTTTAGCGGCTTCAATAATTAAAGTACCGGGCTCAACCTCTACATCCTGGCCGTCAATATTGATTTTAATTAGCTCAGCCATTTGTTACTCAAACCTTTCGCCCAGTTGAACAAGACATTTTTTGTTATTGATATGATACTCATACTCATCTCTGAAATACTTAATAGATGAACGAATTGCCGGCACTGCCGCATCGCCAAGAGGACATATCGTATTTCCCTCGATATTATCACAGATATCCAGCAATAGATCGAGGTCTTCCATTCTACCCTGGCCGCGCTCGATTCGGTGAAGAATGCGATAGAGCCAGGTTGTTCCCTGGCGGCAGGGCGTACACTGGCCGCACGATTCATGCTTGTAAAAACGTGAGATAACCATAGCCGCATGGACAATACAGGTGGTTTCATCCATCACGATAACAGCGGCGGAACCCAGCATGGAGCCCGCTTCGACCAGCGATTCGTAGTCCATTTTAACGTCAATTTTATCCGCCGTTAAAAGAGGCACAGATGAACCGCCGGGTATTACAGCTTTCAGATTCCTGCCGTTTTTGATGCCGCCGGCATGTTCAAACAAGAGCTCCCGAAGCGAAATCCCCATGGGAAGTTCATAGTTGCCGGGTTTGTTGACATGCCCGGACACAGAGAATATTTTACTGCCGGTTGATTTCTCAGTACCGATTGATTTAAACCAATCAGCGCCATTGTTGATGATATGCGGAATATTACATATAGTCTCTACATTATTAATGATCGTAGGACAGCCATACAGCCCCTCAACTGCAGGGAAAGGCGGTTTTAGCCGCGGATAACCCTTACCGCCCTCAAGCGAAGTCATCAAAGCAGTTTCCTCGCCACAGATATAGGCGCCGCCGCCGCGATATATGGTCAATTTCAAGTCAAATCCGGAACCTAAAATATTTTTTCCCAGGAACGCCCTGGCTTCAGCTTCGGCAATAGCTTTTTCCAAGCGACGGGCCTCCTCGACAAACTCGCCCCTGATATATATGAACGCTTCATTGCACTTTATAGCATAGGCGGTAATGACTATTCCCTCGATTAGCATATGAGTATGTTTAATCATCAACTCGCGGTCTTTGAAAGTACCCGGCTCGGATTCATCGGCGTTAACGCATAAGTATACCGGCTTATCCAAACCTTTAGGAATGAACGACCATTTTCTGCCGGCCGGAAAACCGGCACCGCCGCGACCGCGCAGTTCCGATTTAATTGTCTCCTCGATGATTTGTTCGGGAGTCCAGTCCTTGAGCACTTTAGGCAGAGCAGTGTAACCGCCATGCTTTAGGTAGACGTCAATCTTCTCGTGATCTGGAATGTCCGGCAGTAAAAACGGTTCGAAACTCATTTACTGTTCCTCAGGTTCTCCAAAATCTCATCAACCTTCGCCCGTGTAAGGCTTTCATAATATTTATCGTTGATTTGCATCATCGGCGCCGTACCGCACGATCCCAGGCATTCGGCAGTTACCAGGGTAAACAGCCCATCCTCGGTGGTCTCTCCCAGCCTGATACCGTGTTTGTTATCCAGATAGCTTAATAATCCCTCCGCTCCCATCAGAGTGCATGAAATATTCTGGCATACTTGAATGAGATATTTTCCGACCGGTTTAAGAGGAAACATCGTATAAAAAGAAGCGGCTTCCTCGAAATAAACATCGGGTATATTCATTAAACTGGCCGCCTCTTTCATTGCCTGTTTTTCGATATATTCGAACTGGTCATAAATTATATGTATAACAGGGAGAACCACGGACTGTTTATCCGGGAAAACTCCTTCCAGTTTTTTCAATCGTTTCTTCGATTCTTCCGAAAGCGATATTTTAATGATTTCTTTCATAAATCTGCTATCTGTCAATTTCCCCTAAAACAATATCTATAGATCCAATGATGGCGATTAAGTCTGAAATCATCATGCCCTTAGCCAGTTTGTTTAAGGCAGAGACATTAACAAACGCCGGCGGACGAAAATGCACTCTATATGGCTTGTTTGAGCCGTCAGAAACGATATAACAGCCGATTTCGCCCTTAGGAGATTCAATTGAATGATAAACATCACCCTCAGGAGTATTGAATCCCTCGGTCCAGAATTTGAAGTGATGAATCAGCGGCTCCATATTCTGCAGGACTTCTGCTTTAGGAGGCGGCGTGATTTTATAATCGGTAGACTTGCAAGGTCCGCCCGGTAAACCACCCATTGCCTGCTTGATGATTCTCAGCGATTGACGCATTTCCTCGACCCGGCATTTGTACCGATCATAAGTATCGCCATTCAAGCCAAGCGGCACGTCAAATTCAAAGCGATCGTAACTGGAATAGGGATTTGATTTGCGAATGTCCCAGTTGACTCCCGACCCTCTCAAAAGCGGTCCGGAAAGCCCTGATTTTAACGCTTCCTCGGCTGATATTTTGCCAACTCCGATTGTCCTGTTTTTCCAGATTTTGTTTTCAGTCAGCAATCCTTCATATTCATCTATTTTTGATGGAAAAGTATCGAGGATGTCTTTTACTCTCTCATCGAATCCTTCCGGCACATCCATGGCCAGACCGCCGATCCTGAAATAGCTCGACATCATCCGCACCCCGGAGAGGAATTCATAAATCTGGAGAATTTTCTCACGTTCGCGGAAGCAATATAACAGCATCGTCATCGCGCCTATATCCGTGGCGTGAGTCCCCAGCCAGACAAGATGAGAATTGATTCTTGTCAGTTCGGTCATGATTACCCGGATATATTGAGCCTTAAGAGGAACCTCAATGCCCATCAGCTTTTCAACCGCCATCACGTAAACAAGATTGTTTGACATGGGAGCGAGATAATCCATCCGGTCGGTCATTGTAATAACCTGAGTATATTTCTTAGCTTCCATATTCTTTTCAATACCGGTGTGAAGGTAACCGACTAAAGGCTCTGCATTAACAATGGTCTCACCGTCAACCTCAACCCGGATTCTCAGCACACCATGAGTAGCGGGATGTTGGGGACCGACATTCAGGATCATGGTCTTATGTTTCAAAAGACCTCCCTGCCGGGCGATTTGTCATCAAGCTTGATATTATCGCGGTTATGGCTGAACTTTGGCGTTTCGTAGGTCAAGGGGAAATCCTTACGCTGGGGATGACCGACCCAATCATCATCCATTAAAATCCTGGTAAGATTCGGATGACCGGAAAACCTTATGCCAAACATATCATAGACTTCGCGTTCCTGCCAGTTGGCGGTATCCCATAAAACCGTCAGGCTGGGAACGTCCTCGTCCTCCTCAATTGCCAGCTTCAACATTATGCGATGATGATGAATGGTCGAAAAAAGAGAGTAAATCACCTCAAATCGTTTTTCTCTTTTACCGAGGTAATCTGCCGCAGTTATCATCGACAGGAAATTAAACAGAAGGTTAGTGTTATCCTTCAAATACCGGCACAACTCGATCAGGTGATCCTTTTTGACCATGCCGACTAAATCACCACGGATGGTATCTAACGATACAAAATCATCAGCGCGGTCTTCTTTCAACTGACTTTTTATCTGTTCTACCAGCATCAGTTCTGTTTCAGCTTTTCTTTCTTAATTATTTCATGAAGTTTGATTATACCGTCAAGCAATTGTTCGGGACGGGGCGGACAGCCGGGAATATAGATGTCGACCGGAATAACTTTATCCACACCCTGAACGACGGCATAATTGTTGAAAACGCCTCCGCTTGAAGCGCATGCCCCCATTGAAATCACATATTTGGGATTGGGCATCTGCTCGTAAAGCTGCTTGATAACCGGCGCCATTCTTACCGAAAGACGGCCGGCTACTATCATTAAATCAGCCTGTCTTGGCGACGCTCTCATTACCTCCATACCGAAACGAGCCAGATCGTAACGCGAGGCAAAAGTGGACATCATTTCAATCGCACAACAGGCCAGGCCGAATCCCAATGGCCACACCGAGGAACTGCGCGCCCAGTTTACCGCTTTCTCAACGGTAGTTAATATCACGCCGTCAGGAAGGTACTTTTCTATTCCCACTCAAGTCCACCCTTAAAAACGACATATAAATAACCTAAGGTGAGCAAAATTAAAAACACACCCATCGACAAAAACCCATACATCCCGAGGTCTTTGTAAATAATCGCCCAGGGGTATAAAAACACAACTTCGATATCGAAGATAACGAAATCAATAGCGACCAGGAAATATTTGACGGGGAAACGTTCACGGGCATCGGTGGCAGGAATTATACCGCATTCATAAGGCGATATTTTTCGAGCGCTTTTCGTTTTTCGAGTTACAAATTCAGGCAAATACAGCATTATAACAACAGTAACAGCGGCTAAGACAGCAAGAACAAATATTGGAAATAGAGTCTCAAACATTATCAATAAGTGTGATATTTTTCACAATCAAATTTAAAAAATGATTTAAAATCGGGATTTTTTTAACATTAAAAACAAACATTGGCTCGAAAATAGCATGCATAATAATCGTTGTCAACTATTTTTTAGAAATTTAATACTTGATAAATTGCCCATTAATATATCTTTTTTAGCTGATGTTATTATTATTTCAATATGCTTTTTCTGCAGACTTTTATCGCCGGAGAATTCAACTTTTAAATAGTTGCCTGATACGCCTGTTAACTTGCCTGATTTCAGACGGTCTTCTACTATAACGTCAAGAGTGAGACCAACAAAATTTTGCATGTGCTCTTTCTTTTTTTTATTGCCTGTTCGATGAAGACGTCGGCTGCGTTTTGATTTGACCTCCGGGGCGACTTTATCATTAAACTGAGAGGCAGGCGTACCGGGGCGATCAGAGTAGGAGAATACATGAAGATGATGAATCGGGTTATCGTTAACTAATGAAATAGTATTGTTAAAATTGATGTCGGTTTCCCCCGGAAAGCCAACAATGAAATCCGCGCCTATTGTAATATCAGGGCGAATCTTCACCAGTCGATTTGTAAGACTGCTTACCAGGCCGGCGCTGTATTTTCTGCCCATTCGTTTTAAAATTTCATCATCGCCGGATTGTATCGGCAAATGCACATGCGGGCAAATCCGTTTTTCAACTGCGATAATTTCCATCAATTCATCTTTAAATTCGTCGGGCTTTAAAGATGACAGCCTTATCCTGGGCATGTCTGTTTCTTTAAGGACCTTTTTTAATAGGCCGCTGAAATTTAAACGTTTTTTGTATTTGCCTATGTGAACGCCAGTTAACACCACCTCTTTGTAGCCGTTTTCATAAAGGCTATTGATCTCGTTTATGATCTGTTCCGGTTCTCGTGATGACGGCTTACCGCGCGCTTTCCAGATTATGCAGTATGTACATTTTTCAATACATCCCTCCTGAATTTTTATGAATGCCCGGCTGTGACCGGTCATAGTTGTAATGGTTTTGCTCATTGGTGTACTAGACGACTTGATGCCAAACAGGTTCAGCGCTGTCTTAGGAATGTCATCTTTCTGCTTATTGTCAATAATAAATATTTCACTGCCAAGTTTTTTCAATGTTGCGGGTTCAAGCTGAGCATAGCAGCCGGTGACCAGCGTTTTTGCATTGGGATTCTTTCTCAGAGCGCGGCGAATCATCTGGCGGGAGGTATAGTCGGCCTTACCGGTAACGGTGCAGGTGTTTATTATATACAGATCGGCAATATTGTTGAACGGAACCTGCTGAAAACCATAAGGCTCCAGCGCCTCGGTTATCACCTGAATTTCATACTGGTTGAGTTTGCACCCGACCGCACTAAAGGCTACTTTTAGCAAGGTTTATTCTCTTTTTTGATTATCCATATTCATTCAGAAAATCTTTCAGTGAAATGGATTTTGAACCTGTCTCATTTATCAGTAGGACAGGCCGTCAAGCCATACGGCCTGTCTGGGGTCTCGTAGATTTTCAACCTGTCCGGACAGACTGCCCCATAGGGTGCGAAGCAAAGTCTGTCCTACTATTTTGCACAAAGTTTTCACACAATAACACTATCATACCTAAAATCTCAAAGCGTTTCTCGGCGAATAGTCGGCCATCTTACCCTGCCACCACCTGTCGAACCGAGGGATATAGAACCAGACAGGGATCGCTAAAGCCCAACCGGCGAATATATCGATAACATAATGATGCCGCAGATACACAGTCGATAAAAACAGGCCGATGCAGAATGGCAAAATTACCCAGAACGTCGGCTTTGTGTACTTCCAGGCAAACATGAGCGATAGCAGGGTTACCGCCGAATGAAGCGATGGAAAAGCACATCGCGACCAGCCGGGCAGCATGTTTATCGCCTGGTTGGCAACAGATGTCATAATCGTACCGTCGAATTTAACAGTATATAGATATTTTAATGTCAGCCGAGGCGGTACTGCAGGGAAAAGCACATATAGAATATACCCGCAATAGAAACACAGGATTACAGTAACAATCGTTTCCCGAAACTCACGTCTTCTTTTCTGCAAGAGCAGTACAAGAGCAACAACCGGAGCAAAAAGAAAAAATATCATGTAACAAAATGAAAATATCTCTGTCAGCCAGGGATGAATAAACTGCTGGGTCCAGACACACGGCTGAACGCCGAAAAGCCACTGGTCGATGGCGATCAGGCTGTCATGAATATCGTTGGGGTTGGCAAAATGAACCGTATCGTGAAGGTTGGTGTAGATCGCCAGGCAATAGGCAAATGGCAAGACATCACGCAGAAACGACCAGCCAGGCCGGTAACGGGCAATCAGGTATGCAATAATAATGACAACAACAACGACCGCCAGCCGCTGCATATCGCCGATGAACCTTTTCGGAACATGCCCCTGAGCCTCAAAGAAAAAGTAAGCTTTGAATGTCAGATAGCTCATCGGGAAAAAGGCAATTAACGCGATGAACTCCTCGGGCCTGAACGAGAAAATGATACGTTTGATACGATTCATCAGGCCGTTTAGATTGCTTGTTTGCTTATCAGCGACTTTTTCAACAGTTTTCTGCATAGGGGGATATATAAATTATAAGCTGGTTAAAGTAAATTGTTTTTATGAAAAATGCCGGCGAGGGATTGGTTAAAGCAGGATAAGTTTCCTGCATATTGAACTTCGATTGTCGAAACCACAGGGGTTTCGACCTACTTACTAAATGGCTTTTATTTGATTTCTTTAATGCGTCTATAAGCGGCGCCGCCGGAGCCGAACATAATCAAGATTAAGCCGAACCAGAGAAAATTTATCAGCGGTTTTTCGATGACTTCAATAATCAAAACCGGTTTTTCTTCAAATTCATCCGCAGTATCGCTTTCGGTAATACCCAGCATGATCAGACCTTCATCAGCGTTAATCTTCAGCAGGAATACATTCAAATCGGTTCCGGAAATTTTCGCCCCCATATATTCGTATGTCTCCTTTGTCACTATACACAAAGGCATAATTGTTTCGGTTTTACCATCAGCAATATGGACTGCTAGCTTTGCCCCAACGGCTATTATTCCTTCCCTGTCATGAGCCCCCTGATCAAAATTCATAAAAGTAATCTCATGCCCTTCAATTTCCGCCGCTTGTCCACGCTGCATAATCAGGGTTTGACCGGATCCTTCAGCCGGCAAGAATTTTAATTCTTCCGGTGAAATATAGAGGTCATAAAACACAAATTTTTTTATATAAGGGTTTCTAACCATTCCCTGGCGGCTTTGCAGAAAAACAAGCCGGGCAGTAAATTTATCCCCTCCCTTTTCTACGATTATATCGACTGTTTCCTTTTTAGCGGATACAACGTCCATTTTATCAAAGGTAAAATTAAAACCGCGAGATTCTTTAGTTTCATTTAGCGCTAACGAAAACTTCTCGCCCGATGAGTAGCCCGCTGAGATTACAATGCCTATAAACATCAAGGCCAAACCGATATGTATCAAGTCGGCGAGAATCCGGTAAAACCCGAGTCTGCACCGAGTGATGACAAGAACAAGATTTGCAGTAAAAGCAAAACCGCTTGTGAAAATAAACAGCAAATGCATAAAGTCGTCAACTCCGAATAAAACGCTGACAAGTGTCATCAATAATGACCCTATAACTGAGATAATCATCTTGCGTCTAAACGTCGCCCATGATGAAATTTCCCAGGAAAACAGGGCGGCCAGGCCAAGAATTATACCAATAATTATAGCAATCGGGAGATTGGTCAGCGTATAATACGATATGTCGACCGCCGACGGTTCGCTAAACACTCTCGTTAACAGCGGCGATGATGTGCCTAAAAGCGTCAGGAAAGCTGACATTATCAAAAACAGCATTCCCAGGAATACAGTAAACTCTCTGGTTATCGGGGACTTGTTCGGCTCGGCCGATTTGATCGATCGAGCCCTTAAAGCTAACAGACCATATGATACAACCGCAAAACCAATCATAAAAATAGCTAAATACGCGTTAAGACCCAGGTCGACAAACGAGTGTACCGAGAAATCTGCCAGAACTCCGGAACGGGTTAAAAATGTCCCATATATAACCATCAGAAATGTCGTGACAGCTAAAAATAGATTTGTTTTTTTAAACGATCCTCTTTTACGTTCCAGGATCATCCCATGAACTAAAGCGATACTGCCCAACCACGGTATTAACGAGGTGTTTTCAACCGGGTCCCAACCCCAGAACCCGCCCCAACCCAGCGTTTCGTAAGCCCAGTAGCTGCCGAGAAATATTCCAGCTCCTAAAGTAAAAACTGAAAAAACCGCCCAGGGATAAGTTAATTTTATCCAGTTGTCATACTTGTTTGAAACTAACGCCGCCATGGCAAAAGCAAACGGAACGAATACAGCGGCATATCCTAAAAAGACAACCGGGGGATGTATCTGCATCCAGAAATTCTGCAAAAGAGGATTCAATCCCTGCCCATCCACCGGTACAATGCTATTCAATTTAAAGGGAGATGAGATATTAAGCAGAGTAAATAAAAACAACTGCCCAACCAGATAAAAAAACATGACCCAGCCGACATTCTCTTTTGCTTTCGTTTTGACCCATAATCCGAGCAGGACTCCAAAAGCGATCCATAATAAGAATGAACCGTCCTGACCCGCCCAGAGTGAGGTGATTTTATAATTGGCCGCCAGGTCTATCGATGAATAGCTCGAGATATATGAAAACTCAAACCGGTTGCCTAAGAATAATGCTGTCAAATAAAAAACTGCAGCAAGCGCCAGCCCGGTCATTAGATAATACAGCCATTTGGCGGCCTGAAGATATGCCCTGTTGCCGCGAGCGGCCAAAAAATATCCAATCATCGATAAAACAGCGGCAACAGTCGCCAGCGCTAAAAGATATGAACCGGTTGTCATTATTGTCCTTTATTCCGATTTTCAGATTGCCGTTGGTATTGATCTCCCTGATATTTGGAAGGACATTTAACCAGAAGGTTATCAGCTTTAAACGCATCATTCTCAAAAACGCCTATGCATACCACAGATTGAGCCTGTTCAAAATTCGCCGGTTTGATTCCGGAATAATTCACCCTCATCCTGTCGCCTTTATCATCATAAATATAAAATGAGAAGATGCCTGTATTTTCATCATAGCTGTTCTCGTCATGATTCACTTTACCGATTACCTGAACACTTGAATGCATCGCCCTCGCTTTTTCAAACTCTACATAGGGAGTGGCTGTATCGATAAGCGACCATATACCCAGGGCGCCAAAAACGATTATTGCCGCAATTCCAATAGCTGTTCTATATTTTTTATGCATTTTTCTCCAATTTCTTCACTCTGCGATCAAGTTTAAAAATATACATCCACAGCGCTAACCAGATTAGCAGCGAAACAAGCAAAGGGATTAAAGTTGTCATTCATTCCTCCTTAACCAGACCATAAACTCTTAATGAAAGTGTGTAAATCCAGCCAAATAAACCTATAAACGCCAGCAGGGATGGTCCAAAAACCATCCACGTCTTTCCCGACATCGTTATGAATGATCCCGATGATGAATCTCCAGGCGCTCCGGGATGCAGCCCCGGGGCTATTCTGGGCCAGATAAACATAGTAAAAATTGCGGCAAAAAAACCCATTATCGAATAGACAGCCGCCAGGTTAGCTTTCCTGGATGGATCCGGGACTGCCGTTCTTAAAGAAAAATATGCAAGATAAATCAGCATTAGCACAGCTATCGAGGTTTGCCGCGGGTCCCAGTTCCAGAACGAACCCCAGGCATACTTTGCAAACACCGAACCGCTGACTGCAGCCAGCCCACAAAAGATTGTTCCCAGCGATGCCGCAGTCGCTGATTTCCGGTCATATATGAGCTCTTTTCTCTTAAGATACATTACAGCCTGATACATAGCTAAGCCATAAGCGACAAAAGAAACCAGCGCAACTGGAACATGAAAATAGAATATCCTATAAATTTCGGGTGCTGTTATTCCGCTCATCGGCGGTTCAAATATCCAGGTCCCAATGATAACCCACGAAAACAAAATCAGCAAACCAGCTTTCCAGATCATAGCTTTCATGTTAACCCAAATATCAGCAAATATGTTCCAAAATTTTTCATCATCAGTCTCTCCATACAAAGTCAAACAGCAAAAATCCTGCGGTTGTCATTACCACTGTATAAGATAATAACACTTTTAATTCAGGCAAACCATCAGCAAATCCAGCGCCTAAAAAAAGCGCTTTCTGGGAGCCCTTTATCGCCATTATTAATAACGGAAGTATTAACGGAAAAGACAATACGGCAAACAGCGCTCCCTTGATCGAGGACTTAGATATTATGGCCGCAATAATAGTCGTAGAACCGGCTAAGCCCAACGTTCCGAGAACCAGTATGGCAATGAACAAGGCATAACATTTTATTTCCAGACCAACCAGGCCAGCGAAAGACGGAACTATTATGATTTCCAGACAGAACAACAGTAGAAGATTGAACAGGTATTTACCGCCAAAAACCGAGGCCGATGAAGCGTAAATGCGCAAAGTATCAGCCGTCTTATTTTCCTCCTCTTTTATAAAACTCTGACCCAAACCGGCAACTGAGGCAAAATAAATCACCAGCCAGAAAAGGATCGCCTGTATGTCTCTTGCCAATTTGATACCGCCGGAGGCAAAACCAACCGCTACTACAGTTACCACGGCAAACATGACTATGGCGCTGATAGCATAGCGGGTTCGCAATTCGCTTCTGATATCTTTTATCAATACGGCAAAAATTTTACTGCCCAAGATTGATCGTGTAGTCGGCATACTTCAGCTCGTCCTTATTGTTGGTTGCAATCACTGCTATACCTTTATGATCTCTAATCACTTCATCAACCATCCGCTTCCCCTGCTCATCAAGGTTAACGGCAGGTTCATCCAATAACAGGATTTGAGGATTTCTCATCAGGGCAAGTATATATTTCAGACGCTGCTTCATACCTGATGAATATGACTTAACCAGGTCTTTTCCCCTGCCCATTAAACCGTATTTATCAAGAAGCATTTTAATATCGGGTTTTTTTATATTTGATACGCTGGCAAAAAATCCAAGGTTTTCCATGGCGGTTAATTCATCATATAAGAATAAATCAGGGGCGATGCAGCCTATATAAGGCTGTATTTCTGCGTCTGTATAATTATTCCCGTTGTATTGAAATATTACTTTGCCAGAGGAAGCCGGCAGAAGCGAACAAATGATTTTTATCAGAGTTGTCTTCCCTGAACCGTTTGGTCCGGTAACAACCAGAGTTTTGCCCTGTTCTATCTGGGCAGAAATATTTTGAAAAACTCTCCTGCCGGGAAAGCTTTTTGACAAATTCTCCAATACAAGTTTCATTGGCAAGAGCTATTTTAACATGAAAGAGTATTTAATCAAGAAGTTTTTGTAATAAAGTGCGGTCGAGTCATTCTTTGAGCCGTATGGCCGCACTCGACCGATGTTGGCGTCAATTGCGGACAGGCTGTGCCAAAGGTCATAATTCATTCTTTCCGTAGGCGGTCGGCTTGTCCGGCCGCAACCCTGTCGGGGGACAAGTCCTACGGAACTGTAGGACCCCCAATCTACAGCTGCGGCCGCAACAGCAATGCAGGTCAGGAGCTGCAACTCCTGACCTAACAGGGCGGGTTTTCTAACCCGCCTGCGGGACAAGAATGTCCCGCTTGTTAAGATAGGTTCATGCGTCAGGATTGAAGTTTTGCGACATCCTGACGCTAAGGCCATAAGCCCTCAGGATGTCGTTCCTTCCATCCTGAGGGACAATTAATGTCGAAATCCCTGCAGTTTCGACATGTTAGTGGTTGGTGTATGTCCTCATGCACCAACAAGGATACGGAAAGTAGGCGGTCGGTTTATCCGGCCGCAACCCTGTCGGGGGACAAGTCCTACGGATCTGTAGGACCCGCAACCTACGATATATCACTTGAAAAGAAAGTTGGACAACGGTTATTTATTGAATACTGCGATATAAAACTGATTCAAGGTATTATTACTGCATGTAAGTATATTGTCTGTAAATTGATTTTTTCAATTAATAACATCTGACATACGTTCCCAGCGGACTCTTTTGGGGAAATGATAGATATTATAACCTATTAGTTTTGGTATGGACAACAGATCGGAAGATCTGACTATTGGAGCGCTCGAATCCGGAGCCCAGGAAAAATGTATAATCATCGCCCGACCCATAACATGACGTCTGTCTAAAAACCCCCAAAAACGTGAATCAGAGGATTTATCACGGTTGTCGCCCATCATGAAAAGATGTCCCTTGGGCACTTTTCTGGGCGGCATATTATCCCGAATTCCAATTCCCCAACGGGTAGATCTATGATATTGTATAATCTGGTTTCCATCCTCATATTTCCCCATTGGAGGTAAGGGAACAAGTTCACCGTCAACATAAAGTTTTTTATTCCTGATTTCAACCAGCTGTCCCTCAACGGCAACACACCGTTTGATATAATTAACGCTGGGGTCTTTTGGGTATTTAAAGATGACAACATCACCCGGTTTTGGCTCACTGATAGCGGGCAGATGAATATCGGTAAAAGGTATCGGTAATTTCATACCATAGACAAATTTATTGGCTAATAAAAAGTCGCCGACAAGAAGCGTGTTTTCCATTGAACCGGAGGGGATTTTATAAGCTTCAACAACGGAAGTTTTTATCATTAAAGCCATAATAAGGGCAATGCCTATCGATTCGACAAATTCGCCGGCAGATTCATACCACTCTTTCTTTTTCCTGTCTTTTACTTTAAAAAATATCGCCACTTACTCCTCCAGCAAATTTAAAACCAACTCATCTTCAATTGTCGGTTGCAGTTTATAACATATTCGGCACACGTGTCAAATTGCTTTAAACTCAATAGCCGATATAAACCCAATTAAAGGCATTTTGAAAAAAAAGCAAAGCAGTAATTTGGATATGTTAAGATTTTATCGTTAATTTAATTGGCAATTTTCGCCAGCCTGTTCCATCGTATATTTCGAACAAGATCAGGAAAATTTTTAATATTATACCAAAGCATATCTATACTCGCTACAGCGCTGGAAGAGGTTGGCATTGGCTCATCACATTCCCATGACCAGAATACCATCATGGCTCTTCCCAAAACATATTCTCTATCTAAAAAACCCCAGAAACGTGAATCGGCAGAGTTGTCACGGTTATCACCCATCATAAACAGTTTGCCCTCGGGAACTTTTACAGGCGGCATATTATCCCTGACAGCCGCTCCCCAACGAGGTCGCTTCTGAGATGGTATTATCCGTTTGTCGATAAACTTACCCTCGGATGGCATCGGTACCGGCTTGCCATCGACATAAACACGTTTATTACGAATTTCTACCGTCTGTCCCTCAACTGCGATACATCTTTTAATATAGTTCTGGCTTGGATCCATAGGATACTTGAAAATAACTATATCGCCCGGTTTTGGCCGCTGGATTGCCGGAAGTTTCAAGTCTATGAAAGGAATCGGCAGTTTCATGCCATAAGCAAACTTATTTCCGATTATATAATCACCAGGAAGCAGTGTGTCCTCCATTGATCCAGAAGGTATTATATATGCTTCTACTACCGAGGTTTTGATAATCAGAGCCAATACAAGCGATATCCCAAGGGTTTTTGCAAAATCCCAGCCTATTCCCTGCCATCGTGGCCGAGTATTTCTATGCAATTTGCTTGAATCAGTCAAAATAATCTCCTTGTTAATCGGTCAGAATATTTCTAATGATGATACAGCATATAATATTTTACTTATTCCACCATAAAAGGTTTCAAATCTGTTATTATCATTTCCATTTAATTCTTTTCATCTCTCAGGATGGAAACAAAATGACATCCTGAGGGTTTCAGGATGTCGTCCGCCTGGGCGGACTTCCATCCTGAAACATAAAGTATTCTTTACAGGCTGAGAAATATAAAAGTTTCAAGGCAACCGTTAGCATTTCCGGTGAATACTATGCGGGTTATCAGACAAAATATAAGAATTAATAAAATTCTAATTAAGAAATCCCGTAAAAAGACGGATAATGTCATTATAGGTAACGACTATCATCAATAAAAGCAAAAGTCCCATACCGATTTGCTGGGCGATAAGGCGGCCTTTTAAGGAAACCGGTTTACGTTTAAAACCCTCAATAGTCAGGAAAACCAGGTGACCGCCGTCGAGTACCGGTATGGGCAGAATATTTAAAATAGCCAGATTAATCGATAGAAATGCGGCTAAGCCCAGCAATGACAAAAATCCCTGCCTGGCGGCGGCGCCTGCCTCTTTGGCTATCATCACCGGACCGCCAAGCGACTTTATCGATTCCTGCTGACTCAACAAACGCCAGATAATATTAAACATTTGTCCGGTAATGAATAATGTAGCCGAAACGCTTTCTTCTAATGCGTTTAATGGACCTATCGGATTATATCTAAAATCAGGACCTATGCCTATACGTCCCTCAGCTTTTTCATTGCCAAGAGAATCCGTAACCGTAACTTTCATAGTTGCCACTGCGGCTGTATGCGTATCAGCATCAGCTATCCAGGAGATCACCATTTCAGTATTGGGACGGGTTTTAATATATGCGGCCATCTCCTCGAAATCGTTGAAGGATATTCCATCAATGGCGAGTAATTCGGAACCGGCATTTATACCCGCTTTATCAGCCGGACCGTCCGGAGAGACAATCCCTACTTTGGTGGAGTTCTCCACTAACTCGGGGATGCCAACTGCCCAATAGACAACAAAAAACAGCAAAATAGCCGTAATAAAATTCATAAATGGGCCGGCAGTGATTACAACAAAACGCTTCCATAACGACGCCGCCATGAAATCGCCTGGTTTAGGAACATAGCCCTCATCAAACTCATTTTCGCCAATCATCTTGACATAACCGCCAAGCGGCACAACACCGATACAGTATTCAGTCTCGCCGATTGTTTTTCCGATAAGCTTGGGAGGAAAACCGAGCGAGAACCTCTCGACCCTAATCCCCGACTTCTTGGCGGCAATAAAATGCCCGAGCTCGTGGACAAAGACCAGAAGCCCCAAAACGAATATGAATGCCAGAATTGTTATCATTTCACATCATTAAAACGTAATCTTATGTTAAAAGTTCCATATATGTCAATCGTCCTGTTTTTGCATGACCTTAAATTCAATAAAATTATATCGAATACACAAAATCCTCGGCTAAATCTGTTGCCCGCATATTGGCTCGGACAATATCATCGAGCTTGAGCGCCCCGCCGATTCCAATATCATTCATGGTCTTCTCGACCATATCATATATCCGGGTAAATTTTATTTTGCCGTCCATGAAGGCTTTCACCGCAACTTCATTGGCGGCGTTCAAAACAGCCGGAGATATTCCTCCTTCTTTGACCGCCCTGTAGGCCAGTCCCAGAGATCTGAATTTCTGCATATCAGGCGGTCGGAAATCCAATGACATCGCCTGTGAAAAATCCAGTCTGCAGACATCGAGCGGCGCTCTGTCGGGATAAAGCAAAGCATACTGAATCGGTAGACGCATGTCAGGTTTGGACATCTGGGCGATTACTGAACCGTCGATAAACTCGACCATCGAGTGAACGATCGACTGGGGGTGAATTACCACGGTAATTTTTTCCGGCGGCAGATCAAACAGATAAGCGGCCTCGATAATCTCCAGCCCCTTGTTCATCATGGTTGCCGAATCGATCGTGATTTTCGGCCCCATGTTCCAGGTGGGATGTTTGAGCGCTTCTTCTAATGTGACATTGTCGAGATTGTTACGGTTTAAAAACGGACCGCCCGAACCGGTTAGTATCAGCCGGGCGATTTCCTCGCTTTTGCTGTTCTGAAGGCATTGTAATATCGCCGAATGTTCCGAATCGACCGGAATTATCAGCCCCTTGTGTTTCTGGGCAATATCTCGAAGCAAAGGACCGGCGGCTGCCATCGACTCTTTATTGGCTAGAGCAACCGTTTTGCCGGCGGTTAAAGCGGCGGCGGTTGCCTTGAGTCCGGCAACGCCGACGATTGCATTTAAGATAATATCCGCTTCCGGAACTGAACTTATTTCTGCAATAGCGCTGGTAAATCCGGTGTCTTCCAGAATCCTGACAGAGGAATCTCCGAGTCTGGCCTTTAAAGCTAATAGACCACTGGGGTCACCCATAGCGGCATATATAGGTTTATACTTTCGTATTTGTTTAGCGATTTCCTGGTGATCAAGGTTAGCCGCCAGCCCGACAACTTTCAGCTTATCCGGGTTTCTATCGATTATATTTAGAGCGTTCCGGCCAATAGAACCGGTACTGCCAAGTATAACTACATTACGCACTATTCAGTTTTATTTTTGTCTGTTTTCTTTTCAGATATCTTACGGGTAACCTTTGTCATAATTACCGGTTCAACAGGAGTGGATTTTTCACGTCCCGAAAAAGCAGTTTCAACCATCGAAATTTTATCGACTACATCCATTCCTTCAACCACTTTGGCAAATACTGAAAACCCCATGGAATCGAGACGGTAGTTGCCTTTTAGGTTGATATAAAACTGGCTGGTACTTGCCTCATGGCCACGAGCCATGGCAATAGTGCCTCGATCATGTTTGTATGGCGACTCCTCATCGGCTAATCTGCCCGGAGCGCCACCCATGCCGGTACCCTCGGGATCGCCACCCTGGATAACGAAATCTTTTACAACTCGGTGGAAAGTAAGAGAATCATAGAAGCCTTCATCGACAAGTTTTAAGAAATTACCGCCATGAACCGGCATATCCTTTTCGAAAACCTCAATAATAATATCACCATAATTAGTCTGCATCAAAACCAGGGGATTTTCCATTTCCTCGCTGCTTTCTTTGACCGTGTCTTTAATCTTTTTTTCTTCTACTTTCTTTTCATCCGCATTTGAGAAACCTAGCAATCCCAATACTAACATAACGCTTAAAATATAACGCATCCTTATAGACCTTTCATGTTTCGCCCCCGGGATATTATCCCCAGGGGCAAGTATTTGTCTTATCATATCCTATCCCTATTCTGTTTCAGTTTCAACTGTCGGCGGTTTGGGCCTTACCTCCAGCATCTTAACCGGTTCAATCGGCCTGTCTTTTACAGTTTTAACCTCGTTCATCTTATCGACAACGTCTATCCCTTTGATGACTTTAGCAAAACAAGGAAACTTGTCATCAAGATGAGCGGCATCGTTAACAAGGATATAGAACTGTGAACCGTTGACACCCTGGGGAGACTGAGCCATCGCTAAATAAGAACGTTTGTTTTTATATTTAAATGGCTTGCCTTCCTGATCCAATCTGTAGCCGGGCCCGCCCCCGCCGCTTCCAGTCGGATCGCCGCCCTGGACGACGAAATCTTTTGACACGCGATGGAAGATGACATCGTCGTAATATTCGTTTTCCAGGAGTTTAAGAAAGTTCTTGGCGTGTATCGGGCAATCATTTTCAAATACCTCGATCTCAAGGTCGCCCATGTTGGTTTTCATCAATACAATCGGGTTGCCTGCCTCAGTGCGGGCATACTCAACCGGTTCTTCGACAGCCGCCTTCGGAACGGCTTTTGTTTCTTCTGCTTTTTCTTCCTTTTTCTGGCTGCAGGCAAAGGCAACCAGGACGGCTAAAAGCAGCACGGTGTACTTCTTCATCAATCTCTCCTTTGTTAACAAGTTCTTTCTAAACATGAATATTGTAAGCTTATCAGCAATGCATGTCAAGAAAAACGATTCCTGATTCTCAGTTTAAATTTTAGCCAGGTTACGATTATAATTAAAAGACGGGCCGAAACAGGCCCGTCATGGTACTGTTTAACACCTCACCAAGAATCTACCCAATCACAATTCAAGTACCATAATCACAAACTAAAAACCACCCATCGCCACAAACATAAATAATCTAATAGGCTAATAAATCATTGTCAAGAGATTTTGAGAAATATTTCACAAAATATATTAAATACAAAAAAAACCCCGGAAGATTCCAAACCTTTGAGGCTGATGACAGAGTCTCGTTATTTGTGGTTGACGTATATCCTCATGCGCCAACCATATTGTCGATGGACGAGGACGTCCACCGACCACAGAATATCATTTCAAATATACAATCTTTTCAACTGACGATCCTGATGTGCCTGTTAATTTCGCAAAATAGACACCGGAATTCACCGCCAATCCTTTTTCATCATCAGCATTCCAGATGATATTGTTCTCACCTGTATTGAGAGGAAAGCTTCTGATCTCTCTACCCAACAGGTCGTATATAACAAGCTTTGATTCGCTATCGCTGATTGCAGTGATATTCACACTGCTGTTAAACGGGTTGGGATAGGCTGTTATAGATGTCTTTGAAGGTAATCCGGTATCAGCGTAATCATCTATACCTGTAGGCATAATCGTGATTTCAGCATCGATAAGTACAGGCTCGAAAAATGTCAGATTAGCTAAGCCGGTGTAGAAATTCTCCTCGGGACAACCGGAAAAAGTAAGGTGTGTAACGACCGGCTCGTTGATATCGGGATTAACATGAACATAAATATCGGCGAGATAATATTCGCCGGGCAATAAGAGAATTGAATCTATTGGAGGTGGAAAATCATAGGCATAACCATGAATACATTTATGGCTGAATGATATTAGTAAGTTGTTATCAAGATTTGAAATCACCGAATCTATCTCGATGTAATTTGTGTCTGCATAGATATAAAACTCATAGGCCGTGAGAGTATCGATAGTTTTAAGATAAACCGGGAGTGTTAAATTATCGTCGGGCGAGGCGGAAGACGACTCGATTTGAAGGGTGTCTAAATCCGGATGGTAGGGGAAATCAGGAGGATTATCCATGTAATAAGGATCGATAAGTATGTTATTCAATATGAATATGTCTGCAATTGTTACACTTATTCCATCTTCATCAAGGTCGCAGTCAAGATCGCATATATAATAAACATCCGGCGGTTGACTTAATATGTTAATCATAAATATTAGATCTTGTATTGTCCTATCAAGACCATCACCATTAAGATCGCATCCCCCTTGCCCGAAAGCGGGCACACATAAAAACACGACCAATATTATAACATATTTTACCATAAAAATACTCCTTGTGAAGAGTTTCGCGAATCAATCTAAAAATAAATATTTTAAATACAGTTGTCAAGCATTATTTTAAAGGGGGTTCCCTGAGGAGGATTTTATGTCGGAGCAGTATACGCTAACCTTGGGAGACCAATTTGAGCAAAATTTATAAACAAAAAAGCTACATTCTGGCCATCTTTTTGCGCATGAGGGCTCTTTTTAACGCTATCTCTGCGCGGTCGGTATCTATGTTTGAATCCATTCTATGTTTCAATCTTTCCCTTGCTCTCTGTTCGGCGGCTTTAGCTCTTTCGAGATCGATTTTTCCCGGCTTTTCAATTGCATCAGCTAAAATTGTTGCCACGTTGTTGGAAACCTCCAGAAACCCGCCGGAAATGAAATACTCAAACTCATGACCGTTCGTATCTTTTACCTGAAGTCTCCCGGGAATCAGAGGAGTTATCAATGGCGCATGGTCTGTCAAAACACCGAGATATCCCAGCAGGCCCGGCGCCACAATCGAAGCGGCGTCCTGTTCAAAGACGACCTTTTCCGGGGTTACTGCTGAGAGTTTGAACATCTACTCTCCTGTTTTCAGCCTTTCGGCATTTTCAAGCACTTCGTCAATACCGCCAGTCATGTAAAACGCCTGCTCGGGAATTTCATCATGCTTGCCTTCCATAACTTCCTTAAAGCCACGGATTGTATCCTCGATTTTGACATATTTGCCGGATCTGCCGGTGAAAGCCTCAGCGACAAAGAATGGCTGAGAAAGGAACTTCTGAATTCTTCTGGCCCTGCCGACGATAACCTTATCCTCGTCCGATAGTTCTTCGATACCCAGGATGGCGATGATATCCTGGAGGTTTTTATATCTTTGCAGAATAAACTGAACGCCGCGGGCAACATCATAGTGTTCTTGACCGACAACGTTGGCGTCGAGAATCCGCGAGGTTGAATCGAGCGGGTCTACTGCCGGATAAATACCGAGTTCTGCAATCTGCCTTGATAAAACCGTCGTCGCATCAAGGTGCGCAAATGTAGTCGCCGGAGCCGGGTCAGTAAGGTCATCGGCAGGCACATAAATGGCCTGCACCGATGTAATCGAACCGGTTTTTGTCGAGGTAATTCTCTCCTGTAAGAAACCCATCTCGGTGCCCAGAGTCGGCTGATAGCCCACCGCCGAGGGCATCCTTCCCAGAAGCGCTGAGACCTCGGAACCTGCCTGCACGAAACGGAAGATGTTATCAATAAATACAAGCGTATCCAATCCCTGGTCGCGGAAATATTCGGCCATAGTCAACCCGGAAAGGCCGACTCTCAAACGTGCGCCCGGCGGCTGATTCATCTGGCCAAATACCATGCAGGTTTTTTTAATGACGCCTGATTCTTTCATCTCCAGCCAGAGATCGTTGCCCTCACGGGTACGTTCGCCTACTCCGCAAAAAACTGAATAACCGCCATGCACGGTAGCAATATTATGAATCAATTCCATAATGATGACGGTCTTGCCCACTCCGGCGCCGCCGAACATGCCGACCTTTCCGCCTTTAACGTAAGGCTCGAGTAGATCGATAACCTTGATGCCGGTCTCAAAGAACTCAGCCTTTGTCTGCTGTTCACTAAATGGCGGAGGTTGACGGTGAATCGGGTATCTTGTTTCGGCCGTGACTTCGCCAAGCTCATCGATCGGCTGACCGAGAAGGTCAAATATTCGCCCCAGCGTTTGTTCACCAACAGGCACTGAAATCGGCTCACCGGTATCTACCGCCGGCATACCCCTAACCAGACCATCGGTTGATGACATGGCTATACAACGCACAATGTTTTCGCCGGTATGCATGGCTACTTCGACAACGAGATCGATTTTCTTTTCCTCATTCTTAATTGTAATAGCATTTAAGATATTGGGCAATTTGTCGGATGGGAACTCACAGTCTACCGTAGGCCCGATAACCTGAACAATCTTGCCTATATTTTGTTCTTCCATTGCTAACCTTTTTATTTTAAACCAGTTTTTTCTATCTTCCAACTTTCTTACAATTACCCGATTCAATTAATTATTTTAAAGCCTCAGCGCCGCCGACGATATCGAGCAGTTCGGAAGTAATTGCGGCCTGACGGGCTTTATTGCGAACAAGTGTTAAGTGATCAATCATTTCCCCGGCATTCTTGGTAGCGTTGCTCATAGCAATCATTCGAGACCCAAATTCAGATGCGAACGACTCAAGCAAAGCCGTCAAAATCTTTGTTAAACAATATCGCGGAACCAGATTTGCAAAAATCTCATCGGCAGAGGGTTCAAAAATATATTCCAGGGGCGCGCCGCCATCAGTATCGCCGGGCTTTTCAATCGGCAAAAACTTCTCCAGGGTCAATTTATACCTTGTCATCGAAACAAATCGAGTATAGAGTAAGCGCACCTCGTCAAACTCGCCTTTTTCATACCTGCCGGTAATATCGTTTGCCAGATTACGGACGATCTGCATATCAGCTCTTCCGCCTGTCTGAGGTATCCGAAATGCTATCGGGAAGGGTCGTTTTTTAAAGAAATCCACACTCTTTTTGCCAACCAGACCGAGTTTAACCGAATCACCAGGCGATTCCCTGAGGTATTGCAGTGCCGCTCGTATAACATTCGAGTTATATGAACCGCATAAACCGCGATCAGCGGCGACTACGACTAAAAGCGATGATGACACTTTGCGCTCTTCAAAAAGCGGATGCCGCAAACTGGAAGCAGTTCCGGCTAATGATTCAAGCATCTGCTGCATTTTAAGTCCGTAAGGTCTGGCCGATTCCACCCTGCTTTGAGCGCGACGAAGCCTGGCCGCCGCAACCATTTCCATCGCCTTAGTAATCTGTTTTGATGACTCAACAGATTTTATACGTCTTTTTATATCCCGAAGCGATGCCAAAGCTTGTTAGTCCTCTACTTAACATAATACTATTCAATAAGTTATTTCAATACCTTAAAGTTTCGCTTTAAATTCAGACCTGAACTTTTCTGCCGCCCGTTTAAGCTTTTCGGTTGTGCTGTCATCAATATCTTTCTTCGATTTTATTTCATGCCCCACATCAGGAAATTCTTTTTCCATGAAAGCATGATATTTTTCCTCGAATTGCTTAACCTTGGCAATAGGGATATCATCGATATAACCTTTGGCCACCATCCATAAAATCATTACCTGTTTTTCCATTGGTACCGGGACATACTGGCCCTGCTTAAGTATCTCCTCAGATACCTTGCCGCGGGTAAGCTGTCTAACAGTTGCCTCATCGAGATCGGACCCGAATTGAGCAAAAGCCGCCAGTTCCCTATACTGAGCGAGGTCTAACCGCAATGATCCGGCTACCTTTCTGTAGGCTTTTGTTTGAGCATTACCGCCAACACGGGAAACCGAAATGCCGACATTAATAGCTGGCCGGAAACCGGCATAGAACAGGTCGGATTCCAAGAATATCTGGCCATCTGTAATCGAAATCACGTTGGTAGGAATATAAGCTGCTACATCGCCGGCCTGCGTTTCAATAACAGGCAATGCAGTTAATGAGCCGCCGCCATTTTCATCATTGAGCTTGGCAGCTCTTTCCAGAAGGCGCGAATGCAGGTAGAACACATCACCAGGATATGCCTCGCGTCCCGGAGGACGACGGACCAGCAGCGACAACTGACGATATGCCTGCGCATGTTTGGATAAGTCATCATAGATGCACAGAGCATGTTTGCCGTTAAACAATAGATGCTCGCCCATGGCGCACCCGGCAAACGGCGCAATATACTGCATCGGAGCCGGATCGGTAGCCGATGCTGAAATCACGGTAGTATATTCCATGGCTCCGTAATCTTCGAGAACCTTTACAACTTTAGCCACAGTTGACGATTTCTGACCGATAGCTACATAGAAACAGTAGATATCCGAATCACGCTGGTTGATAATTGTATCTATCGCCAGAGCTGTTTTTCCTGTTTGACGGTCGCCGATAATAAGCTCACGCTGACCGCGGCCAAGAGGTATCATCGAATCGATTGACTTCAAACCAGTCTGGACAGGCTCTTTAACAGGTTGACGGGAGACAACATTTGGAGCAATTGCCTCGATCGGCCGATATTCCTCCGATACTACAGGACCCTTGCCATCTATTGGTTGACCTAATGGATTAACAACTCTGCCGATAAGAGCGTCGCCTACCGGCACGCGTGAAACCGCTCCGGTACGACGAACTGTGTCACCCTCCTTGATGCCGGTATCGGGACCAAAGATAGCGGCCGACACCGAATCCTCTTCGAGATTTAATACTATACCGATAATGTCGCCCGGAAACTGCAGCAGTTCGGACATCATACAATCATCGAGACCCCAGATACGGGCAATCCCATCCCCAACCTGAAGGATAGTACCGACCGATTCCATTTCGAGTTTTGTCTGGTATTTTTCAATCTCTTTCTGTAATATCGAGCTAACTTCTTCAGGGCGGAAAGCCATAACGCACCTCTATTATTAATGTACCTTAACTTTTAAAAGGTTTTGCCTTAACGCATCAATTTGATGTCTTATTGATCTGTCAATGACACGATTGTGAAGAAATATTATAATTCCGCCAATAATCGACGTGTCTATTTTGTGAATAATCTCAATCTTCTTGCCTGAATATGCTTCTAATTTTTCTTTAAGGCTGTTTTTTATATCATCGCCAATATGAACAGCCGTAAGCACCTTTGTTTTGATTACTCCCCTGTGCTCTTCAACCAGCCTCTCGAATTCATCGGCAATGTGCGGCAGGAGGTTTATCCGATGTTTTTTTAAAAGAAGTTCAAGAAACAGTAAAAGACGCGGCGCCAACCTTGTTGTGAAAGTATCTTTTAATATTTTCATTTTTTGCTCAGCAGGTATCTGCGGCGCTTCAAGAAAATTCATGAAGTTTTTATCCTTGGTTGTAAAAGAGCGGATTTGCTGAATGTCGATAGCAATAATTTCCAGGTTGTCACTTTTTATGGCAACCTTAAACAAAGCAAGAGCATATCTTCGTGATACTCGAGTATCTTTCATTTAATGTTATCCACTTCATCAAGAAAATTATTGAGCATTGCCCGATGCTTTTCATCATCGAGCTTTTCAGTAATTATTTTTTCAGTCGCCGCAATAGCCATTTTGACCATGTCATCGCGGAGCTCGGTTTTGGCCTTGGCGATATCCCGCACCAGTTCCTCACGCGCTTTGCTGATTATCTCTTTAGCCTCAAACCGAGCCTGTTCTCTGATATCTATCGCGACCTTGTTGCCTTCCGCAATTGCCTCCTGAATTTTTACCCTGGCTTCAGTATCGATTTCTTTTAATTTTTTTTCGTAACCTGCCAATACTTTGGCGGCATCGAGCCTGGTCTTCTCAGCTGAATCCAGATCTGATCTAATCTTGGCCCGGCGTTGTTCAAGCATTCCCAACATAGGTTTCCAGGCAAACTTTTTTAAAATCCAAACAGCAATTATAAAACCCGCAATCTGGGTCAGCAATTCAGGCAGTTTTATACCGAGCGATTTAGCGATCTCTTCCATGTATCCTCCTCCGGGATATTTCTCGGGTCCCCGGAAAAATCGAAATTATTTAAGAAGGATGACCGCTACCAGAGCGTAAATTGTCAGAGCCTCGATAAATGCAGCGCCAATAATCATACCGGTCTGAATCTTGCCTGCTGCCTCCGGTTGACGGCCCATGGCGTCCATGGCTGAACCGACAGCTTTGCCAAGCCCTAAACCCGAACCAATTGCAGCTATGGCAACTGTCAATGGCAATAAAAATCCTCTTGCGGTTTCAGCGTCCACGATTCCTCCTTTTATTAGCTATTAAAACTAATGATGTTCTTCTTCCTCATGATGCGTCATGAGTGAAAAGTAAATTGTCGACAGCAAAGTAAAAACAAGCGCCTGCACGAAGCTTGTCAGCAGCGCTAGGAATATAAACGGCACGTGCAGCGGTATTCCCGGCAGCCATGCCGGTGGATGCAATATCGCCATTATCGAAATACCCAGCCCGACAAAGATTGCCAGAAGCATGTCTTCGCCTGAAATGTTGCCAAACAAACGCAACGACAGCGATAACGGTTTTGCCAGCTCGCCTATTATATGTAATGGAAAATTGAGCGGAACAAGACACCATTCCACAACAGATTTGGGCGAACCGGCGAAATGATAAACATATCCTAATAACCCCTGAACCCGGATTCCCTCAAACTGAACAAACAGGAAAACGCATATCGCCAGCGCCAGAGTCGTGTTCAATTTCGATGTTGAGGAAAACATGCCGGGTATCAGACCAAAGATATTCATCACAAAAATATAAACGAACAACGTACCTAAAAATGGAACATACCTTCTGCCGCCTTCACCAATAATGCCGACTACCATGTTGGACAACGATTCGACTACAAACTCGATTAAATTCTGCAGCTTGCCAGGAACCAAAGCCCTTTTCCTGTAAGCAATCATGCAGAAAACTGATAGAATCATCCAGACCAGCACGGAAAAAATCACCACATGCCAGTCCCAGAGAAACTTGGTTACCGGTCCGGGAAAAAGAAGTTCGGCAAATTCGAGCCAGTTGGGAAGTTCCGGCGCATGTTCTCCACCATGGGCCGCGCCATGTGCGGTATCCGCGGCATGACCGGCAGCAGTGTGAAGCGTATCGGCGGCATATTCGGTGACTTTGTTAGCTTGCTCAGAGGTTCTTGCAGCAATATTATTTACAAACACGGCAAGCTTTCCAATCATAATGCCTTCACCTGCGGTTTAGAGTCCTTCTGAAGAATAGCGCGGCTTACTACTTTTAATATAGTTACAATTAATATTGAAGAAAACCCCCATAACAGTCCGTAAATAGGAGGATAGCTCCAGACTATCAATAAATAACCGAGAAAGTAAATAAGGGGAAATTTCACAAATATAAAAAGAATAATAAGGACCTTGTTCTTAGGATCGGGTGTAACAATCTGAGCGATTAAAAATCTGATAGCGAGGAGATTCAAACAGGCCCAGATACAACCCAATATATAGGCAACGGCAAAAGAAATCCTGAGATAAATTGCCAGAAACGGGAAAGCAATTGCCGCCAGAATCAGCGAGGTTTTTACAATCCTGTTAATAAAATCAAGATTCATTTTTGTTTTCGCTACTTTTCTTTATCAGGTTGTAAACTTCTTTTCCGGCAGCCGCAAAACCCAACCCGAGTCCGATAATCATAAATATCTTATCGGTCCCCAGTTTCCCATCAACCCAATTGCCAACATAGTAACCGATCAGTGGAGCCACAACAAGGATTACAGGAATCGTGGTTGCAATTGCCAATTGGCGGTAGCCTGAGTATTTATCTTTATCCATTCACCCGCCAAACAAACTTGGGTTTAATAGATAATTATACATTTACAGTCAAGTTTTTTTTGAGATTATTTTCACAATAGCGATGTTTTGAACTCCTATTTACCAATAATCTTATTTTAAACAATATTAATCAGATCTCATTTTTAAATCTGCCATTCGACCTGAATCTGGTTGATTTGTCCATCGCATCAGTGAGCCAGCCTATCCTTTCTACCTCATGAATGTCGAAAGCCGGTACATATGGTTTGATATCCAATAGCGGCGTACCGTCAATGATATCGACATTTTCAATATGAAGGATGTTGTTTTCAACTCTCATAAGTTTCACTATCGACAGCCCGATTTGGTTAGGCCGCCTGGGAGCCCTGGTGCAGAAAATTCCGTGCAGTTTGTTATCTAAAAATGGCTTTACTTTCAACGAGAAGCCCTTTGATAAATGAAAATGATATAGAAGAATTATATGCGAAAATTTCTCCAAATCTTGTAAACCCTCTTTATATTCAGGTTCAACTTCAACCGTCCCTTTTATTCCGACAGCTCCTGATGGTTGAATCGGCATCTTTTCTTTGTTTGTAAATGGAGAATGAATTATACCAATTGGTTTATAGTGAAATACCTGCAAGATAGTTCTCCAAATTTTTATAGTCTAACATAAATAAAAAAGATAAGATCATTTTTCGGTTTTAACGATATTGAATCATATTCAACAAACCTTTCGGGTATAAAGGCGCCTGTCCGTTCTTGAAATAGTCCAATGGCCTCCAGAGCGCTTTAAGTGGAGTGTTGTCATCCTCCTTGCCGTAAAATGATTTCTTCCGATAAAGCGATTTATTCACAAGTTCGCCTCATAAACAATCGAGCATTTTATAATTCCTGTTGAAACAATAATAGAGCGAACTGCTATGATAAAGTCAAGATTTTTTCTGAAGACTACCCTGCTTCCAGGAAAAAGCGGCTGTAAGTTATTATTTACATATTCCGCAGGCCGCAACTCTGACTGATTATTTCAAGACAAATTCGAATAAGCTGTCAATCATTATTCATTAAAACTGCCGTCATAACTTCTGATAATTGTCGCCGGCAGCAGACGCTCTTCCCAGTTATAATCTTTTGGTTCTCCTTGAGCGGAAGAATGTACCAGACGATAATCTCCAAAGCCGGTTTCATCGATGAAGATGAAATACACGCCGCCTTCAACACTGTCATAATTCCACTTTATCCAGGGTTTTGCTTCGAGCGAAGACGGATAATTTTCCTCATCTGAAGGAACGCCATAAACGATGTATACTCTGCCCCTGTCGGTCCGCCAGCCATTTGCCGGTGTTCCGGCTGATTTGAATGTTGAAAAAGCCTGGTTGGCATACCTTACCCGGCTGTAATGTTCCAGTTTGTATTCATTTATAGCCGTTCCGGGAGTCGGGTCACGTTTTGCCCAGAACGCTCTGGCAAAGTTGTTTTTCCCCTCAATTGGTAAATCATCATATTGTTTGAGTTCTTCACGGGTTGCAAGATACAATATCTGGTTTCTGAAATTTTTCGCTTCCTGTTCATTAACAATCGCTTCAGCCTCGGGGAAATCTGCCAGCTCTTGTCTTTCTATTGCCATTTCCCATTCAGCTTTTCCAGGCGTTACTTCAAAGTATTTTTTTGCCGTTACGCTATTGCCGCCCGAATGAACGCCGATTTCCAATCTATACATTCCAGCCTTAAAGGAGGCGATATTGAAGCCATTTAAAATTACCGCAGAATTCGCTGAAACAGGCTCTGTTACAGGAGGAATGTCTTTGTAAATATTCCCGTTGCCGTCATATATACGAATATCAACAGTATAAGTATTCCAGTCAGGGTTAAGGTTGTATGCCTCGGCATAAAAATACACAATACTATTATCGTGGGAATATACGCCCCTTGTATTCGGAATGAGTTTTTTGCCCGCTTTGTCGAAGTTGCCGCCATCCGCCTCCAGCACACTGAATAACAACTCAAGCGGCGACAGTTCCAGCTTTTCATCTGAAAACGACGGCACAGCTATCTCAATTACCTTTTGTCCGGAAATATCCGAATAATCATCCGACGCCATAATGATGCAGGTATAGTTGCCCGGTACAAGTTGGGCGGTTATTATATCGTTAATTAAATAATTAGGTATCTTTGCTTCGGCTAAAGCGTCAACCCTGCTGGCCATTCGCCAACTGCTTGAATCAATCAGTTCACCAGCTTCAGATTTAATCTCAATAACAACATTAATGAGCGCTTCATAACCTGAGGAATCCGGTCTAAAGAAAAGCTGGTTGCGGAAGAAACTATAATATAATTCCGTAAACACAACTTCCGTGTTATCACTATATTTGTAGCAGGCATAATCAGTGGTAATGGAGAGCTCTTTGTTTTTGTCGCTTGTTTTTTTCAGAATATCCGGTGCATCGGCCCATAATAAAACTACACCGAACAATATTATAAAACAGATATTGATTATTCTCATGGTCCACCTCCATAAATATTGATTCTTTTATTTACATCGCCATCATAGGGATATTGAAGCTCATACTCGCCATATCCCTTAGTATCGATAAATAAAAACCTCCGCCTTGGGTTATAAAAATACCATATTTCATAAGGTTTGCTATCAATATCGAATGGATGACGTTCTATATCATCGGACTCGCCGTGAATGATATGAATCATCCCCATATCGGTTTTCCAACCTTCCTTAATAGGAATGCCAAATTTACGATTAGCATAGGCAAGCCTTTTATAGTATTCGTCCTTTATCTCATTTTCATCTGTACCGGAACTTTGGTCTTTAGATTTCCAGAATTTATTCCATTCCTTGATACGCTGGTCTTCGGGGGCATCGCGCAGCTTTTCCATTTCACTTGAAGCTGCAATATAATACAATTGATCAATGGCAGTTTTGAAATCATTTTTAACCATTTCAAGAGCAGACCAGAATATATTAAACTTCCCGTTAACCTGAATTTTTTTGCCCTTTTTTTCCGTTAGTACGCTAATTATAAGATTATACGGACCGGGCGCAAAGTTTTCGAGGTTAATCGAGCCGACGAAACAGTTTTGCAATTGCGCCGATTTAAAAACAGTGTCAGAGACAACTATATCATTTTTTCTGCTAATAACCTCATAAACAAATCGGGGTGCATCGAAAGTTTCATGAACATTATAGAGTTCATAATAAAACTTTAGTTGACTAAGACCGTCTCCATACCTGCGCGAACAGGCGGGTATGATTCTCAAATTATTTTTATTAAAAGTGGAGGGTTCGTCAATTAATATCACTTCCCTGGCAAATTGGATATCCGAGAAAGCAGGCTTACCGTCATCAAATCTGCGCACTTCTACATCGGTACTTATAGGCAGAGATGAAGAACCGTTTAAGTCATTTAAAGTAACTTGAAGTTTATACTTGCCTGGTTTGAGGTAAAATTTAAAGTTATTGATAATAGAACTACTTTTATCTTCAGTCTCTGCATATGTGTCCGCATAAAAATAACCATAGGTCTCAACGGCATTAATCTGTTTTTTACCTTTATTAACAACTGCATTAATACTATAGCTGGCAAAATATTTACCTTCTTTAAGGATAAACGATAACTTTGAGGTGTAAATCTGATAGTATATTTCAAAAAGGTTGTAGTCGGAGCTATCGGAAGCAAAAGAAGCATAATCAACATAAAATGCGGCTGGCCGAAATTCTACCTGTGCAGATGAAGAAACAGCCATCATAAAAATAATGACAACGAGCGATGATATTTTCATAAGATTTCACCTCCAGACGATATTAGCTTTAATATTCACTTCCAATTATAAAACAATATCCGAAATAATTCAATTATTTCTTTATTCATAATGGAGGCATTCAATGGGATCAAGACGTGACGCCCGAGCCGCCGGATACATGCCGAAAACCAAGGCAACCGCAACCGAAAACGAAAAGCCGATGATTACCCATGGTACCGAAACGACCGCCGGCAAGGGAGAAACTGCGGCGATAAATTGTGATAGCAATATCCCGATGATAATCCCCATAACACCGCCGACACCCGACAACACGGACGCTTCAATTAAAAACTGCCACAAAATGCTAGAACGTTTGGCGCCAACCGCCTTGCGAATACCGATTTCCCTCGTTCGTTCGGTCACCGATACCAGCATGATATTCATGACTCCTACTCCGCCAACCAAAAGACCAATCGATGAGATTATTATCATCACCA
This sequence comes from uncultured bacterium, assembly GCA_965603725.1. Lineage (GTDB taxonomy): Bacteria > Zixibacteria > MSB-5A5 > UBA10806 > 4484-95 > JAGGSN01. The sequence continues at coordinate 59,207 of CBFDEC010000006.1, read as the reverse complement.
GCCAGACAGCCTGAGTCAACTGCTCCCAGATTTCCAAAAGACTTTCCTGGGTGAAGACGGCAAAGTCATTTTCATCCTTGTATCTTAATCCATGCCGGCGACGCATAAGATCGGTAACCTGGTCGATAGCCTGCTGCATAACCTCGGGACTCCGGGCCTTACAGCTTAACCATAAAGCTGTTTCTTCCGGATGGATTTTATGATAAGCGCCATAAGGAAGAAGAACAAAGTTATTTTCTCCACCACCCATGACAGTTTCACGTTCTTCCATTACACCAATAACAAGAAACTTATCGCCATTTACTAATATCTGCTTCTGGATAGGATCGATATTCGGAAATAACGCCTCGGCCACATCCTTACCGATAACACAGACAAATGAATGAAACTTATCATCGGTACCTGTAATAAATCGACCATGTTCGACAAACGAGTTATTGACAATTTCATACTCCGGCAAAGTGCCGAAAAAAGAGAAGTTCTTGGCCTGATTATCTTTGTATTTGGCGACATTTCCACCTTGTTTTCTATAATAATTCTGAGGCGAAACAGCCATAACATCCGGACAATACTCTAATATTGCCTGTGCATCATCAAAGGTAATATCAGGCCGGTTGCGTTCGGCTGAGCTGCGATGTCCCATCTGGATTCCGGGTTTATACTTGGATACATATAAGACATTGGAGCCCAGATTCTCAATCTGTTTAGTCATAGAATTGTTCAAACCCTCAATCAGGGAAACCATTCCGATAATTGCAGTTACGCCTACAAGCACACCCAATATAGTCAAAAAAGAGCGCATCTTATGAGCGCGAAATGTACCCAACGCCATGAACAGGCTTTCTTTAAATTCCAGAATATTCATTTTACAATTTAATTTCGGTATTATTCATGACGCAAACACTCGATCGGATCAAGATTGGCGGCATTTATCGCAGGGAACACCCCGAAGACCAATCCCACAGATGAGGCAATTGCCAACCCCGACACAATCGCCCAGGTTTCGATTGACGCCGGCAATGGAGAATACACCCCTACCAGTAACGCCAAACCACAGCCAAACCCAACGCCAACGGACCCGCCAACAAGCGACAGAGTGACAGACTCGATTAAAAATTGCCACATTATGTCACGTTTTTTGGCGCCCAGCGCTTTTCTGATTCCGATTTCGCGAGTTCTCTCGGTAACCGATACCAGCATAATATTCATTATTACTATCCCGCCAACCACAAGGGAAATACTGGCCACACCGATCAGCACTATCCAGGCTGTGCTGGTGAAATCTTCATACAGCTTCATTAAAGATGCGGCGGTGAAAATACCGAAGCTGTCAGGATCTTTGTACTTATCACCCCGGCGATTACGCATGATAACCCGCACCTGGTCCTGGGCTTCTTCCATTACTGAAACCGACCTGGCCATCGCAAGGATATCAACTCCGCGATGTCTGCCAAAATATTTTTCAAACGTTCTTATTGGCATGGCCACCCAGTTGTCCTGGTTTTGCCCTAAAAATGAACCGCGTTTATTGCCGACTCCCACGACCCTGAAATAAAAACTGCTGACTTTAATCATTTTATCAATCGGGTCCTGACCGTTAAAAATATTTTCTACGATATCAGGACCGAGCAGGCAAACGGCGGCCCGCCGTTGATCATCAGCCTCTACAAATGAACGCCCGTAATCGATATCGATATCGGAGACATCGACATAATTATGAGTTGCTCCAACTATGGCGATATCTTCTAAGTAATCTGATTTGAACTTCACGGTTCTCATAGAATGAACTGAAGCGCCAACTTCCCTGCATAAATCGCAATAACGTCTGATTGCATACATGTCTTCGATAGTAAGCTTTTTCCTTTTCCTCACTTTATGCCATTGTTCTTCGGAGGTTACCAGACCATAGCGATCAACAATAAATGTGGAAGACCCCATCGAATTGATCTTGCTGGCAACATAATTGTTCATGCCATTGATAACTGAGACCACAGTGATGACCGTAGCTACTCCGATAACTATGCCTATTAAAGTTAAAACCGCCCTGAGTTTATTTGCCCTGATTGCCCGGGCAGCTACCAATATTCCTTCCTGAAGTTGCATGACGATTTAAACCATTTGATAAAATTAATCTTTATTATTGATCAGGACTTCTTCTTTCTCAACGAGACCGTCACGGATATAAATAACCCGGTCAGCACGGAGCGCAATATCGTGTTCGTGAGTGACAACTATAATAGTGTTGCCCATCCTATGAAGATCGGATATAAGCTGCATAATCTCATTGCCGGTTTTGGTATCAAGGTTGCCGGTTGGCTCATCGGCAAGGATAATAGACGGATTATTGACCAGGGCACGGGCAACTGCCACTCTCTGACGCTGACCGCCGGAAAGTTCATTCGGCTTATGTGTCATTCTATCTCCAAGGCCAACCCGTTCCAAAGCTTCACGGGCTTTTTTAAGCCGCAAATCGGATTTAGTGCCATTATAGATTAAGGGCAATTCCACATTCCTGAGCGCACTTGCCCGCGGCAGGAGATTGAAAGTTTGAAATATAAAGCCAATTTCCCTATTCCGAATGCGAGCCAGTTCATCATCGTTCATTAATGATACTTTGCGTCCATTTAAAGAATATTCACCTTTTGAGGGAGTATCGAGACAGCCAATCAGGTTCATCAAGGTCGACTTACCGGAGCCGGATGGTCCCATAATGGCCACATACTCTCCCATGTTTATTTCAACGCTTACGCCGCGAAGAGCATTGATTTTTTCAGTCCCCATTACGTAGGTTTTCCAGATATCTTTCGTTTGTATCAGCATGTTTCTCCTTGCGAACCGGGCAGTTAACTACTCTGTGGACGATGAATAATCATCGAATTGTTTCTCAGTGGCCTTGACTTTATCTCCATTTTTTAAAGACCGCAACGTCTTATAAGAACCGGTTACAATTTTTTGCTCCTCCTCGAGGCCAGAAATGACCTCGATATATTGCTGGTCGGAAACGCCCGTCCTTATCGGCACAAAGTCGACTTCTTTATCGTCAACCACAAACACGCCATCGATTTCTTCTTCTTTATCTTTTTTACCGTTATCCTTTTTAGAAGATTTATCACTACTGTTTTCAGCGGCAACCGCACCGGAATTATTATCGGGGTTCTCAGTTTCTTCCTCTGGCGGCTTGCGCATTACAACCGACTGAATCGGGATTTTGACAACATCTTCACGAACATCAGTTGTAATATCCACAGTTGCGTTCATGCCCGGCTTAATTCCCAGAACCGTGTCAGTTATTAAAATTGTAACCTCAAAATTTGTGACTTCATCCTGAAAAGATCCGGTTCTCTTAGCTGCGTTGCCGATTTCTGTAACTTTTCCTATGAATGTCGTGTCGGTAAACGCATCAAGCGCAATCTCTACATCCTGCTTTAAAGTCAGGCGGGAAATATCGGTTTCATCGACATCAGCCTTAACCTCAATCTCGGAAAGATCGGAAATAACCATAATGACAGTGCCCGGATTGTTCATAGTTCCGATTATGGCATTTTCTCCCACCTCGGAGTTTAAGGCAGTTATAGTGCCGACCATCGGGGACCTGATTGTGCATTTTTCAAGCTGGTCAAGAGCCCGGTCGAGAGAAGCCTTAGCCTGATTCACCAGGGCAATAGATCGGTCACGGCTGGTTCGGGCAAGATCAAATTCCGCCTGTGAAATTAGTTGGCGGTTGAATAATTTTTCCTGCCGTCCGAAATTAATTCGGGCTTCTTCCCCGCCGACATTCGCCTGAGCCAGCAACGCTCTCATCTGGGCAACATCGGTCAGTTTTTGGGTTTTGTCAATCTCAACCAGAAGCTGATTCTTTTCAACGTTTTGACCCTCAACAACAGGCAGGTTGACAATCTTCCCCATAACATCCGCCGAAATGTTCACCCTGGTTTTAGCCTCAACTTTGCCGTTGGCCGTAACAATTGATATAATCTCTCCCCTGTCGACAGATTCAAATGTAACCGGAATGAGTTTTTCCTGGTTTTTGACAACGGCCAGGATGATAAATATCACCAGTACCGCCGCTCCGGCAATTATCAAGAACAACTTCTTCTTTTTTTTCATAACAACTCCTTTTATCTACTTATCTACCCATGACTTTTTCCAGGCGGGAAACGGCGAGGTTATAGTCGAAAAGTGCCTGAACCTGGCTGATTTGCGCCTGTTTGAACGAGACCTCGGCATCCAGCACCTCGATAATAATAGCGGCGCCAAGATTATATTTTTCCTTTACAATATTTAAATCCTCCTGGGCTGCAGCAACTGATTCCTCGGTGAGTTGTAATTTTTCTTTGTTTTGCTGGATGTCGAGGAATGCTTGCTTGACCTCAAGTGAAACAGTGTTCTTTGTATTAACAAGGTTTTCTTTCTGGGTGTTAACATACTTTTTACTGGCCACAACATTAGAGAAATCGAAGAAATTTGCAAATATACTGTAACTTAATTGCACAGAGAATGATCTGCTTGCAAATTCTTCCTGGAATTCAAACAGGTCAGCCCGATCAAGCACTCTGGTTCCATGAGTTACACCAAAAGATATATTGGGCAAAAACTGAGCTTTAGCTGCTAACAAGTCAGATTTAGCTTTACTCAGGTCATAATTTGCCTTGCGGTAAGATGGATTACTGTAAATCGCTTCATTTAGAGCTTGTTCATAACTTATATCGAAAACTCTTTCCAGCAGATCCTCTGTTATCTCGATTTTTTCCGCTACATCAATCCCCATTCTATAGTTTAAATCGGCTTTTGCCAGATTATAGTTGTTTTCCGCAGTAATCATATCAAGCTTGGCATTACTGCGAAGTACTTTAGCCTTAAGAACATCGGAGAGTGAGGCTGATCCAAGGTCATATCTGCTCTGAGCGGTTTTTAACTGCTCTTCACCGCGTTTTACCGCATCCATGGAAACATCTACAAGCATTTTTGCTTTTATGATGTTAAAATAAGCATCCTTAATGGAAAGAATTAATTCTTTTTGAGCGCCTACATAGCTATAATAATTTGAATACCTTTGAGCCTGTTTCTGCTTAATATTTGCATAAGCGCCCAATCCTAAGCCGGAATACGATTGACCAAATCCAAGCGAACCGGAATAATTGACATTTGTACCGGGTCTTGGGTTTGGCGTTCTGACCCCTTCTATATAAAGATATGCGGGCGACCAGCTTTCAGAGCGTGTAGCGCCTATAGAAAGCGATGGCAACAGCTGGCTGTAGGCAGAGTATAAACTCCATTTAGTCGCATCATAGCTGTTCTTTGCCGCAATGACTCCATAGTTGTTTTGCAGGGCAGTTTCGATGCATTTTTCAAGAGTATATTTTTCAGCCTGAGCGCTTGTTATCAGTCCTGATACTATAATAGCTGTAATCCCCAGCCGGAGTATTCGGCGCATAAATCTCTCCTTTTTTAAATTACATCCCAAATCGACTAAAAACATTGGCAAATACTGTAGATATCGCTATCCATATCCCCCAGAGTATGCCTATAGCTATATAAGATTTGGCTATACTAAACCTGTAGATGACAGAAAAACCGAAGGCGAAAACTGCCAAAAACCAGATCATGAAAAAGTCAAATTTCGACAGTAAAGTATGAACCGTTGTCCCTATCAACTCATTGGACAATAAGAGGGCTGGAGATAAAGAAACGCCAATAGTTCCTTTCGCAATCGCCAGTGGGAAACTTATGAAAGTTGAAATAATCAAGATACATGTTGACCATGAAAATATTGCGAGAACTTTCTTGAAAGTTGCATCACCCCCAAGAATAACCGAGCCCACAAAATAAAATATAAATGACAATAGGATATAAAACACTAATGGCGTCATGATTATCTGTGCCGCCAATGCAAGATACATCTGTGTGTCTATGTTTTCAGACAACTGATTTTCTATAAGCTGCAGCTGCTCGGCAGATATGTCGGGATTGCTTCTAAACGTTTCCAATTGCTTTTCAATAATAACCGGAAACATGTAATAAGTTGTAGCAACAGTAATAGCAACTAATATCACCATCGGCATCAACCAGGTTGGCCGTTTGTCTAATGATTCAAACGCTATGCGCGGGTTGGCAATGATATTTCCGAACTTGCTCCAGAAACCGAGCTCTGGGCCCTGTTCTGTTTCAATAACCTGATTTTGTACCTGGTCTTCCATAAAACATCCTTTCTTCATTGACATTTAGTGTAACGCAAATTCATTAAAATTGTTTCAAAACATCAACTTTTAAAATTGTATACACTTTCAATAATAAAATATTCAAAAATATTATTATAACAAGTTAAATAACCATAACATCGCACTAATTTTATTATAATATATCAACTGATGCAACAGAATTATGCCGATTTTTAGCTAAAAGAATCGATTGTTCTTATAGCCATATTGGGGTTTTTCAATCACCTTTAAATATTTTGTGCTGTCGGAAGTTACTTCCGACAACTCTGGCAGAAGAAGCACATGTTAAGATTTGCGAATAATGCGGGCTATCAACAAAATGAAAAGTTAATCAGTTCTGTAGAGATTACGATTGCAGATGCAGGTTTATTCCCCTAAGCCATAAAAAAACCCGGCTGATTTTCTCAGCCGGGCTAAGCAAGAGCTTGATTTTTATTTGCCTGAAGTCAAAACGAAAACAATTTTATAAGAGACCCAAACAGCCACAGGCTGGCCATTTGAGATAGCCGGTTTCCATTCGGTTTTCATTGCCGCATTAATAGCGGCTTCCTCAAAGCCCGCATTGGCGCCGGAATCCTTAAGAATAATCACATCCCGAACCTTGCCCTTTTTATCAATCAGCGCCTTAACCCAGACGCTGCCTTCAATCTGAGCCCGTCGAGCCATTTCGGGATAATCGGGCCGAACTGCTACAATCTGTGTGGGCTCTTCCTCATAGGCAATAAATTCATCAGGAGACGGCAATAAATCCCCTAAGTCCTCAATAATGATATCCTTATCGCCAGCATCATCCAGGTCCATAATAGGCGGCGGCGCTGCCATGGCGGCGAGGTCATCCATAGTTGCCATCTCGACCTCTTCAGGCGCCTCCTCATCTGGTACAGGCGTTGGCACACCAACGGATGGCTGCGCTCGTTCTGGAGCGGCCACTCTGATCGGAATATCCTTGGCCGATAATGTCGGCGGAGCGCCCAAGTCGGCAGTTGTCTTCAAAACAATCGTTCCAACCGCCTCCGGCGGTTTTGACGAAAGATAGTTGATTAAAACGATACTGCCAATTATCACAAGATGCAAGGCGCTGGCTGCAACCATGCCTATAAACATGTTCTTACGATAGGCTCGCTTAAGCTCAAAAGCCCCATAACCTGCCAATAGGGATAATGCTTTGTTCATAACGTTTCCTCCTCTGCAGGAGCAACCATGCCCATTGCCTCTTTTGCTTGTTCCATCAGCTGAAATTCCCACTGGGTCATATCCTGAAGACTGAACCTGTAAGACCACGCAGGATCTGCCTGTTTGAACAACCTCTCAACTACCTGGATCTCATCAATGATACTCACCATTGATTCATATCGACATTCCGGGTCAATACGCAACACGGTAACAAGCTTGGCAACATCCTGATTTTTCTTGATGAGGAAATTCCGCAACCTGTTTAGTTCGATATATTCAGGCATTTTCATATCGTCCTGCCCTTTAGGAGTATGCATCCAAAAAATATTACCCTGGGAATCAACAAGTATTTCCATGAGCCTTGATTTAGCAATAGGAATCGGCGGCGCTTCACCCTCTTTCGGTTTAGGAGGCAAATTGATCTCCATCGATTGGGGCATCGAAAACACCGTAGTGACCATATAAAATATCAGCAACAGGAAAGCAATATCCACCATGGGAGTCATATCGATACGGATGCCGGTACGCCTTTTCGGGCGTTTTAGTTTACCGCCTTTTTTTGCTTTGGGTTCTCTTGCTGCTACATCAACAACACCCATTTGACTTCACCTCCTTCATGATGACGGTTCTTCCACTATATAATCGATTTTCATATCCGTCATCAACGAAAAATGGTCGATATCTACATCTTGAAGCGTAGCCATGAGACTTCGTATAGCCCCATAGCTGCATTCTCGATCGGCTTTGACAATAATCTCCGGGTTGCCCAGTTTGACTCTGGCCATCGTTAATTCATAATTTAAAGTGCGGAAAGTAACTTCAGGAGATTCTCGGATAATCTCGCCGGATTCAGGATGCTTGGTGATATATTCTACGAAAATAGCATCATACTCATTAACAGTAATATTAATGATGCCCTTATCCGGCACCTTGATCTCTGAGTGAGACAAAGGCAAAGACACACTCTCTTTTTCCGGCGGTTTAAACTGGGTAGTCGCCATATAGAAAATTAACAGCAGGAAAGCAATATCGACCATGGGAGTCATGTCGATTAAGATACCGACTCTCCTTTTTGGTCTACCTGCCATCAAGCGCCTTCTTTCTCTTTTAACAACTGAATGACCTCATAAGAGGCTTCATCTATTGTATAGTTGAAAGTATCGACTTTATTGACGAAAACGTTGTAAGCAATGATCCCGACAATTGCGTTAGCCAGACCGCCGGCAGTATTAACCAGCGCCTCGGAAATACCGACTGCCAACTGCTGAGCGTCAATGACGCCGCCTTTACGATGGCCGGTTGCAGAAAACGCCCGGATCATACCGATGGTAGTCCCCAGCAGACCCCACATAGTAGCAATTGAAGCGATTGTCGATAAAGCAATCAGGTTACGCTCCAAAAGCGGCACTTCAAGCGCATTAGCCTCATCGATGGCGCGCTGAGTTTCCTCAATCTTTTTCTCGCCGTCAAGTTCCGAATCATCTTTTACAGCATTATACCTTTCAATACCTGCCCTGATGATATTGGCAACGCTTCCCCGCTGTTTGTCACAGGCTGCAATTGCTCCTTCGTAATCATCGGAATTAAGCATTGTCACCACTTTCTTGAAGAAAGCCTGAACCGATGATGTACCACGGGCAATTCTCAGAGTTAAGCTCCGTTCTATAATAAAGCCCATGAGCATGACCAGCATGGCAATCAAACCGGCAACCAGCGGACCGCCCTCACGAAGATAAACCGGAAGCATAAATGCCCAGATGACATATCCGGTGCCGACTGATATTATCAGCAGGATGAAGAAAAATACTGACTGTTTCACTTAAATCCTCCTATGAGTGTTATGATTAATTATTAAAGTTCCATTGCCGGAATCATTCCCAGAAAATGAGCCCCAATGTTCAGCCATAAACTGAAACTGGATAAACCTAAGAGGCTCAATAATGAGAGATTTTCACTCAAAGCCTCAATGCCCAGAGAACCAAAAGGATTTGCCTGCCCTGTGGCTATTAAAGCAAAAAGCAATAAATATAAAATTAAAGCCAATAAATTTAGCTTACCGACTCTCTTTAGCCGGGCAAAATAATTTTTACTCTCCAAACTCGTATTCAAAGCTACAAGATTGATTACGCCAATTATCGGGCTGAGCAATATCATGATTACTGAAAGAGCAAGAATTAACATCATAACAAAGCTTCCCCAGGCGACAAAGTTACTGATATAACCCAGATTAAGTATATAGCTAATGGGACTTCCCATAACGGCGCTGCCGAAAGCCTCAAAGCTGTAATATGGCAGTATTAAAGAGATAATCATCAAAGCAGAGGCAAAAGATATGACAATCCGGTCGGCTTTACTTATCTGCTTGGCGTTTACCATCGAGAAATCACGTTCAATTGTGTGCTGCTTGCCGAACCTGGCTCGGATTTTTTCTATATAGCTTTTCTTTTCCTCCTCCGAAGCCCAGAATTCTTTTATTTTGCCGGGTGCAACATCGAAGCCAATGTAGTTATAGCGCAGTTCCTCCGGGTTTATTTTTTCCTGTTTAGCCATTTATGCTCCTATCGAGTAGTAGTTCTTAAAGCTCCTTCTTTTGCCCCCTTATGACTTGGATTTATATCCAGTACGCTATTATAATATTCATTTGCCAGTTCCAGTTTATTATCGAGATGGTATGAACTGGCCAGGTTATATAAATAATCGACATTCTTCGCATCGCATTTGATTGCCTTTTCCAATTGCGGGATAGCTTTTTGAGGCTCGCGCATTACCACATAACAATAGCCGATATCGCCGCGAATTTTGCATTTGTCTGCAGCCGAAAGAGCGCCGGTGGTGTCTTTCAATGCCACATTATAGTGCTTGATGGCATCGGCTTCTTTAGCCAGGAAGACATATATTTTGCCGATCATCTGACGCATAACCGCATCTTCAGGCTTCAAAGCTATTGCTTTCTCCAGATATGCAGCTGCTTGCTCATATTTTTCAGTTTTAAGAAAGCAAAAAGCCAAGTTGCGGAGTGAGTTGACATTTTCGCCGCCCAGTTCAATTCTCTTTATAAAGAATGGTATAGCGCCGGCATAATCCTTTTTAGAATACAATGCCAGCCCGCCATGCTCCCAGTAAGTAGCGCTTGCGGTATCCAGCTCGATTGCTTTATCGAATGCTTGAACCGCCTTTTGAAAAAACGAGGCGTCTTTTTGACCGATCTTTAACATGACCTTGCCCTTATCAAACCAGTATTCCGGATCATCCGGCGCGCCGAGTTCCTGCTCAAACCGTGTATAGGCGCTGTCGGCTTTAAAATATTCTTTCCGAAGTTGATAGATTTTGGCCAGCATTTTATAAGCCTCTGCCACATGCGAACCGAGTTCAACCGCTTTCTCTAATGAAACGCCGGCATCCTCATGAGCTCGCAGTTTATATTGAAGATCGCCAAGTGCGAACCAGTTGTCGCCATCATCAGGGATAAGTTCGGTAAGTTTATTATAGCAGAATATTGCCTCTGAGGGATTGTTGGACTTTTCATAAATAATCCCCAGTTCCTGCCAGGCAGTTATATCCGCCGGGGCCATTTTAAGGTATTTTCGGTAATAATTAACGGCTTCATTAAAATTTATTGAGAAGAATTGTGCCCGGGCAAGTTTATAGTACAAATCCGTATTAGTTGAATCAAGTTCCAGAGCCTCTTCATATTCCATGATAGCAATAGACCAAACCTGCTTATTAAAATTTACATGTCCCAGTACCTTGTGATATAAAGCATTTTTCTTATCTTTACTGATAGCTTTTCTAATTGCGGCATCAGCCTCGGCTAAATCCCCTATCTTCATCAGGGCTAAAGCCTTACCGTAAAGAAAACCGTCTTTGTTCTTTTTGGTTTTTAGCCCTTTTTCAAAATAATCCAGAGCTTTTTGGCTCTCGCCCAATTGCAATGATACCATTCCGGCGCCAAATAATGATTCATGATCTTTTGATTTATGCTGTATGGCTTTTTCGAAATATTCAAGCGCTTGAGAATATTCCTCTTTTTGATGGAGGATTTTGCCCATAGTGCGTAATAGCTTGTAATCCTCAGGAGAGTCGATCAATGCAGAATCCAGCAGGCTTTCAGCAGAAATTAAATCTCCCGTTTCAATCAGTTTTTCCGCTTCTTTAATTATCTTACTTGTTGAGGCCGCAAAAACCAAACCAGCAGTCAAAATGACCGTGATAAATATAATTGCTTTCCTGAACACTGCCATCCTCCACTCAGCGACCATAAAGTTGCCGATAAAATTAAGCTTTCACCCTCCTCAAAAAAATCAAATCATAAACATACGAAATAATGCCGTATAGTCAAGTCTTTTTTTGGGTTGAAAGTTTTTCCTGCTAATTATTTTTATCAAATCTGTCTTTTCTTCCTTTCAAATATAAGGTTATTAGCCGGGCTGTTCCGTAAACCAAAATCACGCCTCCCAGTATGAGCCTCTGAGACGAGTGTATCAAGAACGGTTCGGACAATAGTATTTTAGTCAGGATTCCAATCCCCATCAGTATAAATGTTACAGCCACGAGGTATGACAGCCATCTGTAAATAGTTCGGCCTGTTCGTGTTTCAGTATCACCTATTTTTTTCATAATATTATACGCTTTAAACTGATGATTTATTCCCCAAATTATACCATATGTTTTCTTAATCTGAAGGCGGCCAGGACTACAACAATCACTCCCCAGCCTAACAAAGCCGCCGCCTGAGGCCACAGTTCGACAAAACCAGCGCCCTGAAGAAATATCCCTCTGATAATCCTTAAAAAATAGCGCATCGGCAAAGCATAAGTAATATACTGGATAATCTCAGGCATATTATCTATCGGAAAAATAAAGCCCGACAACAGAATATTCGGCATTATGAAAAACTGGTTAGCCCACATCGCCTGATCGCCAGTTTGCGAATATGTGGATATTAATAACCCCATTGATATGGCACAAAACATGAAAAATCCGGCAAAAATATACAGCAAAAATACCGAACCCTCGAAGTTTATCCTAAACCAAACCAGGCCAACTACTAAAACCAATGTTGTGACTAAAAAACCGGCAAAACCGGCCGGGATTGTTTTGCCTAATACCAGCTCGAGAGGTCTTATCGGGGTAACTACAAGCTGCTCCGCTGTCCCCAGTTCCCTTTCCCTGACAATTGAAAGGGAAGTCAAATTTAACAGAACAATCAAGGTCAGCATACCCATCACCCCCGGCACCATGAAGTTTACCGATTTTAAATCAGGGTTAAACCAAATCCTCGGCTCAACCTCTACAGGTTTCTCGAATACTATACCTTTCCGGGATGAAAATTCACCGCTAATTTGCTGGGAATAATCTGCCGTTATGAACTGCAGGTAGCCGCTTAAGATAGTGGCCAGGTTAGAGTTCGTGCCGTCAAGAATAAAACCGACCGTTGCCTGTTTGCCCCTTAACAGCATCTTTTGAAAACCGGCTGGAATAGTTATTCCTATTACCGCTTTACCGGAATCGATATAGCGATCGAATTCCTTGGTTGAGGTCGTATAATATTTATCATTAAAATACCCCGAGGCTGAAAATTTCCTGATAAATTCGCGGCTTTTGGATGTGCCATCGTAATCGCAGACAACCGCCGATGACATTTTTATATCGGTAGTGGCGACATAGCCGAAAACTAACAACTGGACAATGGGAGCTATCATTATTATCGCAAAAGCCCGCTTGTCGCGAAGCGTTTGGATAAATTCCTTTTTTGTGATATGAAAAATCCTATACCACATCAGCCAATCTTCTTTTCAAATTTCGAGGCGGAAAACGTTAAAAGAACGGTACCGAAGACAAACAAGAATAATATTTGCGGCCATAATACATCGATGCCGACGCCCTTGAGAAAAATACCCCTGAGAATAATAATGAAATATTTAGCGGGCACTATGTAGGTTATCGCCTGAACAATTTTGGGCATGCTTTCGATAGGGAAAATAAATCCCGAAAGCAGAACCGACGGCAACAAGCCGATAAAGAGCGCTATTAATTGAGAGGAACTGACAGTACTGGCAACAGCCGAGGCCAAAAGCCCAAAACCGAGAGCACAGACAAGAAATAGCAAAGCCCCGAGCGTCAATAATAACAGGCTGCCTTTAATTGGCACGCCGAGGAAAAAATGCCCCAATACGATAACAATAATTATATCGATAAATGAAATTATCACATATGGCAGGATTTTACCCATGACCAGCTCTAAAGACTTAATCGGAGTTGAAACCAGCATTTCGATTGTGCCGGTATCCTTTTCCCGGACAATCGAGGTCGAGGTGAGAAGCGAACCCAGAAGCATCATGACCACGGCAATAATTCCTGGAACTATAAAGTAAGTTGATTTCAGCTCAGGATTATACCAGATCCTCGTTCTCTCAGACACACCCGGACCAACCATAGAGGCCAGACCCCGACTGGAGATATTTTTACGAACTAATTCCACACTGTATGAGGATATCACAGCCGCCTGGTAACCCAGAGCGACACTGGCGGTGTTAGCGTCAGAACCATTGGCCAGTACCTGTATTTTTGCTTTTTCTCCAAGGTTAATCTTTTTATCAAAATCGGAAGGAATAATAAGCGCCAGAATAGATTTGCTTTTTAAAAACAGCTTATGAATTTGGTCATAATTGTTGACCATATACTTAACATCCAGATATTCAGACGAACCCAGCTTCTGAACAAAGTCCCGTGATTCAGGACTCCGGCTGTAATCAAGGACTGCGGTCGGAACATGTTTAATATCGAAAGTGACTCCATAGCTATATAAGACCAGCATAAAGACCGGGAAAAATATTATCAAAAATAAAGCCCGTTTGTCACGGCTTATCAGAATCGATTCTTTTATGAAGACAGCCTTAAATCTCATGCCTGTTCCGGACTCAAAAGCGATACGAATATATCTTCAAGCGAGGGCGACACCTCCTTAATGGCAATAAGTCCGCATCCCGATGATTCAATTATATCTTTTACTATGTTTTCAGCGCCGGGTTTTGGCGATAGATGAATCTTTGTCCCAAACAAAGCAGATTCTCCGACCTTTGCCTCATTAACCGTTAAGATATCCATAGCCTTTGCCCAATCACCGCATTCGATTTCTAACAATTTTGCGCTCAATTGTTTAAGGACCTGAGGCGATTCGGTTTTAATCAGCCTGCCGCTGGCGATAAAGGCTATCCGGTCGCAGTGTTCTGCTTCATCCATATAGTGAGTCGTTACAAATACGGTCACTCCGGATTCTGACAGCTGATAGATAAGCTCCCAGAAATTACGGCGTGAAAGCGGATCGACGCCGGCAGTCGGCTCATCGAGAAATAGTATTTCCGGCCGGTGAAGTAGCGAACAGGCCAACGCCAGCCTTTGTTTCAAGCCTCCCGCAAGCGTTCCTGTGAGATGGTCCTTCCGATCGGTCAACCCGGAAATTTCTAAAGCTTCGGTAATCCTGTTATTACGATCACTGCGGGGTATCGGGTAAACTCCCGAATAGAAATCAAGGTTTTCATAGGCGGTCAAGTCCTCATATAAAGAAAATCTCTGGGACATGTATCCGACAATAGTTTTAATTCTGTTGTTACCTTCCTCCAAGGGAATGCCTCCCACTGTTCCTGTTCCAGCAGTGGGAGGAATGATGCCGCATAGCATTCTTATAGTTGTAGACTTGCCGGCGCCGTTGGGACCAAGGAATCCGAACACCTCTCCTTTGTATACCTCAAACGATATATCATCGACAGCGGTAAAATCGCCAAATGTTCGGGTAAGGTTTTTAACCTCAACTGACTTTTCAGGCAATGGCATCTATAAAAACATCCTCCATACCAGGCACAATCCGATCGATTGACACAATGTTAGCTCCCGCTTCAGCCAATGTTTTCTTAATTATGGTTAAATCCTGCTCATAATCTTTCAACTTGATATGAAGCTTATCTCCGAAGAAGACCATGCTTTCGGCATTGAATACTTTTTGCAATACATTCCTGGTAAGCCTGTTATCGTCTGAAACAAGTTCGACAAGATTGTAACTGTATCGGGCTTTTAAATTATCCGGTTTGTCGCATGATAGGACTTTCCCCTCATACAGCAGGGCGATACGGCTTGCTCTTTCGGCTTCATCCATATATGGCGTGGCAAAAATTATGGTGACTCCTTCAGTCAGGAGGTCGTACAATATTTTCCAGAACTCTCGCCTCGAGATAGGGTCGACTCCGGTCGTCGGCTCATCCAGAATAAGAATCTTCGGCGTATGAACCAGGGCGCATGACAAAGCCAGTTTCTGTTTCATGCCTCCGGAAAGATGTTTGGCTCTTCTATTGACATATGGTCTAAGACGGGAAAACTCCAGCAGTCTTTCTTTTCTCTTCCGGCTTTCAAATTTATCAACCCTGAACAGGCGGCTGTAAAAATCGATATTTTCAGTTACCGTTAATTCAGGATAAAGCGAAAACCGCTGGGAAAGATATCCTATATACTGTTTGGCGGATTCCATATCAGCGGTTACATTATTGCCGAGTATATTGACCTCACCCGATGAAGCGGTCATAACGCCGGCTAAGATTCTCAACAGGGTAGTCTTGCCGGCGCCATCGGGACCAAGAACGCCAAAAACCTCGCCCTCATTAACTTCAAACTCGACGCCCTGAAGCGCCGCTACTTTTTCAAATGACTTGTTAAGATTTTTGACGCTGACTGCAATCATAAATATTTATTTTAGGCAGGCTCAGCAGCAGATTATTTTTGCCGCAGAGATATTACAACATCGCAGGGCAGTCCCGGCTTCAGTATTCCGCCCTGACTTGTAGAGAAAATTTCCACCGCAAAAACCTGCTTTACTCTTTCTTCTTTAGTTTGAATATTTTTCGGAGTAAATTCAGCCTTATCAGAGATATGCTTAATCACCCCCGGAAAAGACTGGCCGGGATGTGAATCGATTTGAATTTCAACTTTCTGGCCAAGTTTGACTGTTCCCAGATGAATTTCCGGCAGGAATACTTTAATGGTTAAGTCATCCAGATCGGCAATTGTAATAACCGGCGCGCCCGGCATGACCACCTCGCCCGGTTTAAACATGCGCGATAAAACAGCGCCATCTGAATACGAGGTCAAAACCGCATACTCAAGCCGTATCCGCGCCATATCTACGGCGGCCTTCGCCGCTTCCAGATTTTTCCTTGAAAACTCCAGTTGAGCTTCTACCTGACGTTTCTGGTCAAACAGATCATCATACTGGGATTGGGTGGCCGCACCGCCGGGTATCAGCGTTTTGATTTTATTAAGGTTTCGATCTATTGTCTCGATTTTCACCTCAAGATTGGTTATAGCGGCCCGGGCAGCTTCATAGTTTTTGCCGGCCTGGTCAAGAGCGGCCTTTAGTTCGCTTTGATCAAGCTCGGCCACTACAGAACCCGAATCTACAATTGCGCCCTCGTTGAAATACATGTTTGTGATTAATCCCGAAATTCTGAAAGAGATATTGAGTTCCTCAGCCTCGACCATCCCGGACAGCGCCAGCTTATCAGTATCGACCTGCCGGGAAACGGTTATATAAATAATCAGTATGGCAAACAATACTATGAAAATTATTCCAAAAACAAATACACGTTTCAAGATGACCTCCCACGGTTAGTTATTCCGGGTTGCTTGATTTCATATACTGAAAAGCCTGCAAACATGACAGCGGTTTAATACCCGAATAAAAAAGCATAGTCAAGTAAAATTGCATTAATACTTACATGCATTTTAAAATTGACTAATTGACGGCATGAAGATAAAATAAAGGCTATGAAAGCGGTCATCTCAATAGCCATTGCATTTATTATGTTATCCGGATGCTCATCCAAACAGGAGCCAGATAAAGCATCGAAACATCCTGACAGGATGGCCTTGACCTTTAAAGATATCTCCATGATAGCCAGTACCAGGCGCCTGACCGATCTTAAAAAGGACATGAGCCCGTTTTTCAGCCCATCCGGAGAAAGAGTTTATTTCACCAGGCTTATAACCTCTCCCTCCGCTGACACAAGCGATACATTACTTGATATCACAGAAGAATATTTTTCGTTAGATTACAAGACTAACAAACTATATCTGCTTAAAGAAATTCCCAAAAGACCCGCAACCAAGAAAATTCCCGCTGATTCATCGCTGTCCATGCTGACCGATGATCCATTATTTGCGATTCAGGCTTCAGGGGCAATTTACTTTTGCTCATCAAAGAGAGCCGGACCGGGCTTTACTAATATCTATAAATCGGCCAATGATTCGCTGGTTCAAATCACTTACGGTCGGTCGCCATCTTACCTTGAGACAATCTCTCCCGACGAGCGCTATCTTGTATTTTATTATGGCGATAATTTCGAAAGGCTGGTTGTCATGGATTTAATTACCGGTCAGTTTTATGAAATACCAAAAAGCCGGATTGAAGCTAAACGACATGATTTTTTGCCGCGCTTTTCTCCTGATGCCAGGCGGTTTGTGTTTTTGAGATCGGGGGAATTGTATAGAAAAGGCAATGTGCCGTTTGGCGATATCTGGCTGGTCGAGTTTAACGAGGTTGATTAGCCTGAATTATTCATAAACTTTTTCCTGGTTATAAAGGATTTGAAGGCAACAATAGATTAAATCTATCTGCTAATCTTTAGTTGTTTGCTGTTAGAACAGTATAGTAGGACAGACTTTTAGTCTGTCCGGACAGGTTGAAAACCTGTCCTACCGTTGGGCATACATCACCATTTTGTTTTTTTTCAAACCTCTCGCCTCAGGGGTCAGAGGCCTGCAATAACTGATAAATGTATAACTAATTTATAGATCATAACACAAGATCAAGCTTTGCCCTTGCAATTGATAATTGGATTATTTATCTCAACCTTCGAATACCTGTAAACCGTTTCCGATAATAATCATCATTCAGATCGGAAATAACAACCCCCTTTGATCTGGTGGCATGAATAAACCTGCCCCGGTCGATAATGATTCCGGCATGATCAAGCCGCTGGTTTTTTATTTTGAAAAATGCCAGGTCTCCTACCTGAGCGCGGGATAGCGGAATCCCATAGCTGGCCTGATACTGACCTTTTACTGTCCGGGGAAGCTTCAACCGCAGAGCGTCAAGGTAAATCCGGTAAATCAGACCTGAACAATCGAATCCAGTATTATTTATGCCGCCATATTTATATTTTACGCCAAGATAGCCATTGGCAACATATACAAGTTTGTTCCTGTCTGATTGGGAGAATCTTTGTTTCAGATCATACTGCCGTGGTTTGGAGCCGCAGCCGCCAAAAATAAAAATTAACAGCGCTATCGAAAGAAATTTGTTCATATATATAAACATCGACAGGGTCGGGAATTATTTTATCGAGGGATATGCTATATTAAACCGGCGCTTATAATATTTTCGAGTTGCATAAATCAAGACTACTAAAAAAATAATGTATACCGGATAGAAATATCCCGCCGCCAGCGTTAATGAAATTATCGACAGCTTAACAGCCAGAACAACAGGTTTTATTGACCCTGAAAAAGCAGACCAGAAATAAAACGGGGCAACAACGACAGAGGCGACCACAAATGGAATATCGAAGATTACAAAGCCGGCGAATACCGCTGTTATATAATAAAGTAATATAATATATTTCGAATACCGCTCGCCAAAGACCACCCCGATAGTAAGCTTGCCTGATTTTTTATCACCTGCAATGTCAGGCAGGGTCGTACCGATATATACTGCCATTACTGCCATGAAATACGGAATCGATTTTATTATCCCATCCCAGAATTGACCGCCGGCGGCGCAGTAACCGATAATAAACACAAGAGCGCCATGCCCAAGACCGTTGGCAAATGCCGCGGGCCAGGCTTTGTCTTTTAAAGAAATCGGCGGAACAGAATAAAGAATACCCAGCCCAATCACCATTAACGATGCAAAACCCACTGTAAACGATAAACTAAAGGCGATCGCCAGCGAAACAAGATTTAAAAGAATCGTCATTATCCAGGCGGCGCCTATTTTAACTATGCCTTTCGGTAAAAAATGAAGCTTATCGTTAAGGCGATCAGATTCGATATCATAAATCTGGTTGATTAGAAAAACCGCTCCGAAAAGTCCGGAACCAAGCAGAAGAGAAATAGGCAAAATAGTCCAGCTTGACGTATCGCTTTGAGCGCGGTAATAACCCAGTATCATTATTGTCCAGACCGGCAGGTGAAGCATCGGGCGAAGGATAAATATGTGATCGAGTATCTTAATAATTTTCATAAATAAATCGCGTAGGGACATATCGCAATATGCCCCTGCTGCATAAATATTTCAGCCAAGCTTAATCAATTTATTTCCAGGCAATCACAAAAATATATACAGCCGGTACAGCAAAAAAGAACGAATCAAAACGGTCCAAAACACCGCCGTGACCGGGTATTATCGATGATGAATCTTTAACCTGGCAATGACGTTTGATTCCCGATTCTAACAGGTCTCCCGCCTGCCCCAAAAAGCAGGCCAGAATCGACATGCATATTATTTGAAGCCAGCTCAAATCTAAAAAGACAAGCTTACTGACAACTCCGGCCAAGACCGCTCCAAAAAATCCGCTGTAAAATCCCGCCCAGGTTTTATTAGGCGACAGCAAAACAGAAAATTTGCGTTTGCCGAAAGCCTTACCGCCAAAATAGGCGGCGGTGTCAGTTCCCCATACGGTAAGAAATATATAAATTAAAAGCAGGCCGCCATAATCAGGCACTTTTCTAAGGTAGATAACAAACGAAATCGTTAATCCAAGGTAAAATACCGGCAATAGGCTGCTAAGCAGATCGTTAAAAAATCCTGATAAGTCCGCCGAGCTGTCGCCGAAATATCGTTTGACAACTATCAAGGATACCAGGAAAAATGAAAACAGAAATATGTTTTTAAGCGGATAATCATAAAATGCAGAGATAATACATAAAACCGGCAGGATAACCGATAATACAGGGTTTGCATAGTAACCTTTTTGACGAAACATTAGCGCTAATTCAAGACCGCCAAGACCTGCCAATAGAATGCCGAATACAAAAATAAAATATTCATGCAAAATACATATAACTATCAGTAAAGGAATACCTGCAGCGGCGACAGATAACCGAAGGGCAAGGTTTTTAGTCAAGACAGCGACCTTCAATGGTCCTGGATTTGCGTAACGCGGCCAAATCTTCTCTCGCGCCCCTGGAAATCTATGATCGCCTGATAGAAATCCTTTTCATCAAAATCCGGCCACAGGACGTTAGTTACATAAATTTCAGTGTAAGACATCTGCCATAAGAGGAAATTGGACAACCGTCTTTCACCGGAGGTCCTGATTAAAAGGTCCGGGTCGGGGATTCCGTTTGTTTGAAGATATGACGAGAACCGTTTTTCATCGATATCGTTCTTAACCAGCTTTTTAGATTCAATATCGCTTATAATATTTTTAACGGCCTGAAGAATTTCCAGGCGACTGGAATAGTTTAAAGCCAGGTTCAATGTCAACCCGGTATTTTCCGACGTACGGGCGATAGCATCTTTTAAAATATCCCGACGGATTTTCGGCAGAGCCTCGATGTCGCCGGTTGTGATAAGGCGCACATTGTTTTCTAAAAGTTCATTTAATTCGCGACGGGTAGTCTCATACAACAGCCTCATTATTGCAGAAACTTCGCTTTTCGGCCTATTCCAGTTTTCAGTCGAGAATGTATACAGTGTCAGGTATGGCAGATTGATATCGCCGGCGGCTCGGACAATCTTCTTGACCGCTTTGACCCCATTTTCATGACCGACAGTCCGGAGCAAACCTCTCAGCCTGGCCCATCGACCATTACCATCCATGATAATGGCAACATGCTTTGGGATATTCCCTTTTGCCAGGATCTTTCTTTTTAAAGATTCGAGAGAGGCCATTATCAAACCTCCATTACCTCTTGCTCTTTAAATTTAACTATTTCGGAAATATTATCAATGAAATTATCGGTAAATTCCTGGACTTTCTTCTGGCCCTTTTCCAGTTCATCCTCGGTGATTTCAGAATTCTTTTGTGCTTTTTTCATTTTATCATTTGCATCTCGCCGAATGTTCCTTACAGCGATTTTGCCATCCTCGCCAAGTTTTTTTACCAGCCGGACCATTTCTTTGCGCCTGTCCTCGTTTAATGGGGGAATCGGCAGTCTAATAATGTTTGCCTCGGCAATCGGATTTAATCCGATATCGGCTTTATGAAGAGCTTTTATTATCTCCGGAATAATAGTCTTCTCCCAGGGCTGTACAACAAGCATTTTAGGATCGGGAGCATTTATAGATGCCAGCTGGTTTAACGGAGTTAATGTGCCGTAATAATCGACCTTAATGTCCTCCAGAATTTTCGGAGTGGCTTTTCCAGTTCTGACCCCGGTTAACTCCCGTCTGATGGACTCCACAGCTTTTTTCATCCTCTCGCTTGTGTCTTTATAAATTTCTTCCAGCATAACCAGACCTCAATTCACTAAGGTGCCGATTCTATTACCAAAAACAATTTTTTCCAAGTTATCTTTTTTATACAAGTTATAGACTATAATCGAGATATCATTCTCCCGGCAGAGCGAAGCGGCTGTGGCATCCATGACTTTCAGGTTTTTTTCTAAAATATCTGAATGAGTCAGCTTTTTAAACATAACCGCCCCTGGATTTTTTACCGGATCACAGTCGTAAACGCCGTCAACCTTGGTGCCTTTAATAAGCACATCGGCATTAACTTCCGCCGCCCTCAATGCGGCCGCGGTATCAGTTGTAAAATAGGGATTGCCGGTGCCGCCGGCAAAAATTACAATCCGCCCTTTCTCCAAATGCCTGACCGCCCGTCTGCGAATATAAGGTTCACACACTTCATTCATTTCAACGGCAGACATAACCCGGGTAAAATGTCCCAGTTTTTCTAAATTGTCCTGAAGTGCCAGGGCATTGATAACGGTAGCCAGCATACCCATATAATCAGCGCTGACTCGATCCATGCCATTGGCGGCGGCAGTCAGGCCGCGAAATATATTCCCACCGCCAACCACCAGAGCTATTTCAATTTCCAACTCTTTAACCTGAGCCACCTGACGGCAGACATACTGTATCATCTGGTCATCGAGACCGGCGTCACGGTCGCCCATTAAGATCTCACCGGAAAGCTTCAGTAATATCCTTTTATACTTTATCCGTGAGCGCGATAATGAGCCGGATTTAGCCTTTTTTGCAACGGTTTTTGCCGGCTTTTTAGCAGGCATATTATTCTCCGAGACGATACCTGATAAACCTTTTTATCTGGATATTTTCGCCCAGCCTGGCAATTAAATCAGTAAGGATATCTTCAATAGTTTTATCCTGATCCTTAATGAAGGATTGCTCGATCAAAACCACTTCCTGGAAGTATTTCTCAATTTTGCCGTTAATTATCTTATCGATAATTTTCTCCGGTTTACCTTCGTTTAAAGCCTGGGTTTTATAAATTTCCTTTTCTTTATTTATCAATTCCTGGTCAAGCTCTTCTCGCTGAATTACCAGCGGATTAGTCGCCGCACACTGCATGGCGATATTCTTGCAAAACTGTTTGAAATCATCGGTACGGGCAACAAAATCGGTTTCGCAGTTTATTTCGACCAAAACTCCAAGTTTATCGCCTGGATGAATATAGGCGGTGATTGAGCCCTCATTTGCCGCTTTCGTCGCTCTTTTAGCGGCCTTTGCCAGTCCCTGTTCACGCAATTTTTTCGTCGCTTTATCAAGATCACCGTCCGTTTCAGTAAGAACCTTTTTACAATCCATCATGCCGGCGCCAGTTTTTTCTCGCAGCTGTTTTACTAATGATGCGGTAATATGCATTTAAGCTTTTTCCTCCTCCAGAGCAGCCATCTCTTTCTCCTCGATGTTTGATTGGCCGGCAATTATAGCGTCAGCCAACGCCCGGATAACAACGCTTATCGACTTAATGGCATCATCATTGGCGGCAATAGGATAATCGATAGGATCAGGGTCGGTATTAGTGTCGATAATGGCGATCACTGGAATTTTTAACTTATTTGCCTCGGCTACGGCAATCCGCTCCTTTTTAGCATCAACGACAATCAAGGCGGCGGGCAGTTTGTACATATCTTTTATACCGGACAGGAACTTCTCCAGCCGGGATTTTTCCTTTTCAAGCTTCATGCTTTCCTTTTTAGTAATACTGTCAAACAGCCCGTCCTCTTTCATCTTTTCAATCTGTCTTAATCGCTTAATGTTCCCTTTGATAGTCTGAAAATTAGTCATGGTGCCGCCCAGCCAGCGTTCGTTGATATAAAACTGGCCGCACCTTTTAGCCTCATCTTTAATTACATATTTGGCCTGTTTTTTTGTTCCGGCAAACAGTACCTTCCCGCCATCTTCGGCAATTTTTTGAAGCATAGCTGACGCACGATTAATGGAAAGCAGCGTCTTTTTCAGGTCAATTATGTAGATTCCGTTTCGCGCGGTAAAAATAAATTTTTTCATTTTTGGATTCCAGCGCCTGGTTTGGTGCCCGAAATGTACACCTGCCTCGAGAAGGTCCTTGATATCGATTTGACTCATGAATTTTACTCCTACTGGTTGGTTTGGTTTTATTCCTCCACCGGCCTCATCCCCGGACGGCCCCATAAGGGGACCCCGCCATAAGTCCGCCGGTGTGCATTATCAATTTAAATTTAACGCTTCGAGAATTGGAAACGTTTACGGGCTTTAACCAGCCCATATTTTTTACGTTCGACCATACGGGCATCACGGGTTAAAAAGCCTTTCTTTTTCAAGTTGACCCTCAGTTGAGGATCAAGCTGAACCAGCGCCCGGGCGATGCCCATGCGTAAAGCGCCTGCTTGACCGGAAAGACCGCCGCCGGCTACCTTGGCAATAATGTCGATTTTGCCCATAAGCTTAGCCTCCTCAACAGGCGCTAAGGCATGGGTAACCAGGTTTTGACGGCATAGATAGGCCAGTATCTCACGCCCATTAATCGATACTTTTCCAGAGCCCTCCTTAAGACGAACTTGAGCTACCGCTCTTTTTCTTGTTCCTAATCCTCTTAAATAATCTTCTGCCAAAATTCCTCCACTAACTTAGATATTTAGAGCTTCCGGTTGTTGGGCATGATGCGGATGATCCGGACCCGCATAAACAAAAAGTCTTCTGTTGAGTTGTCTGCCCAGCCTGTTTTTCGGAAGCATACCTTTCACTGCTTTCTGAATAATCCGTTCCGGGTGAGTGGCTATCAACTTATCAAAGTTTACCGACCTGAGTCCGCCGGGATAACCGGTATGATGGTAATATTGTTTTAATTTTGATTTCTTCCCGGTAATTCGGACTTTCTCGGCATTTACCACCACAACCGAGGCGCCCATATCAAAATATGGCGTAAACAATGGGCTGTCCTTACCTCTGATCCTTCTGGCAATTTCCGTTGCCAATCGACCCAGAACCTTGCCATTGGCATTCACAAGATACCATTTCCGTTTGTGTTCAGAAGGCCGCGGTACAAAGGTTTTCATCGATTCTCCTTATCTCTAATTACTATTATCAAACTAATAAAAGGGTCTAGCCCATTTATCACAAGTTGATAAATTTAAAAGATTTATCCAAATTGTCAAGTATTTTATCAACTTTTTAGAATATCGGATAAATTGGTTTTTATTTAATACAGCATTATACATAATTTCTGATTTTACTACTCGGACAACTTGGAAAAGAGACTAATCATGGCCATTGTGTCGACCTCAGAGGGTCGACAACACATTATGGCTTGACGGTCGGGGCTTGCTCAGATAACCTTAAAAAAGGCTATAGCCTGATTATGCCATCTTCGGTAATGATTGCCGAAATCAGGTCATGCGGTGTAATATCAAATGCCGGATTGAATACGTTAACATTTTTGGGAGCGATTTTATGTCCCTTTATTGTTTTAATCTCTTTTTGGGATCGATTTTCGATTATTATAGATTGACCATCCGGGCATTGGTTATCTAATGTGGACGATGGCGCCGCCACATAAAAGGGCAATTTGTGATGATGGCACAAAACAGCCAGGTTGTAGGTGCCTATCTTATTGGCTGTATCGTAGTTAACTGCAATTCTGTCGGCCCCCACAATGACACAATCGACACAACCTGCGGCCATTAATGAGGCTGCCATATTGTCGCAAATCAGGGTAAGCGGAACTCCCGCCCTGTCTAACTCCCAGGCGGTGAGTCGCGCTCCCTGCAGTATCGGCCGGGTTTCATCAACCCATACCGAAATGCTTTTCCCGCTAAACTTGGCCGTGTAAATAATCCCAAGGGCAGTGCCGATACCGCCAGTGGCCAGGGCGCCCGCATTGC
Organism: uncultured bacterium; assembly: GCA_965603725.1. GTDB lineage: Bacteria > Zixibacteria > MSB-5A5 > UBA10806 > 4484-95 > JAGGSN01. The sequence continues at coordinate 33,435 of CBFDEC010000006.1, read as the reverse complement.
AGTGTGTAAGTATCCTGCACTCATCATCAATTAGCTTAGCGCCATTTTTGCCGATCTGACGGCACATATCGGCATCCTCTTCATGGATGGCAACAGCCTCTTTTTCAATAGCATAAATATCACCGCTGAAATCTTCAATCACCTTCATCATTCTATCGACTGCCCAGGCTAAGTTTACCGCAGTTGGACGGGAATTTTTTAGAGCCTGAGCAGTTTGATTGAAATCCTCGCTGTTTTTTACAGCTAAAACCATACCATATGCGGCAGTACAGCCAATAGCCGGAGCGCCCCTGACAACCAGTTCTTTTATCGCATAAATAAGATCGTCGGTTTTTCGACAATCGAAATATGTCAATTGTTCGGGCAGTTGCCGCTGATCTATTAATCTTAGATAATCATTACGCCATTCGAGGGTTTTGAAATTCAGTTTTTCTTCTATTGTCATTGTTTTTGCCTGTTTTTGTTGTTTCTGAAGTAACGTTTAATATATTGTATGATTTTCTATTATATCCATCAGCTTTTTCATTATAACGTTCTTGAAAGTCATACAATATAATAACTATTCCCCTACCAGCTGCACAATAACTTTCCGGCGTCTCGGCTTGTTGTCGAAATCGGCCAGTACTATCTGCTGCCATATACCCAGTATCAAACGACCGCTGGAGAAAGGCACACAGTGTGATGTCTTTAGCAGAAACGACCGCATGTGTGAGAAACCGTTGCCATCATGCCAGGTTTCATCGTGATGATATGATTTGCCGGATGGCAGTAATTTCTCGAAAAACTCCGGGATATCTTTTAGCAATCCCGGCTCATACTCAATCGTGCTGATACCCGCAGTCGAACCGGCCACCGCCACACAGGCTATACCATCCGTTAAACCGGACTGTTCAAGAAAAACAGCTACCTGCGAGGTGATATCCTCCAGGTGGCAAAAGCCTTCCGATTGAATGCTGAATTCATATGTTTTTACAGCCATACATCTACTCGATTCTTTCTAATTTTAATGATTCGATAAATTTTACAATTCCCGCCATGACCGAAAGGTATACTACAGGCAAAGCCGCATAATATGATCTCAGCTCGTTAATGTGCCCCATAAACAACCCGAAAGCAAAAAGAACCGGAACATATACCAGCGATCTTCTAAGAAATAACGGGATATCTTTCCACTTATAGATTATTATAAAAACCATAAAGCCAATCATAGGCAGGTTAATTCCTCGTGGAAGCGGGATATTTAAATATGCCGGGAAGATCATCCCTTTGCCGATTGGCTCGAAATTGAAATAACTTGATAATTGCGACAGATGGTTCAAATTCCAGGCTAAATGATGTTCTACAACTCCACCGGGATTATCAATGAAGGTCAGATATAGTGAAAGTTTAATTATCATAAATAAACCCGCTTGAATGCCCAACAACTTGTAAAATTCTGCCCGGCGCAATTCTTTATAATAATTTACAATAAAAACGATCGCCAGCATAACCGATGTTTCCTTATTAAGCAGAGCTAATGAATACAATACAAGATAGAAGCGCCATTGTTTTTTATACAGCAATAAAAGTGATGATGCAAACAACAGCAGGTGCGAAAAATCATACATGAAATTTCCGAAATTAAAATATATTGGGATGACAATGGCCATCCCCAGCGGTAAAAGATCACATACACGCTCCGAAAATATGTTCAAGGCTTTAGCCATTTGCCTTAAGATAATTAAGAACCCGAACAGGGTTAGCGTGTTTAAAATTAAGAATACGATTACCCGGCAGCCGTATTGGGAAAGCTTATCTGTCTTATAATCCGGTAGGTCCGCTCGGGTTCGTAATCTTGTATTCACAAAATCAGCCGTGATTCCATTGATTCTGTCTACAATAAATCTGGGAGTGATGAACTCAATAGTTCTAATCAGAACCGGCATCAGAACCCGGTACTGGAACGGTTTGTGTCCCTCAAATTCAGTCATCGGGATAACGCCGACCCTTTCATCGACCAGCACGGGCGACCTGCTTAATGATATGATAAACAAGGTAGCAATGATATACAGGATTAAAAGGATTAAAGCTTTATGCTTACCTGGGAATCGAGTCATTTGGCTTTGTCTTAATTGAGTTCGAACACTGTTTTGCCGGCAGCAATAGTCCGTACAACCCGGCCGATCAATTTTCTGCCGATATAAGGGGAATTCTTCGAAAGCGATTTAAAATCATCCTCGGTAACTGTCCATTCAAGCTCGGGATCGATTATAGCGATATCGGCGACCGCTCCAACATTCAATGTTCCAGCCGGGATATTAAGGATACCGGCAGGGTTTACAGACATAATTTCGATTGCTTTCAGCCAGTCTAATACATTCTTTCTTACAAGTTCGGTTGAGACAAGGCCGACCGCTGTTTCAAGTCCGATCATTCCCGGTGGCGCATAGTTAAACTCGAGGGCTTTTTCCTCATAGGCATGAGGAGCATGATCGGTAGCAATAGCATCGATGACGCCCGCGACTATCCCCTTTTTAATAGCCTGAACGTCCTTCTTCGTACGCAAAGGCGGATAAACCTTGAAATTGGTATTGAAGCTTTCAAGCATTTCGTCGGTTAAAGTAATATAATGAGGGCAGGTCTCAGCGGTGACAGGCACGTTCCTTTTTTTAGCTTTGCCAATCAAATCAACCCCGCCGGCTGTTGAAACATGCGCTATATGAACAGGTGAATCAGTATATTCAGCTAGCATAATCTCGCGGGCGATCATCAGCTCCTCGGCAATTCGGGATATGCCGCCAAGGCCCAGCTTAGTCGACATGAATCCCTCATTTATAACGCCGTTATCGGCAATGTCTTCATATTCGCAATGGGAAATCGCTCGTACACCCAGCATCTTACAGTATTCCATCGCCCGGCGCATTATGATTCCATTCTGCACGCCGGAACCATCATCGGAAAAAGCCACCGCTCCAGCTTGATGCATATCGCCCATTTCCGCCAGTTCTTCACCCTTCCGGCCTTTGGTTAAGGCGCCGATAGGATAGACATTAATGACGGCATCTTTTGCTTTATGAATAACAAATTTAATTGCCTCCTGGTTGTCGAGAGCCGGATCGGTATTCGGCATACAGGCAACCGAGGTGAATCCGCCAACAGCAGCGGCTTGAGAGCCGGTATATATAGTTTCTTTATATTCAAAACCGGGTTCGCGGAAATGAACATGCATATCCACCAGACCTGGACAGACTAACAATCCGGCGGCGTCGATATCGCCTTTTATACCGGCTTTTTTCCTTTTTACTTCAACAATTTTGCCTTTTTCAATAACAATCGATCCTGGACCGAAGTAATCATTAACCGGATCAACAATTGTGCCGCCTGTAATGGTAAAATCACTCAATGCTGCCAACTCCACCGCTTAACAGATATAAAACTGCCATCCGTACGGCCACGCCGTTTGTCACCTGGGGCAAAATCACAGAATAGGGACCATCGGCGACCTCTGATGAAATTTCCACGCCCCGGTTCATCGGGCCGGGATGCATGATTGTAAAATCTTTATTTAGATATTTAAGACGCTCTTTAGTTATGCAAAACCTGTTGCTGTATTCTCTCAGTGACGGCAGCAGGCCCGCCGATTGCCTTTCCCTTTGCAAACGCAAAATATTTACCACATCCGCTCCCTCGAGCGCTTCCTCGATATTGGTATAAACATCAACGCTCATTTTCTCGATTTCGACCGGCAATAAAGTCGTGGGAGCGCAAACCGCCACACTCGCTCCCAGGGTTTTCAGGCCCCAGATATTGGAACGAGCTACCCGGGAGTGTTTGATATCGCCGACAATGGCAACCCGAAGCCCATCGATTTTACCGTACTTTTCTCTCATCGTGAAGATATCCAACAGCCCCTGGGTCGGATGCTCATGACAGCCATCGCCGGCATTGATAATTTTTGATGAGCAGTTCTGCGATAAAAACAGCGGAGCGCCGGATACAGAATGGCGAATAACCACCATATCGATCTTCATAGCCTCGATATTCCAGATGGTATCCAGAAGGGTCTCTCCTTTCACAACCGATGAGGAATCCTTGGCGAAACCGATGGCATCCGCCGACAGCCGTTTTTCAGCCAGCTCGAAAGAAATCCTGGTGCGTGTGGATGGCTCATAGAACAGGTTTAAGACCGTTATATGTCTTAAAGTGGGAACTTTTTTTATGGGACGGGAAAGTATCTCTTTTAAGGTTACGGCAGTATCTAAGATCAAGTTCAATTCGTCGGCTGCTGCACCCTCAAGCCCAAGAAGATGAGGCGATTTTAATTTCACCTTTTAAGTTCTCCGCTAGTTTGCTGAAGAATTACGCAATCCTCTTTATCATATTCTTTCAATCTCACGATAACATTTTCATCGCGGAACGTCTGCAGCTCGATAGCGACATAATCGGCTCTGATTGGCAATTCACGGTGGCCGCGGTCAATAAGTACCGCCAGTTGTATACAGCGGGAGCGCCCGTAATCGGTAAGCCCGTTTAAAGCGGCTCGTACAGTCCGACCGGTATAGAGAACATCGTCAACAAGGATAACCAGCTTGTCGTCGATAGAAAAGGGCAGGTTGGTTTTCTGGATAATCGGCTGATCCAGTCGGATTGTGACATCATCACGGTACATCGTGATATCCACCGCTCCAACCGGCAGGGCGACTTTCTCTATACGTTTGATTGCTTTCGCCAGACGTTCAGCCAGAAAAGCGCCGCGTGTGCGGATGCCGACAATAACCATATTTTCAGCGCCGCCGTTATGCTCGATAATCTCATGGGCTATGCGGTTTATCGACCTTCTGATTCCCTTGGCATCCATTATCTTGGTATCAGACATTTATTTCTCCAAAAAAAATCCGCCCTGGGCGGATAAAGATATTTTGCAAACCGACTTCATTCTGAAAGTCTTTTATTAATGTGATAAAACCAGTTTGTCAAGTAGAAATTTGCAGGAGTTCACCAGATATTTTTTAAACCACAGATTTAATCAAAAAAAACTAACTTAATAGGGCAGGACTTTCCAGCCTGCCTGCGGGACTGGAAAGTCCCGCCTGTTAGTGTGGAAGTTTCCCCGATTTTTTGAGAAACCATCGCCAGACGGGCCTCCGAGATTTCCACTTTTTAGAAATATCAATTCGTTGATATATTTTTGTGGTTGGCGTACGTCCCCGTGCGCCAACTGAAATCATTTTAGCAAAATCATCTTTTTATAATCCTGATTGGAACCGGTCTGCAATTTATAGAAATAGACGCCCGATGATAACTGCTTGCCTTGATTGCTCCTGCCATCCCAGATGAACGAATGCTCACCTGGGCTTATGATTCCGCTGTGGATATTTCTCACCAAGCGACCGGTTATATCATAAACGGTGAGATCGATTTCTGATTTGTCTGCAAGAACAAAGCTGATTGTGGTTGAAGCGTTAAACGGGTTAGGATAATTTTGATAGAGGGTAAACTGCCGGGGTAATGATTGATCATCCTCAATGCCGATAGGTGTTAAATATATTGAATCCGTCGGAGTAGTTACCATATCAAGACCGTCCGAATACCTGAAATAATAGTAACTCCAGCCCTCTCCCGGCCATGCCAGAGTAACCTCAAACTCGGAGGTGTCGGAGTAGGTATGATCCATACTGCCCATAGGGTAAAAGCCATAATTAAAAAACAGACTACGTTCAGTCGGAAGGTTGTTATCCGGATCATAATAATTAATCGTGGCAGTTACGGAAACGCCTGGCACAACTTCGATGTCATAATCAAATATTTCCGGGGAATTATTGCTGTTAAAATCGGTAAACTGGGTAACAGGCTCGTAAAATGTCGGGTATGTGAAATCGTTAATGGTCTGTATATCAAATCCTATAGTCACGCTTCCCCCGATTGAAATAATAAATCCCTCCGGCGGCCAGCCCGGCCAGTCAGGATCGTTTTCAAAGGTTTCGAGATCACAGGCCATGTGCAAAAGTCCGTTTTCGATTGCATAATCAATATCACCCAGCCTGACATATTCAAATGAGGAATCGATTATGGTTAGTTTATAAAGACCCGGAGTAAAAAAAGGAGGGATGTCGACATAAGCCATGGCATATATTGAAGAATCCAGGCTGCTCAAGGAAATAAAACCAAGGGCATACATAAATATATCCAATCCCTGGTTTGAAGGCCATGTGTTTGTAGCGTTTTCCAGATAGCCGTACACTCTTGTATCGGAGTATGTCATACCGCTGCCGGCTAAATCGAGCCATCCGCCCGCTGATCCCTCGGTTGTGTCGCCAAGGGCATCCGCTGCGAAAGGCGCATACATATATTCCGGAGGCGGGAATTGATCGCTGAGTATTTTTGGCGATTGAGTAGCCTTTAATGTATCGGTTCCGCCGCTGAAATAATATTCGAGCACATCGGGGTTCTCGTAGAACTCTGCCTGGGCTTCATAGGTGAACAGGTAGTGCGGATATTCATTCATAAGCTCCATGATAAGATCGGTAAATTCATTATCAGACTGTCCCCGGTAATGACATTCGACCTCAACGCCGGGTAATCCGATAGGATTATAAAAATCACAGTTGAACATAACCGGATCGTCGAGTACTCCGGCCGATGAACAGCCCTCGAATAACGATTGTTGCGCCAAGGCTGACACAGATGCCAGAATGATAATGCTTAAAGTCGAGATTAATACTTTGTTTCTCATTTTAATTCACCTTTCATTTTGGTAGTTCTTTTAATTCTATTAAAACGCCCGCGGCCGATTTAGGGTGGACAAAAGCGATTCTGGACCCACCGGCGCCATTCCGCGGCTTGTTATCGATTAAATCAAATCCCTTGTTTTTCATATGCTGTAAAGCTTTGGCAAGATTGTCGACCCTAAAACATATATGATGAATTCCTTCCCCCCTTCTGGAGATAAATTCAGCAACCGTGGAATCATCAGAGGTCGGCTCTATAAGTTCGATTTTTGCAGACCCAATATCGATAAATCCAACTCGCAATTGCCTGTCTTTTATTTCCTCAATCCCGCCAAGTTTAAGACCGAGGCCGTTACTGTAAAAATTCATTGCCTTTGCTATGTTGCTGACAGCAATACCGATATGATCCACGCCCAAAACTTTCAATTTATCGATCGCCTTCTCAAATTATAGACCAATACTCCAGATCATTAATACTCTATATAATATAATTAAAAATAAGAAAAAACAAAGAATAAAGTGATGCCGGAGTTAAAAAAAGCGGCGGAAGCGATTTTGAGTTAAATACATAATATTTCAGAATTTTTCGATAGTTTGAGAAAAATATCGATTTTACTTGACATTTTCGTGTTTCAATTATCTATATTACCATAGATTGATTAATATTTCACCATAATTTAGGAAGTGTATCATGAGAGCTATAATTATTATAATAATAGCACTTCTAACGATAGTGTGTTCAGCTTTCTGCCAGGTTACATTTCTGCAAATGGCTAATGAGTTAAATGTAACAGAGGCACAATTTAGTTGTGGAGTTGGTATAATTGACTTAAATAATGACATGGTAAATGAAATTATCATTGCTAACCATAATGGAGCTGACCGTCTTTATATATGGTATGATTCATTATATATCGATATGGGATATGAATATGAATTATCTCAGTATGCAAATGGTCATCATTCCATTGCTCTTACCGATGTAGATAAGGATTATTTACCTGATATTTACATAACAGGTGAACCATACTATGGGAATCATGGACATCTTTACATAAATCAGGGTCACCCGCCATTTTCAGATGAAGCTGAAAGCTACAACCTTGCCGAGGTAGATGAAATGGGTTCAATCTTTTTTCAATTTACACCTGAATCTGAATTAGCTGTTCTATGCGGAGGAAATCTTATGGTCCGTGTAGGACAGACTTTTATTGATATAACCGAAGGCTCGGGATTTGAAACAATTGCAAATCTGCATTGTCCGTTATTCTTTGATATGGATGGTGATAACGATGATGACCTTTTCGTTGCAGGTAATTGGCACGCTGATGGAGGAAGACTATTTCGAAACAACGGAGATACGACCTTCATTGATATCTCTTTCAATACAAATGAAGGTGGTTTCCCATCAGGCGGAGGCGCTTGCTTTGGAGATATAGACAATGATGGTGATTTTGATCTATATATGACCTCAAGTATTGAGAATTCAATGTGGGAAAACGATGGCACAGGTTATTTTACTAATATTAGTACACAATCAAATACTGATTATGGAGACTTTACTCGGGGAGCTAATTTTGCTGATTATGACAATGATGGCGATATAGATCTTTTCATAAACAGGGCAACTGATTATAACATGATTCTTTTAAATAATGGACTGGGTATTTTTGAAGATTATAGTTATGAAGCCGGCGTTGTTGACTACTTAAATGGTTTTGGCTGCGCAACGGGTGATTTGAATAATGATGGTCAACTTGATATTGTAATGGCTAACTGCGATGATCAGCAAAATCAAATTTATATTAATCAAAATCAAAATAACTCATTTCTAAGAATAAAACTTATCGGGTTATATCCAAACACGCTTGCTTTAGGTGCAATTGTTGACTTGTATGGCATACTCAATGACCCTCCCGATACTATTTATATCGGCAAGCGTCAGATGGTCAGCCATTCATCAATGTTTTCCTTTGATGAACCTATTTTACATTTTGGTACAGGAAACTTTGAAGAACTAAGAGCTATTATAACTTTCAATTCGCTCTTTATAGTAGACACATCTGGCATCATTCCTGGACAACAGATTTCAATTTATGAAGATACAACCACAGTTTCAATAATTGAATCAAAGACTCAACTTCCTGAAAATTATCTATCAATCGAAGCTTATCCCAACCCTTTTAACAGCTCTGTAAAAATATCCTTTACCGGGGAGTCAACAAATCAGTATAGTCTTAAAATATATAACATACTCGGTCGCCTGGTTAAATCTGATATTATCTGTGACAACAACATGAATTCTTATGACTTTATCTGGAATGGTACGGATGACCTTGGTCAACCTGTCCCAAGCGGAGTTTATTTCATAAGCGTTCGTAGCAAAGAATATGTATCTTCAATAAATGTAACATTGCTAAAGTAAAATAAAATAAAGAATCATCATCTATTATAAAAGCCGCTGGATTTACAATCCAACGGCTTTAGATTTCAGTATCTTTATAATTGGGGCAGCTAAACAAACTCAATCAGCGCCTGGTTTTTTTCCACAGTCTGACCAGCTTTGATTTTTATTTCCTTTATGGTTGCGGGATGCGCCGCTTTTAGCTCGTTCTCCATTTTCATGGCCTCAATAATGACCAGACCATCGCCTTTCTTTACGTGCTGACCTGGTTCGACTTCAACTTTCACAACCAGACCTGGCATAGGGGCTTTAAGCGCCCGAGCCTTTCCAAGACCTACACTGCCGCCCATAAGTTTTGCATAACGGGCTTGCTTTTCGCTTATTACCTCGCAACGAGACATCCTCGAGGAAAACCAGCAATCGTAAGCAGACTCATCTTTAGAAATCTCAAATTCATACGGGCAGTTATCTTTTAGAAGAGTCGTAAGCCTGCCAGCGTTGACATTGTAATTATCAATTTTTATTACTCGACCATCAATCTTAATTTCAAGCTTCTTGGGCCCATCGACTATTTCAAGCTTATAATCTCTATCATCAACTTTTACATTGTAAATCATTTTTTATTTATCCCATGCATTAACTCATTGTTTCATAGACTGCTTATATTTCCAGGTCGGGCGCTTTGTTTCCAGTTATTATTAGCGCTTTTTTTAAATGAAACAGACAAATTATTGCGTCGATGGTTATCCAGGGCCGCGACTACTGCAATTGCCAGGCGCTGCTCGTCGGATAATTCATCCAGCCGGTCATAGTATTCGTCAATAAAATGAGTTGAAAGCTTACCTTCTAAAAACGCCGGATGATCGAGTATCTTTTTATGAAAACTGATATTTGTAGTAACTCCAGTGATAAGATATTCATCAAGGGCGCGTCTCATCCGGGCGATTGCCTGTTTTCTGTTTTCACCATGAGTGATAAGCTTGGCTATAAGAGGATCGTAATAGACAGATATTTCGGCTCCCTCATAAACGCCTGAATCAACTCGTACCCCCGGTCCTGCCGGTTCCCTGTAATGATGTATGATACCGGTAGCCGGAAGAAAATCGACCGGATCCTCGGCATAAATCCGGCATTCTATGGAATGGCCGCTTATAGAAATATCCTGCTGATTGAAAGACAGTTTCTCGTTGGCGGCGATTCTGATCTGCTCAACGGCTAAATCGCGGCCGGTAATCATTTCGGTTACCGGATGTTCCACCTGGAGTCGGGTATTCATTTCCAGAAAATAAAATTTCATGTCTGCATCAACCAAAAATTCTACTGTTCCGGCATTAGTATAATTGCAGGCTTTAGCCGCCGCCATGGCCGCTTTTCCCATCTTTTCCCTGAGAGCGCTATCCACTACAGGGCTGGGCGCCTCCTCTATTACCTTTTGATGACGGCGTTGGATTGAACATTCACGCTCGCCGAGATAGACATAATTGCCATGTTTATCAGCTATTACCTGTATTTCAATATGTCGCGGTTGAGCCAGATATTTCTCGATATAAATCCGGTCATCGCCAAATGCGGTTTTAGCCTCGCTGGCCGCTCCACGCAAGGCCGACTTCAGCTCATTGGCGCTGTTTACGATACGCATCCCCTTGCCGCCGCCGCCAGCCGCCGCTTTAACAAGAATCGGGAAACCGATATCGCGGGCTATTTTTAATGATTCTTTTTCACTCTCAACCGGTGATTCAGTCCCGGGAACAATGGGCACGCCGGATTTTATCATGGTTTTACGCGCCGCCATCTTATCGCCCATCATTTTAATGGCTTTGGGTGTAGGTCCAATAAATTCCAGGCTGGCTTTTGCCGTTTCAATGGCAAAAACAGGATTTTCCGCTAAAAACCCATAACCAGGATGGATAGCTTCGGCCTTCGATTCACAGGCGATATCAATTATCTTTTTAATATCAAGGTATGATTGAGCTGAAAGCGGCGGTCCTGCATTATAAGCCTCGTCAGCCAGACGCACATGCTGAGCAAATTTGTCGGCATCAGAAAAAATAGCCACAGACTTTACTCCGATATCACGGCAAGCCCTGATTATTCGGACCGCTATCTCTCCCCTGTTGGCAACGAGTATCTTTTTAAACATCTTCCCTTATTTCAATTTCCCTTTTTATAAACTGCAATCATATTACCCATAAGCCCCTCAGCGTTAAACCACTTGAGCAATTTATACATTTGTAAGGATATTGTAAACAACAAATTTGAATGGCAGAAAATATCCTCTGCCATGATTAAAACCAGACTACCATTTCAGAATTGGTTTCTATAACAGATAGTGACTAAAACTCCATGAAGCAACAATCGTGTAATTTATTCAGTACTGCTGACTGGTATCTTTCAAAATCAGCCAAATCTCTGCCTGCTTGCCTAAATAAACAGCTCGGTCGGCGTTGAGCGCTTCAGTATCATCCTGACAATAAATCCGGTTTCAATCAGCTTTCATTCCTGTCGCTTTTAAAAAACAAGTAAAAGCATCGTTCAGGCTGAGCTTTTTTTGACTTCTTGTAAGGAGCGTTCAAAAGCTTTTATTCTATCTGTGTGATCATCAATATGCGTGGTAAGTAAAGTCTCCAACCACCCGGGAATACCTCCCCGACTGTTATACTCACTATCAGCCACCGATTTTATGTTTTCGATTACGCCGTTATGCACAAGTTGAAGTTGATCTATGATTTTCGATAGAGGCGTCCTCCTTTGTTTTTCTACTGTGGAATTATTAAATTCATCAAGATCGGTTATATGCAGCCAGTCGGGCTCGATACCGATTTTCCATATTTCAAACGCCTTGGCCGCTTCTTCCTCCCAGACAATGATATGATTGAGAACATCCTTCACCGACCATTTGCCTATCGACTCAGGGATGACCATATCTCCGGGGGGTATATCTTCAATCGTTTGCATTAAGTTATCCAAAGATTTATTAGCTCTCTCCACAAACTCAGTTAACTGCATTTATACACCTCACAACGTTTTTTGCTTCTCAGTATAAATATATAACAAAATATTTAATAGGCAATAAAAAAATCTTTCAATGCGGTGGAAATTAGTCCTTGTTCCTATACAGTCAGAAGCATTGAGTTCCTGGTCTGCCTGCTGCATATTCCCTTTTAGCGCCAGAAGTAACTTCTGGCGCCACCTAAAACCTTCTGGTGCAGTCAGAATCCTTGTGCGGTCAGAAGTTACTTCTGACTGCAATTCATCGATTCATAATATAGATATTGCCAATCCTCAGGTTTCGCAACAAGACCAGCTTTTATTGGGTTGTTAATAATGTACTGTAACTTTGTCAAGTATACCTTTTCTGAATATATGGCAACATCATCAAATCTATCCAGCCATAGTTTAAACGATCTTTCAGGTCTGCTGGGTACTTGTTTAAGTAACTGAAAATATATTTTATCATTATTTCCTTCTAACAAATATCGTTTGACTGCCACCGAAGTATATTTTTTAAAATCTCTCATAATATTTGAAATTTTAGAATTTTCTTCTATAGTCAGGATTAAATGAAGATGATCAGGCATGATTACGTAAGCATCCAACGTAAAATTAAATTTTTGCTTGCAGTAATGCAATGAATCTATGACAATTTTGGAGCAATGTGGATCATCGAAAACTTTAATAAAACCCGCTACAGATGTCGTAACGAAATAACATCCACCTTTAACATTTTGTCGGTATCGTCTTCCCATTTACAATATATGTTTTATTAGCAGGTGTCAGAAGTAACTTCTGACACCACTGTAAATTATTTCTGCTTGTTCAGCCAGAAGTAACTTCTGGCGCCGCTTAAGGTTGGGACACAAAACAGAGAATTTATAAAGCATATTTTGTTTCATATTTATTTGCGATATTCTTTACATAATTATAAGGAATAGAAGAATCATTATTTCCTTGCTCAATTATGCTCTTAACTTCTTGGGCGCTCACTTTCTCTACTTTCATATAAAGGCCACGCATAAACTTCCCCAGTAAATCAATATCAATATTATCAAATTGGGTAAATCTGTAGGAATATAAAAATGGCACATAGTATTCTTTACGTAACCACCATATTTTTTTATTTACACTTCGCCATAATATAAAACTTAAGCCAACCCCTGCGATAAACCCTATGATATTTTCCAATACCCAGTAACCCATCAATCCAAAAAATATCACAAATACTAAATTTGCTATTAACACCCAATTATAGAAATCATTATCATAAATATATCCGTATTCAATCAATAAATTTAAATATCTATCCTTAGTCATACTCAACAATGCCATAAATAATTTATTCTTCTGTGCAGTCAGAAGTTACTTCTGACTGCAAATATCTTTAGCTCTATACTGACCCTACAGCGGTATATTCCCGTGCTTCTTCGGTGGGTTGGTGTCCCTTTTGGTATCCAGCATACGCAGGGCTTTTATAAGACGCGGCCGGGTGCTTTCAGGCATAATAATATCATCAATATAACCGCGTTCGGCCGCTTTAAACGGTGAGGCGAAAAGTTCGCGGTATTCTTCCTCTTTCTGCTTAAGATATGCCTCCGAATCATCGGCTTTTAATATCTCCTTTTTGAAAATTATCTCAGCCGCTCCCTTGGGCCCCATAACCGCAATCTCAGCGGTAGGCCAGGCATAGTTTATGTCGCCGCGAATATGCTTGGAGGACATAACATCATAAGCGCCGCCGTATGCCTTGCGTGTAATTACCGTGAGCTTCGGCACTGTGGCCTCGCAGTAGGCATATAATAGCTTGGCGCCATGTTTGATAATGCCGCCGTGTTCCTGGGCGGTTCCGGGCAGAAATCCGGGAACATCCTCAAATGTAACAAGCGGTATGTTAAAACAATCGCAGAACCGAACAAACCGGGCACCTTTATTTGAACTGTCGATATCAAGCACACCTGCCAAATGAGCCGGTTGATTGGCAATAATTCCGACAGGTTGGCCACCCAGGCGGGCGAAACCGACAATGATGTTCATAGCGTAATCGGTGTGGACCTCCAGAAAGTCGCCATCATCGATAACTTTTGTAATCACATCTTTCATGTCATAAGGTTTATTGGGATTTTCCGGCACGATCATATTCAAATCAGGATCAGTTCTTTCAATAGGATCGGTACATTCAATTACCGGTGGATCTTCCATATTATTCATAGGCATGTAACTGTACAGTTTACGGGTAATCTGCAGCGCCTCTATCTCATTTTCACAGGCGAAATGAGCCACACCGGATTTTGAGGCATGAATATCTGCTCCGCCAAGTTCATCCAGCGTTACATCCTCATGAGTAACGGTCTTGACTACGTTAGGACCGGTAACAAACATGAATGAAGTTCCTCTTACCATTATAGTAAAATCTGTAATCGCCGGCGAATAAACAGCCCCGCCGGCACACGGGCCAAGGATTACCGATATTTGCGGTATAACCCCCGAAACAACTGTGTTTCTTAAAAATATATCAGCATAGCCGCCCAGCGATACTACGCCTTCCTGAATACGGGCGCCGCCGGAATCGTTAAGCCCGATAACCGGCGCGCCTACCTTGGCGGCCATATCCATTATCTTGCAGACTTTTTCGGCAAACGCCTCCGACAAGGTGCCGCCGAAAACGGTGAAATCCTGGCTGAAAACAAACACGAGACGTCCATTGATTGTACCATAACCTGTAATAACGCCATCACTGAAATATTTTTCCTTTTCAAGCCCAAAATCTTTTGTGCGATGGGTGACGAACATATCGAACTCCTCAAATGAATTGTCATCAAGGAGAAAATCTATCCGTTCCCGAGCGGTCAGCTTATTCTTTTTATGCTGGCTGTCGATTCTTTTCTGGCCGCCGCCAAGTTTAGCGGCTTTACGCATGTTCTCCAGCATCTTTAATTTTGCTTCTAAATCCATAATATCATCCTGTTATTATTTTGTCGTTCATTATGTTACATTTATCATCTAATATGTTACATTACATATTCTTGATCAATCTTAACCGGGATGACTTTCCCCTTATCATCTATCTTGAACCTGGCAAATTTAAACTCGATGTCATGGTCAAACGCTAAAATCCAGTCCTCTTTCAGCATTTTTTTAACAAGCCAGCGTTTCTGGTTCATCGAGGCGATAGGGTCAAGGTCAACAGCCGGGACATAAGGTATTTTGATATTGTATTGAAGCGGGATTAAATCACCGGGATATATTACGCGCTGACCGTCTGCATCTATAATGACTCCCTGCATGCCCGGAGTATGACCACCAAGATGCTTGATATGAATGTTGGGAAAAAGCTCCGTATCGCCATTGAGAAGCTCAAGTTTGCCGGACTGTTCAAACAGCCGCAGATGATTCTTGAAATATGTAGCGGCCGTGCGCTCATTGGGATTTATAGAATCCTGCCATTCACGCTTATGGACATAGTATTTAGCATTGGGAAAACGCAGCTCGGGTTCGCCGTCATCGCCTTTTTTCAAAGCTCCCATAGCGTGATCGGAATGAAGATGAGTAAATATTACACCGGTGATATCCTCTGGTTTGATATTATTTTGGCTAAGCTCATGATCCCAGCGAGTAGGACCGCTAATGCCGAATATCTTCATTTGCTTTTCGTTTAAGATGTCGCCGAAACCGGCATCGACTAGCAAAATTTCATCGCCGGTTTTGATAATAAGCGGATTGATATCTAAAGGAATAAGGTTGTTTTCATCAGCAGTAACCATCCTGCTCCAGATAATTTTGGGGATGATTCCGAACATTGCCCCGCCATCGAGCTTGAAACTGTTTTCCAGTATCGATATCAATTCAAGATTGCCGAGTTTCATCTTTTACCTTTCCGGTTATTACTTGCAAAGTCTTTATATCCCTCAGGATGGAAGGAACGACATCCTGAGGATTTCTCCGCCGCAACGTCAGGATGTCATTTCATTTCCATCCTGACGCACTAAACTGCAGAGGTTTGATTAATCAAACCCCTACGCCCATTTCATATCCCTCAGGATGGAAGGAACGACACCATGAAGGTTTCTCCGCCGCAGCGTTAATATGTCACCCGCCTTAGGCGGGTTTCCATCCTGACGCATTAAAATATTTTCTAAATCCATATCTTAGCACCAGTTTTTCTTTTTATAATCAATTTATTACTATTCTGGTCAATCCAGCAACCTTTCTCATAAGAATATCTGAATATATAAATAATTGGTTTTTTTGTTGAAATATCTGCTGCAATACAAATCCTATAATTATCCTTATTATCATTCATTGTTTGAAATTGGTTTGGAGTTAATTCAGTAAAAAGGTTATTGCTTGATAATCCTTTTACTTCAAGATACAATAAATTGTTATCATTATAAGCTTCCAAGTCATAGCCAAGATTATCTTTACTTACATCATCGATAACATATCCCAACGAATAATAATACTCTTTAATAATATTCATTGCTTTTAATTCAGTTTCCTTTATCTTTTTATAATCTTGGAGTACTTTTTTTGAAGATTTTCTTTTTGATATTATAGATTTCGGCAACTTTCTATACTTGATGTAATATTCAACATCCTTTAAAAACTTTAATTGTTCTTTATTACCTTTATTACAATACCACAACTGGGAAATCCCTGGTCCTCCAACAGATTTATGTAAGATTTTAAAAACCCTCTCCTCAGGAGGAAGTAAAATAGCATCTTTTATGGATGCCTTGATATGATAACCTATTACTTCATTAGAGTTCCATTTAGGAAATATTCTACCAGTTTTCTTTGGTAGATTTTTCTGAAAGTGCCTGAATACGGTTGCGTTTTTGTACCATCCAATAATATATTGCCCGCCAGTTTTTGGTTTTGTGGCAAAATAAACAACAGTAATATCTTTAATGGAATTATCCTTTTTTTGTGCTCCTAAATTTTCAATTGATATATTTGAATTATAATTTCGACTTTTTACAAAACCATAAAGATGATTTCTATAAGGTTTAAAATTATATGATTCAAAACAATATCCTTCTTCCTCTGGGAATTTCCCGCCATATATTGGCTTATCATAAGAACAACCTTGATATAATTCCATCCAACTTAGCCTGCAAAAGAAATACTTCATCTTTAATCCATTTAAAATATTTATTCTAACAAAAATATATTATACTTATGACTGTTACTCATATCAAATATTTTGTTTTTACAACGCCTCCCAAATCTCAATAGCTTTTTCTGCGGCCATATCAATCGAGACCTTCTCAACTGACAGGTCTTTGCGTCGGACTATCTCTATAATGCCTTCTTTAAGCCCCCTGTCCCCAATTGCAATACGTATCGGCATGCCGATCAGGTCGGCGTCGTTGAACTTGACGCCGGGACGCTCGTCACGGTCATCGATGAGTACCGAATAACCAGCCTTCTCAAGTTCATCGCAAAGTGAAAACGCAATCTCTCTGTGCTTTTCGCTGTCCATGCTCAAGGGGATGATATGGAAATCGTAGGGCGCGATAGTTTTTGGCCAGATAATCCCTTTGTCATCATGGTACGCCTCGACTGCCGCCTGGGCGGTACGGGTTATACCTATTCCATATGACCCCATCACGAACGGTTTCTCGTCGCCGTTTTCATCGACAAAGGTCGCATCCAGAGCTTCGGAATACTTTGTACCCAGCATGAACAGGTTGCCGACCTCTATGCCGGAAAACGCCTGGAGACGTCCTGTTCCACAGCGAGGACATCTTTCACCGGCTTCGGCATTGCGGAGCTCAGCATATTCATCAATGTGGAAATCTTCAAGGTTAACATTGATAATATGAGTGTCATCTTTATTGGCGCCAACTACGAAATTAACCATCTGCCTGATTTCATGATCAGCGATAATGTGCACGCCTCTTAAACCAACAGGTCCGGAAAAACCCACCAGGGCGCCGGTCAGTTTCATAATAGTTTCAGGGTCGGCCATTTCAAGTTCGAGGCTGCGAAGATGATTTGAGAGCTTGATTTCATTAATACTTCGATCACCGCGAATTAACGCCGCTATGGGTTTGCCATCAGCTAAATATATCAAAGTCTTTAGCAGTCTCTCTGGGGGCAATTTAAGGTATTCGGTGACTTCCTCAATAGTCTTCATGTTGGGGGTAAAAACCATCTCTTTACTTTTATGTTCTTTTTCGGTCACCAGTTCTTCATCGTGAAACGAAATGGCTTTTTCTATATTAGCGGCATAATTGCATCTATCACACGATAGAATTATTTCCTCTCCACCGCCGGTTTCAACAGGAACCATGAACTCGTGCGCGCCAAAACCACCCATGGCGCCGACATCCGATTCGACTATCTTAACCTCGCAACCGCATCGCTTGAACACCTTGAAATACGCTTCCGCCATTTTTTCATAGGCGACTTTCAGACCTGCCTCATCTACATCGAATGAGTACGCATCTTTCATAATGAATTCACGTCCCCTTATCAGGCCGAACCGGGGACGGATCTCATCACGGAACTTTACCTGAATCTGGTACATATTAATCGGCGTTTGACGGTAGCTTCTGATTTCGCCGCGGGCGATCCAGGTAACCACCTCCTCATGAGTGCCGCCCAGGACCATATCGCGCATGTGACGATCTTTCATACGCATCTGCTCTTTCCCGACTGTATCCCAGCGACCGGTCTTCTGCCACAATTCGGCCGGATGCAATACCGGCATGGTGATCTCTATGGCGCCAGCAGCGTCCATTTCCTCACGGACTATATTCATGACTTTATGAATTGTTCGCTGCATTAAGGGTAAGTAGTTATATATTCCAGCAGTCAGCTTCCTGATGTAGCCCGCCCGTACCAGAAGTTTATGCGAAGCGATTTCAGCATCAGCCGGGTCATCACGTAAGGTAGGGATAAATGTTTTTGTCCAAAGCATGTTGATTTCTGCTCCTGTCTATCTATCAAAGGTAAACGTCGGGTTTATGTCTTGATCTAAAACCCGACTTGTATATAATAGAAAAATCGTCAAATAAAGGATAATGTTTATTGATAATTCTCCTGCCATTTTCACCGCATAATCAAACCGGCCGTCAGCGTTTTGTCATGATCATTATACCCCCGGGCCGACTCGAACGGCCGCACACGGCTCCGGAGGCCGATGCTCTATCCACTGAGCTACGGGGGCATCCTTTGTCGGGTTTCTCTTTTCAATCGGAACCCGACCTACAAGTTGATCTTATGCCTGACAGCCAGCGTAATATTACCTGCATACGAAATGAAAGTCAAGGGGAAGATGGATGAAGATGTTTTGTTAACGCCTGGGCTTAATGTCGCGTCAGGTTGCCGTACCTGACGCTGTATAGCTGTCAAGTGCGGAGACTTGACAGCACAAGAACTGGTGAGATTAGTTTTACGAAACAGATGACGTTGATAAAATAGTTTATGGACAGAACGGTGTTCTGTCCCTACATTCATTAACAATATCATTGTAGGGGCAAAACAGTCTTTTGTCCAGTTTATGGACAGAACGGTGTTCTATCCCTACATTTATTAAAAATATCATTGTAGGGACAAAACAGTGTTTTGTCCGGCCTAACGTATTAATTTCGCTTTTACAATATACCCCACGCTGATTACGAACATCGCAATGCCGATTATATCAAAAGTCAAAGTCGATGTTGAAAACCCACCTCCGGCAATAATCCGCAACACTGCGCCGGTACCAAGGATCAACGGCAGGAATATTCCCCGATTCAATTTCGAAGGGCGGCGTATCGGCTTTTTTATGCCTCTCCTTTGTTTCCTTTCAAGGCGCTTACGGGCATCCTTGTCAAACCACAACTGCTCGTCGGGATCAGCGGGCATACCGCAGTTGGGGCACTCATTGAAATTTTCTTCCCACTCGGCGCCGCAGATTTTACAATATTTTTTGGTCATGTTTAATATCGAACACATCAAATGGGCGTTTTCAATATCAAAAAGATAATGAACACCATGGTTTCTATATATATTTGCTCAAAGAAGCTTCCAGTCGTTTTTTTACCTCCTGCCGAAGATGAACCGGTTCGAGCAATTCTGCATGCCTGCCGAATGACAGCACCCATTTATAAATTCCTCTTTGCCGCGGGATTTCACGCTATAAATAACGTGGTTTTTTCCTTTTTTTACAACTTTCTCATCTTTGTGATGGCAGGTTGTAGATGCTGCAACCGCCGCCGGTCCGGTAAATTTTATTTCAAAGTTGTAATGCTCTCCCCTGAAAACGGCCCAGCTTTCATCCATAAACTCATCAATGGAAAAATCCGCCTGTTTATCAAACCTTTTTTGAATTGCCCGTAAATTCGATATCCTGACAAGCCGGAAAATCCTGACCTCTTCCCTTGCCTCACAATAACCGACCAGGTACCAGCCATGACCCCTGAAAACAAGACCGTATGGATGAACGTTTCGCCGGGATGTCTTGCCGTTTAAGGATGTGTATTTGAAACTTATAATTTTGCCGGAACTAATTGTCTTTTCAATTCTGGCGAATATCTTTGCCAGGGCTGTGGTGTCGGTCGAATGAGTATGAAACCCGATATTTTTGTCATTCAAGATTCCCGGAATGTGACGTCTCAGTTTATCCGCCAGCCTATTGCCAACCCCGCCAAACACTTCGCTATGGGACTTACTTTGAAGAATGTTATACAGATAAATCAACTCATCGCTGGTGAAGTTTAACGGAGGCACCTTCCCGGTATCGAGGATACGGTAGCCATTATCAAAGTAAATGGGAATGTTAGCTTCAGAGATATCGATAATATCCCGGTAAATTGTCCTTTCGGTTACGCCGCATTTATCGGCCAAACGGGCTACCGATATACCGGGATTACATAAAATCAGAGTGATTGCATATAGCAGGCGCGACGATTTTTTCATACTGGTAATTTATTGCCGATAACGGTTAATGTCAATAGCGATAACCCCAACTGTATGGGAAATAGCCTATATTAATTTTCAATCTTCAACCAGGCATCTCATAATGTTGATTTCTGATGACTTTCTAATTGAAACATTACCAATGTGTTACAAAAGCATGAAACAGTGATTCAAGCGTTTACAGCGTTATGGCATGACGGTTGCCGTAGTCTTTTTGAGAAAATTGAAATCGAAGTGTAAACAACAATTTTAGAAGGAGGGGAAGTAAAGTGAAAACCTTTCATTTAAAAATCATGATTCTATTATTGCTATTCACAGGGCTGTTACTGATTTTCCAGGGATGCTCAATAAAGAAACCGGAAGCCCCGAGTTGGGAAACCACCTGGGATTTGCCGCTAACGTCAAAACAATACAGCATAAATGACATCATGGATCAATTGGACAGCTCTATGATCGCTTTTGATGAATCGAACAACCCGTATTTTTCAATCACCCAGGAGATCGATACAATCATGGTGGATGACAACCTGCCGTCTACTAATTCGATTAATCCACAGCCATTTACTCAAACTCTGGGTGAAAGGGATATCGAGGCCCCTATCATACCACAATCAAGCTTTGGATTTTCGGATTTAGTCAATCCAGGCTATATTGCATTAGGCCAGGTGCCGCTTGATACAGCCTTTTCTCAAGATGAGGCTCTTAGTGCTTTTGACAATTTCGAACAGGCTCAGATAAGTCAAGGTATACTGCAATTGGAACTAACAAACGAACTCGGTATTTATATTCATTCTCTTACAATTACATTATTTAATTCAGACAACTTGCTAAGTCCACTGGGAGCAGCAGATTTTGATACATTATATGATGACAGCACAAAGGTAGTGCAAATTGACCTGGCAGATTCACTAATAAAGAACGAACTTACATTAAGGGTCTATGGCGTTGTTGACTCGCAGGCAATAGTTGCGCCAGCCGGAGATTTGACAATCAACAGTTCATTTCCGAACGATCTTTCAGTATCAAGCGCCAGGGCTAAGCTTCCTGCCACTCCTGATATGGTTCTGGCAGATACAATAGACCTTGATCTTGAGACCGGAAACGTAATTCATGAAGCCACAATAGAATCGGGGTCACTAAGCCTGCTGATCGAGAATAACACCGGTCTACCCATAGATATCAGCCTCTCTGTTCCGAATATCGAAGAAAGCGGCGTCCCTATAACGCGTAATACAAGCATCGTAGAAAATTCAAGTGACAGCCTGGTGATCGAACTGGCAGGTACAGTTTTAAAACCAGATACTACAACCGACCCGCAAAGTATACAGGTAAATGCCATAGCCAGTATCGCAACAAATCCAGATAGTTTATATAATATTAACAGTACCGATTCAATTCTGATTGCTGCGATGATATCTCCTATTGCTTTCTCTGTGGTTACCGGACAGATTGCGCCAACCACAATCGATATCGGACTGGACCCTCAGGCTGTAGACGAACTGCCGGAAGGTTTCGACCAGGCTCAGTTAACACGGGCAGAACTTACTATGTATCTATACAATAACAGCACTTCAGATATTGCCGTTGATATGCAGCTGTCATCAGACCAGCCCGGCGTTGACCCGGTGGTAATTGATACCACTGTTGGCGCAAAAGGATTAGGGGCTACTGTTCCTCAAGAGACCGTGATTAGTATTGGATCCTCAACATTGAGTTCATTCTTAAATCCGCTTCCGACCCAAATTTCAATCGATGGCAGCGCCGTCTTCAATCCCAGCGGCGGCGTAGTCACTATTTCTACAGACGATTTCTTCTATGGTGAAGTAGAGATCTATTCGCCGCTTGCATTTTCATTAAATGACACAACCGAAATTGAACTTGACACCAACGATGTTGAAATAAATTCAGAGGACATGCCCGATTTTCAGGAGACTTTTGTCCACGGTATAATCAACGCTGAACTTACAAGTCAACTTCCGGTTGGAGCAAGAGTCGGGCTAAAGATTATAGCCGCCGGCGATCCAAATATCGTGACTGTCGGACCTTTTACTCTGGAAAGCGCCATAACCGATGATGAGGGCATTGCCGTTGAGCCGGTTGTTTCGGCGTTTATTGATACGCTTTCCAGTTCTGAGATAGCAATATTTGAAAATGAAAATGTTCAGATAATACCTCAGATTGAGCTTTTGCCCACAGGCCCAAACGGAAGTATGATACAGGGCAGTGATTACATTTACATAAGCGCCAGCGCCGAGTTCCGGGTGATCGGCGGCGAGCATTTGTGGAACGACGATGAAAATTAAGGAGGGGATTGAAATGAACAAGAATAAACTAACAATATCGATTCTGGCATTAGCCATTATGATTCTATCGGCTGGTCCGCTATTTGCCTGGGGAGAATCAAATCCCAGGGCCATGGCCATGGGCGGCGCTTATACAGCGCTCAGCGAAGGGGTTGAGGCCTCAGCCTATAACCCCGCCAACCTCGGGTTGTCTACCGACCACACATTCAGCCTTGACCTGTTCAGCGTAGGTATCAACTTCAAAAACAACAGCTTCTCGCTGTCAGATTACAATAGCTACACGGGACAGTTTTTAACTGATGAAGATAAAGAAGATATTTTAGCCAAGATTCCGGCTGAAGGATTAAAAGTAAACTTTTTAACTGAAGCCGCCGGATTGAATTTCTCGGTATGGCGGCTGGCATTTAATTTCCGCGGCTTTGGGGCTTCGAAATTTAACCTTGATAAAGACCCGTTCGAACTGTTGTTCTATGGCAACGCCGTGAAATCCGATATAGTTCTTAATGACACTCGCGGCGAGGCTTTTGCCGTTGCCGATGGTTCTATTTCATATGGGCATCCTTTATTAAAATGGCAGAGCGGTGAACTTGCAGTAGGCGCAAGTCTCCACTACCTGCATGGAATAGTTCATGAAAAAATTACCTATGCTCAAGGAAGTGTGATTGCCTCTGAGGATGTGCTGGAGGGTTCAGCCATGATGAAAGTCCGCTCAGCGCTTGGCGGTTCCGGATCGGCTTTTGATATTGGCGCCTCGATTATTTTTGAAGACAACTGGAGATTCTCCGTGGCCTGGCAAAATTTCTATTCAAAAATCAACTGGAATAAAGATACTGAAGAAATGGTGTTTACTTTCAATATGGACCCCTCTACTATCTGGGATTTAACCGACGGCGATAAAGCCGATTCACTCATCGAAGCAAGCGATACGACCTATTCCATCGATGGTTTCTCAACAACCCTTCCCTCGGTCATTAAATTTGGATTAGCCAGATCCTACAGGAAATTAACCTGGGCAATCGACTGGGAACAAGGCGTCTCAAACGGAGCTTCTCAGGCGGTTACTCCTCGTTTGGCAACTGGATTGGAATACCGGCCTATTAATGTCTTTCCCTTAAGAGTCGGCCTCTCATTCGGCGGCGATAGAGGGACAATTTATTCAACCGGATTCGGCATTTACATGGGACCCACTCGTCTTGATCTGGCAATAGCCAACAACGGATCATTTAAGCCGGGTAATACCAAGGGAGCGGTTTTCGCACTCTCGATGGGATTAAGGTTTTAAGTCAGGTTGAATCATAATAATTGAAGGTTAAGATGATAAACTTGGCGAAATCAAAACGAAATCTTGAGAAACATGATGTTTCATCAAGAGAGTGCTTTAACAGGGGAATTAATATTTATAACCTTAAAATAGGAGAAGCCAAACCATCTCTAGCATTGATAGCGGCATTGCCTGGTCTTGTTTTAAGTATGTTGACAGTGGTTGATTTGCCGGCTATGCCTTGATTTCAAGGCATAGCTGGTATTATTAAAAAATAATGCCAATTTCAAAATGATCTGATTATCAAATCGGCGATAACAGCTTGTTTAACATGACGTTACTCTTGCAATGGGCAGACAATTTTGGAGGATAACGTGTCGCAGTCTCAGGGAAATCATAATTCAAATGATCAATCAAATAAGCCGCGATTGAATCGAATCAGCAAAGAAAGAATGAAGCGGTTTAAAAAAGCTTTCGAGGCTAAATGGTTAAAAGAGAAATTCGAAAAAAACAAAAAATTATAATCAAAAATGGCGGTAAACTGAATGATTTTCTTGACAAAATGGATGATATATATTATATTTTTTCACGAAAAATGGATAAAAACACATGCCGCCAACATGTTTGCCATAGAGGGGGAAACAATGCTGATTGGATTAGTTAGATTTGGAATATGCAATTGAGAAGATAACTGTGATTGCGAAATAAATCGGAGCTGTGAGGCGGGTAACTGGTCTTCTTCCCCCCTCCAGAGGATCATTGCCTAACAGGTCTCACAGCTTTCAAGCCCCTGCATCATGCGGGGGTTTTTTTATATGTAGGGATAGGCTAAAAATTGAAATACAAAACATGTCCGGCTTGCACTATATGATCGAAAGGAGAAAGAAGCATTAAAGATTTATCTTAACAACATCATCTTTTTTGATGATTCTATGTCACCCGCCTTAATTCTATAAAAATATAATCCCGAGCTAAGGCGCACCGGGTTCCATATCACCGAATGATATCCGGCGAATAGATGCTCATTAACAATAGTTGACACCCGCCGACCGAGCATATCGTAGATATCGATTCTGACATCGGATGAATTTGGCAAGGTGAATTTGATATTGGTCGAAGCGTTGAACGGATTGGGGTAGTTGGAGACGGAAAATGTCATCGGTAATGTAATATCGTCATCAATAGCCGTTGGCGTGTGGGTTATTGACCAGACGGAATTATAATTAGCTAAAAATATTTTACTAGTATCGGTTGGATCAATAACAGTTGTACAATTACCGTAATGAGTCCGCAATCCCTGGTTGAAATCTTCCCAAGATTGACCGCCATTATTGGAAATATAAATTCCCATGTGTTGTGAATTAGCAAAAATATTATCCGGATTAAGCGGATTTATGACAATACCTCCGACAGAAATATAATTTTCATGTGGAAGGTTATTACTAATATCAAGCCAGGTATAACCGCCATCCATGGATTTGAATATGCCCGCTTCATCAATTCCATCAATGCTTATATAGACAATATCCTGGTCTACCGGGTCACAAACTATTTGCCTCAGAAAATAACCCTCGGGCAAATTATTAATTATTTCCCAGTTTGCCCCTCCGTCAACAGTCTTGTAAATGTCCAAATTCTCAAAGCCGTACTCTCCCAAGAACACTATATCAGGATTAACCGGACTTACATCAAGCGAGTAGAAAGCATGATTTGGAGGGATGCCCCCCTCACAGGCAGTCCAGGTTTGCGCAAGGTCGTCTGAATAATAAGCTCCTTTGCCAGAGCTTAAGTAAATACGACGAGATCCGTTTTGATAATCGGCTATTGCAATTCCGTAAAAAACCGCATACATAGGCAGACCGTCATTATATGTATGCCAGGTAGAACCGCCATCACTGGAACTATAGATGCCTCCTTGGTAGATGCCATAATTAGGGTAATAGCTAATATATATATAATTGGGATCATACGGATCAATTTCCAATTCGTAAGTTCCGATTTCGTATATCGGAGAGCATAAGTCCTGCAAATCCCAGCTAAGTCCGCCATCTGCAGATTTGTAGAAGCCGCATTTGGTGGTTACATAAACCGAATCGGAATTTCTCCAATTGACTGCCAGATCGGTAGTGGTAGCCTGGAGAATATGATTGCTGATCTTTTCCCAGCTATCTCCATTGTCAAACGATCTGTAGATACCATCGAAAAAGGCTCCTATATAAATAATACCAGTCTCTGGATCTATCTCTATTGAATGTATAGTGCGAGAATTCAGACCCTCATTGATTTCCTGCCAGGTATCACCGCCATTAGTGCTTCTCAAGATACCGTTTGTTCTTGTGCCTATGAAAACAGTATTATTTTGAACTGGCGATACCGTTACAACCCACACAAGGGGGTCGATGAGATTATCCGGCGTAATATCAAACCAGTGATTGCCTCCATCTATGGATTTTGTGACACATTCCCCGGTAACTTCGAAAAAATCCCAGCGGGCGAGATATATGGTTTGCGTGTTAACCGGATCGATAGCCATATCTTGAACCACGCCATTGGTATCCAGATCGTTGTGGATGCAACACCATGATTCACCCATATCCTCACTTTTGAGTACTGACTTGCTAGTTCGCGCTGACTCAGTGCCAACATACATTATATTCGGATTAATAGGATCAAATATAATAGCTTTATAATGAGACATAGGTAATTCTAAAGCTCTCCAGTATTGACCCCCATCCTCAGATTCGAATACTGCTCCTAAAGTACCCGCAAATATCATGCTGGGATTTTCAGGATGGATATCCAATGTACAGTATTCATTGTTAATTGAATAAGGAGGCCGCATTTGTGTCCAACTGACTCCGGCATCCGCGCTTTTAAATATTCCCTTATTCGTGGCGGCATATATTGTGTCAGGCGCTAGAGGATGTATTCTCAACACTCGCATATTCGGTTCGAGCGCCCCTGTTTCAAGCCATGTCCAGTCCGCTCCGCCATCAATAGTTTTGTAAACCCCGTTTTCTATCGTGCCTATATATATTGTGTTATTATCGAATGGGTGAATAGCGATTGTCATCACTCTTGCGGCAAAGGGTCCGGTGGATGACCATTGGTTTTCATCGGCTTTTATAAGGTTTACTATCGTAATCAAATAAAAGAACACTATTATCAAAAAGTATTTATTTATATTTTTCATTTTCACCTTCAAAAACCTCCCGCCGGTAATCCCGGCGGGAGTAATCCTTTTTTTAATTCGATGGTTTATTATAAGTTCTTACCAACTCTAATTCCATTAATCCCATAAAACTCTTCTCTATGGTATTTGGATGTTCCTGAATCAATAAATAATCAGTTCCGGAACCCGTATAACCGGAACCATCGTAGGAATACGGTCCCCCATCAGGGTGGGTTTCAGTTGTGTACAACTCGTCGAGATCCGCTCCTACTATTTTAAAATTGATTCCGGCCCAATCCTCCGCCATCCCAGAAACAAGAAATTCGATGTGCCAGTCATAATAACTGCCGCATGGGGTGTATGAAGGCGATTGAACTGGAAGTTACCACTGGTTGTTTGCGAAAACCCTTTGATAATCTGTACAACCATGACCGCCCTGGCAGTACGCCGGCGTTTGAATAGCACAAACAAATGCTAATGTTAAGACTACGATGAGCCCATTTCTAAACATAATTTTCCATCCTTTTGTTAATATAATTAAAGTATCTGTAAACTCAAAGTTAAATTAATTTGTAAATTCAGTCACCGGCGGCGAACGAGAATGCTGCGGGGGGGGGGTAACTTGTTGCGTTATAATACAATACAAAAGCTATGTTGTTTGTATCGAGCTGCCGAACGTTTGTACTTTTGCCCACAGTTTACCCCTTATTACAGTATACGTTCAATAGTAATACTATTATAAAATAAGACAAAATTGATATATGTTAAGACATATTTATGAATAAATTGTGCTGTTAAAATCTTCAGCAAATCGAATAATTTTCCCTGTTGGGATTTATTTCATTTTACGGGCAGGTATTACTCTTTCATCACAAACCGGACTTTATATATCACCCAGACCGGCAGTTTCTTATTATCAATTTCGAACGGTTCGAATTCATTTATATAGGCGGCTTTTAGAGCCTCATCCTCGAAACCGTAATCGGTACCGGAATCTTTATAGATTTTCGCCTCAGTTACCATGCCTTTAATATCAACATGGGCTTTAATCCAGACCTCACCCTGTTTTTTCAGCCTGTAAGCAAGCGCCGGATATTTTGGGGCGATTGTCTTTTTCATTACGGGCATTTTTTCAAGCGTGATAATCCATTCCTTTTTGGCTGATTCCAATTCCCTTGAAAGAGCCTTTTTCTCAAATGTGTCAAATTGTGTTTCGCCCATAACGATTTCTCTGCTCAAGGCGCTGGCGACCTCGATATTTTCGTTTTTAATACCCTCATCTGTTAAATAAACGGCGTCAATGGCGACGAGAGCGCTGGTATCGACAAGTTCCACTTTTGGTTCAGGCAATATGGAAAAATCCTCAAGTTGAATCTCCCCATCCAGGCCTCTGTTCAGCGTAACCTTAAATGAACGAGGCGCAACCTGGGAAAGCGGGCTGGTCACCCGGTACCTGCCGCTTTCGGCAACCGGAGATTTTTTAGGAATTGCCATCTGCTGTGTAACATCAGATAACGCCATGAACATAAAAAAAACTGCCGCTGCCGCAACGCCAAGAGAAACTACCAGATGTTTTAATCCGATTTCAGGCTGTCTGATAAACTCTTTACCGGTACTTTTCCGGACTGCCTCGGTTTGCTCAACGTTTTCGATTTGATCGATTTTATCCCATACTTTGCTTTCAAACCGCTGCCAGTATTCGTCATTTTTCTCAATTTCGGATTTTCTCGAAAGCTCAATGAGACGGAAAAAATCAGAATACACATGCCGGCATTGATAGCATTGCTTAATATGCTCGGCCATTTCCGGGGATAACTCTTCCCTATTGGCAAATTTCGCCGGGCTTTCCCACAGCATTTTCTCAAATTCACGGCAATCCATTAAACGTAAATCCCCATGCTTGTTAATATTTTTTCCAGTTCTTTTTTAGCCCTGAACAGACGGGACATCACGGTGCCCTGGCTGATATTCAGTGTATCGGCAATCTCCTGATAGCTCATATCCTGGGTAAATCTCAGGGTGATAATCTCTCTTTTGGCGGGCGTCAATTTCATAAGAGCCCGGCTAAAATATTCGGCAAAATCGTCATTCTTACCTGCCGAGGGCGTTTTATCGATGTCTTGCTGTAGTTTATACCGTTCTATGAATTCGACAAACAGGTTTTTTCGTCGAAGCCTGTCACGGCAGCAGTTCACCAGAATAGTATAAAACCACGGCGAAAAAGGTTTGTCAGGGTCAAATCGTTTACGGTTATAATAAACCTTCACAAAACAATCCTGGGCGGCATCCTCGGCATCGTCAAAATCGCCGAGATAACGGTATGAGAAATTGATTGCCTTAACCCGATACCTTTTCATAAGCTCTGCCAAAGCCGGTTTGTTTCCCGCGGCCAGCATCCTCATCAATTGACTATCATCGTATTCGCTGACCGGCCTGTCGATTTTTATTTCTTTTCCTTCCAAATTAATACGTCCGGAATCGTTTTCTATTCCATATTATTTATGTTATGTAATCGGTTCAAATCAAGGGTTTTATAAGATAATCAGAGAATTGTTGCATTGGGTATAGATGATGTTCCAGGCGATGTGGCCGGTCGCAAGACCCGTCTGGGGTTAAAATGCGAAACCGCCTTAATTGAATAGGGCGGTTTTTTGTTGACAAAAAGCCGTAGATAAAATAGAATAAAGGGTGTAGTTATTCATGATTAATTACAAAGGAGGTTCATCATGGCTCGGAATGAGCAAACATCAAAAAGAGTGGGAACTAAAGCAAGCAAACTTCTAAAAAAGAAAACCAGCGCCAAAGATGTAAAAAGTGTAGCTGGATCGGCACTTACACAAAGGCCAGACAAGAAAAGGAAGAAAAAATAATAAGCTCAGTAGGGCAGGTCTCCCCGAGACCTGCCGACAACTTGGCAAAAGTCGGGGACTTCTGCCCTACGTACTGTAATTATTGATGAGTATAATTCAATGGCAAATGAAAGAAAAACAGAAAATATTGCAAGAAAGCATTTTTCGAAATTTGAGAACATTTGTTTGATTGAAGAACAAAAGTCGGAAAATCCTAAAATTGACAAACTTCTAAAAAATGCTTCAAAAAAAGGCAATGGAGCCGGGTATCCTGAGTTTATTATTTCAATTAAAAATGACCCTAATTTCTTAATTGTTGTTGAATGTAAAGCTGAAATTTCCAAACACGAAAGTAATACAAGAGAAAAATATGCAGAATACGCAGTAGATGGTGTTTTGTTATATTCTTCTTTTTTGTCAAAAGAGTTTGATGTTTTGTCAATTGCTGTAAGTGGACAAAATAAAAGGGAATTAAAAATATCGCACTTTCTTCAATTAAAGTCTGAACATACACCAATAGAAATATTTGGTAACAAGTTATTAGATATAGAAAGCTACATCAATGGCTATTTAAAAAGCGATGAAAAGTCCAGACAGGATTATAACGCGCTTCTTGATTTTTCAAGGGAGTTGAATGTAGAATTGCACCACCATAAAATACCAGAAAAAGACCGTGCTTTGTTAATCAGTAGTATCCTTATAGCATTGGATGATAAGGCATTTCGCAAGGCTTATAAGGAATATGAAAAACCAGAGGAGCTTGCTAACTTTTTAGTTGACACTGTTTCAAATGTATTACGCAAGGCAAACTTACTTGGGAAAAAGCTAGAAAATCTGAATATTCAATTTAGTTTTATTCGCACCGATACATCGTTATCAACCAAGCAAGGCGTGTTACAAAATTTGATAGATAGCATTGACGAAAATATACACAAATTCATAAGAACAATCGAATATTACGATGTATTAGGGAAGTTATACATTGAATTTTTAAAATATGCAAATAGTGATAAAGCATTAGGTGTTGTTCTTACCCCACCCCATATCACAAAATTATTTTGTGAGTTGGCGGCTGTAAATAAAGACAGTGTAGTATATGATAATTGTGCTGGCACAGGCGGATTTCTTATTAGTGCTTTGCGCAGGATGGTAAAGGAGGCAAAAGGTAACTTGAAAAAAGTTGAAAAAATAAAGAAGAAACAGGTAATAGGAGTAGAGTTTCAAGCACACATATTTGCATTGGCTTGTTCTAATATGTATATTCATCAAGATGGCAAAGCCAATATTGTCAATGGAGATTGTTTTGATAAGAAAGTAATGAAGCAGGTAAAAAAATACAAACCAACACTAGGCTTTTTAAATCCGCCATACCAAGTGGACAAAAAGAAAGATATTGAAGAATTAGGATTTGTGCTTAACAATTTAGAAGTATTACAGCCCGGCGGAACTTGTATAGCAATAGTGCCTATGCAATGTGCATTGGCGCAAAAAGGAAGAAAATATGAACTAAAAAAACGACTTTTACAGAAACATACATTAGAAGCAGTATTATCAATGCCTGATGAATTGTTTTTTGATTCTGATATAGGAGTGGTTACCTGTGTGATGATATTTACTGCACATAAGCCACATCCAACAAATAAAGAAACATACTTTGGTTATTACAAAGACGATGGATTTGTAAAACGAAAAGACAAGGGGAGGATAGATGCTTTTGGTAAATGGAAAAGTATTAAAAAAGCAGAATGGGTGTCATCTTATGTTAATAGAAAAGAAAAAGCAGGATTTAGTGTAAATAAAATTGTTACTGCTGATGATGAATGGTGTGCAGAGGCATATATGGAGACGGATTACAGCAATTTATCAAAAGATGATTTTATTGATAAATTAAAATCATTTTTAGTTTTTAATGAACTATATATTAAAAAATGGAACTAACTAAATTATCAAACATATTTGATATTAAATACGGAAATGGTTTTGAATTGTATAATTTTAAATCATATTCAAAACGCATTAAAAATACTATCCCTTTTATTGCTCGCACATCACGCAATAATGGCATTGCGGCTTTTGTTGAAATAATGAATGATGTTGAACCATTTCAAAGCGGTTTAATTACTGTTTCTGTAAGTGGTTCGGTTTTAGAGGCATTTTTACAAACTGAAAAATTTTATACAGGATTTCATATTTTAGTCCTTTATCCTAAATATGAAATGAGTATTATTGAAAAACTATACTATTGTCAGTGTATGAAAGCAAATAAATATAAATACAGTTATGGCAGACAGGCAAACAAAACATTAAAGGATATACTTGTTCCAAAATTTATACCTCAAGAATTTGCTAACATTGACTATGAAAAATTAAACACCCTAAATCCTCAAAGTGTAATAAATCAAGACTTTGAATTAGATGCAAGTAATTGGGAATATTTTATAACAACTGATATTTTCCAAGATATAGCAATTGCAAAAAGTATTGACTTAAATAAATTAGAATCAGACGCTTCTGGAACTAACTACATAGGCAGAACTAGGGAAAATAACGGCAGAACGGCAAAGGTTGAATATAAAAATGAATATAAAAAATATATAAATGATCGCAATTGTGTAACTGTTGCTATGGTTGGGGATTCAACCTGCTCAGCTTTTTTCCAAAGCGAAGATTTTTTTGCTTCTCAAAATCTTTTAACTCTAAGAAATAAAAATATCAATGAATATAATTCAATATTTTTAAGCGTCTTAATTTATTTAGAAAAATATAGATTTTCTTATGGCAGGAGAGTTAATTACAAAAGGTGTGGAAATTTATAAAAAAGTAGCGTAACCTTTCTTA